>NZ_CP048029.1:1286666-1930000 GCF_011290485.1 Caldichromatium japonicum | reverse complement strand
GTAGCGCCTCGTGTGATCACTCTGTGGGGTAGAGCACTGTTTCGGCTCGGGGGCCATCCCGGCTTACCAACCCGAGGCAAACTCCGAATACGCAGAAGTGCAACACGGGAGACAGACGGCGGGTGCTAACATCCGTCGTCGAGAGGGCAACAACCCAGACCGCCAGCTAAGGTCCCCAAATGAGGTCTCAGTGGGAAACGATGTCGGAAGGCCCAGACAGCCAGGAGGTTGGCTTAGAAGCAGCCACCCTTTAAAGAAAGCGTAATAGCTCACTGGTCGAGTCGGTCGGCGCGGAAGATGTAACGGGGCTATGAAGATCTCTACCGAAGCTGCGGCTGCTGTAGAGCAGGGTAGGGGAGCGTTCCGTAAGCCGGTGAAGGTGGATCGTAAGGTCTGCTGGAGGTATCGGAAGTGCGAATGCTGACATGAGTAACGACTATCGGGGTGAAAGACCCCGACGCCGCAAACCCAAGGGTTCCTGCGCAACGGTCATCGGCGCAGGGTGAGTCGGACCCTAAGGCGAGGCCGAGAGGCGTAGTCGATGGGAAGCCGGTTAAGATTCCGGCACCGCTGTTCACTGCGATGGGGGGACGAAGACGGCTAACGCAGCCAGGTGTTGGTTGTCCTGGTTTAAGCGCTTAGGTAGATCCCTTAGGCAAATCCGGGGGATTAATACTGAGACGTGATGCCGAGCCAAATGGCGAAGTGCGTGATGCCCTGCTTCCGAGAAAAGCCTCTAAGCTTCAGGTGGGCAGTGCCCGTACCCGAAACCGACACAGGTGGGTGGGGAGAGTATCCCAAGGCGCATGAGAGAACTCGGGTGAAGGAACTAGGCAAAATGGCACCGTAACTTCGGGAGAAGGTGCGCCCCTAGTAGGTAAAGCCCCCTGCGGGTGGAGCTGAGGGGGGCCGCAGTGACCAGGCCGCTGCGACTGTTTATTAAAAACACAGCACTCTGCCAACGCGTAAGCGGACGTATAGGGTGTGACGCCTGCCCGGTGCCGGAAGGTTAAGTGATGGGGTCAGCCGCAAGGCGAAGCTCTTGAGCGAAGCCCCGGTAAACGGCGGCCGTAACTATAACGGTCCTAAGGTAGCGAAATTCCTTGTCGGGTAAGTTCCGACCTGCACGAATGGCGTAACGATGGCGGCACTGTCTCCACCCGAGACTCAGTGAAATTGAACTCGCTGTGAAGATGCAGTGTACCCGCGGCTAGACGGAAAGACCCCGTGAACCTTGACTATAGCTTTGCACTGAACGTTGAAGCAGCTTGTGTAGGATAGGTGGGAGGCGATGAAGCGGCGACGCCAGTTGCCGTGGAGCCGACCTTGAAATACCACCCTGGCTGGTTCGCCGTTCTAACCTCGCCCCGTGATCCGGGGCAGGGACCGTGCATGGTGGGTAGTTTGACTGGGGCGGTCTCCTCCCAAAAGGTAACGGAGGAGCACGAAGGTACCCTCAGGTGGGTCGGACATCCACCGTTAGAGTGCAAAGGCACAAGGGTGCTTAACTGCGAGACAGACAAGTCGAGCAGGTGCGAAAGCAGGTCTTAGTGATCCGGTGGTTCCTAATGGACGGGCCATCGCGCAACGGATAAAAGGTACTCCGGGGATAACAGGCTGATACCGCCCAAGAGTTCATATCGACGGCGGTGTTTGGCACCTCGATGTCGGCTCATCACATCCTGGGGCTGTAGTCGGTCCCAAGGGTATGGCTGTTCGCCATTTAAAGTGGTACGCGAGCTGGGTTTAGAACGTCGTGAGACAGTTCGGTCCCTATCTGCCGTGGGCGTTGGAGACTTGCGGGACGCTGCGCCTAGTACGAGAGGACCGGCGTGGACGCACCCCTGGTGTTCCGGTTGTCACGCCAGTGGCATCGCCGGGTAGCTATGTGCGGACGGGATAACCGCTGACAGCATCTAAGCGGGAAGCCCCCCCCAAGATTAGGTCTCCCGGGCTCATTAAGCCCCTCAAGGTCCGTCGTAGACCACGACGTCAATAGGCGGGATGTAGAAGTGCGGCAACGCATGCAGCTAACCCGTCCTAATCAACCGTGCGGCTTGACCATATAACACCCAAGCACAGCTACCCACACACCCCACATACCACCCCACCAGTTACCCCCTGGCGGCTATAGAGACGTGGCCCCACCTGATCCCATACCGAACTCAGACGTGAAACACGCCCTCGCCTATCCTAGTCTGGCCCCAAAGCCAGGCCAACCTCGGTCACCGCCAGGGACCTTATTCTCACTAACCAACCCTTTAAGCGGTTGGTTTTTATTTTTTCGATGCGTCGTACTGCTTTCTTTGTTTCCGAAAGCACAGGCATCACTGCCGAAACCCTTGGGCAAAGCCTGCTATCACAGTTTGATACTGTTGAGTTTGAGCGGGTTTATATGCCCTATATCAATACTGAACTCCGCGCTCAGGCTTTGACCCAACGGATGCAGGAGGCAGCCGAGCGCGATGGTGTGCGTCCCATCGTTTTTGCGACCATGCTCGATGAGCAGATCCGGTCGATCATCAAATCCGGCAACTGTTTTTATATCGAGCTGTTTGAAGTCTTTATCGACCCCCTTGCCCAAGAACTTGGTGTTCCGCCCAGCCGCAAATCAGGGCGCAGTCATGCGATTACCAAACCGAGTTATTACACCAAGCGTATCGAGGCGATCAATTTTGCGATGGCCAATGACGATGGGGTGCGGCCAGATAATTTTCATCGGGCCGATGTCGTACTCATCGGTGTGTCGCGTTCGGGCAAGACGCCGACCTGTCTATATCTCGCCATGCATTATGGTCTGCGCGCCGCCAATTATCCGTTAACTGAAGAAGACTTCGAACGCGGTGATGTACCTCAACTTCTATACGATTGTCGGCACAAACTGTTTGCTCTGACTATTGATCCGCAGCGTCTGCAATTGATCCGTGAGGAGCGACGTCGAGGCAGTTCTTATGCCTCGCTGAAGCGTTGTCAGGAGGATATTGCCCGTGCGCACCAGATCTATAAACGTCTCCAGGCGCCTGTGATCAATACGACATCGCTATCGATCGAAGAGATCTCTTCGCAGATTGTGAAGACACTTAAGGATGCCCAGGAGTCAGGCGGCCCCTTGACTCGTGAACCCCTACCGATCGAGCCGTCGTATTAGGCGGTACGACCATGGCCAGTCTATATCTTGAGGCAGGCGCAAAATCCACTAATTTGAGCTCTGCCTTGGCATCCGCTGAGCAGATTCAACGATATGCTGCCCAGCGAAGATTTGATTGGGAGGATGTCGGGGCTGTCTTGGCAAAGATTGAGGAAGAGATCAGCGAATGTCGCGCTGTCTTATCCGAGGATGCAAGCCAACAGGCGCGCCTGCATGAATTGGGTGACCTTTTATTCTCATGCGTCAATCTCGCGCAGCATCTGGACGTTGATCCCGAACTGGCTTTAGAGGCGGCGAATCGGCGTTTTGCTGAGGTGGAGCGCAAATTGCGTGCCCAGGGTCTTCAACCAGGACCTGAAACCCGCGCCCTCATGGAGGTATACTGGGATCAAGTAAAGGCAGGGGAGTCTCTGTGAGCTTTATCGACAAGATTCGCGCCTGTAATGCCTGGAGACCAGCCGACTTCATTCCCTTTGTTCTTGAAGGTCAGCAGTTAGGCTGGGTACGCCGTTCTGCTGCCGAGCATCTCAGGCGCTGGCCAAATGCCTTTGCGATCATCGGCGATCGGATCGTCTGGTCCGATTCTTCCCTCGACTTTTCGGCTCGCAGCCAGGTGCTCGATGAGGTCTGCGCCTGGCTTGCCGAGGCAGGCATTACCGGCCCCTTGACCGGCGAGCGCTATCCCTTCACCGCTACTACTCGCGAGCAGGCTTGTTGTACCATCGATCGCGCCTGTGCCCCGTTCTTTGGGGCTCGCGCCTTCGGCCAGCACCTCAATGGCTATGTGCGTACAGCGCAGGGGATCGAGCTTTGGGTCGGGCGGCGTTCTGCCGACCGGCGTCATTATCCGCTCCATCTCGATAACCTGGTCGCAGGTGGGCTGCCCTATGGTCTCGGTCTCAAGGAGAATCTGCGCAAGGAATGTGCCGAAGAGGCGGGTATTCCCCGTGAGCTGGCCGACCGCGCGATCCCTGTGGGCGCGATTACCTATTGCCGCGATTCAGAGACAGGGTTCAAGCCAGATGTGATGTATTGTTATGACCTAGAGCTCCCCCAGGGGTTTGTCCCAAGCTGTCAAGACGGCGAGGTAGAATCCTTCCAGCGCCTGACGCTCGCCGAGGTCGCGGAACTGGTACGGGATACAGATGCCTTCAAGCTCAATTGCAACCTGACGATCATCGACTTCTTGATCCGGCATGGTTTTATCGCGCCCGATGAACCCGATTATCTCGAACTCGTCAGGGGCTTAAGGTCGCCTTTGCCGTAAAATGCGGTGGGTCCGAGATATCGCCCCTACCGAGCGAGACGAGATCTATGACCTATACCCAGTCCCTTTCGAGACGCCAGACCATACCTGTACAGGTCGGTCATGTCACCATTGGCAATGGCGCGCCGATCGTGGTGCAGTCCATGACCAACACCGATACCGCCGATGTCCAGGCGACTGTTAGCCAGATCATCGAGCTTGCACGCGCCGGTTCAGAGCTTGTGCGCCTGACCGTCAATCATGAGGCCGCGGCCCGCGCTGTCCCGGCAATCCGCGAGGCGCTCGATGCCCAGGGCTGCGACATCCCTCTGGTCGGCGACTTTCATTTCAACGGTCACCGTCTGCTCTCCGACTATCCAGAGTGCGCCCAAGCATTGGCCAAATATCGCATCAATCCCGGCAATGTCGGCAAGGGTGAAAAGAAGGACAGCCAGTTTGCGACCATGATCGAACTCGCCTGTCGGTATGACCGGCCTGTGCGCATCGGGGTCAACTGGGGCAGCCTGGATCAGGATCTGGTTGCGCGGATGATGGACGCCAATGCCCGCTCATCCCGGCCCAAGCCCGGCGAGGAGATCATGATCGAGGCGATGGTCGAGTCGGCCATCACGAGCGCCGAGCGTGCGGTTGCCCTGGGCCTGCCCAAGGACCGGATTGTTTTATCATGCAAGATGAGCGGGGTACAGGATCTGATTCGGGTCTATCGGTTGCTTGCTGAGCGCAGCGAGCATGCCCTGCATCTCGGGCTTACCGAGGCGGGGATGGGGTCCAAGGGCATCGTCGCCTCGACTGCAGCGCTTGCGATATTGCTGCAAGAGGGTATCGGTGACACCATCCGCGTCTCCTTGACCCCAGAGCCCGGCGAGCCGCGCACCCGCGAGGTGATCGTCGCCCAAGAGATCCTGCAATGCATGGGCCTGAAATCATTCGCCCCTATGGTGACGGCCTGCCCGGGCTGTGGCCGCACGACCAGCGATACCTTCCAACGTCTCGCCCAGGAGATCCAGGGCTATCTGCGCGAGCGGATGCCTGAGTGGCGCAGCCGCTATCCGGGGGTCGAGAACCTGCGGGTGGCGGTGATGGGCTGCGTGGTGAACGGCCCAGGTGAGAGCAAGCACGCCGACATCGGTATCAGCCTACCGGGGAGCGGCGAGCGCCCCGCCGCACCGGTCTATATCGAGGGAGAAAAGGTCGCAACCCTCAAAGGCGACGACATCGGTGAGCAGTTCAAACGGATGGTCGATGATTATGTAACCGGGCGCTATGGACAAAGGATCTAACCACCCTCCTGCAACCCTTATGCCGGCAAATAGGGGCAGTAAGACCCCCTCTGCGGGGGAGTATGCGTTTGCTAGGGAGATCCCCTGTAATATCCCTCTGGCGGGTTCGGCCACTACGAGGGGGCAATGAGGATCTGGAAGGAGGTTAGCGATCCAATTGATTGTTTGTTTAAGATGTCCTGATGCCATCTGGTCATTCAAGTCCAACGCGAGCGCACTTGATGAACTGATCGGCCGATGCAAGCAGGAATCCTTGCGGCAGCGCGAGCCTTAGTCGATCAGGATGGGTTGAACAGAGCTGCCGGCTGATCCAGCCGACATCCCCTAACCGCTCCGGTCCGTTACCGTGGGGTGCTCGGCAAGCAGCGCCGCCTTAGCCCGCTCAAAGCGTTGCTCAAGTCCCTGGTCTTGCGGCGCAGGCCCAAGCAGATACCAGTCGACGAGCAGATCCAGACCGCGCGGCTGCAACCCTGACTCACGCTCACCCAGACGCTCGGCAAGACGCGCGACCTGCAATCTCAACCGTTGGTCAGCCAATTCGGGCGGTGTTTCGACTCCCGCTGCAATCTCAAGCTGGAGACAGAGTTCGGCGCGCCTTGGCGCATTTCCCGCTGCCGCCCGACAGAGCTCGCTGCGTGCCGTCTCATCTGCAAGCGCCGCTAGGGCCCGCTCAAAACGTGCAGCCAGGGCGTTTGCCAAACGTGCCTCCTGAAGTGTTGGCAATTCTGCCCATTCCTGACGCAAATTCTGCGTATCGAGTGCGGTCTCTTCTCCCTTTAGCGCCGCCTGTTCGATCCGCTCGCAGAGGGCAGCTCGCTTGGCAAACTGTTCTAGCTCTGTTTGACGTTGGCGCTGTTCCAAGGTTTGGCGTTGCCGCTCGAGCGCTTGGCGGCAGGCGTTCCAGCGCCGATGGATCGCAGCTGATGCTGGGCGCGCTAGGGTCAGAGATTCGGTGGCCTCGTACCAGCGGGTATTGAGCTCGCGCTGGGCCGCGGCCAATCTTTTGCAATCCTGTTCTGTCGCCGCGATCTGTTCGGCCTCGGCGCAGATCGAGTCCAGGAGCGCGAGCTGCCTGGCCTGTTCCTGTGCCTGGACCTGCTGCTGTGCCGTGCGCCGGGCAAAGACGGCATCACAAGCAGACCGAAACGCATGCCATAAACGGTTTTCATCCCGCTGCCGGCCTGGGACCGTGGTCTGCCATTGGCGTTGCAGGGCCTTGGTTTGGGCGATGGCCTCTTCGAGATCCGGATGTTCGATGAGCGCCTGGACGCGGGCGATGAGTTCACGCTTCTCCACCTGGTTGCGTTCGCGCTCGGCATCGAGATGACGATCGAGAAGGCGCAGCGATTGATAGAAACGGCGCTCCAGCGCCCGACGTATGCGCCCTTCGGTAGGGCCGATGGCTGCCCATGCCTGACGGAGTTCGCGTTCGGCTTGCAGCGTCTTTTTCCAATCGACCCGCTCCCAATCGACCTTGGCCAAAAAGTCTTCGATCCGCTCACAGATCTGCTCGCGGGCAAGGCGATTGGCCTCGCGTTCCTCGGCCTGGGCCTCCATAAAGGGGCGGCAGCGGGCATAGACGCGCTCCGAGGCCGCATGAAAGCGCTCCCACAGCGCTTGGTTGACTGGGGCACCTGTGCGGTCGATCCGCTTCCAATCCATCTGTAATCGATGCAACCGCTCGGTGAGTACCTCTAGCGGGATCTCCTGGTCGATGAGCGCCTCCATCTCGGTGCACAGGTTTTCGCGGTGTTGATCCCCCCCCCAGCGCCGCCAGTTTTGCAGCTCCCGCAAACGGGGGGCCAAGAGGCGCAGACGCTGTTCAAATTCGGCGATGGATGCAGCGTCAATACCGCTTATGCGTATCAGCTCCAGGGCCGCAGTGAGGCTCTGGAAAAGCGGGTCGGCCTTTTTGAGCTCACCGTCTTGCAGGTGATCCTCCAGCTCGGCGAGCCGATCCGAGAACTGACGCAGCCGCTGCTCGGCATGCCTGCGCTGGGTACGTAAACGCCCCTCTAGACGCTCCGCGTAACGCTGAAAGGTATGTGCCTGCTCAGTGTCTGGCCATTGCCCGATACGGGCGCGCCCGCGCTCAAGCAGACGCTGGACCTGTTTGTGATCGAGCGGCTTGGAGGCATATAAAAGCCGTTCGGCCTGGGCCGTCAGCCGGATGAGCGTCTCGATACCAGGGATGGGTTGGTCCCCCTGCTTGGCTGGCAGTTGAGGGCCCTCGGTTGCTGTTTGTGACTGGGTAGCAGATTCTGGATCACCATGCCCCTCGTTGGCAGCGGGATGTGTCGCGGTGGTGGACTGGTCCGAATTAGCTGCAGGCGTTGTCTCGGTCTTGTCGGCAATAGGCGCAAGCACTGCCGCTGTGCTCTGAGCATTGAGATGGGCGGCATAGGCCTCGAGAAAACGCGCCCGTTCATGGTCAAAGCGCTCTCGCCATTCGGGCTCGGCCTCATCTTGGATCATGGCCCATTGCCGGTCGAGATAGTCGAGCAGGGCACGGTCCTGGTTCCATTGACCGAGTCGGCCAAGGCGTTCGGCCTGGGCACACAGCTCCTCACAGCGTTGGCGCACGAGGCGCGGGCGCTCGGCACGCTCGGCGATCAGGCGCAGCTTCTCGCGCGCCAGGCGATAGACGCGCTTGTCCCTTTTGCCGATGCCACGCACCACTTTCTCCAGCACAGACTGGTCCTCGATGCGTTCAAGCGCTGCCCAACGGTTGGCTGGGGAGGCATCTTGGATGGCGCAGGTGGCCAGGGTCTCTGGATCTGTGATGCATTCGATCGCCGCGCGCCGCACCCTGGGGTCATGAGCCGAATGGGCCAGGCGGGCAAGCTGAGACCCCTCCTGGATCTGGCCCAATAACTCGTGCCAATTCCCCGGCAGGTCAGAATGAGGTTGGCAGAGGCAGTCGAGCAGACGCGCCACGGCTGCAGTGCGCACCTCGGGCGGGCTGTCCTTACCCCCCAGCCTGACAAGTATTTCCAGCTCGTTGAGCTGGGCGATGGCCGCAAGTCGGCGCGCCGGGTCGTGGTCATGCAGCGCCTGTTCGATCAGATGCCCTGGAGATGGCGCTGGTTTTGTGGGCGAGGAAGGGGCAGCAACCTGTGAGCCTGTCACCTCGGCGGGCGATTTGCGCCCTTTGAGCAATCGCTGGAATAACATCTGGTCTCTCCAAGAGATACCTAAGCCGACCGGTCCATCCGGGTACCCGCCCCCGACACCTGGCTGGGGATCGTTTAATCACGGACAAAGGGGTTAAAACGCCGCTCCTCGCCGAGCGTCGAGACTGGGCCATGACCGGGGATGAAACGTACATCGTCACCCAATGGAAAGAGACGATTGCGGATCGAATCGATGAGCCGACGGTGGTCGCCGCCTGCAAGATCAGTCCGACCGATCGAACCGCGAAATATGACATCGCCAACCATGGCCAGCCTGGAAGGGAGGTGATAGAAAACCAGGTGACCCGGTGTGTGGCCAGGGCAATGAATGACCTCAATCTGTTCCGCCCCCACCGCGATCCGCTCCCCAGATTGCAGCCAGCGATCGGGGGTTAAGGCCACCTGCGGCGGAAAGCCAAACAAGCGCGCCTGCTCGGGCAGCGCCTGTAAAAGAAAGCCATCCTCGGCATGTGGTCCCTGGATGGGGATCGCGTAACGCTGAGCCAACTCAGCGCTTGCCCCGACATGATCGAGATGACCGTGGGTTAACAAGATCCGCTCGGGTTCAAGTCCCAAATGTTCGATGAGCGCCGCGATCCGCTCGGCTTCACCGCCTGGATCGATGATGGCGGCGCGGCGTGTCTGCACGCACCACAAGAGCGTGCAGTTTTGCTCGAAAGTGGTGACGGGCAGGATCTCGACTTCCAAGGTCATTCGTCTGCTGAAGTAAAATCAAGCGAGATGGAGAGCTGGGTTCAAGCGCGGAGCATGGCGTAGAGCCGATCCTTCAGATGGAGCCGTTGTTTTTTCATCTCCTCGATGGTCTCATCAGCGACAGGCGTCCCGAGCTCCTCGATGGTGCGCACCCGGGCATCAATGCTGTCATATTCATCCATAAGCTGAGCAAACTCCGGATTGCTCGTGCGCAGGGCGCTGATCCGGTCCTGAAGATCAGGAAACTCATGCAGCAGATCATGTGATTCGCCAAGCATGGATCTTGACTCCATCGGCATTAACGTGGAACAGATCTAACCTGCTCCGCATGCGGGCGGCTGCGATCGCATGGCTAGACATCGAAAGTATATCCAAGTGTCGCAGGGCTGAAATACTTTGCTGCCTTCCCTGCCATAGTGGGTAGGCGTCACTTGGTCTTGGCATCGAGCTGTTTGATGACCTCAGCGGTGATATCGACGGTGTCATCGACATAGAGCAAACCCGCAGTGCTGCGCTCAAGTACCATCCCTAGCTTTTTGTTTTTAGCGACGGTTTTGAGTACATCGCGTGCCGGTTCCAGGATCTCGCGTCCCTTTTCTTGTTGGGCCTTCATCAGCTCTTGCTGGATGGGCATGATCTTTTTTTGATAGGCCTCGATGCGGTCCTTGATCTCCTGTTCGCGCTTGGCGATCTGTTCCTTGCTCATCAATGGCCTGTCTTTGTTCAGTGCCTGCTGCATCTGGGCGATCTCGCGTTCCTCGGCGGCGAAATCCTTGGTGCGTGGCTCAAACTCATCGCGCAATTGTTTTTGCAGCCGCTGTCCCAGCTTGCTTTCCTCCAAGACCTTCTGCATATCGACGATCCCGATGGCATCGGCAGCCAGCACCTGGATGCTGCATCCCAAGATGACGAGGGTGAGTGCAAGGGACGGAAAGACACGAGACATGGATATACTCCAACTTGGATAGAGGATCGGAAGCGGGCCTATCGACAAAGGCTCTAGGGCTGGATTGTAACCGCCGTCTCACCGCCGATGAAACCTTGGGGGCGAGTGCCTGCTGTCTGATCGATCGAATTAAGATGCCTGTATGATCTTCCCGGGGACATGTCATGGCTAATTCATTACAAGAACAGCTCCTTAAGGCGGGTCTGGTCAGCGAACAGCGTTTGAAAGAGACGCGCGCGGTCAAACGCAAAGAACGCAAACAGGGCAAACCGGGGTCCGCGGACGATGGGCGCGATGCGCGCGCAGCGGCACAACGGGTCTATGCCGAAAAGGTGGCACGCGACCGCGAGCTCAATCGCCAGCGGCAAGAGGCCGCGGCCCGCCGTGCCGCAGAGCACGAGATCCGTCAGCTCATCCATACGCACCGCATCGTGCGGGCCAATGCCGATATCGCCTATCACTTCCGTGATGGCGATCTGCTTAAACGCCTCTATGTCAACAAGGAACAGCAGGCCAAATTGGTTGCCGGCCAATTGGCGATCGTGCGTCAGGATACCTTCTATGAGCTGGTACCGGTAGAGATCGCCGAGCGCCTTCTGGCGCGCGACCCGGGTTTGATTTTGGTTTTCAATCGCGACCAAGGCTCAGCGGCGCCCGACCCCGATGATCCCTATGCCGCCTATCTGGTCCCGGACGATCTGATGTGGTGAGACCTGCGTGGAACTCATCGACACCCATTGTCATCTCGATGTCTCCGAGTTTGACCCTGATCGCGCCGAGGTCCTTGCGCGCACCCGGGCGGCGAGCGTCGGCGCCCTGGTGATCCCGGGAATTGCGGCAGCAAGCTGGGAGGCATTGCTTGCCTGTTGTGCCGCAGCCCCTACCGAGGGGCCGCGTCTCTACCCGGCGCTTGGGCTGCATCCGTTCTATCTGGACGGACATCGGGCGGCGGATCTCGGATATCTGGAGTCATTGCTTGCGGCACATCGCCTGGTCGCGATCGGAGAGATCGGTCTGGACCGCTACGTCGATGGGCTGGATCTCGACCGGCAGATCTGGTTCTTCAAGCGCCAATTGGCGATCGCGCGCGCTGCGGGGCTTCCGGTCATCCTTCATGTACGCAAGGCGCATGAAGAGGTCCTTACCAGTCTGCGCTATGAGCCCGTGCCGGCAGGGGGGATCGTGCATGCCTTCAACGGCAGCCTCGAACAAGGCAGGCGGTATCTCGATCTCGGGTTTAGGCTCGGCTTCGGCGGGATGCTGACCTTTGCGCGCTCGAGTCGGCTCAGGCGTCTGGCGCTGGAATTGCCGCTTGCGGCGATCGTGCTCGAGACCGACGCCCCGGACCTCACCGTCGCCTCGCATCGTGGCGAGCGCAACAGCCCGGAATATCTGCCTGAGGTCCTGGCGGCGCTCGCCGAACTGCGCGAGCTCGCGCCGGATACCGCCGCTGCCCAGACCACGGCCAATGCATGTGCGGTCTTGAGGCTCAATTGAGGGGTTCGCCGACCTTTGCCAAGGCAAGGCATCCCAGTGGGGGGATCGTTCGAAACAGTCTCTAGATGGCCTGAGTCGATTCCTCGGTGGGGGGCAGCGGCCTGACGCTCGGCGGTAGGTGATAGCGGATCAGCTCGGCGAGGGCGACAAGCGTCTGACGGCGGGGAAAGCTCTTGCGCAAGACCAAGGAGACCCGCCGATAGGCAGTGGGTAGATGGGTCAGAGGACGGGTGACGAGCCCCTCATCATTTCTCCCCTCGCGTACCGCCAGCGCCGGGAGCAGGGTGCAGCCAAAACCAGCGCGCACCAATTGCAGTAAGGTCTCCAGGCTTGAGGCGCGTAGATCCGCCATCTCGCCGCGCTGGGGACGCTCGTTGAGGTGACAGAGCTCCATCACCTGCTGGGCCAGGCAATGGCCGTCGGCCAAGAGCAAAAGGTCGATCTCCTCCAGATCGCGGGCTCTGATCTCGGGGCGTTGGGCCAGGCGGTGATTGACTGGATGGGCCAACCAAAAAGGCTCATCGAACAGAGGCCAGCATTCAAGGTCATGGTCATCGACCGACGTGGCCAGCAAGGCAGCATCGATCTCGTGGCGCGTCAGGCGTCCGAGCAATAGCTCTGTGATCTCCTCAGATAGCACCAGCTTGAGCTTGGGATAGGTCTGCTTGAGCGGCACTAGGATCAGCGGCATCAGATAGGGGCTTAGGGTCGGAATCGCCCCGATCCTAAGAGGGCCGGTAAAGGGGTCCTGATGGGCGCGCGCGACCTGCTCGATGGCCTCGGCCTGTTCGAGGGCAAGTCGTGCATGGGCGAGGATCGCAGCGCCGACGGGGGTGATCTCCACCGAGCGATTGGTGCGCTCGAAAATCACTACCCCAAGCTCGTCCTCGAGCTTTTTGATCTGACCGCTCAAGGTCGGCTGACTGACGAAACAGCGCTCAGCGGCGCGCCCGAAATGGCGCGTCTCGGCCACCGCCAGGATATATTTCAGGTCTCGTAGGTTCACGTGCCCATGATAGCCGAAATCGAGCCGGCTGCGCGCGGTGTGGCAGTAGGCGACGATGCGGTCTACTGCTCAGCCACCCAGCCCAGGATCTGGCCCTGGGTGCGTGAAAATTCGATCCCGGCCCTGATCACCTATACCCCAGGCGCCCGATGCTTGGCGGCATCGTCTCTGCCTTTGAGTTGCACCAGGGCCTTACCCTCGATCACCTTGAATTCTAAAGATCCAGGCGATCTTTCCTGTCTGGCCGTCAGGTTGCATTGCCTCTGATGGGTGAGTTCTCAGCGAGGATGCCGACTCTCAAGGCGGCCAGGTGGCTGTAAAAGACACTGGCGATGGGATTGTTGCGATACCAATCATGGGGAACGGCGGTGCAGAGACGGACGAAATGCGCGCCCAGAGCCGCAGGGTTAGGCGCAACCAGAGCGTGATACAGGGGCACAGCGATTCGCCCTGCCCCGGATGCCAGGCCCAACACCGGGCCTCTCAGATGTTCTAGCGGGGGTATAAAGGCGGTGGGTCTTGATCCATTTGACCAATGCGCCATCAACCTCTAACCCGCTGCCTTTGGTTCAAGCTCTTGCCGGTCCATATATGGATGCCGGTTTGCACCGGAGCGACCCGAGCGGCTAGGCATGACGCAATGGGCGTAGAGTGTCCGCTGGACGCTAGGCCCTGTCTCCCTAGGTGCCGCAAGCTGAAAGAGACTTTTGAGCTATCGTGTGTTCCTCCTGAGATCCCCTTTTTCTCTGCAGAGACCCATCATGCCCTATTGGCGCCTGTCCGGTTATTACTTCTTCTATTTCGCCTCGCTGGGTGCACTCCTGCCTTATTGGGGCCCTTATTTGCACTCGCTCGGACTTGAGGCACAGGCAATCGGCGTGCTCATGGCGATCCTCACCGGGAGCAAGATCCTGTCCCCATTGCTCTGGGGTCAGATTGCCGATCAGACAGGGCAGCGGCTGTTGGTCGTGCGTCTTGGCGCCCTATTATCCGTCGCTGGTTTCGCCACGCTCTATTGGCTGGATGGCTTTTGGGGTATGGCCTGGGGGCTGTTGATCTTTGGCTTCTTTTGGAATGCCACCCTGCCGCAGATGGAGGCCATCACCTTCAACCATCTCGGTAAGCGCCCAGCCCATTATGCCTTGGTACGGCTCTGGGGATCGGTCGGGTTCATCCTGGCGGTGACCGGTTTGGGTCTGGCCTTGGAGCAGGGGCCACTCTCGCAGGTACCGCTGTGGGGCCTGGTGCTGATGGTTGGGATCTGTGTCAGTACCTTGATGGTACCGGACAGCCCGCCTGCACCTGGACAAGAGACGGGAGCGTCATTGTCCAAAGCCCTGCGCCGACCAGGGGTGATGGCCTTTTTGAGCGCCTGCTTCCTCATGCAGCTGAGCCACGGCATCTATTACGCCTTTTATTCGCTGTATCTGGAAACAGAGGGCTATGCGAGCGTGGCCATTGGTTGGCTCTGGGCGTTGGGGGTGATTGCCGAGGTCTTGATCTTTCTGGTTATGCCCAGTCTGTTGGCGCGATGGGGGGCACGTATGGTCCTATTGTGGAGCCTAGCCATCGCTGCGATCCGCTGGTTGGCTATCGGTCTCGGCAGTCGCTCTCTCTGGGTGCTATTTCTGGCTCAATGGCTCCACGCCGCGACCTTCGGCACCTTTCATGTGTCAGCCATCCATCTGGTCAACCGTCTCTTTCCCGACCGGACGCAAGGGCGCGGTCAGGCGCTGTATAACAGTCTGAGCTTTGGCGCCGGTGGCGCAGCAGGGAGCCTGGCAGGTGGCTGGCTGTGGTCTGCCTTGGGTCCGGCCAGCGCCTTTGGATTTGCCGCGTGCATCGCCGGTATAGGCTGGTTCGTCGCCTGGCGGTGGATGGATGGCGTCCTAGATCGGGAGTGAACGGCCCCGCACCCTTGTCGCCCTTGGCCTGCCGGAGAAGGGGAGTTTGCCGATGGGCATGCTATGATGTATTCCCATGTCATCCGGCGCCGCCCCTGGTCGCCGCGCCCTTGCGTCGGTCAGCAGGGTGGTCATGAGCGCCTGCCCTTCTAGATCCCAAGTATCTAGATCCCAAGTATGGCCTATCCTGTCTTGCCCGGACGTCGCTATCCGCCGGGTGCCACGGTCGAGGACCGGGGCGTCAATTTTTCGATCTATAGCCGCTATGCAACTGGGGCTGCACTGTTGCTCTACGCCGATGTCCAGAGTCCCGCGCCCTTTCAGGTCATCCGCCTCGATCCGCGCATTAACCGGACCTTTTCCTTCTGGCATGTTCTGGTCGAGGACCTGCCGCCTGGCACCCATTACACCTGGTGCCTGGAGGGGCCCGATGACCCCCATGGGCACGGCTGGCGTTTCGATCCGCGCGCCGAGCTCCTCGATCCCTGGGCGCGCGCGGTCAACCTTGGTCTTTGGGATCGCCGGCGGCGGCTGCGCGAGGGGATCAGACCCCATGATGCGCCGCGTGCCCTTGTGCTCGCCGATGAATATGATTGGGAAGGGGATCGCCCGCTGGATATCCCCAGCGAGGAGATGATCATCTATGAACTCCATGTCGGCGGTTTCACCCGGCACCCAAGCTCCGGGGTCAGACACCCTGGAACCTTTCTCGGCCTGATCGACAAGATCCCCTATCTCCAGCGCCTTGGGATCACCCATGTCGAGTTGATGCCGGTGATGGTCTTCGACGAACAGGATGTACCCGATGGGCTCTGGGATGCAGGTCTGCATAATTTTTGGGGCTATAGCCCCCTGGGTTTCTTTTCGCCTCACCCCGGTTATTGCGTCACCCCTGAACAGGGAACCCATCGACGTGAGTTTCGGGATCTTGTCAAGGCCCTACATCGCGCCGGCATCGGGGTCATCCTGGATGTGGTCTTTAATCACACCTGCGAGGGTGGGGCCGGCGGGCCGATACTCAGTTTCAAGGGGTTTGGCAACGAGATCTTCTATTGCCTTGATGCGCGCGACAAGGCGATTTATCTGGATTTCACTGGCTGCGGCAATACGTTCAACGCCAATCATCCCGTGGTGACCCATCTCCTCTTGGATGCGCTCGCCTATTGGGTGCGCGAGATGCACGTCGATGGGTTCCGCTTCGATCTTGCCAGTGCCCTGACCCGCGACAGCCACGGCTATCCCTTGGTCAATCCACCGCTGATCTGGGCGATCGAGCTCTCAGAGATACTTGCCGAGACCAAGGTCATCGCTGAGGCCTGGGATGCCGCAGGGCTGTATCAGGTCGGCAGTTTCCCGGGCCAGCGCTGGATGGAATGGAACGGGCGCTATCGCGACAGTATCCGGCGTTTTGTGCGCGGCGAACGCGGCCTAGTCCCAGAGGTGGCAACCCGGCTGGCGGGTAGCAGCGACCTCTACGAGGCCAATCTTCGTCAGCCAATCAACAGCATCAATTTTGTCACCTGTCACGATGGCTTTACCCTCTGGGACCTAGTCTCTTATAACCGCAAGCACAACCTGGCCAACCACGAGGGCAATCGCGATGGCATGGACGACAACCTCAGTTGGAACTGTGGGGTCGAGGGCGAGACCCAAGACCCCGAGATCCTCGCCTTGCGGCGCCGTCAGGCCAAGAACCTGCTGACCCTGTTGTTCCTGAGCCAGGGTGTCCCGCTGCTCCTAGCGGGCGACGAGGTCCTACGTACCCAAGGGGGCAATAACAATGCCTGGTGTCAGGACAATGACATCGGCTGGTTTGATTGGTCACTGGTCGAACGCAATGCCGCTATGCTGCGTTTCACCCGCGAGCTGATCGCCTTGCGCAAGCGCCACCGCAGCCTGCGTCGGCGTCATTTTCTGTCTGGACGCCCGCAGACCGAGGGTCATCTCCCCGATATCGTCTGGCATGGCCTGCAATTGCATAGCCCGCCCTGGTCCGATCCCAGTGCCCAGTTTTTGGCCTTTACCCTCGCACCGGTCGAAGCAGACGAGCCCTTTTTACATGTCATGCTCAATATGAGCGAGCACGCGCTCTGTTTCGCGATCCCCGAGATCGCTCCGGCGCGTTGGTATCTTGCCCTCGATACCGGGCGGGCCCCACCCACGGATATCTATCCCCCCGAGGATCAATCTCCGGTCGTGGATGATTGCCAATTGGTACGCGCCCGCAGCATCCTGGTGCTCGAGGGCTGGCACCGCCAACCCACTGTGTCCCTATCCGCGATCGACCCCAGTTAGCCGACACCATGACGACGGAACGGATCTTCCATGCCATCGGCCTGCATATGCACCAGCCACCAGGCAATCTGCACCTATTGCACGAGGCCAACCCTTGGGAGGCCGAACAGATCCTGCGCTGTTATGAGCGGGCGGTGCGTTATGCCGAGCAGTACCGCGATGTGGCGCGGTTGCATGTGAGCTTTTCGGGTGTCTTGCTCGAACAACTCCTTGATCCTGGGATCGTGGATCATTATCGCGGCTGCGTTGACATCCCGGCCATGCTCGAACGCTACCGCACCGCAACCAACATCGAGATCTTGGGGACCGGCTATTACCATCCGATCATCCCCCTGATCCCGCATGCCGACTGGTCTGAACAGATTACGCTTGGGCGGACCATCATCGAGCAGGTCTTTGGACGGGCACCGCGCGGCTTCTGGCCACCCGAGCTTGCCTTCTCGATGGAGATGATCCCGCTGCTCACCCGTGCTGGCTACGAGTATGCGCTTGTCGATAGCGTGCACGTGCGCCCCGCCGATGGGCTCAACGATACCCTCAGGCCCTACCGCGCCTGTCATGAGGGCCTGTGCCTGACGATCATCCCCCGCGACCGCGACCTCTCCAATGCCCAGGGGCATGGATGCAATCCGCATTGGCTGCGCGATGAGCTCAGCTGGCGCGTCGCCGTCTCGCCGCGCCCCGACGAAGACCGGCTCTTTGTCACCTGGTCGGATGGAGAGAATGGCGCCTGGTTCAGACAAACCCATGAACCATCCGGGTTTTTTGGCCATTTTTGGGCGCCCTATCTGGAGCAATGCCGCAGCGGCGAGATACCCGTCCAGCCCATCCTGTTGAGCGATTATCTCGATTGCTGCCGACCCATCGCACCTGCCCACGTCCAAACCGGCACCTGGAGTGCACATGCCTCGGGGTACGACAACTTTTTACATTGGGTTGGCTCGGACCATCAGCGGCAGGTGCTCGCCGAGATCCATCACCTCAGCGAGCGCTACTGGTCATTGCGGCGTCTGTGTCCAGTCACCGATCACGAGACGGGACAGTCCCTGACCTATGCCCGCCGGCAGATCCTCGAGGCGCAGACGAGCTGTTTTTTGTATTGGGGCGAGGCCTGGCTCCCCTATCTCCAAGCGCGCACCCGGGCGGCAGGACAGGCGCTTGCCGAGGCCGCATCCAGACTGGACGGATGTTCCTCGGACAAGGCCAGCTAAACGCTTGGCGTCGATGTCAGACCCCGCTCCTTATAATATCTCATTGAGTCCCCGGCCCTTCCCCCTTGCCCCGCAGTCGCGCCCCCTGCGGCTGTATCCAGGGGCAAGCGGTGAACTACGGGTCCATTGGCGTCTGTCTGGCGATCTGCTGATGCACTATCGGCCCTATTTCCCCGCCGCCGATGGGCCGCTGACAGCCGTCTTGCGGCTATGGCATCTCCATGCCGATGGCCCTGCGGATCTCTGTGCCGAACGGGACCTGAGCCTGATGCGATTCGGCGGCGCAGGTGAGCTCGCCTTTGCCGTCGGTGATGCGCCCGGGCCCTTTCAGGCGGAACTGGGACTCATCAATCCCCAGGGCGGCTGGCTGGCGCTGGTCCGCTCCAACCGCCTTCTGCATGCCCAGTCGATCGGTCTGGAGGGGTTAGGCCCGCCGCCCCCAAGGCTTGAACCACTGGCTTCCCCTGTCATCCCCCCTGCGCCGGAGCCGATGTCGGGCCGGGATCCTATGGAAGCGGAAGCGGCGCAGCCTGTGCCCGCTCAGGATCGCCCGCGCGTTCAACCGGCGGCGCCCGGCCAGGGCAGGGTGCCTATCACCGGCTATGGGTCGGTTCGGCTTGCCACCCCTGGCCCAGTTATCGAGGCCGAGCTGTGTATCCGCGGCTGGGGGCCGCCCGAGACCGAGATCAATCTCTTCGGCCATCGCTACCGGCTTGGACCCGGTGGGCGTTTCCAGTTCAGTATCCGGCTCGATGACCCCGAGCTCATCGGTCAGATCCTGGCGCGTCATCCGCCACCCGGCGGCTGGCAGTAAGCGCTCGCCTGGATTGCGCGCAACAGGTAGAAGCGATGCATATCCTCATGGTCAGCAGCGAATGCGCGCCCTTGGCCAAGGCAGGGGGCTTGGGCGATGCGGTCGCTGGGTTAGCGCGCGCCCTGGGTTATCTGGGCCATCGCGTCGAGGTCATCTTGCCCGCCTATGACTGTCTGCATCTGACCGATCCCTTGCCCCAGCCGCAAGACCGCCCGTTCGCGGTCCATTGCGGTGGGCGGTCGATCGCTGTGCAGGTGCTCGATGTGCCGCTGGATGGCTATAGATGCCGTTTGCTTGCCCCAGAGCCAGCCTACCCCTTGTTTGCTCGCGGACGGATCTATGGCGAACCGGACGATGCCGAGCGTTTCGCCTTCTTCGCCTGCGCGGTGAGCGCTTATGTGCACGCCCTGGACGAGGGGGCACGCCCAGATATCCTGCATTGTCATGATTGGCAAAGCGGACTCGTGCCCGTGTTGTTAAAGGAAGACCGGCGGGCTGTCGGCGCTCACCTGGGGACCAACGCGAGCACCGCGGGCATCTTGCCCATCCCCGTCTGTTATACCCTGCACAATATCGGCTACCAGGGACGGTTTCCGGCGGATCTCTTGAACTGGGTCGGCCTGCGCTCGCTTCCCGAGCGCCTCGGCCATTGGTTTGTCGATCACTCCGAGTCCGAGCTGATCAATCTGATGCAGGGGGGAATCGCCGCCGCCGATGCGGTCAATACCGTCTCGCCGCGCTATGCCTGGGAGGTCATCCATACCGAGCAGGGGATGGGGCTACAGGATTGGCTGCAGCGTCATGCATTCAAGTTCGCGGGGATTGTCAACGGGATCGATACCAGGGTCTGGGACCCGGCAGGTGACCCCTGGATCCCGGTCCATTTCGACCTCGAGACCCGGGCGCGCAAGGAGGACAACCGCCAGGCACTATGCCGACGGCTCGGTCTGGCCGCTGACCCCAGGCGCCCGGTTGTGGCTGTGGTCAGCCGCCTGGACTGGCAAAAGGGCGTCGAGCTGATCCTGCATGGGATCCAATATGCCCTACAGAACGATGCCCAGGTCGTGCTCTTGGGCGCGGCGCTCGATCCCCAGATCGCGGCGCGCTTCGAGTCGCTGCGTGCGCAATATGCCGACTCTCCCCATGCCCGGCTGGTGCTGGGCTATGATGAGCAGCTCGCCCATCTGATCTATGCCGGCGCCGATCTGATCCTCATTCCCAGCCTCTATGAGCCCTGCGGTCTGACCCAGCTCATCGCCATGCGCTATGGCACGGTCCCGATCGCACGGCGGGTCGGCGGACTGGCCGATACCATCCAGGACGCGAACGATTCGATCGCCCCGCTGGAGGCGCGCACTGGCTATCTGTTCGACGAGCCGACCCCTGACGCCTTGGAGGATGCCCTGGGGCGGGCGCTGTGGCTATGGCGTGAGCATCCCCAGGCGTTCGACCAGTTAAAGTGCCATGGGATGCGGATGGATTGGTCCTGGGAGCGTCCAGCGCGGCAGTATCTTGAACTCTATCAATACGCGCGTCAGACTCAGGGCACCTCTTAAACCAAGCGCCAGTTCCAGGCAGCAGCGCGCCCATGATCCAAGTAGGCAATGATGGCCTCTGATGTCCCTGCGGGTGTGAGGTCCTCATCTCTCAGTCATCCCGATGCATCTTCTGCCCCTTGCCAACCGCCGCGTCTGATGGGCATCCTCAATGTCACGCCGGATAGCTTTTCAGACGGCGGGCGTTATCTGGACCCCGAGGCAGCCGTTGCCCATGGTCTAAGGCTTGTGGCGGAGGGCGCGGCCATCCTCGACATCGGCGGTGAATCGACCCGTCCCGGCTCCTTGCCGGTGCCGCCAGATGAGCAGAAGCGTCGTGTCATCGCGGTGATTCAGGCATTGCGCGAGCGTATTCCCCCCGAGGTCCAGATCAGCATCGATACCACCTCGGCAAGGGTGGCGCAGGCGGCATTGGCTGCAGGCGCCGACTGGATCAATGACACCTCGGGGGCGCTCGATGACCCGGCGATGTTGCCCCTGGCCGCCGAGCGCAAGGTGCCGATCATCCTCATGCATCGCCAAGGGACGCCGCAGACCATGCAGCTTGCCCCCCACTATGCAGACGTCGTCGAGGAGGTGCGCGGGCATCTCGGCCAGCGCATCGAGGCGGCGCTGGCAGTGGGTGTCGATCCTGCCAAGATCCTCATCGACCCAGGGATCGGCTTTGGCAAGACGACCGAACACAATCTGCTGTTGCTCGCCCAGCTCGACCGTCTGGTCGAGTTGGGCTTTCCCGTGGTGCTCGGGACCAGCCGCAAGCGTTTCCTCGGCGAGCTTTGCAACCAGGCCCATCCGGATGAACGCGTCATCGGCACCTGCGCGACCACGGCCCTCGCGGTGATGCAGGGGGTGGCCGTGATCCGCGTCCATGATGTCGCCGCCAACCGCCAGGCGCTCGCCGTCGCCTGGGCCATCGCCCAGGCGTGCGCTTGGGGGATGACAGGTCGATCCACTTGAGCGGTGTGGTGCAGCGCGTTCCGATGTCCTTCCCCGAGCGATCTGAGGGCCAGTTGCCTAAGGGCGATTTCTGGCGGTCTTCCCGCACTATCCGTCGTAGTCAAGGGTCATCGCCTTGGCACTCGGCGAGCCGCTGGTTTTTCTATCTCATCGGCTCGGCGCTAGGGCCGCCATTGCAACTCCTGGGTCTTGGATTGGTCGGCGTGAGTATCCTTGCCGCGACCCTGCTTGCCGATCTGCCCGATGTCCAAGACCTGCGCTCGCTCGAGCTCAAGCAGCCGCTGCGCGTCTATAGCCTCGATGGACTCTTGATCGGCGAGTTCGGGATCGAACGTCGCCAACCGGTCGCATTGCGCCAGGTCCCGCCGCGAGTCATCCAGGCATTTCTGGCCGCCGAGGACAGCCGTTTTTTTGAACATCGGGGGATCGACACCCAGGGCCTTGTGCGTGCCCTGCGCGAGCTGGTGCTCACCGGCGAAAAGACCCAGGGCGGCTCGACCATCAGCATGCAACTGACCCGTAACCTCTGGCTGACCCCGGAAAAGACCTTTAGGCGCAAGCTGGCCGAGCTGATCCTCACGCTGCATGTGGAAGAGACCCTCAGCAAGGAAGAGATCCTGGAGCTCTATCTCAACCGGATCTTTTTCGGCCATCGGGTCTATGGCATCTCGGCCGCAGCCGCGCTCTATTACGGCAAGACCCTGGAGCAACTGACGCTGGACGAGACGGCCATGCTCGCTGCCATCCCCAAGGCCCCCTCGACGATCAACCCCATCGTCAATCCCGCCCGCGCCCTGGAACGGCGCGACTATGTGCTCAGGCGCATGCTCGAGCTGGGTTATATCGATCAGGGCCAGTATGCCCAGGCGATCGTCGCCCCGAACACGGCCAGCGCCCATTGGCCGCAGCTCGAGCTCGAGGCAGGTCATATCGCCGAGATGGTCCGCGCCGAGATCGCCCGTTTTTACGGCGAACAGGCGCTGGGGCGGGGCTACCGCGTCTGGACGACCATCGATTCACGCCTGCAACAGGCGGCGCAAGGTGCCCTGCGCTCGGCCCTCCATCGCTATGACGAACGCCACGGCTACCGTGGTCCGGAGGACAGATTCAATATCGCTGGCGTTGCAGCTGGCCAACTCGATGCGTATCTGGATGAGGTGGTTGCCATCCCTGGACTGACCCCGGGCTTGATTACCCGGGTCTCGGCCAATAGCGTCGAGGTCTATCTGGGGCGGGGGCAACGGGTCAACCTGGCCCAGCGCTCGATCGACTGGGCTCGCAATCAACGCCATACCGAACGCTGGCAGGGGCCTAAACGCCGCAGCGCCGATGCCCTGGCGGTTGGAGATCTGGTGCGGTTCAAACAGGGGCCCAAGGGCGAATGGGTCCTGGCGCCGCTGCCGGCGGTTGAGGGGGCCCTGATTGCGCTTGATCCGCGCGATGGGGCGATCCGCGCCCTGGCGGGGGGCTATGCCTTCGGTGATTCAAAGTTCAATCGTGCGGTCGAGATGCGCCGCCAACCGGGTTCAAGCTTTAAGCCGTTCGTCTATGCCGCTGCCCTCGACCGCGGTTATACCCCGGCGAGCCTCGTGCGCGATGAGGCACTCTCCTACAAGGGATACAAGGGCTGGAGCCCGCAGAATGCCGACGGCAAGGAGCTCGGTCCCATCAGCCTGCGCCGCGCCCTGGCGCTCTCGCGCAACCTGGCCAGCATCAACCTTTTGCAAGCCGTGGGCCTAGAGACGGCGCGCGCCTATGTCCGGCGCTTTGGGTTCGATGAACGTGCCCTGCCGCCGGGCCTGTCCCTGGTGCTCGGTACGGGCGAGCTCTCGCCCGTCAAGCTGGCTGAGGGCTATGCGGTCTTTGCCAACGGTGGCTTTCATGTCATCCCCTATTTCATCGAGCGGATCGAAGACAGTGCCGGGCAGGTGATCTTTCAAGCCCGCCCGGCGCGTGCCTGCAACGATTGCTGGTATCGGACCAGCGAGGCCGCCAGCACCCGCCCGCTGCAACCCTTCCGTCCTGCCGAGCAGGTAATCGACCCGCGCATCGCCTATCAGATGACCTCGCTCCTGCGCGAGGTCGTCGAGCGCGGGACGGGCACGGGCGCCAAGCGTCTCAATCGTCCGGACATCGTCGGCAAGACGGGGACCACCAACGATATCCGCGACTCCTGGTTTGCCGGCTATCAAGCCGAGCTGGTGGCGGTGGCCTGGATGGGCTTCGATGACTTCGGCAAGCTCGGGCGCGGTGAAGAAGGGGGGAAGGCAGCGCTCGGGATGTGGGTCGATTTCATGGAACAGGCGCTCAAAGACAGACCGATCGCGACCTTGGAGCCACCGCCCGGGCTCATCCAGGTCCAGGTCGGCGGTGGGCACCGTGAGCCGCGGCGGGTCGAATGGATTCAGGAGGAGTTCAGCGATCTACCCCTCAACCCCTGACCCCGGGTGTAGGATACGCATCGGAACTGATTCAGGCGCAGCCCCGGCCTTCCGCATCCCCCCAAGGTTTTTGGATTCCGTTGCGGCTTACGCTGGAATGAGGGTCAGGCAGTAGGGTGCCCATTGCGTACTCTACGAGTATGGTGCCAGGATCGGCGCAGGGCCCGCGCGCAGGTGGGATGATTTCCGCCCTGGGCAAGGTTAAACTCAATCTTTTCATCCGTTTGTCATCCAGATGAGGTTTTACCGTGGCCGCCCCCGAGTCAGAGTTTCACCGCATCAAGCGGTTACCGCCCTATGTCTTCAATATCGTCAATGAATTGAAGGCCGAGGCGCGCGCCCGGGGCGAGGACATCATCGACTTTGGCATGGGGAACCCCGACCAGGGGACCCCCAGGCATATCGTCGACAAACTCATCGAGGCTGCCCAGCGCCCAGATACCCACCGTTATTCCATGTCGCGCGGGATTCCGCGGCTGCGCCGCGCGATCTGTAACTGGTACCGCGACCGTTTCGACGTCCATCTCGACCCCGAGACGGAGGCCATCGTCACCATCGGTTCCAAGGAGGGGTTGGCGCATTTGGCCTTGGCCACGGTAAGCCCAGGCGATACGGTCTTGGTCCCTAATCCGGCCTATCCGATCCATCCTTATGGCTTCATCATCGCCGGTGCCGATGTGCGCCATGTGCGCCTGACCCCAGATGTCGATTTCTTCGATGAGCTCAGAAGGGCGATCCAGGAGACATGGCCCAAGCCCAAGATGCTGGTGATCAATTTCCCGGGCAACCCGACCACCCAGTGCGTGGAGCTCGATTTTTTTCAACAAGTGATCGACATCGCCCAGGAATACGGGATCTGGGTGGTCCACGACCTCGCCTATGTAGACATCGCCTTTGATGGCTACAAACCCCCTTCCATCCTTCAGATCCCAGGCGCCAAGGACATCGCCGTCGAGTTCTTTACGCTCTCTAAGAGCTATAACATGCCTGGCTGGCGGGTAGGCTTTATGTGCGGCAACCGGACCCTGGTTGCGGCCCTGGCGCGGATCAAATCCTATCTCGACTATGGCACCTTCACCCCGATCCAGGTGGCGGCCATCACCGCTTTGGAAGGGTCGCAGGACTGTGTGCGCGAGATCAGCAATATGTATCAGAGCCGACGCGATGTGCTGTGCGCCGGGCTCAATGCTGCCGGCTGGCCGGTCGAACCGCCCAAGGCGACCATGTTCGTCTGGGCGCCGATCCCCGAGCCCTATCGCGCCCTGGGATCGCTCGAGTTTTCCAAAAAGCTCTTACGCGAGGCCAAGGTTGCAGTGGCCCCTGGGATTGGGTTTGGAGAATATGGCGATACCCATGTGCGCTTCGGGCTCATTGAGAACGAACATCGCACCCGCCAGGCGATCCGCGGGATCAAAGAAATGTTCCGGCGCGATGCGCGTGTGGGCGTTTAAAACGGACAAGCGACGAGGAGGTGGTGGACGTGGAAGCGGTCAGTATCGGCATTCTGGGTTTAGGAACCGTCGGTGGGGGGACAGTGACAGTCTTGACGCGCAATGCCCGCGAGATCGCCCGTCGGGCAGGACGTGGGATCGAGATCGCGCGCGCCGCCGCGCGCGACTATCGCCCCGAACGGATCGAGGGGCTCAATCAGATCGGGCAGATCGGCACCGATCTCTTCGCTGTGGTCGAAGATCCGAGCATCCAGGTTATCGTCGAGCTTATCGGCGGCGAGTCGCCGGCCTTTGAACTCGTGATGCGGGCGATCGAGACCGGCAAACACGTGGTCACGGCCAACAAGGCGCTGATTGCCAAGCGCGGCAATGAGATCTTCGGCGCAGCGCGCCGCCGAGGGGTCATGGTCGGCTTTGAGGCAGCGGTCGCCGGCGGCATCCCCATCATCAAGGCGCTGCGCGAGGGCTTGGCCGCTAATCATATCGAATGGATCGCCGGCATCATCAATGGCACCGGCAATTTCATCCTCACCCAGATGCGCGATCACGGGTGCGACTTTGCCGCAGCGCTCGCCGATGCCCAGGCGCGTGGCTATGCCGAGGTCGACCCGACCTTAGACATCGAAGGGATCGATGCCGCGCATAAGCTCACCATCCTGGCCTCACTCGCTTTCGGCATCCCCTTGCAGTTCGAACACTGTTTCACCGAAGGGATCTCCCGTATCGACCCCGAGGATATCGCCAATGCCGCCGAGCTTGGCTATCGCATCAAGCATCTGGGGATCGCCCGCCGCTCGGCAGGGGGGATCGAGCTACGGGTCCATCCGACCCTGCTCCCCGAGCGGCGGTTACTCGCCAATGTCGATGGGGTGATGAATGCCATCCTGGTCAAGGGCGATGCGGTGGGGCCGACTCTCTTTTATGGTGCTGGGGCCGGCGCCCTGCCGACCGCCTCCTCCGTGGTTGCGGATCTCATCGATGTAGTACGGGCGCTCACCACCGATCCCAATCACCGGGTGCCGCATCTGGCCTTCCAGCCCGATGAACTCGTAGACATCCCCATCCTGCCGATGGATGCGATCCAGACCTCCTATTATCTGCGTCTGACTGCCCTCGACCGTCTGGGGGTGATGGGACGTATCGCGACCATCCTGGGCGAGGAAGGGGTCAGCATCGAGGCCATCGAACAACGAGCCCCTGCCGCAGGTGAGACCCATGTCACCCTGGTCATGCTCACTCACCGGGTGATCGAAGGACAGATGAACCGGGCCATCGCCCGCATCGAGGCCCTGGACACCGTCCAGGGGCGGGTCAAACGCATCCGCATGGAGTCGCTCTCCGGTTGAGCAGCGGCCCCGGTGCTAGATCAACACAAGGATCACTGCGCCAAGCAGCAGACGATAAACCACGAAGGGCCACATCCCGATGCGCCCGATCAGCCCCAAGAAAAACTGGATGGTGAGATAGGCGACCAGATAGGAGACGATCGCCCCCAGGGCCAAGGCGCTCCAATCGACCGGCTTGGCATCTTGGATCAGGTCGAGGGTCTCGATCGCGCCGGCCATCAGGATAGTCGGGATCGCAAGCAGAAACGAAAAACGCGAGGCCCCCTCTCGCGTGAGCCCCATGAATAAGCCGATGGTCATGGTGATCCCCGAGCGCGATACCCCCGGGATGATGGCGAGCGCCTGAAAGAGACCGATCAGGATCGCCTCGCTGCCCTTGAGTCGATACTCGCCGCGCGCCCGCCGCCCCTGCCAGTCCGCCCAGCCTAAGAGCAGCCCAAAGCCGATGGTCGTCCAGCCGATGACGGCGGTGATCAGGGCCGGATTACCCCGCAACCATTCCAACAGACCCTTCAACGGCCACCCTAGGATCAACACCGGCAGGGTGGCGAATACGATCATCCAAGCTAGGCGGGCGTTTGAATCTTCCAGGCGCCGGCGGTGCACCGCGCCCAGCATGGCGCCGAGCATCTGGGCGAGCTCGCATCGGAAATACATGAGTACAGCGGCCAGGGTCCCCAGATGGACCGCGACATCGAAGGCTAGGTCCTGGAGCTCCTCGCCAAAGATCAATGGGGTCAGGATCAGATGGGCCGAACTCGAGATTGGCAGGAACTCGGTGAAACCCTGGATAAAAGCTAGGGAAAGGATCTGGATGTTATCCACTTCGGGGTTCTCGGTTGACAGTCTGTCGCTGATAGGAGAGATAAGGCCTACCCTAACTAGGCATGGGCAGATGGATCAAGTCTATCGAGCGCGAAGACCGACCAATCCGCAAGCGGCGGCAGTCGCGACCGGGCAATGGCCGCACAATAACCGGCGGCAGGGACGACATGCACTATCTGGGGAGGGGGCATCTGCGGTAGCGGGGGGGCAAACAGCCCGCGCCCATCCCATTTGACCCTGGCCTCAAGCGCTGTCCAGGCCCAATAAAAACGCTCTAGACGTTCGTTTGGGGGTGCTGATTCCAGCTCGGCACAGGTTTCGGGGTCAAACAGCCGCCTTGCGATCGCCAAGAGGTGGGGGCGGGGACGGATGCGTTCACAATCGACCCCAAGCTCTGCCTGCGGGCCGCAACTCAGGGCCACCAAGGCGATACCATCGCTATGGGTAAAGCTGAATCTCAACCAGGCATCTGCGCCGCAGAGCTTTGGCTTGCCGTTGGGGGTGCGCTGGGTCTCGATCTGAGCGGGTGGCCGTTGCAGATAGCGTGCGAGGATGAGATTGAGCCCGGCGCGCCCTCGGGCATAGCGGGCGCGCAGCCTGGGGTCGCGCAGCGCCTGAGTACGCGACCTTTGCTCGGCATTCAGCAATGGCCAGTAGGCATCAGGTTCAAGGTCGGCTCCACTGAGCGAGATGCGCCACAGATGCAGCGCGCCTACTGGCAATGCCAGATAGCCCGGCGGGGCTTGCCAGATGACGGCGGGGGGCAAGCGGTCCGGGTTCATCGCCTCAAATCAAGCCAGGGCTGCCCCTTTTACTTCGCCGCAGGGGTGAGATAGCACTGTTGAAACTCCAGGGCATCGATCGGGCGCCCCAGGAGATACCCCTGACCGATGGGACAGCCCCAGTCGCGCAGTAATCCGTATTGACCGACGTCCTCGATCCCCTCGGCTACCACTGGATAGCCGAGTGCTGTCGCCAATTCCAGGATCGAGCGGGTGATCACCCGCGTGGCCAAATCGCGCTCCAGGTCTTGGATGAACTCGCGATCGAGGTTGATGCCGTGGGCCGGATAGCGTTTGATCGATTTGAGCGATGAATAACTGATCCCGAAATCATCGATCCAGATAGCAAATCCGGCGGTGCGCAGTGCCTTGAGATTGGCCAGCACCTGGGATTCTTGCTGCGCGATGGCCGTCTCGGTGATCTCGAGATGCAGGCGATGCGGTGCGATCCCTTCCGCCCCGAGGATAGCGAGGATCTGCTCGGTCAGCTGAGGCTGGCTGAGCTCAACCGCCGAGATCTTGACCGATAGAGGAAATGCAGCGACCCCCAGCGCATCCCAGGCGCAAAGCTGGCGGCAGACGCGCCGGATCATCCATTGGCTGATCTCGATGATCTGACCCGTGCTCTCGGCCACAGGGATGAAAGAGGACGGTGGGATTGCCCCTGTGTCGCCAAGCGCCAGGCGCAAGAGGACCTCGGCTCCGGCCAATCGATCGGTGCTGAGGTCGAACTGCGGCTGGAAAACGAGGCTAAAGAGGTCTTGGCGCAGGGCCTCTTGCAAGAGTGATTCGGCACGCAGGTGGGCTGTTGCCGTCTCCTCGCGGCCCGGCTCATAAAGCGCATAGCGATCGCGCCCCAACTGTTTGGCCCGCTTGAGGGAAGTATCGGCCTGACCCAATAGGGTATGGGCATGGGTCGTCTCACCCGCGCCGACGGTGGCTGCGATCCCGATGCTGATAGACAGATGAATCCGGCTACCCTGATACAAAAAGCCCTCGGCGATGTGGCTGTGTAGATAAGCTGCCAGCTCCTCAAGACGTTCGGTTAGGGTTAGCCCTGCGATGGCGATCCCAAACTCATCGGCACCGGTGCGGGCAAAATAGATATTATGTTCCATGACCCTGAGCTGGGCCTGGACTCGCTGCGAGCGCAGTGCGCCATTCAGGGGTAGGGCCAGTTCGCACAGCAGGCAGTCGCCGGCCTCATAGCCGAGTTCTTGATTGACCCGCTGAAAGCCGTCGATGTCGAGCAAAAGGATCGCCGCCGAGCACGGCGGGGCTGAGCTGAGGATCGCCTGCTGGAGGAAACGCAGGAAATAGACGCGATGGGCCAAACCCGTGAGTTGATCGGCGGCGGGGATGGCACCATCGAAGGCTGGGATCAGCGGCAGATGTACCCTAGGTGGCACCCGCATGGCCTGGGCATCACCCATTAGCCATTCCAAACCCAATGCCGTCAGATCGGCGAGTGTACCCAGGATCTGCTGCCAGGGCGGGACGAGTCCAGGCACACTCCAGAGGATCAGGCCATGAATGCGCCGCTGGGTTGCGATCTGCGACAATAACCACTGGCCTGCAGTTGGAGTCTGGCTCCAGGAGAACCCGTGGGTGAGGGCTTGGGCGATTTGGCCCTGATCGATGAGCCGTTCGACCTGAACGCGCAGCATCGGTTCGTCTGTTGGCGGGTTGCAATAGACGATCTCCAGGGCGGCATCGGGCTGACGCAACAAGACGGCCAAACGAAGCGAGGGCAAGAGGAGCTGTGCGGCATGCGAGACGATCCCCAGAAGTTCGGACAGCGAACAGCAGGCAGGAAGGCGTCCGATCACCTCTCGCAGGACATCGAAGGTAAGCGGATGTAGGCCCGATCCCCCTCCTGCACTCCGCTCGGCCTCGCTAGATATGGGTGCCCAGCATCTTTGCGAGATTAATCCTTTCATCGGCCTTGCCTCAGGAGGTGTTGGAGTCAAGCCAAGGGAGCGGATTGGATCAGGTGTCTAAAAAGGCAGTGATCACATCCTCGGTCGCTGCAATGGTCGTATCGACAAGCCCAGGCAGTTGGGCAGTCTCCAGTCCAGTCAGACACCAGGCGCTATCTTCTAGGCAAGGCACCCAGCGGGTCCCGCTAGTGCCGAGCCTGAGGCTGTTGACGATCAGATCGGCGACATGCACAACCGCTGCCTCGATAGGATCGATCAACTATCGTCTGGATGCGTGATGCGCGGCAGCGCTCTCGTCCAGGAACTCGGGCAGCTGCCGGCGGTTCAATAGCATCTGGCCGACTTCGGCATGATCCGTCCCGACATATTGGCGCTCCAGCTCATGCAGCGGACCCTGACGCTCGCGGTATGCCTGAAGTGCTGCGCGCACGTTGAGCGGCTCGAAGATAGAGCGGCAGGCGTCCGATGTCATGTAACAGACCGCAGAGATAGACGCGTTCAGGGTCGAGCCGCCCACCAAGGCGGGTGACGAGCCGGGCGGCGATCCCACAGGCGATGCTGTGTTCCCAGAACGAGCGCATCGAGACTGTGCCTAGCGGCAGCCCGCGAAACTGTTTGAGCAACACGGTCGCCAGCACCAGGTTATGGGTGGCAGTCGTGCCGATGAGGGTCAGGGCGTGCAACACCCGATTGACCTTGGCCGAGAGCCCATAGAGCGCGCTGTTGGCCACCTTCAGTACCCGGGCGCTCAGACTGGGGTCTGACTCGATCAAGCGGGCTATGGTCTCGATAGCGCTGTTGGGGTCCTCGAGGGCAGCGCGGACCCGGTAGTAGACTGCAGGAAGCGATGGGAGTTCATTGAGCCGTACGATCAAAGGCTCGGGTCTTGCCATCGCGCTGCCCTCAGAGCCACTCCAGGGCGCGGTGGAGGCAGAGGGTATAGAGCGCTTGGATGGCTGGATGATCACGGCTGCTCAGGCTGAATTGCTCGTCGAGCAGACGGCAAGTGGCCGCGATCGCCTGCGGCTGATCGAGTACGCGGGCTGAAGATGAGGTCGGGAGGGTGATGGCGATCTTAGCGATCCCCCCAGACGCGCAACGCCCGGATCTGACGCTCGCCAAGCACGGTCCCTGCCCGCATTAGGAGCTGACCATAGGGGTCATAGACATCCTGGGCGAGGCGCATGCCCGGTTGAATTTCAGCAAACTGCACCGGAGATGGAAGCGGCGTTGAGGATCGATGCGCTCGATTATACTCGATTGCAAGGGGGATTAGGTAAATCCCGTCACTACCGGCACAGCGCAAAGTACCAGGCACCCGTATACCAAAACGCTTATCGCTGATCAGGATCTGCGCTCGGTCAATGGAGGCGCTGGCCCGTACACCAGGCGGTGAAATAGTGTTCCATCACGGTACGTGCCGCCGCAGGATAATCGAGCCCTTCGATCTGGCTCATACCTTCGCGAAAGAAGGCGGGGGCCTCGTCCGGCAGATAATCGGCGATCGATCGAAAGGCCGAGTCCATCAATTCTGGCTGACGGGTGCGGGTGGCGACGATGGCGCGGTTGATCAATAGCACATGACAGGGCCGGTTGCTCTGTCCGCTTTCGCTCGCAAGGGCGCGTTCAAGACCAATAGACTCCAGGATCTCATTCATCAGGCCATAGAGCTCGATCAAGGATTCGGCATGATGCAGGTGGTTGGCCAGATGGGCTAGGGCATTGACCACCGGTTCGGGATAGCTGAGTTCACAGCCGCGGCGCAACATCCACAGGCTCAGTGGCAGGGTCAAGCGCTCGAGCGCTTGGGCATGCTGCGGTAGATCCATCCGTTCGGCGGTCCCAGCAAGCTGAGTCAGTAGCTGGATACCATAGCTTAGGATCAGTTCAGGATCCGATCCGGTGAGTCCTTGGATCTGGTGGCCAAAATCGGCTGCACCTGCACCATCAGCGGTCTGCAGAACCTCGATCATCCGCCGCAAGGCCAGCAACAATGTCTCGGGCGGCGGATCGAGTTCCTCGCCGCGGGCGCACAGCTCCTCGCCGAGTTCATCGAGCTGCTCGGCGATATAGCCGAGATCGATCGGTGGAAGCATTGCCTGGGATCGCGTCTGCGCTGGATTTACAGCCAATCATAGCAAGCAGCAGCATTTTTTGTCTGGATCTCGTTAGCGAGGCGCCTAAATGTCCGACGTTCAGTTAAACTAACGCAATGTACCAGCTCACTGATCTACATACCCATTCCACTGCCTCCGACGGTACCCTGACCCCGTCCCAACTGGTTGTCCGCGCCCATGCCGCAGGGGTAAGGGTCTTAGCCCTCACCGATCATGATACAACCGATGGCCTGGCCGAGGCCGGCAGCGCTGCTGCGGCCCTCGGTCTGTATCTGGTTCCTGGGGTCGAGATCTCTGTGACCTGGGGCGGGATCACGGTGCATCTGGTGGGGCTGCACATCGACCCTGGCAATGCCGCATTACAAGCGGGTTTGACCCGCCTGTTGGACTTTCGAGCCTGGCGCGCCGAGGAGATCGGGCGCCGCCTGGCCCAACACGGGATCGCAGGGGCCTATGAGAGGGCGCGCACCTTGGCCCAGGGGCGTTTGGTAGGGCGCACCCATTTTGCCCGTTTTCTGGTCGAGTGCGGTCAAGCGCCCGATGTGCAGACGGTCTTCCGGCATTTTCTCACCCGCGGTAAACCAGGCCATGTCCCAAGCGACTGGGCCAGGCTGGAGGAGGCCGTAGGCTGGATTCGGGCCGCCGGCGGCGAAGCAGTCATCGCCCATCCGGCGCGTTATGACCTGACAGCCCGCCAATTGAGCCGGCTGTGTGGCGAGTTCCGAGAACTGGGCGGCCTGGGTATCGAGGTCGTCTCCGGCAGCCATGACCGCGACGCGATCCTGAGGATGGCCCAGCTCGCGCGCGCCCAGGGTCTGCGCGCTTCGGCAGGCTCGGACTATCACGGACCCGAACAGCCTTGGCTGGAGCTGGGGCGTCTGCCACCTCTGCCAGCCGGCTGTGTGCCTATCTGGGCTGATTGGCCCAGCATGGCGACTGGTGAGTCCCCTTTAGTCTGCGCCCTCGGCTGCTAGCCTCATGGCCCAGTTCTTTCAGATCCATCCCGACAATCCGCAGCGCCGCTTGATTCGCCGGGCGATCGAGATCCTGCTGGACGGGGGGGTGATCGTCTATCCGACCGACTCGTCCTATGCCCTGGGGTGTCAGCTCGGCAAGAAAGCGGCGATGGAGCGCATCCGCCGCATCCGCCGGCTCGACGACAAGCATCTCTTCACCCTGATCTGCCGCGATCTCTCTGAGATCGCGACCTATGCCAAGATCGACAATCAGGCATTCCGCTTACTGAAGACCCTGACCCCTGGTCCCTACACCTTTATCCATGAGGCCACCAAACAGGTCCCGCGCCGCCTGCTCCATCCTAGGCGCAAGGCGATCGGGCTGCGGGTGCCGGATCATGCCATCTGTCGCGCCTTGCTGACCGAGCTCGATCAGCCGATCCTGAGCACTACCCTCATCCTGCCCGATCAGGATCGTCCGCTCACCGATCCCGAGGAGATCCGCGAGCTGCTCGATAAACAGGTCGAGCTCATCATCGACGGTGGGTTCTGTGGTCTCGATCCAACCACGGTGATCGATATGACCCAGGAGCCGCCGGCAATCCTGCGCCGCGGCAAGGGGGATGTCAGTCTCTTTGAGGTGCCATGATGCAACACGAGCCTCTTGTCTGGGCGGCCATGATCCTCCCCGCCATCCTGGCGATCACTGTCCATGAGGCGGCGCACGGCTGGGTGGCAAACCGGCTCGGCGATCAGACCGCCATGAGGTTGGGGCGGGTGACCTTCAATCCGCTGCGTCACATCGATCCGCTCGGCACTTTGTTGGTACCGGCGTTGACCTATGCCCTTGGCGGCCTCTTATTCGGTTGGGCCAAGCCGGTGCCGGTGGATTGGCGCAACCTGCATCATCCGCGCCGCGATGTGGCTCTGGTCGCCGCTGCGGGGCCGGGGGTCAATCTGCTGATGGCCTTGCTCTGGGCCTTGATCATCCAAGCAGGCGCACTGGCCCTCCCGCTGAGCCACTGGATCGGTCTAGTCCTCGTCTATAGCGGGGTCTTTGGGGTTCTGATCAATCTTTGGTTGATGGCCTTGAATCTAGTACCGCTCTTGCCCCTCGACGGCGGGCGGATCATCCATGCCCTGCTGCCCGGGCCGTTGGCCCGCGCTTTTGCCCGGCTCGAGCCCCTGGGGTTGATCATCCTGCTCATCCTGCTGGTCACTGGCGTGCTCGGCGCCTTTCTCCAGCCGATCGTGCATGCCTGCATCGGGTTTTTGCCGAGCGGCGCCATCGTCAAGGACCTGGTTTTTAGCTAACCTTGCATCGTCTTGATTGCTACGGGAGTTCACCTTGGCCTCTGTCTCGACTCAACATGCGCGTGTGCTTTCCGGCATGCGTCCGACCGGCAGGCTGCATCTTGGTCATTACCACGGCGTGCTCAAGAACTGGCTAGCCCTCCAGCATGAATATGAGTGTTTCTTCTTCGTTGCCGATTGGCACGCCCTGACCACCCATTACGAGGACCCGAGCCTGATCCCGATCAGCACCCACGAGATGGTGATCGACTGGCTGGCGGCAGGGATCAATCCCGGTTTGACGACCCTATTCGTCCAGTCGCATATCCCTGAGCATGCTGAGTTGCATCTCTTGCTCTCGATGATTACACCCCTCAGCTGGCTGGAACGGGTACCGACCTATAAAGATCAGCAGGAGCGATTGAAGGAGAAAGATCTAGCCACCTATGGCTTTCTGGGTTATCCGCTGCTGCAAAGCGCCGATATCCTGATCTATAAGGCAGGCTTGGTGCCGGTCGGCGAGGATCAGGTCGCGCATGTAGAGCTGACCCGAGAGGTGGCACGCCGTTTTAATCATCTCTTCGGGCGCGAACTGGATTTCACGCTCAAGGCTGAGGAGGCCAAACGCAGGCTGGGGAAGAAAAACGCCAAGCTCTTTGACGGGCTACGCCGGCGCTATCAGGAACAGGGTGATCAGGAGGCGCTCGAGGTCGCGCGGGCGCTATTGGAAGACCAGACTCATCTGACGGTCTCGGATCGCGAACGGCTATTCGGCTATCTGGAAGGCAGCGGGCGGATCATCCTCCCCGAGCCGCAGGCCCTTTTGACCAAAGCGTCGCGCATGCCAGGTCTCGATGGCCAGAAGATGTCCAAGTCGTACAACAACACCATCGCCCTGCGCGATCCGCCCGCAGAGGTCGAAAGGGTACTGCGCACCATGCCGACCGATCCGGCGCGGGTACGCCGCAGCGATCCAGGCGAGCCTCAACGCTGTCCGGTCTGGCAGTTTCACCAGGTCTATTCGGATGAACCCACCCGCGCCTGGGTGCAGGAGGGTTGTCTTGGTGCGGGGATCGGCTGTCTCGATTGCAAAAGGCCCATCATCGATGCGGTCTTGGCCGAACTCTTACCGATCCAGGAGCGGGCGCGGGAATACGAGGCCCAACCGGACCTGGTGCGCAGTATCCTGAACGAGGGTTGCGAAAAGGCCCGAGATGTGGCGCGCGAGACTCTAGATGAGGTCCGCCATGCCATGTCGCTGATGATGCTTTAGCCGGATGATGGAGCAGGGCCAGGGAGACAGCCGGCGGGAAGCCAGCCAACTGGGGTGCAGTCTAGGGGAGACCGACGAGACAGTCATGCACGCCGCTGCACCGGGGCTGCCCGTAGCCATCGTCTGCGGCACGCCCCTGCACCGTCTCCCCCAGGATCTCTATATCCCGCCCGATGCACTTCTGGTCTTTCTTGAGACCTTTGAGGGACCATTGGATCTCTTGCTCTATCTCATCCGGCGGCAAAACCTGGATATCCTCGATATCCCGATCGCCGCGGTTACCGAGCAATACATGGCCTATGTCGAGCTCATGCGCGCGCTGCGCCTGGATCTGGCTGCCGAATATCTGGTCATGGCCGCGCTCCTGGCCGAGATCAAATCACGGATGCTCCTGCCTCGCCCCGCTGAGGTCCAGGATGAGGAACAGGATCCGCGCGCCGAGCTGGTGCGCCAACTACAAGAATATGAGCGATTCAAACAAGCGGCAGTAAGGCTCGATGAACTGTCGCGGATGGAGCGCGATGTCTTTGCGGTCCAGGCTTCTGCCCCATCTGGTTTTATCCGCCGACCCTTGCCTGTCATCGATGTGCGCGATCTGCTGCTTGCCCTAGACGGGGTCTTGCGGCGCGCCGAGCTCTATGCCCATCATCGTGTCGAACGCGAGCCGCTGTCGGTGCGCGAGCGCATGACCCGGATTCTCGATCATCTTGGACAGCGCCACCTGGCCACCTTGTCTGAACTCCTGGACCCGCATGAGGGGCGCGCCGGGGTGGTGGTGACCATCCTGGCCCTCTTGGAGCTCATCAAGGAACAGGTCCTGGAACTCATCCAGACTACCCCCTTCAACCCACTTCAGTTACGGTTGCGTGCGGGCATCCCCTGAAGCCTTGGAGGGCGCGGTATCCTGCCGATCCCGATCTGATCCCTGTCCATGACTGAATCTTCGCTGAAAGCGATTGTCGAGGCCGCCCTGCTTGCTGCGGGCGCGCCCTTGAGCATCGAACGCATCCTCGAGCTGTTTGAGGCACATGAACGGCCCGAGCGCACTGAGGTCTTGGCAACGCTCCAGGCGCTAGCGATGGATTATGCCGGGCGGGGGATCGAGCTGGTTGAGGTCGCTGGCGGCTATCGGGTACAGGTGCGCGCCGCGGTCGCCCCTTGGGTTGCGCGTTTATGGGAGGAGCGCCCGCCGCGCTATTCCCGAGCGCTCCTCGAGACCCTCGCGATCATCGCCTATCGCCAACCGGTCACCCGCGGTGAGATCGAGTCGATCCGCGGCGTGAGCCTGAATACCTCGATCCTGAAGACCTTGAGCGAACGCGGGTGGATTCGGGTGGTCGGGCATCGCGATGTCCCGGGCCGTCCGGCACTCTATGCCACCACGCGTCAGTTTTTGGATGACCTTGGCCTGCGCACGCTCGCTGAATTGCCGCCGCTCTCTGACCTCTCTAGCGCACACTCAGCCGAACCGGATGCCCCTAGGCCGATCCCCTCGCCCGTATTCGCCAGGATAGGCGAGGATCAGGATTGATCCTGGGTGGTGTGCGCTACAACAGTAGGCTGATAACGGTAAAAATAGCGCTGCGAGATCGCGGCATGTAGTGCACCCAGCTCGGCCTGGATCCTGTCCATGTCGTGATGCAGGCGCTCGGTGTCTGCATAGACAGCGCAGTCGATCGTCTCCAGCCGCCGCCACAGGGCGCGCGCCAGGCGCAACGGCTCCTGGTAGTCCACGAGCTGCGCGAGACAGTCCTCGATCTCGCCGAGACAGTGGGCGACGCTGCGCGGAAAGTGTTTGTCGCAGAGGAGATAGCGCAGGACGGAGGCGCCTGCGACATCCATCCCGACATGTCGGCGATACATCAGATAGGCAGAGAGGGCATTAAGCGTCGTCACCCACAGGCGTTCGCGTGCAAACTGTGCGGCGCTTGCCTCCGCTGGGAGGCGTACAGCGGAATTGACATCGAGGATGCGGGTGGTCATATCCGCACGTTCCAGATTACGCCCGAGCTTGATGAACTGATAGGCCAGATCCTGGCTCATCGAGCCCATCAATAATCCGGTGATCGCCTGCTGATGTTCGATCACGCCATCGAGCAGCGCATAGCGTTGACTGCGCCCTTGGGTCGCATGTTCGGCCTGATCGCGGACATAGAGATACAGCCCATTGATCCGCTCCCAGAGCTCCATCGGCACCACCTCGCGAAAGGTGCGGGTGTTTTCGCGGGCGCACTGGATGCTCGCAAGGATCGAGCTGGGGTTGCGTTCGTCCTGGATCAGGAAGCGGATGATGTCGGACTCGCGTTCATCGTCATGATATTGGGCATAGAGCTCATCGAGCCCGGCGACCTTCAACAAGACATCCCAGCCGAATGAGGCCCCCCGCGGTAGATCCAGGAGCATCTGGGTGACGCTGTTGATGAAGCGAGCGGTGTTGTCGGCCCGTTCGAGATAACGCGCCATCCAATACAGGTTTTCGGCGACACGCGACAGCATCAGTCTCACTCCTATTCCCCGGTGTCGACTACCCAGGTGTCCTTGGCGCCGCCGCCCTGCGACGAATTGACGATCAGCGAGCCGGCCTGCAAGGCCACACGCGTCAGCCCGCCGGTGGTGGCATACAGGCTATCGGCCTGGAGCACGAACGGACGCAGATCGACGTGGCGCGGTTCGAGATGATCATCGTTAACAAGCGTCGGCGCGGTAGAAAGGGCCAGCGTCGGCTGGGCCATATAATTGCGCGGGTTGGCGCGGATCAGGGCGGCGAAACGGGCGCGCTCCAGCTCGCTGGCGCGCGGACCGATCAGCATCCCATAGCCGCCTGATTCGTTGGCGGGCTTGACCACGAGCTGATCCAGATGGCTGAGGACATAGTCGCGTTGGTCATCGTACATGCACAACCAGCTCGGCACATTGGGCAGGATCGGGCTTTCGCCGAGGTAGTAGCGAATGATTTGGGGGACAAAGGCATAGACGACCTTATCATCGGCCACCCCTGAACCTGGCGCATTGGCGATGCCCACCTTGCCGGCGCGCCAGGCACGCATGAGACCTGGCACGCCGAGCAGCGAGTCGGGGCGGAAGATCTCAGGATCGAGAAAATCGTCGTCGATCCGCCGATAGATCACATCGACACGCCTCAGACCGGCGATGGTCTTCATATAAACGCAATCATCATCCTGGACCACCAGATCGCCGCCTTCGACCAGAAAGGCGCCCATCTGTTGGGCAAGATAGGAATGCTCGAAATAGGCGGAGTTGAAGATGCCGGGGGTCAAGACAGCGATCACCGGGCGCACCCCAGGGCGTGGCGAGAGCGCCGCCAGGGTGGCGTACAATCGTGCTGGATAATCATCCACCGGCAGGATCTCGGAGGACTGGAAGAGCTCAGGGAACAGGCGTTTCATGAGCTGCCGATTTTGCAGCATGTAGGACACGCCTGAGGGGACACGTAGGTTGTCCTCCAAGACATAGAGCTTGCCATCGCGGTCACGCACCAAATCGGTGCCGCAGATATGCGCCCAGACACCAAAAGGGGGCGAAAATCCCTGGCAGGCGGGGCGAAAGTTCTGCGAGCCACTCAGGACCTCCAGGGGAAAGACCCCGTCGCGCACGATGCGCTGGGCATTGTAGAGGTCGTCGATGAACAGATTGATCGCTAGCAGACGCTGCTTCAGACCCGCCTCAACCTGCATCCATTCATGTTTCGCGAGGATGCGCGGAACGATGTCGAATGGCCAGGCGCGATCGATGTTGCCGGCATCGCAATAGACGGTGAAGGTGATGCCAGTGGTCATGATCGCCGCATCGACCGCCCGACGGCGTGCCGCGAGCTCACCGACAGGCAATCCCGCCAAATGATCGAGGAGAGGTCGCGCTGCCGGGCGCGGCGCTCCATCAGGGGCGATGAGTTCGTCGTAGAATGCTTGGACGGGGTAATCCCGCAACAGATGATTCATGGCCACCCTCCTGATACGTCAAAATCTAGGCAAGGAGTGTGCCTGTTTATTCAACGAGCCCACGAACGGCGAAAGAGGTGGATTCAGCGTGACATACTGCATCGGCATGTTGATGGATGCCGGCCTGGTGTTTCTCTCCGACACGCGCACCAACGCCGGGGTCGATCAGATCAATACCTTTCGCAAGATGAATATCTTTGAGCGCCGCGGCGACCGAGTAATGGTGTTGTTGTCGGCGGGCAATCTGGCGGTGACCCAATCCGTAGTGACCTTGCTGGAGGAGCGTCTCGCTCAGGAAGGGGAGAACCTGATGCGCGTGCCCAATCTCTTTGAGGCCGCCTGTCATGTCGGCGACTGTGTGCGGCACGTGTATCAGCGCGATGCTGACTCGCTGCGTGCCTTCGGGATCGATTTCAACATCAGCCTGATCTTCGGCGGCCAGATCGCCGGTGAATCGCCGCGCCTCTTCAACATCTATGCCGCCGGCAATTTTGTTGAGGCCACCCCGGACACCCCCTATTTCCAGATCGGCGAATCGAAATACGGCAAGCCGATCATCGACCGGATCTTCCGTTTTCATTCCAGCCTGGAGGATGCGGCCAAATGTGCCCTGATCTCGATGGACTCGACCCTCAAGTCCAATCTGTCGGTCGGCATGCCCCTAGACCTGGCTTGCTATCCGCGGGATCGTCTGGCCCTGGAGCGCGTCCTGCGCATCGATCTGGATGACCCCTACTTCCTCAGTCTACGCGCAGCCTGGGGAGAACGTATTCAAGAGGCATTCTCAGCGCTGCCCTCGCTTGCCTGTCTGTCCGCGTCCGAATTGACCTGACCCGCATAGCCGCGGCAAGGGTGAGTGCCGACCTCATGAGGGTCGCCCTTAGCGGTCGCGCTGTTTGATACCGCCGGGCCGGGCCTGCGCCTGGGTCGGGTCCTCGGGCCATTGATGCTTGGGGTAGCGCCCGCGCAGCTCCTTGCGGACCTCGGCATAGCCGCGCGCCCAAAAACCGGCCAGATCCTGGGTGACCTGGATCGGGCGGCGCGCCGGCGAGAGCAGATGCAACAGCAGCGGTACACGGCCATTGCAGATGCTGGGCGTATTGCACCATCCGAACAGCTCTTGCACAGGGACGGCCAAGATTGGCGGCTCGCCCTGGGCATAGTCGATCGGGCGGCTGGTGCCAGCGGGTGTCTGGATGCGGACGGGAAACAGGCGGTCGAGCCGCTGGCGCTGCTTCCAGGTCAGGCGCTCAAGCAAGATCGCCACCAGGTCGATCTCCTGAACCTCGTCCAGCCGTGTCTTGCCGACCAGCCAGGGCCCCAACCAGTCGGCGAGCTGAGACTTGAGCGCAGACTCTGAAAGATCTGGCCAGCCACCCTCGGGATCATGGCGGTGTGCGAGCAGTATGCGCCCTTGTAGTTGCCGGGCGGATGCGGACCAGTTGAGCGCCTCGGTAAAGCGCCGGTGGATCTGGGCAAGGAGGAGCGAGTTCGCCTCATCCGCATTGTCGGGGGCCATGGGTTGGGCATCCAACACGATCTCGCCCAGGCGGGTCGTGAGCCTGGCGCTCACTGTTGCGCGCGCCTCGTCCCAGAAGACCTCGCGCTGCCGGACGATGTGTCCGGCGAGCTCGGCACGGATCTCAGTGGCGGTGAGCGCTGCGGCCAGTTGGATGCGCCCTTCGCGCCCTGCGTCGTCCAAGGCAGCAACCACCAGGTAGGGTTCGCCGGCCAGCAGATCGTCCTGGGCCAGCCCAGCGCCGCGCCCCGATGCCAGGAGATAGCGGGCATCCGCACCGGCTCGCCGCTGGGCGATACGGTCGGGGTAGGCGAGGGACAACAGGGCGCCGGGTGAGCGCGGCGCTTGATCGACCATTGGCGATGATGGGGACATCTGGCGTCTGGCGAGCCGTGCGAGCTGACGCGCGGCCCGCTCGACCGTCGCCAGTCGCTGGCGATCGATCCCCAGCGGCAGGGTGGTGCCAGCGCGCAGGGCGTTGAGGGCGGCCAGACGCAGACCGAGATCGGCCGGGCGGACGAGTCCTGGCGCAGCTTGCCAGGGATCGCGCTCTGAAACCAGGGCACAGAGATCTGCGGCAAGCTGGCGCTCGCCAGGGGTAGCGCGCAAAAGCATCGCCCCGAGGCGCGGATGAACCGGAAGCTCGGCAAGCGCCCGTCCCAGGGGGGTGATGGCACCGCGTGCATCGAGCGCATCGAGTGCCTGTAACACCGCGATCGCCTGGGCCCATGCCGGCGCTGGCGGGACATCGAGCCAGGTGAGCGCCTCGGGGTCTTTGACCCCCCAGAGGGCCAGCTCCAGGACCAATGAGGCCAGATCACTGACCAGGATCTCCGGGATGCGCTGCTCGGGGCGTCCGCTCTCTTGCGCGCGGGTCCACAGCCGGTAACAGATCCCAGGCCCCAGGCGCCCCGCACGGCCGGCGCGCTGTTCGGCGCTGGCGCGCGGGATGGGTTCGGTGATGAGACGCGTTAGCCCTGTGGCCGGATCAAAACGCGGTTTACGGGCCAGACCCGAATCGACGACGATCCGGATCCCTTCGATCGTCAGGCTGGTCTCGGCCAGGTCGGTGGCTAGGATCACCCGTCGGCGTTCAGGGTCAGGGCGCAACGCCCGGTCCTGCTCGGCGGTGGATAGGGCGCCGTGCAGCGGCAGGAGCATCAGCCCTGGCTCAATTAGGGATGCAAGCGCAGCGCGCACCTGCTCGATCTCGCGGACCCCTGGCAAAAAGGCCAGGATGTCGCCGTCTTCTTGGATCAGGGCTTGGCGCACGGCCGCCGCCACCGCTCGCACCGGCTCAGGATCAAGCGCGCGCTCGGCATGGCGGATCTCCACCGGAAAACTGCGCCCCTCGGCGCGTATCAGGCTCGCCTTGCCCAACAGCCTGACCAAAGGCTCGGCCTCCAGGGTCGCCGACATGACCAGGATGCGCAGATCAGGCCGAAGCTGTTGCGCACTGTCGAGGGTCAAGGCCAGCCCCAGGTCTGAGACCAGATGGCGTTCGTGAAATTCATCGAAGATCACCAGACCTACGCCGTCCAGTGAAGGATCGGACTGGATGCGGCGGGTGAGGATGCCCTCGGTGAGGACTTCGATGCGGGTATCGGGGCCCAGGCAGCGTTCAAAGCGGATCTGATAACCGACCCTTTTGCCTAGAGGCTCGCCGAGCTGCTTGGCCAGATGCGCTGCGATCAGGCGCGCCGCCGGACGGCGGGGCTGGAGCAGCAGGAGCCGTTGCCCCGCCAGCCAGGGCTCATCCAACAGGGCGATGGGCACCACCGTCGATTTGCCCGACCCGGTCGGCGCCTGGAGTACGGCATGGCCCTGATGCAGGGCGGCGCGCAATCCATCCAGGACATGCCAGATCGGGAACGGTTCGATACCCGATTTCATTGGGGCAGGCTAGGGTCGGAGCCGGCGGCAGAACGCAGAGGGGCGGCTATACTCATAGCTAGGTCAACCCATTGGATCTGACCCGATGGCCCGTCTTCCGCGTTTTATCCTGCCTGGTTATCCACAACACGTCATCCAGCGCGGCAACAACCGTCAGCAGATCCTGTTCGACGAAGAGGACTATTGGTTCATCTGGGAAAGGCTTGTCGCCGGCGCCGAGCGTTTCCAATGCGCGGTCCACGCCTATGTCCTGATGCCCAATCATTTTCATCTCTTACTGACGCCACAGAGCGAAGCAGGCATCGGCAAGCTGATGCAATATGTCGGGCGCTATTATGTGCATTATTTCAATACCAAATATGGTCGCAGCGGCACCCTGTGGGAAGGACGCTATCGGGCCACCCTCGTCGATCCCCAGGGCTATCTCTTGGCGGTCGCGCATTATATCGAGTCCAATCCGGTACGTGCTGGCTTGGTCGCACATGCGGGTGAATATGATTGGTCGAGCTATGGGATTAATGCCAAAGGTGCGGATGATCCGCTGGTGACGGCACATCGCGAATACGAACGTCTGGGACGTAGCCTCAAAGCCCGTCGCGAGCTTTATACCAGTCAGTCCGAGCAACCTCTGGCGCCTGAACTCATCTGCGCGATCCGCGAGCGCACTAATAAGTCCTGGGTGCTGGGCAGCTCGAGTTTCTGCCAGCAGATCGAAAGGCTGCTCAATCGCCGCGCCTTGCCGCGTCCGCGCGGGGGGGATCGGCGCTCGGCGGCCTATCGCCGGGGTCTGGGTGCCCAGTCGAGCAGCGTGCGCGATGGCAGGGAGCAGATATCCAATAGGGCCGGGATGGAGGGTCTGAGGTGAGCCCATGCCAGCCGCTGGTCTATTCGCCCCTGTCCCACGAGCAATGGATAGAAGAGGGCTGCTTGATCCGCGAACTCTGGAATCAGGCGCAGGATCCGGCCCTGTCGATCGCCCGCGCGCGGGTGGAATCCGGTCTGACTACCCGCTGGCATCGGCTGATCGATACGGTTGAGCGCTATCTGATCCTGGAGGGGACGGGTATCGTCGAGGTCGAGGGTCTGGGGGCGCAGCGGGTCAATCCAGGCGATCTGGTCTATATCCCGGCAGGTGCTGCCCAGCGCATCCGAAACGACGGGACGGGCGATCTGGGACGGGCGATCTGATCTTCCTGGCCCTCTGTACCCCGCGATTTCGCTTCGGGATCTATCAAGCGCTCGATAGCGATTCGCTCGCTGCCGACCAAGGGCGTTAAAATGACACCTCTTTCTCTGGCGCAATCCCTGCTTCAGCCGCTGTGTCGCATCGCCCTAAGCCGCTCCCTGAACCCATCGAAACCGATATCGAGACCCTGACCCCTGAAGGGCGGGGCATCGCCCGCATCAATGGCAAGACGGTCTTCGTCGATGGCGCCTTGCCGGGGGAGCGGGTGTGTTTGCGTTACACCCGGTTGCAACGCCGATTCGATGAGGCCGTCGCTGAGGTAATTTTGACCCCATCGCCCCAGCGGGTTGTGCCCCGTTGTCCGCATTTCGGGGTCTGCGGCGGCTGCACCCTCCAGCATCTCGATCCCTCGGCCCAGATCCGTTTCAAACAGGCCGGGCTTGCCGAGACTTTAGAGCGCATCGGCAAGGTCAGCCCTGAACGCTGGCTCGATCCGTTGACCGCTGGGCATTGGGGGTATCGGCGTAAGGCGAGGCTCGGGGTGCGTCATGTGCTCAAAAAGGGGCGGGTGTTGATCGGCTTTCGGGAACGCCAGGGTTCCTTGCTTGCTGATCTCAGGCACTGCGCAGTCCTGCATCCGCTAGTCGGCGAACATTTGGTGGCATTGGCCGCGGCCATCGCGGATCTGACTATCCGCGATCAGGTACCCCAGATCGAGATGGCAATGGGCGATGGACCCGGTGTGCTCGTGGTGCGCGCCATGCGCTCACCTTCTCCTGAGGATATAGAGCGTCTACTCAGGTTCGCCGCGGAGACAGGGTTGCACATCTATCTTCAGGAAGGCGGTATCGAGACCATCCGTCCCCTGCCCGAGCAAGGGGTGGACCTGCACTATAGCCTGCCAGGACAGGGGATTGAGATCGGTTTCCAGCCCGCTGATTTCACCCAGGTCAACCTAGAGCTCAACCGCAAGATGGTGGATCAAGCGATCGCATTGCTTGCTCCGCAGCCTGATGACAGGGTGCTGGATCTCTTCTGTGGCCTGGGCAACTTCACCCTACCCTTGGCGCGCTATGCCCGCGAGGTGATAGGGGTCGAGGGTGATCCTGGTCTGGTTGAACGCGCGTTGCTCAATGCCCGGCGCAATGGACTGGAGAACGTGCGTTTTTATACCGCCGATCTCCAAGCAGACACGATCATCCCCCCCTGGGGCGAGGGGTCCTTTGACAAAGCGCTGATTGATCCGCCGCGCAGCGGGGCCTGGGCGGTATTGGACTGGCTACCGCGGCTCGGCGTCGAGCGCCTGGTCTATGTCTCTTGTTATCCGGCGACTCTAGCACGCGATGCCGGCCATCTGGTTCATGGGCTTGGCTATCGATTATGCGAAGCTGGGGTCATGGACATGTTCCCCCATACCAGCCATGTAGAATCGATCGCCTTGTTTGAGCGAGGCTAGGGTAGTGGACCGTCCCCTGACCTCGTTGCCTACTATTGGGCGGACTAGCAACGAGACCAAGGGATCGCTCTATGACGCCTGTCTGAGAAGACAGGGGGCGTGGCTTTAGTAACCAGGCGGTGGATAGGGTGGCCGCGGTCCAAGGCCAGGACCAAAGCCTGGATGGGGGGGTGGACCATAGCCGCCAGGCCCGGGGCCATAGCCATTATCGCGTGGACTCCGCGGTCCAGGACGCCCATACCCCCCCTGCGGCCCGCTACCAGAACCCCAGCCCTGATTCCCTGGCTGCTGACCCTGGTACCCTTGTCCACCACCTTGGCCCTGCCCCGGACCCTGGTACCCTTGTCCACCACCTTGGCCCTGCCCCGGACCCTGGTACCCTTGTCCACCACCTTGGCCCTGCCCCGGACCCTGGTACCCTTGTCCACCACCTTGGCCCTGCCCCGGACCCTGGTACCCTTGTCCACCACCTTGGCCCTGCCCCGGACCCTGGTACCCTTGTCCACCACCTTGGCCTTGCCCCGGACCCTGGTTACTTGGGCCTTGACTCATCCCTTGTCCCGATCCTGGGTAATAGTTGCCATAGCCGCCCGGCTGGGCCTGGCTAACGCTAGATAGCCCGACACCCACAGCCAAGGCTAGGGCGGCGGCGGAAACATACAAACTGTTTCTCTGCATCTTGGATCTCCGTGAGATTCAGGCATCGGTCGCGGGGGCCGAATCAAAAATCTCGGTTTGGGTTAGCCGACAAACTCGGCGGCGAGTGCGTATTGACTGCGTGCAATCTGACCTTCATCGGCCGAATCATCCTCCATCATGGCGCAATTTACCGCCATACGCACCTGGACGGCCGCTTTCCAGGCGCGATTGTGTCTGTCGCTGAGCAGCACCTCATCGGGTGTCAAAGCTGCTGCAGCAGCGGCGGCAACAAAGTGATCGGCTTGCTCCAGCCAGTCGGTGTCCTTACCGCAATCCGTGTAGGTGCTGACCGCACGGGCACGTGCGGCCCGAAAGGCGTCTTCGAGCTCTGAAGGTGTCGCGGTATCGGCGATTCCGGTCATGATAGCTCGCTTGACACGCTCATCGCGGCATAGATGCATAACCTGTTGGACGAAACGGCAACCGAGGCGTCGCTGTTGATCTGGGGTGAGACGATCGAGCGCGGCGCGTAGATCTTGATCGCTGTCGATCTTGTCCATAGAAACTGTACTCTGCCAACGTGGGACGCAATGCTTACCATGTCAGTATCCACCAATCTCGAGCTGGGATACATTGACTTGGATCACGGGCTGTTTGATCCTCGGTATCATTGCATGATCATTAGAATCCCGAAGCGGATTGATCTGGCTGTGCCCGGCCCAGCTGCAACAAGGTGCCAACCCCGCCTTGACCGCGCCAGCGGGACCAATTGTTGAGCGGCTTATTGCAAGCCAGGTTAAGGAGGTATGCCATAATCCAACCCGTAAATCACCCTTGATCAGAGAATCAAAATGGATATCAGATCATCCCTGCGAGCTTCTTTAAAACGTTTCGACATCCTGCCAGCGATCCGCATCTGGTTCATCAAGACCGTGTCGCTCTATCACCCCAAGGTATGGCGCGAGAAGGGTTGGCTATGGACCGCCGGCCTATTCCTCATCACCTATGCTTTGATCGTGGTGATCCTGGGGGTCGTCTGGTCGCGCTCTCCGGCGCTCTTCGATGTCCGGGCCAATGCCTTGGCGATGGTCGGCGGCGATGAAAATAAATTGGTCACCGGTACCTATGCCACGGCGACCGCCATCCGCATCGGCAAGACCCTACTCGATAAGCCCGGTGGCTATCTGAGCAACGACATCTTCCCGCCCGGCGTCTATCTCGATAACATCCCAAATTGGGAATTTGGGGCACTGACTGAGCTGCGCGATCTGACCAACGCCATGCGCAATGAGCTGAGCCGCGCCCAGTCGCAATCGCTCGAGGACCGGGATCTGCAGATCGCTCAGCCGCAGTTCAATTACAACTCTGAATCCTGGATGTTGCCCTCGACCGAGTCGGAATATCGCAAAGGCATTGCCGCGCTTGAACGTTATCTCAACCGCCTGACCCGGCGCGATGCCCAGTTCTTTGCCCGTGCCGATAACCTGCGCGCCTATCTCCAGGTGGTCGAAAAACGCCTCGGCAATCTGGCCCAGCGGCTCTCCTATGCCGTGGGTGAGGATGCGCGGGATGATGACCTGATCGGCGGGGGGGGCCTCCAGCCTGCTGGCGGTGCAGCCGGCCAGTCGCAGTATACACGCACACCTTGGCTCAAGATCGACGACGTCTTTTTCGAGGCCCGCGGCTATACCTGGGCCCTGATCCATACCCTAGAGGCGATGTCGATCGACTTTGAGCATGTCCTCAGGACCCGCAACGCCCAGGTCACCATGGAACAGATCATCCGCAAGCTCGAACATACCCAAGCGCCGATCCGCAGCCCCCTGATCCTCAATGGCGAGGGCTTTGGCATGATGGCCAACCACTCCCTGGTATTGGCTTCCTATATCTCGCGCGCCAATGCCGCCATCATCGATCTGCGCCGGTTGTTGGAACAAGGTTAGGCAGACCTTGCATGATCCTTTGCTTGCTCAGGCACTTGCCTGGGCCGTGGCGGATGATCTAGCGTCCGCAGGTAGGGAAGGGCAGGGGATGGCGTATCTAATTGATATAAATCAATAAAGTCATCGATTGGGTAGCTGACTCCAGAGTTTCGGAGCATCGCTATTCGATCAATTGCTTATACTTCTGACAGCGATGGACGCAGTTCCATCGGTGTCTGCGTCCGTGTACTCAAGGGTCGTGAGATGAACAGAGGAGGCATGTCATGACAACAGTCAGACGCATTGCGCTGGCCGCAATCATTGCTTGTTCTGCATCCTTGACCACCCTGCCCGCCCACGCCTTCTTCGGCGTGATGGCCGGCATGATGAGCGCCATGCTCGGCGGCTGGTGGGGCCCTGGTTGGGACTGGTGGGGCCCAGGGTACTGGGGCTATCCAGGGTACTGGGGCTATCCAGGGTACTGGGGCTATCCAGGGTACTGGGGCTATCCAGGGTACTGGGGCTATCCAGGGTACTGGGGCTATCCAGGGGCCGCGCCCGTTGTAGTGGCACCAACGGTTGCTGCCCCTGCCCAATCGGCCCAGAAATCTGAGAAATAGCCGCTCACCTTACCGTGCCCGTGCCCTGAGGGCACGGTATTCATCCCATCTCGCTCTCCCTCTCTGAATGTATTGAGTGCGCGGCCACGCGCTGTGGCCGATACGCTTGTTCATGCAGTCGTCATACGTGGCGCATCCCGGGTGGTTGTATCATAGCGCGCAGGTGCAGTGACCTCATGGTGCGCGGCGCCCTACAGGAGTGGCTGCCTCCTGATCGCGCCGCAGGCAAGGCCTCCCCCTGAGGGGCAGCGCTATGCTGGTCCGGCTGCCCAAGCGCGAGCAGGGGCGGCCTTGAAAGTTCTTCAGCTCGGTATGCCCTGTTCTAAGCGCGCGTTTTCCAACAGCTCGAGGGCTTCCTCGAACTCAAACGCCCCCAGATGGCGTTCAAATGGGGCATGGGACTCACCAAGGATGAGGATGAGCAGCGCACGTTGTTGACGGGCGAGCGCAAGCGCGCGGGTATCATTAAAGCGCAACAGCTCGATCAGGTTATCGCATAGCGCCTTTGCTTGTTCGGTCACAGATGATTGCCCTGAGTGGAGCGGCGGGACAGAGGTGGAATCACGTCCGGACAGGACCTGAGTGAGCGACGCAAAGGTCTGCTCGAGGCGGTCGATCGCTGCATAAAGCTTTTCGACCGAGATCTCAGGCGCGGATCGCAACAGGGCATTGACTGCTGCCGCTGCCTCTGCGACCGCCGTCGCCCCGAGGTTTGCTGCCACACCCTTGAGGGTATGGACCAGGGCTTTAATACCTTCGTGGTCCCCTGTCTCCAAGGCAGTGCGTATCCGTTGGAGATCTTGCAGATGGGTCTGCGCGAAACGCTGCAGCAGCTCGAGATACCGCCCAGCCTGACCTGCTACTGCGGACAGCCCTTGGGCACAGTCGAGACCTGGCACGCTGCGCAGTCTGGCTAGATCCGGGTCTGCGTCTAGAGCGGCAGTGGGCGGCTGAGGCAGAGTGGGCATCTCGGCCTCGGCTGGTCTTAGGGGCAACCAGCGCGCGATCGTCTCGAGCAGGCGCTCGGCCGAAACAGGTTTGGCGATGCAGTCATTCAGCCCTGCCGCCTGATATTGGGCGCGATCCTCATCGAAGCTATTCGCCGTCAATGCCAAGATCGGGATGTTGGCGCCATTGGGCAGGGCGCGGATGCACCGGGTTGCCTCTAGACCATCCATCACCCGCATCTGTATATCCATCAGAATCACATCATAGTGAGATTCCTTGACCAATTCGATGGCCTGGCCTCCATCGACCGCCTGATCGACCGCTATCCCGCCGCGGCGCAGGAGCTCAGCAATCACCTCGCGATTGACGGCATCGTCCTCCACGAGGAGCAGACGATGTCCGCTATACTGCTGGCGCAATTGTTCCTCGGTCAGCAAGGCGGCTGGGGGATCTTGCTGCGAGCGTCCGCGCTCGAAACGCGCCTGAAACCAGAAGATGCTGCCGATGTCGGGCTGGCTCTCGGCACCGACCATCCCGCCCATCAGGTTGGCGAGCTGGAGATTGATCGTCAGCCCCAGGCCGGTTCCACCGAAACAGCGGCTCAATGAATTGTCGAGCTGGGTAAATGGTTGAAAGAGCTCTGGGAGTTGATCCGGCGGGATACCGATACCGGTATCCTCGACCTCGAAACACACTAAGACGCTGGTATTGTCCTCATCCAAGACCCGGGCACGTAAGACGATCGACCCCTGGTCGGTGAACTTTACGGCATTGCTGAGATAGTTCAGCAGGATCTGACGGATGCGCGCTGCATCGCCGCGCAGCCAGTCAGGGACACCTTGGTTGTCCACTGTCAAACTGAGCCCCTTGGCCCGGGCTGCATCCGCCACGAGCGCGCATACCTTCTCGAGCAGAGGGACCACAGCGAAGTTATCCTCGGCCAGCTGCAGTTTGCCGGACTCGATCTTGGCCAGATCCAGGATGTCGTCCAGGATGATCAGCAGGTGTTGGGAGGCGGTTTGGATCTTGTCGAGCTTATCTAGCTGGTCCTCCGTGAGCTGCCTATCGTCCTTGAGCAGATGGGTCAGGCCGAGGATGGCGTTCATCGGGGTGCGGATCTCATAGCTCATGTTGGCCAGGAAGGCGCTCTTGGCGCGCATGGCGCTTTCGGCCAGCTCAGCGCGTCTTGCCAGCTCCTCCTGAATGGCGCGCTCGGGCCGGATGTCGCGGGCAAAGCCGACCGTCCCGATGATCTCGCCCTGGGCATTGATGATCGGTGCCTTGAAGACCTCGAACACCGCATCAGGATCATCGCCCAACCTTTCCTCGAGGAAGAGCGGCTGATGGTTGCGGATGACCCATTCATCGCTGTCCTGATAACGCACCGCGACCCTCGCGGGCCACAGGTCCCAGGCGGTCTTACCGATCAAGGCCTTGGGCGTCTGGCCAATGGAAGAGGCGAAGGTGCGATTGACCGCCAGAAACCGTCCCTCGCGATCCTTCATCCAGACAGGGTGCGGCAGGTTATCGATGAGGGCGCGCAGTGCCTGACTTTGATGATGGAGCGCCTGGGTGCGCGCCTCGACCAGTTCCTCAAGATGCCGACGAGAGGCCTCGCGTTCCTCAGCCAGTTGCCGCTCGGTCAGGAGCACCTGGTGCTGTTGCCATGCCGAGAACACGGTGATGGCCAATACCAAGAGCAGGCCACCGCCGCTGAAGATCCAGACCGCGCGCTGGCTAAAACCGGCCATGAGTTCGGCATGATCCATCTTGGCCAGCAAAAACCAGTCGGTCTCGGCGACCGGTAGGGCGATCCCCAGCACCCTTTGCTCGCGATCATCGCGACCCTCGACGATTTGGCCAGGGCTGGTGATCGCTGACTGAAGCCAATGGGCCAGCGAGTCGGGGTCGGTCAACGAGAGATACCGACAGACAGGCTGGGTGTGCAAGGAGGGCCGCTGGCCGAGGACCATGAGTCGCTGGCCTTCGCCCCCGATCAACAGGACCTCGCCGCTCTTGGCAGTCCAAGGGCTTGCGGTCTCATCCTCTAGCCAAGGGGTGGGATCGGCATGCAAGACGACCACGGGCGCGCCCTCGGGGAGGGCAAGCGGGCTGAGCAGATCGATCTACGGTGTCACGCGCAGTCCCAGATAGGGACCGATCCGATATACCCGTCCCTCGATGCCCGCCAAGGCTGCATGACTGCTGACGTACCGGATCAACCTAGGCGGCGCCTCGGGACTTGCCCAGAGGGTCTGGCCCTGGGGATCGATCAGGCTGATGGCATGAAAGCCGTGGGGGCTGATAAATTGGCTCAGCCATTCCTGCAGCCGTCTGCCCGCCTCGGCATCGCCTTGGCGCCAAGACCGATAGGCCTCGCCAAGATAACTGCTGGTATGAATGAGTCTGGCGTCCTTCTGGCGCTCCCATAGCCAGCCCTCGAGCTCTCTCTGTCTGATGCTGACTGCCGCCAAGAGATTGGTCACCTGCAGATCGCGCTCGTAGCCATAGGTATGGAGGGCGGCGCTCGCGGTTAAGGCCAGGATGACAGGAAAGAGGACCAGAAACGGCAACCAGCGGCGAACAGGGTGCTGGGCCACCCCGGTATCCGAAGAGGCCCTTCCTCTCTCCTGAGTGCGCAGCAGGAGATAGAGCAAGACGGCAGTGACGGCCACAAAGCCCAGTCCTTTGATCAGGCTGGCGATGGCCAGCTCAATAGGGTCCTTGAACAGCTGCTCGAGGATCAGGTCCGAGGCCAGGATCCACAGCCCAGCCAGCGCGGCATAGACGAGGACCAGGATCGCGGGTGAGCGCAGCGCTGGCGGGGTCTGGGGGGCGTGGACATCTGATGGGCTCGGCAGACGGCAAAAGCACTAAATCCTTGACAAAGCAGGCGGCTGGCACGGGCGCCAGGCTTGACTTGAGATCCTGTCCTACAAGATGATCACCCGCCTCTCTAGGCCGGGCCCTGAGGCCTTGTCGTGCAGCAGTGTTACAGAACTTTTACGACCCTGACGGATCCGCACAAGGGGATCGGCCTGGCAGATAGACCCCTTAATTTTATATAGATCATATTTTAATAGGGCACCTCGAATAACCCACTATTTTGATGGGACCCGGTCAAAGCGCGATGCCACTGACTGAATCCGGCTCAACTTCCTCAACAAATCGCTGCTTTTTCAAGCAGCGTTGCCCGGTTTTTACCCCGAAGTGGGCGGTGGCCATTCGGCCCATGTTGGGCGTTATGCGGGCACGATGCCCACTCGCTGGAAGAACGCCAGTCGCTTCAGATTGTAGCAGGCCGCCATCATCGTCATCGCAAAGTTGGCACGCGCTTGACCAATGGTGCGGATCAGTTTGCCGCCCATCTGCGCAATGGCCGCAAACACATGTTCAACACAGGCTCGTGTCTTCGCAATGCCATGGTTGCGCCGCTGCTGCGCTTCAGACAGCGGCTTGTTCCGATAGCCGTTCGCTTTCAGCCAGGCTTCTCGTTCCTCGCACGGATAGCCTCGGTCGGCAAAGACCTCCCGGCTGGTGTTGGCCGGGTCCATGACCGCCTCAAAGTGCTGGCTGTCGTGGGTGCTGGTGGTGTCGGTGACGATCTTGCGGATGAATTTGTACCTCTTGTCGACGTTCACCGTGAGCTTGTAGCCATAGTGGCTCTTGCCATGCTTCTGGCGCCGCTTGACCGGCTTCCAATCCGCGGGCATGGCGTCTTCGTTCAGCGGTTCCTTGGCGTCCTTGGTGAAGTGCTGCCGGGGCGCGCTACCCGCGTGGCGTCGATGATCTGCCCACCCCGGGCGATCAAACCCTTCTTGAGCAGTTGCGCGCTGAGGCCATCGAAGATGGCTTTGGCGCCGGCTTCGCCGATCCGGTTCTCAAACACCCACACAGTCGTCCGGTCAGGAATGTTGGCGGCTTGGGCCAGACCACAGAAGCGCTTGTAGCTCATGCGGTCCAGCAATTGATACTCCATCTGCTCGTCAGACAGGTTGTACAGGCGTTTCAAGACCAGAATGCGCACCATGGTTTCAGCGGGGAACGGTGGCCGGCCACCTTGCAGACTCACCGAGCGCGGGGCCATGCGGTCAACTTCCAACGCCAAGGCTTCCAAGTCGATGGCGCCTTCTATCTCAACCAATGGATCGCCCAACTTGTCGATCTTCTCCCGCTGTTGGCAGTCTGCAAACAGGTCCGTCTTGATGGCGCGGCACTTCTTCATGGCGGTCAGGTCGGCTGGAATTCAGGTGACGGCAAGTTTATTCCGGCAAAGGGCTGATCAAGGTTTTTCGAGGTGCCCAATGGGCTATAGTCTTAGTGCAAGGACCCCAGACCAAGCTTTCTCAATTTAGGATTTCTCGACTAGCAATATGGACGACCAGTCTGATAAGACCGGCGAGGCTGCTCCCTCCTCCCCGTCCTCCTCTGCCCCCTCGATCAATGATATCCGCAGCCGGGCCCTGGAGGCTCTGCATCAGGGGCGCTTTGAGCTCGCCGATGAGCTCGTACAGGGGGCCAATGTCGAGCTGGCGGCCGTCATCGAGAGCCTGAGGATCTATCAGGCAGAGCTGCAGATCCAAAACGAGGAACTCCTGCGCAGCCAACGTCAAACCCAGGCAGCCCTTGATCGCTTCTCGACCCTGTTTAATGCCTTGCCGATCGCCGCGCTGGTGGTCGATCGCCACGGTCTGATCCAGGAGGGCAACCTGGCGGCGCAGACCCTTTTTAAGCTGAAGTCCCGCCATCTCCACCAGCATCATTTCATGCGTCTGCTCGGTGAGACCGATCACAACCGACTGGCCCGGCTGTGGAAGGACGAGTTGCCTGCTGCCGCCGCCGCTGGTCTGGCTGTCGAGGAGCTGCGTTTTCGCAACGGCGAGGGTGGGCTGTTTATCGCCGATCTCCATATTGCGCGCCTCCCGATCCTGGAAGCCGGGGAGACCTGCTATGTGTGCGCAGTCATCGATCGCACCGAGGCGGTCCGCCAACGCGAGGAGATCCAAACGACCACTGAACGCCTCCGGCATCGCGAGGCCGAGCTTAATGAGCGTCTCAAGGAGATGCAGGGGCTTTATGCAGTGGTGCGCGAGATCAGCCACACTGAGGCCCCGATGGAGGAGGTCATCCAACGGGTCATCGAATACCTGCCGCCGGCCTTCCAGTTCCCTGATCTGGCCGAGGCCCGTCTCGAGATCGGCGAACAGGTGTTTCAGACCCCCGGCTTTATGCCAACCGACTGGGTGTCGTCAGCCCCGATCCCCACCGAGGAGACCCAGCTGGGGAGGCTTGAAGTGGCCTATCGCCAGGCGCCACCGCCTGGGATCGGCGAGGGCCCCTTCCTCGACGAGGAAAGGTCCCTACTTGAGGCCATCGCTGTCCATATCGCGGTCTATCTGGAGCGCCAGCGCACTACCCAATTGCTGCTCGAAAGCCGCGAGCATTATCGGGTCCTCGCCGAATACAGCTGCGACTGGGAATATTGGATGGGGCCCGATGGCCGCTATCGCTACGTTTCGCCGGCCTGTCTTGGGATAACCGGTTATTCGGCCCAGGACTTCATCGCCGATCCAGGTCTGGTCAGCCAACTCATCCATCCCGCCGATCGTCGGCTCTGGGAGCAGCACTTGCAGGAGATCAAGAGTATCTCTGCTTATCATCTCGACCCTGTCTCTCTACAGCTGCGTCTGATCAGCCGCGATGGGCGCGAGTACTGGCTCGAGCACCTCTGTAATCCGGTCTTGAGCACCGAGGGGCATTATCTGGGACGGCGCGGGGTGTTTCGCGATATCACCGAAAACAAGCGCATCGAATTCGACTTGATCAAGCTGTCGCTTGCCGTTGAACAGAGCCCGGAGAGCATCGTCATCACCGACCTCGATGCCTGTATCGAGTATGTCAATGAGTCATTCGTCAAGAACACAGGCTATACGCGCGACGAGGTAATCGGGCAAAACCCAAGGATCCTGCAATCGGGCCTCACTCCCCCGGAGGTCTATGATGGGCTCTGGGGATGCCTCTTGGCAGGGGAGGTATGGCAGGGTGAGTTTATCAATAAACGCAAGGACGGGACCTTCTATAGCGAGCTGGCGATCATCGCTCCGATCCGTCAAGCCGATGGCAAGATCACCCATTATCTGGCGGTCAAGTCCAATATCACGGAACAGAAACGCCTCATCAGCGAGCTTGAGGAGTATCGCCATCATCTCGAAGAACTGGTCGAGGCTCGCACCCGCGAGCTGCGCCACCAGACGCGTTCGCTGCAGGCCCTGCTTGACAACCTGCCGTACCCTGTGTGGATGAAGGATCGCGAGGGGCGGTTTGTTGCGGTCAACCGCCTTTTTGCCGAGCTCAAGGGACGCCTGCCCCAAGAGATTATCGGCCTGACCGACAAAGAGCTCTGGCCTGGACGCGCCGGCTATTATCTCGCAGAGGACGCCGAGGTCATCACCAGTCGCCAGAGGATCACCCGCGAGATGGAAAGTGAGAGTAACCCCTGTGCCCTCTATGAGGTCTTTAAGGCGCCGATCATCGACGATAGCGGCGAGGTCTTGGGGACCGTGGGCTTCGCTCGCGATATCCGACCGCAACGCGAGATGGAGGCCGAGCTGGCAAGACGCGCTGAGCTGGCTGAAATCGCCATGCGCGCTAAGAGCGCCTTTCTGGCCAATATGAGCCATGAGATCCGCACCCCGATGAATGCCATCCTCGGACTGACCCATCTGCTCAAGCGCGAACTGGGCAACCCTAGTCAGCTTGCCCGGCTCGACAAGATCGAGGACGCGGCCCGTCACCTATTGAACGTCATCAATGACATCCTCGACCTCTCCAAGATCGAGGCGGGCAAGCTGAATCTCTCTGAGCAGAACTTTTCGATCGCCATGTTGCTCGATCAGGTCAGCTCCTTGGTGCTCGATGAAGTGCGCGCCAAAGGGTTACACCTCAGGATCGAGCTCGATCCCCAGCTCAATTGGGTGAGCGGCGATGTCACCCGTTTGCGCCAGGCCCTGCTCAACTATGCCAGCAATGCCCTCAAGTTTACCCCGAGCGGTTACATCATCATCCGTGTGCATCTACGAGAGCGGCTCGATGATGGACATCTGCTGGTTCGTTTCGAGGTCGAGGACACCGGGATCGGCATCCCGGCAGACAAACAGTCCAAGCTGTTCCAAGCCTTCGAGCAGGCTGACACCTCGATCACCCGGCGCTATGGAGGGACCGGCCTTGGGCTGGCGATCACCGCCCAACTCGCACATCTGATGGGGGGGGAGGTCGGCGTCATAAGCAGCGAGGGAGAGGGAAGCACCTTTTGGTTTACCGCTAAACTTAAGCCGGGTCAGCCGCAGGAGGATGTCGATCAGGCGGCCCAGCAGGTCAGCGAGGACGAGATACGTGCCCGTTGTCTCGGGCGGAAGGTGTTGCTCGCCGAGGACAACCCGATCAACCGCGATGTGATCCTGGAGCTGCTGAAAAGCTTCGGTCTCCAGGTCGCTACCGCCGAAAACGGCCAGATCGCCGTCGAAATGGCTGCCCACGAGGACTATGACCTGATCCTCATGGATGTCCAGATGCCGGTGATGGATGGGCTTTCGGCCACCCGCACCATCCGCACCCTGCCCAAATGGTCTGACCGCCCGATCCTGGCGCTGACTGCCAATGCCTTTGACGAGGATCGCCGCACCTGCCTGGAGGCAGGGATGAACGACTTCGTGGCCAAGCCGGTCGAGCCCCATGACCTCTTCAAGGCCCTGTTGCGCTGGCTGCCCGAACCCCCAACGCTATTGCCAGAGGTTAGGCGGGAGGTCAAGCAGAGGGGGGCGGGGGGGCTGGCCCAGACCTCGCGTCCATTGAACCGGCGGCTAGATCTGTTGGCTGCCATCCGCGTCCTGCCGGGTATCGATCTGCGTCAGGGGCTGATCAGCTTACGTGGCAGCCCGGAAGGGTATCTCATGCTCCTGGAACGCTTCATCGAGTCGCATGGCAATGATCCGAGGCAGCTCAATGAGTCCCTAATCAAACGCGACGGCGAATCCCTTGCCCGGATTGCCCATAGCCTCAAAGGGGTCGCCGCCACCTTGGGACTGGTGCGGATCGCCGAGCAGGCACGGGCATTGGAGGTCACGCGCCGCCCCGAAGGTCTCGCCGACCCTGAGGCCCTGGCCTCGACGATCGCCTCGATCCGCGAGGACTTGGAGGCATTGCGCGGTGCGGTGGAACAGTCGCGCCTGCTCCTGCTTCAGGCCGGTGAGTCCCGTTCGTCTGTAGCACCCAATCAGATCCTGGCCTGGCTCGATCGGCTCGCTCAGCTGCTGTGCGAGGACAACGCCCAGGCGTTAACCCTGTATCAGCATGAGTCTGGCCCATTGGCCAAGCGGCTCCCCGAGATCCATGCCGCATTGTCCAGACAGATCAGCCATTTCGACTTTGAGGGCGCCCTGGTCCTGGTCGAGCAGGCGCGTACCTTGCTCGCCGCCTCAGATTCACCCCCTGAGACCGTATAGAAGGCCCGATTAGACCCCTTGTCTTGATGTCTGCGCAATCGCCTGCCACTGGATCGCCATCCTTCGATACACTGCGTACCCGGCTTAAAGACGCTTGGGCGGCGCTTTCGTTTTGTCTTGGCGTCTGCCGTTGCGGCGGCGGTGCGGTAGCGGGCGCGCGGGAGCTCCCGATACGGCGGACTCCTCTGGATGCCGGTGTCGCCGATCTCGAGACAAGGCTCTGTGCGCTCCGGCAGGCGCTCGGTCTGACCTGGCCGCTCTGGATCCTGATGGGTACGCTGTCCGGTTTAGGCGCTGCCCTGGTGTTCGCTCTGGTCTGGCCCGAGGCATCCTGGGTCTTGGGCCTGGGGATCGCCCTGCTCGCCACCGCCGCGGGGTCTGCGGTCTTGATCTGGCAGCGCCTCTATCGGCGTCTCTTGCGCCCCCTGGTGCATCTGGAACACTCGCTGGCCCAGGTCTGCCAGGGTGAACCTGGGGCAAGTGATAGCCTCAACGAGACAGGGATCCTGCGCGGCATCGCCCACGATATCCGTAGCCTGAATGCCGAGCTCACCGAACTCTATGATGAGCTTGATGAGCGGGTGGCGCGTCAGACCCGGCGGCTGGCGCAAAAGACAGCTTCGCTCAAGATCCTGTATGACGTCGCCGCCAGCATCCACGAGGTTGAAAGTGTCGAGGCGCTGTTATTGCGCTTCCTGCGCGTGCTCAAGGAAATGGTCAATGCGCGCGCCGCCACCGTGCGCCTGGTCCTGCCTGATGGCACGCACCGCCTGGTTGGCTCGATCGGGCTGAACGATGATCTGGTCGGCGAATCGGAGATGACGCCGGTCGATCTCTGTCTATGCGGCAATGTGCTCGCGCCTGGCGATATCCTCTGCGACAATAACGTCCGTTATTGCTCGCGGGTCTATGGCCGGCGGATGTTCGCCAGCTCCGAGATCGAGGTGGTCACCGTCCCCCTCGAACATCAGAATGAGCTGCTCGGCGTCTATAGCCTGTTTATCGACCGGCCAGGGCTTAAGGGACGCGAGGACATCATGGATCTCTTATTGACCATCGGGCATCACCTGGGGATGGCTATCGCCAAACAGCGCTCGGACGATGAGGCGCGGCGGTTGGCACTCATCGAGGAGCGCAATGCCTTGGCCCATGAGCTGCATGACTCATTGGCCCAAACCCTGGCGAGCCTGAGATTTCAGTTCCGCATGCTCGATGATGCCATGGCGAGCTGTCCGATCTCGGCTGAGGCGCGCCAGGACCTTATGCGCATCCGCAACGGTTTGGATGAGGCGCATACCGAGTTGCGCGAGCTCTTGGCCAGCTTTCGTGCGCCGCTCGATCGCTGTGGTCTGGTACCGGCCCTGGAAAAGCTCACCCAAAGGCTGGGGCGCGAGACCGGCGCCCATGTCCTGTTTCAAAACGACTGTCGCCCCTTTGCCCTCTCGGCCACACAGGAGCTGCATCTCTTGCGCATCGCCCAGGAGTCCATGGCCAACATCCGCAAGCATGCCCAGGCCCATACGGTGCGGGTCTTGCTGACACGGGAGGCGGGCGGGCGCCATGTCCTGCTCATCGAGGATGATGGGATCGGCTTTGAGCTGCCGGATGAGCGCAGCCATGCCGGCGAGCATATCGGGCTGTCGATCATGCAAGAGCGGGCGCGGCGCATCGGCGCAGAGCTGCGCATCGAGAGCGAACCTGGGGAGGGGACCCGGGTGGAGGTGATCTTCGAGGTCGCGACCCATCCGGCGCGACGGCCATCCCACGCGGAGGCGGCCTGATGCGGATCCTCTTGATCGATGACCATGCCCTGTTTCGCTTTGGGCTCCAAGAGCTCTTGGAACGGCGTGGCATCGAGGTCGTGGCGGCAGTCGGCGATGCCCAGACCGGTCTCCAGCAAGTGGCCGAGACCCGACCGGAGGTGGTGTTGTTAGACATGCGTCTGCCAGGGATGAGCGGTCTGGAGCTCTTGCGTCGATTGCGCGCCCTCTATCCGGATCTCCCCATCGCCATGTTGACCACCAGCGCCGAGGAGCGCGATGTCATCGAATCCCTGCAGGCCGGGGCCCAGGGCTATCTGCTCAAGGACATGGAACCGGATGCCCTGATCTCAGCCTTAGGCGAGATCGTCCAAGGCCAGACGGTGGTGGCGCCCGAACTGACCGGGATCCTGGCGCGCGCGGTACGCGGTGACTCGCGCCCCACACCGCCCAGCGGGCTTGCCGAGCTGACCCCGCGCGAACACGAGATCCTCTGTCATCTTGCCGAGGGCTTGAGCAACAAGGCCATTGCCCGCGCACTGGGGATCAGCGAGGGCACGGTCAAGCTGCATGTCAAGGCGATCCTGCGCAAACTTGAGGTCCATTCGCGGGTCGAGGCGGCGGTGATCGCCGTCGAACGCGGGCTGTGTGAGCGGCGCAACCCCTAGTCCCGACCCCTGGGCTGCACAAACAAAGCGCCGTCTACCAACCATCCAAACGCCTTGGCGTGGCGGATCTCGCTGCGCTCATCCGCCCTATGCTTGTCCATCCTGCCTTATACCTAACCGCCGGTCCGTCTCAGCGCCCAGGCGACATGTTCGCGCACCAGGGGGCTTGGATGGTTAAGGCGCGACTTCAAAGCCAGGCGCACCTCATCCACCGGCTGGGCGTTTCCCAAGGCCACTGCCAGGTTGCGCAACCAGCGCTCATAGCCGATCCGCCGGATCGCTGAGCCGGCGGTGTATTTGAAAAAGGTCTCTTCGTCCCAGGCGAAGAGCGCGATCAGGGTTGCGGTATCTAGGCTATGGCGGGAAGCAAAGTCCTGCTCGGCGGTATTGAGCGCAAAGCGGTTCCAGGGACAGGCGATCTGACAATCATCGCAGCCGAAGATCCGATTGCCGAGCAAGGGGCGCAGGTCCTCGGGGATCGCCCCCTTGAGCTCAATCGTCAGATAAGACACACAGCGCCTGGCATCGACCTGATAAGGGGCTACAATCGCCCCGGTCGGACAGGCCTGAAGACAACGGCTACAGCGCCCGCAGTGGTCGGGGATGGGCTGGTCAGGGGGGAGGGGGAGATCTGTATAGATCTCGCCGAGAAAGAACCAGGAACCGGCGCGCGGATGGATGAGATTGCTGTGTTTGCCGATCCAGCCAAGCCCCGCCTTGGCCGCCAGCGGCTTTTCCATCACCGGGGCTGAATCCACAAAGACCCGGTAGCCAAAGGGGCCGATCGTCTCGGTGAGGCGTTGAGCCAGTCGTTGCAAACGCTGGCGCAGCACCTTGTGATAATCCCGCCCCAGGGCATAACGCGAGATAAAGGCCGCAGCCGGGTCTGCAAGCTGTTTGCGCATCTGGACCTCGGGTTCTGGCCGATAGTCCATGCGCACGCTGATCACGCTTAGGGTCCCGGGGACCAGCTCGGACGGACGGGTGCGTTTGCTGCCATGACGGGCCATAAAGGCCATCTCGCCGTGATAGCCGCGGGCAAGCCATCCCCACAGATGCGCCTCGGCCTTGGCAAGATCGGTGTCCGCGACCCCGACCTGCTGAAAGCCGAGCCCCCGGCCCCAGTCTTTGATCTGGGCTACAACTGCCTGAGGGTCTATCAGGGTGGGCATCTTGGAGAGCGGCCGAGGTACTGGCCAGGCGTCATTGCCGCCTCACGAGGACCCCTTCTTGCTAAAGGTCGCAGCGGCGCGCCGCAGGCGGTCCTGGACCGCCAACCACGCCGGGTCCAGGGGCGGTTCCTCAACCAGGATCAGATCAACGCCAGCGGCATCCAATGCCCGCAGGCTAGCATATAGCCCACAGGCATACTCAGCCGGGCGGTCAGGCAAGGCCAGGCGCTGGACGCCTGCAGGCCAGCGGCCAGCAGGCTCGCCGCACCCCAGGACCGCCACCCGCCAGCCTTGCGCCACCCATTCAGCGGTCTGCTGGGGGACCTCCTGGGCCAGCAAGAGGACAAGCGGTGTGCGCGGCGCATAGTGGGCGCTTAGGGTGCCGGGGGCGCGCACCCTGCTGCCGTGCATGGCCACAGGCCGACCCAAGACTGTTTCGATCGCCTCGGGGGTGATGACCCCGGGTCTGAGGATCCGCGGGGTGTCATCGAGCAGGCTCAAGATGGTGGACTCTACACCGATCCGACAGGGGCCACCGTCGAGGATCAGATCCAGGGCCTTGCCCAATTCGGCCTTTACATGCTCGGCACAGGTGGGCGACAGACGCCCGAAACGATTGGCCGAGGGGGCGACCAAGGGGCCGGCGGCACGGATGAGCGCCAGGGCAAGCGGATGGGCGGGGACGCGCAGGGCCACGCTTGTCTGGCCGCCAGTGACGGCATCTAGGACATGCGCTGCACGCGGTAGGACCAGGGTCAGGGGTCCAGGCCAGAAGCGTTCAGCGAGCACCCAGGCCGCCTCCGGCACCGCCTGGGCCCAGTCCCTCAACCCCTCGGCGCTCGCCAGATGGACGATCAAGGGATGATCGGCGGGCCGACCCTTGATCGCAAAGACCCGCCTGACTGCCGTTTCCTGTCGGGCATCGGCCCCCAGGCCATAGACCGTCTCGGTGGGAAAGGCAACCACACCGCCCCGGCGTAAAATGGCAGCGGCCTCTTGGATCTGGGCCGGGGTCGTTTCAACACGCGTTGGGATATCCATCTCTGATCGAGCCGTTTGAGTGATTGAAGGTCGCTGTAGGTAAAGGTCCCTGCCTGCCGTCCTCGCAAGGGCCACCTCTCTTCTCTCGTCCCGCAGGATAGTCAGTGGCGCGTCGCCGAAATGACGGCCCCTTGCTCACCCGGGCGCAGTGCCTACTGGATGCAGAGGGCTTGCCGCTGGCGATGATATTCTCCAGTCAGGCCCCTCGGCCTAGCCTTAATCCGCCAGCTGGGCAGCTGCCTTAAGCCCACGCGAAAGGATAGCGCTGACTGCAAAGCTGACGTATGATCCAAACTGGTTCGCTCGGGATCTCTCGTTGTCTGGTCGCCTGTCGCTTGACCGTACTCCATGTCCTCATCAACTCGTCCAGAGCGTGTCTTAAGCGCCCGTGTCAATACCTTCGGCCAGTATTTGCTGAGGCGTTATGGCCAGCGGGTGCATAAACTGGCGCTCAATGCCGGCTTCACCTGTCCCAACCGCGATGGGACCAAGGGCATCGGCGGCTGCACCTTTTGTAACAATGTCTCATTCGGCCCCAATGCACAACGCCCGCCCGAGATCGACCCCCAGCTCGATGCCGGACGTCAGGTGCTCGCCAAGCGTACGGGTGCGCGGCGTTTCATGGCCTATTTCCAGACCTATACCAATACCTATGCCGAGATCGCGGTGCTGCGCGCGCGCTATGAGGCGGCACTGATCCACCCAGATGTCGTGGGGCTTTCGGTCGGCACGCGGCCTGATTGTGTCTCGGAGGCGGTGCTCGATCTGCTGGCCAACTACCGTGCCCGCGGCAAGGAGGTCTGGCTCGAGCTTGGCCTGCAATCGGCAGATGATCAGACGCTGGCCCGGATCAACCGCGGTCATGGCTTTGCCGAATATCGCACGGCGGTGACCGCCGCCCATCGGCGTGGGATTCCGGTCTGTACCCATCTGATCATCGGCCTGCCTGGCGAAGGGCGCGAAGCTGCGCTCAATACGCTCGATCGGGTGCTAGAACTGGGTGTGGAGGGGCTCAAGCTCCACCCCCTGCATGTGGTCAAACATACCCGCCTGGCGATCGATTGGCAGCAGGGTGCCTATCAACCCCTGACGCTGGAGGACTATGTCGGCATCTGCGCCGATCTGATCGAGCGCACGCCGGCCAATGTGCTCTATCATCGTCTGACGGGGACGGCATCGCCCGAGATCCTGCTGGCGCCCGAGTGGTGCAGCCGCAAATGGGCGGTGCTCAATGCCATCGAGGCCGAACTCTTTCGCCGCCATACCCGTCAGGGCGCTCGGTGCGCCGTCCCGCTCAACTACAAACTCATCAATTCTGCCTGATCGCGAGGTGATCCATCCATCATGGAGCTCGTCTGTCCTGCTGGCAACCTGCCAATGCTCAAGGCCGCCGTCGATCATGGCGCCGATGCCGTGTATCTCGGTTTTCGCGACGATACTAATGCGCGCCATTTTGCTGGGCTCAATTTCACCGACCAACAGATCGCCGAAGGGGTCAAATATGCCCATGACCGCCGGGTCAAGGTCTTTGTCGCCATCAATACCTATCCCCAGCCAGGGAACTGGACGCGCTGGCAAGCAGCGGTCGATCGCGCTACAGGTCTGGGCATCGATGCCCTGATCCTGGCCGATATGGGGGTGCTCGACTATGCCGCCGAGCGCCATCCCGGGATCAGTCTGCATCTCTCGGTGCAGGGCTCAGCAACCAGTCCGGCGGCGATCGGCTTCATGCAGCACCATTTCGGGATCAAACGCGTCGTCCTGCCGCGGGTGCTCTCGCTGGCCCAGGTCGCCCAGCTGATCCAAAACATCAGCGTGCCGGTCGAGATCTTTGGGTTTGGCAGCCTATGCGTGATGGTCGAGGGGCGCTGTCTGTTGTCCTCCTATGCCAGCGGCCAATCGCCCAACACCTTCGGCGCCTGTTCGCCGGCGGCCCATGTCGAATGGCGCGATACCCCCCAGGGTCAGGAGACGCGGCTGGGCGGCGTGCTCCTCGAGCGCCGCGCCCCGGGTGAACCCGCAGGCTACCCGACCATCTGCAAAGGCCGCTATTGGGTGGATGGTGAGCTGCGTCATGCCATCGAGGAGCCGACCAGCCTCAATACCCTCGATATCCTGCCTGAGCTCATGGCCGCCGGGGTGAGCGCGATCAAGATCGAGGGCCGCCAGCGCAGCACCCGCTATGTCACCCAGGTCACCCAGGTCTGGCGCGAGGCGATCGATGCCTGTAAACGCAATCCCCAGGCGTTTCAACCGAAAGAGAGCTGGCGCAAGATGCTCGCTCAGGTGTCCGAGGGGACCCAGACCACCATCGGCCCCTATGAGCGCACCTGGCATTGAGACTACCCTCGGTAGTGGGGGAGGGTCGTCGAGTATCAGTCATCTAGGTCATCCATGAGCTATCGGCAGCATGCCGGATGAACAACAGGTTGCACTATGTCGGAGATAGAGCGCCCTCGACTTTCGCTTGGCCCCATCCTCTATCTGTGGCCGCGCGAGCGGGTCTTTGATTTTTATGCCGAGATGATCGAGACGCCGGTCGAGGTGATCTATCTCGGCGAGACGATTTGTTCCAAACGGCGCCAACTCAAACCCGAGGATTATTGGGAGATCGCTGAGCAGATCACCGCCGCGGGTAAAGAGGCGGTGATCTCGACCTTGGCGCTGATCGAATCCGAGGGGGAATTAAAGACACTCAAGCGCATCTGCGCCGATCAACGGTTTTTGATCGAGGCGGGGGATCTGGCGGCGCTCGGGTTTTTAGAAGGCCGACCCTTCGTCGCCGGTCATTCGATCAATCTCTATAACCATCGGACCCTCGACTTTTTAGCCAAGCTCGGGCTCAAACGCTGGGTGATGCCGGTCGAGCTCGGGCGATCTACGGTCGCTGATTTATTGAAATATCGCCCGCCTGGGGTCGAATGCGAGCTCTTTGCCTTTGGCCGCCTGCCGCTTGCCTATTCGGCGCGTTGTTTCACGGCCTACAATCGCGGGCTCGGCAAGGACAATTGCAATTTCTGTTGCGGGGATTATCCAGACGGGCTCCTGGTCACTACCCAAGAGGGCCAGGCCTTTTTGAACCTCAACGGCATCCAGACCCAGTCGGCAACCGTCCATAGCCTATTGCCCGCCTTGACCGAGATCCGCGACCTGGGTGTGGACCTCCTGCGCATCAGCCCGCAGTCTCAGCATACCGCTGATGTCGTCCACGTCTTTGCGGACTGTTTAAACGGCAAGCTAGATCCGCGCGAAGGGACTGTCCGCCTGCGCCAATGGGCACCGCTGGGCCTCTGCGATGGCTATTGGACTGGGCAGGCAGGCTATCGACTGGGGATGTCAATCTAGATGGCCGCTTGCCGGACGCTTTCACGCCCTGCCCCGGGGGCAGGGTCATCTGATCTTCATACACCCGGCTTAAACTCCACCCTCTAGGTTCGGCGGGGGCGATCCAGCAGGCCAGGGAGTCAACGCCGCTGAATCGGCCCCTCCTTGGTCGTTGATGGGTCTGGTCCCCGCGCCTTCCTCAAGCCAGTGGCGATTGGGGCGCGGGCCGCGTCTTGCGTTTAACGCGAAAGGAGCATCCCCATGCCTGCCTAAAGCTGCTCTCAAGAAAGTGCGCAAACAGGCGCGCTGTGCTCTTCCTGCCCCGAATGCGGAGCGCATTTGTCTCTGACAGGCGTGACTTTCCCGACTACGGCAGAGACCCTCTCTGCTGTAGCTCCGCCGTTACCGGACGGACTCGCCACGGGTAGGGCAGTTGCGGTTGCCAGCCGTTTGAGATTGAGCGCGGCATTGATGTCCCGATCATGGCGCGTGCCGCATTGAGGACACGTCCATTCCCGATCCTTCAACGCCAACATCTCATTCTCCCAACCACAGACCGAACACAGGCGGCTGCTCGGATCCCAGCGATCAGCTAAAACCAACCAGACGCCGTAGCATTTCCCCTTGTATTCCATCTGCAAGCAGAACATGCCAAAGCCCAGGTCGCTGATGGCGCGGGCAAGCCGTTCGTTCGCCAGCATGCCCTTGACGTTCAAATCCTCAATCACCACCCCTTGGTTTTCGCGGCAGAGCCGGGTCGTGAGCTTATGTGTGAAGTCCGCTCGGACATTGGCAATGCGTGCGTGCAGCCTTGCCAACATCGCAGAGGATTTCCTTCGATTCTTCAAGATCGGAAGCCTCGTGCCTTTTGCCAGTCCGGCCCTTGGCGCAAACCCAGCCCCGACCTTGGCCGCCTCAACCTTGCAGGAAAGGCGTCTGCCTCGAATCCTGAGACAACGAAGCGCAGAGGAGATTCAACAGACTCGCCATTGGAAAGCCTGGCCGCCGCCTCAACGCCCAGGTCAACACCAGTCGTTTCATGCACCTGCGATAGAACGCAGCATCGACCACTTCAACCTGAATGGCGACGAACCAGCGTCCGCAGTACGCGAAACGGTCGCACCAAGAATCTTGCCATCGAAGCACAACGCCTCGGTCATGGCGACCTCACCGCTCTTGGGCAGGCAAATGGTCTTGTCCGAGACGCGGAACTTGTCGTTAGCAACATAGAAGCTATCGTGGCACCGGCCTTTCTTCTTGAACTGAAGCGCGTGAGCCTTCTTTCCGGCTCGGCCTCATCGCTGAGGGGATTGAGCATGAACTCCAGCGTCAATCCCTGTTGACCTTGGGCTGCCAGGAGGGACAGGGGTTTTTATTCGCCCGCCCCATGCCAATGGAACAACTGGTTCGCTGGTTGGCGACGGTCTGATGCCTCCTTCTGGACTCGCCAGCACCTTCAGCGACCTGCAGCGCCGCGCATGTCGCAAGCTGGGATCCTCATCCCTCCACAGGCCCGGCAGGTCGCTGCCGCAATCAAGGGTCCCCTGTCCCTGTCGTGATCAAAGAACGGCAAGGATCGGCCCCTCAGGCGGGAGGGGGAGGCGCCTTCCGGGATTCTCGTCGGGCGATCAAGGCCCCGATTTGCAGTATCATGACGTGCTGCAAAACACTGATCGATCCCTGAGATCCATGTCACAGCCCGCCGTCCGTATCCGCGAGATCCCTTATAACTACACCTCGTTTTCTGATCGCGAGATCGTCATCCGCTTTCTCGGTGAGCAGGGATGGGAACTCATCGAGCAGCTGCGCAGCTCGCGGCGCACCGGCCGTTCAGCGCGGATGCTGTTTGAGGTCTTGGGTGACATGTGGGTGGTGACCCGAAACCCCTATCTGCAAAACGACCTGCTTGAGGATCCCAGGCGCAGGCGGCTGTTGCTCGAGGCCCTCGATCACCGGCTCGATCAGTTCGAGCTTCGGCTCAATGACAACCGACAGGCAGCGCAGTTGTTGGCGGCGGCGCGCGCCGCAGTTGAGCAGTTTGCGGCCTGGTTCGCTGAGGCCCTCGCCAAGCGCAAACGCCTGCGCCGGGCCCTTGCCAGGGTGACTCGGCCTGACAACATCGACTTCGGGGGTCTGGCGCGCGCAGCGCATGCGACCGATGCCACCGACTGGCGCGTCGAGCTTCCCTTTGTCGTCATCTCGCCGGATCATGAGTCCGAGGTCCTGCCGATTGTGCGCGCCTGTATCGATTGCGGTCTGACCATCATCCCGCGCGGCGGGGGCACAGGCTATACAGGGTCAGCGGTCCCCCTGTATCCTGACACGGCAATCATCAATACCGAAAAGCTCGACCGCCTCTCTGGGATCGAATGGGTTGAACTGCCCGGTGTGAACAGCAAGGTGCCAACGGTGCACTGCGAGGCCGGGGTGGTGACGCGCCGCGTCGCCGAACTGGCCGAGGCCAATGGCCTGGTCTTCGCCGTCGATCCCACCTCTCAGGATGCCTCCTGTATCGGCGGCAATATCGCCATGAATGCCGGCGGCAAGAAGGCGGTGCTTTGGGGGACGGCGCTCGATAACCTGGTCTCTTGGCGGATGGTCACCCCGCAGGCCGATTGGCTGGTGGTCGAGCGGCTGGATCATCATCTTGGGCGCATCCATGACCAGCCCCTAGTGCGCTTTTGTCTCACGCGTCTTGCACCAGATGGGCTCACCCCCAAGGGCGAGCCGGAGATCCTGGAGATCCCAGGCTCGGCCTTCCGTAAACCAGGACTGGGCAAGGATGTCACGGACAAGGCCCTGGGTGGGCTTCCCGGCGCGCAAAAGGAGGGGTGCGATGGGATCATCACCTCAGCGCGCTTTATCTTGCACCGCATGCCTGAACATATGCGGACGGTCTGCCTAGAGTTTTTCGGCAATGATCTCGATCGCGCAGTGCCAGCCATCGTCGAGATCAAGACGTTGATCGATGCCTGGCCGGGCGTCCAGACCGCTGGCCTTGAACATCTGGATGAGCGCTATGTGCGCGCCGTCGGCTATGCCACCAAGTCGGCGCGCCATGAATTGCCCAAGATGGTGCTCTTGGCCGACCTGGTGAGTGATGATGAATCCGCCGTCCAGACCGCCGCTGAACGGGTAGTCGAGCTGATCCAGAGGCGCGACGGCGAGGGGTTTATCGCCGTAAGCCCAGAGGCGCGCAGGCGCTTTTGGCAGGATCGGGCGCGTACCGCCGCCGTCGCCCGGCATACCAATGCCTTTAAGATCAACGAGGACGTGGTCATCCCGCTGGCGCAGCTTGCTGACTATAGCCGTGGGATCGAGCGGATCAATATCGAGCAGTCGATCAAGAATAAGGATGCCATCCTCGCCGCTCTTCTGTCGTATCTCCGGGGTGGTCTTCCTGAGGGGGAGGACCAGCAGGAGGTGGATTCAGCAGAGGCGCAGGCGATCTTTAAGGCCAAGCGCGACGCCGCTTGTGAGCTGGTGGAACGCGTACGGGCGCGCTGGCAGGCGGTGTTGGCGCATCTGGATGAACCCGCAGGGCGACACCTCGATCTGCTCGATGACCAGGCGCGCGCGCGTCTGCGCCCCGAAGACACCTTGCTGAGCCTGATGCTGCGGCGCGATCTGCGCCAGTCGCTGCGCGCCGAGGTCGCAGGACCGCTCAACGAGATCTTTGCCGGTCAGGAATGGGCGGGGGTGCGCTCCGAGTTTCAGGCAATCCACAAACGGCTGCGCGATTCCAGGCTCTTCGTCGCCCTGCACATGCACGCCGGCGACGGCAATGTGCACACCAATATCCCCGTGCACTCGGCCGACTATGCCATGCTGCACGAGGCCGAGCGCATCGTCGAGCGGATTATGCAGTTGGCAACCGAGCTAGGGGGGGTGATCTCGGGCGAGCATGGGATCGGGCTGACCAAGCTCGCCTTTTGGGAACAAGACAAGGTCGATGCCTTCATCGCCTACAAACAGCGCATCGATCCCCGAGGGTATTTCAATCGCGGCAAGCTGCTGCCGGGCGCTGACCTGCGCCTGGCCTATACACCCTCGTTGCGCCTGGTCGAGCAGGAGGCACTGATCCTCGAGGAGACGGCGCTGGGGGCACTCAATGATGCAGTCAAGCACTGCCTGCGCTGCGGCAAGTGCAAGCCCGTCTGCATGACCCATGTCCCGCGCGCCAATCTGCTCTATTCGCCGCGCAATAAAATCCTGGGGGCCGGTCTCATCATCGAGGCCTTTTTGTACGAAGAGCAGACCCGACGGGGGCTATCAGCCCGTCATTTCGCCGCCTTAAATGATCTTGCCGACCATTGCACCATCTGTCACAAGTGTCAGCACCCCTGTCCGGTCAGGATCGACTTTGGGGATGTCACCGTGCAGATGCGGTCGATCCTGATCGATCGGCGCCGCCGCTGGTCCAGTCCAGGTGTCTGGGCGGCGATGCAATTGCTCAATCGCACCGATCCCCGCGCCATCCGCCTATTGCGTAAATGGGTCGCCGAATGGGGGCTTGCCGTGCTCAACCAGATCGGTCCACTGACAAGGCGGCTGCCGGCGGTGCGCGATCGTCTCGCTCTGCCGCCGGCGACGACCGGACGCCCGACCCTTGTCAGACAGACCCTTGATCTCTTGAATCGGCCGGTGCGGGTCGCTGTCCCCAAGCGCGTGTTTCGCGAGATCCTCGGGATCGAGGATCGTACCTGGGTGCCCATCCTGCGCAATCCCCGCGCTGCTGAGGAGGGGGAGGCGGTGTTTTATTTTACTGGCTGCGGCTCTGAACGCCTGTATTCGGACATCGGCTTGGCGACCCTGGCGTTGCTTTGGGAACAAGGGGTACAGGCGGTGCTGCCGCCGGGCTATCTCTGCTGCGGCTATCCCCAGCGGGCGCTGGGTCTCGAGGATCAGGGGCGGCGGATCACCATGGAAAATCGCGTCCTGTTCCATCGCGTCGCCAATACCCTCAATTATCTCGACATCCGCACGGTCCTGGTCTCCTGCGGGACCTGTATGGATCAGTTGTTGGAGTATGGGTTCGAGCGCATCTTCCCCGGCTGCCGGCTGCTCGACATCCACGAATGGCTGATGGAACGGGGGGTGCGGTTAGAGGGGGTGAGCGAGGCGCATTATCTCTATCATGACCCCTGCCACAGCCCGATGAAGACCTATGCGCCCCTCAAGGTTGCTACCACCCTGCTCGGTCAGCCGGTCAGTCCTTCAGACCGCTGCTGCGGCGAGGCCGGGACCCTAGGGGTGGCGCGCCCTGATATCGCCAACCAGGTGCGCTTTCGCAAACGCGAAGAGCTTGCAGCCAACATCCGCGCCTTGACGGGCAAGGATCGGGCTGAGGATGGGGCGGTCAAACTCCTCACTGCCTGCCCTGCATGTCTGCAAGGGCTGGCGCGTTATCAAGACGAGACCGGACTTCAGGCGAACTATCTGGTAATCGAGCTCGCCGAGCGGCGCTTAGGGACAAGCTGGCGCCGGCAGATCCTAGAACACGCACGCGCCGGTGGGATCGAGCAGGTATTGCTTTAAGGGAGGGATTGGCGCGCCCGACAGGACTTGAACCTGTGACCACAGCCTTCGGAGGGCTGTACTCTATCCAACTGAGCTACGGGCGCTTAGATCGAGGAAATCTCAGCCGTTGGCTGAGTTTGAAGATAAATTATGACGCTTGGTGCAGCGCGCGTCAAAGGCCGAAAAGGGTTCGATGACCAGGCCGTGGCGTAGATGCGCGGTTCTCTCTGAAGCAAGCAGTAGGCGGCTCAAGCAAGGTCTGTAGATCCCCCGGGTGAGGACTGCCTTTAAGGGTTCCAAAGCCTCGAGACGGCGATGATCAGGCCGGTGCTGGTCGCGATGAAACCGACCACCCACATGAAGTGTTGGTCGTGGCGTTGCGTTCGCGCAGCTCGATCTCATAGACCGCCGGCGGGTGCCCGAGCGATTGCTCAGCGAGCCATTCGCCGAGATGCGCCTTGATGTAGTCGATGTCTTCTTGGGCGAGTGCCATTTCTGGGGAGCGGCAGCTCAACGCAAGGGCGTGCTTGTCATTGCCTGTATCGCCAAAGCCTAGCAAGCCATGAGTCCGCCCGCCAAAGGCAGGCCCTCAGAACAGGGCCAGTTGTTCCCCCCGCCCTGGTACCCGAAAGTGGCTGATATCGAGCGGTGGGAACTCGGCGAATCCCAGGCGGCGATAGACGCGCTGGAAACGCTGTTCTAACAGCTCGGCATAGGGCCCAGAACCGCTGAGGCGTTGGCCAAAGCGGGCATCATAGAGCCTGCCGCTGTGACAGTCGCGCAATCGGTTCAAGACCCGCCTGCCTTTCTCCGGATAATGCGCCTCAAGCCAATCTGTAAAGAGCTCTCCGAGCTCATGCGGCAGGCGCAATAGGCTATAACGGGCATCGTAGGCGCCGGCTGTACGCGCCGCTGCCAGCAGGTCTTCAAGCTCGGCATCGTTCAAGAAGGGGATGATTGGCGCCACCATCGCCCGCACCGGCACGCCCGCAGCGGCAAGCCGGCGGATGGTCTCCAGGCGCCGCTGGGGGGCAGAGGCGCGGGGTTCCATGCGCCGCGCCAGTTCGCGATCGAGGGTGGTCAGGGAGATACCGACATGAACCAGATGCTGTTCCGCAAGGCGGACGAGTAGATCCAGATCGCGCTCAATCAATGCCGATTTGGTATTGACACAGATCGGATGCCCAAACTCAGCCGCTACCTCAAGGATTGAACGGGTGAGACGAAATTGGCGCTCACCGGGTTGCCAGGCGTCGGTGTTGGCCCCTAAGGCGATCGGGGCCGGGCGATAGTTCGGGTGCGCAAGTTCGGCGCGCAGCAGGCGCGCGGCATCTGGTTTGTAAAACAACCGCGTCTCGAAATCGAGCCCAGGCGAGAGATCCAACCAGGCATGCGACGGCCGCGCATAGCAATAGATACAGCCGTGTTCGCAGCCGCGATAGGGATTGACCGAGCGATCGAAGGGGATGTCGGGCGAGTCGTTATAGGCGATGAGGGTGCGGCTGGCGTCCGCCTGCCACCGGGTGGGGAGCGGCGCGACTTCTGCCTCTGAGTCCCAGCCGTCATCGACAACCTCGCGCTGCCAGGCCGCATAGCGGTTGTCTGGGTTAGAGCGCGCGGCCCGACCGCGCGGTGGTGCAGGTAGCCTTTTCATCGGCGCTCCATCAAAGTGCGCCCTGGGCACCCTACTAGGTTATTGATCCGAAACCAATGAACTTATATTACGCGGCATCATGGAGCTTGGGATGCTGGAAGTAGCGCATGATGCGTTGGGGGGAATTGAGAAGGCGGCGCAGGTGGCTGACGGTCGCCTTCTTCAGATCGTCCTTGGCGCGGGAGGGCGCCTGCGCGGTGATGGTGGCCTTGAGCATCTCGTTGGGGTTCAGTGCCGGGCTGTAGGGGGGGAGGGAGGAGGCCTCGATTTGATTGGCGCATGCAGCCAGCCAGGCTTTGACCGGCTTGGTGTGATGCACGCGCAGGTTGTCGAGGATGAGGAAGATCTTCTTGCCCCTGGCGTCCTTGACGAGCCGCTTCATGAAGTCGATCAGGATGTCGGCATTCATCGCCCCCGCGAACGCCTTCCGACGCACCTTTCCGCGGTTGGTCAGCGTCGAGATCACCGACAGGCCTTCGCGACGGTGCGTGACGCGAATCTCGGACGTCTTGATCGCCGGCGCATAAGAGCGCCCGCGCACCTCGTCCGAGCGCAGCCCCGTTTCATCGCCCCAGTGGATTTCGGCGCCCTCGGCCTTGGCAACGCTAGGGTGCGCAATGCGCACTTTTTAGCCTGCAGCCAACATCGCCTTGAGCGTGCTCAGATGCGCCCGGCCCCTGGCCTTGGGGTCCGGGGTCTCGGCCGCCGGTTTGCCCTCCCACAGCAGTTCGCTTAGCGGCAGTTCGCCCAAAAAACGGCTGGGTTCGGTCTCGATCACCTCCCCCGCACGCCTGCGCCTCTGGGCGAATGTCAAGGTCAGGGTCTTGCGGGCGCGGGTGATGCCGACATAGGCCAGTCGCCGCTCCTCCTCGATTGAATCCTCCTCGATGCTCGTACGATGGGGCAATAGCCCCTCTTCCATCCCCACCAAAAAGACATGGGCAAACTCAAGCCCCTTGGCGGCATGGATGGTGAGCAGATGCACCCGATCCTCAGCCTCGGCCTCATCGAGCCGATCGAGGACATCCAAGAGCTTGAGATGATCAACCAGGTCCAATAATCCCCGTTGGCTGAACTCTTCACGCCACAGACGCTCAAGCCAGACCAGAAGCTCGATGACATTTTGATACCGGCGCTCGCTGGATGCAGCGCTTGCCGCCTGTTCGCTCAGCCAGGCGCGATAACCGATCGTTTGGATGAGCGCGCGTAAGGACTCGACTGGATCGTCCGCTGTGGTGTGTTCGGCGAGCAGCTGGGCAAATGACTGAAGCTGGGCACATTGACGAGGGGTTAGCTAGGCGGCGACCCAGGGGTCTCGGCAGGCGGCAAGTAATCCAAACCCCTGGGCGCGACTCAGTTCAGCAAGCCGCGCCAGCGTCTGCGGTCCGATCTCGCGCCGCGGGACATTGACGACCCGCAGAAAGGCGGCATCGTCCCGAGGATTGGCCAATAGGCGCAGATACGCCAGGATGTCTTTGATCTCGGTGCGCGCAAAGAAGGAGGTCCCGCCGCTCAAGACATAGAGCAGGCGGTGGGCGCGCAGGGTTTGCTCAAAGGGCCTGGCCTGGTGGTTGCCGCGAAAGAGGATCGCGATCTCGCCCAGCTTGCAGCGCTCGGCGAAGCGAAGGTGCAGGATCTCAGAGACCACCCGCTCGGCCTCGTCGGTCTCATCCCGACAGGGGATGACCCGCGACGGCTGCCCCGCGCCATGGGCGCTCCACAGGCGCTTTACAAAGAGATGGGGATTATGGGCAATCAAGGCATTGGCCAGACCCAGGATTCGCCCTGTCGAGCGATAGTTCTGCTCCAGCATGATCACCGTAAGCTGGGGGTAGTCATTCTTGAGACGCCCCAGGTTCTCGGGGCGCGCCCCGCGCCAGGCATAGATCGACTGATCATCGTCGCCGACGGCGGTGAAGGCACCGCGCTCACCGGCCAACTGGCGCAGAAGCTGATATTGAGCGCTATTGGTGTCCTGATACTCATCGATCAAGAGATAGCGGATCCGCTCGCGCCATTCGGCGAGGAGCTCTGGGTGTTCCTGGAACAAACGGGTCGGCAACAGGATCAGGTCGTCGAAATCGACCGCGTTATAGGCCCGCAGGCGCCGCTCATAGTCGGCATAGCAGGCGGCAAGCCGCCGCCCAAAGTCATCCTCGGCCAGACATTCAGCCTGGTGGGGGTCGATCAGGTCGTTCTTCCACAGCGAGATCTGGTGTTTGATCGCCTCAGGGCTCGTGCCGTTGGGCAGGGACCCCTCGTGCAAGACCTCTTTCAGCAGGGTCTCGGCATCCTCGGCATCGAGCAGGGAAAATCCAGGGTACAGAGCGGCGAGCTCAGGCGAACGGCGCAGGATCTCAAGCCCCAGGCGGTGGAAGGTCGAGATCGCCAGCCCCGAGGACTGGGCAGAGCGCAGCCGCTGTCCCACGCGCTCGCGCATCTCGCGCGCTGCCTTGTTGGTAAAGGTCAGGGCGCGGATATGGCGCGGCGCGATCCCCGCCTGTTCGATCAGGCAGGCGATCTTTTCGGCGATCACCCGCGTCTTGCCAGAACCCGCCCCCGCTACAACCAGCAAGGGGCCATCGAGATAGCGCACAGCGGCCTGTTGTTGGGGATTGAGTTCAGACATCCTGCGTGGTGATTCAAATGGGGTTGCACGGGAGGCGCACATTGTAGCGCCTGGCTTGGGGGCGCAGCAGGGGGCAAAACCTAGCCCTTGCCCCGGGATATGGCCCGTTTGCCGGATGTTCAAAGACAAAACCGCCTTCAAAAACTGGGCCTTGCTTATAACCACCGATTGCGCTTGGGCAATCCGCCCTCTATTTCCATTTGAAGGGGGCAGGCCATTTGGGGGTGGCAGAGGTGAAGGAGCATCAGGGTAGCTAACCCTTAGCCCGTAGAATGGGCACAGAGTGCCCAGGCGCAACCAGTTACCTGTGTCAACCTTGCGGTTGCCTACTCTACCTACTCTACCGGGCTTACCGGTGGTCGGTCTCTACCGGGCTTACCGGTGGTCGGTGCGCTGGCCTTCGCTCTATGGTGATAGCGACAGTTCAGCTCCTTGAGGCAACGCCCAACGCGCGGGATTACCTAGGGGATCTATAGGCAGGGTCTCATCCTCCAGTACAATAATGATCAGGGTGTTCAGCCATTGCGGGTGATTCCGTGCCCTTTTTTAAACATCTTCCCACTTGGTTCTTCGTCGCTACCTTTACCCTCGCTCATGCCCAAGAAGGGGGAGGGAAGGGTAGTTTTTTACAGGCACCAGAGCTTGTGCCGGCACCGATTACGGAGGAGGCGGTCGAGCCGGAGATCACCATCAAGGAATCCGGACGCACGACTATCTATGAATACCGGGTGCGCGGGGTGCTCTATATGGTCAAGGTCCAGCCTCAGTTCGGCCCGTCGTATTATCTCTATGACATCAATGGGGACGGGATGATCGATGCGCAGGAACGCGCGGCCACCAATATCACAATCCCTCAATGGATTTTGTTTCAATGGGAGTGAGGGCAGTGGGCAGATTTATACCGCTTGGCGAAGGATGGCGCGAAAGGTCCTTAGGAGAACCTGGACGGGATGAATGGAGGCGCTGGGCGCCCTACGGTGCTATAGGCATTAGGCGCCTAATGCCGGCGCGCAAGTACTGGTGAGTAGGGGCAGGGTTGCGCTGGGCAGGTTGCAAGGCCGATTCTCCTGAAACATGACGCCGATCCCGCTCCCGTCCTGGTGAACCACGATCGCCGGGATATGCCAGCGCCGTTCTATATCCCGTACCTCCAGTACCACCAAGGTCCCCGCCGGTAGGGTCAAATGATCGACCTCGAGATACATCCCTTGCTCGGATAGACGGCGCCCCTTGGCTCTGCGGAAATGGCGGTTGCCGTATTGGATATGGACATCGATGGCAGGCGCAGGATGCGGATCTTGGGCGTAATGACTGGTCATGGCTGTATACCGAAATCATAGCCTTTGAAGCTATGTTAGGCGGGGATCTTGACGATTGCGTGCAGCCGACATGACCAAACGGTGAATAACGCTGCCGGTAGGTGCGGCGCGCGTCTGTTTAGCGCCAAAAACCGCCGAAATACCAACGCGGCGGTTGGGTCCTCAGCGGGATCGTCCTGATGAAGCGTCCTAGATCCTGGAACTCAGGCGGTTGTGGGGTACTGCTTAGCTCCCTCAGGCGCGCGACCCGTTGCTCGGTTGGCGGATGGGTGCGCAACCAGGAAGGTTCGGGATTGGCCCAACCTGGGAAGATCCAGCCCAGCCAAGGGCGCTGAACACGCTCGATCTTGACGAGGGCTGCGGCCAGACCCAGGGGATCGCCGGTTAGTTGGGCAGCAGCGCGATCGGCGTCGAACTCACGTACCCGCGATAATCCCAATTGCGCCAGCAGGGCGAGCTGGGGGGCGATCGCCAAGAGTAGCAGGCCCCAAAGATTGATCTGCGATTGTCCTGTCAGCAATAACGGCAGGCTCAAAAGGACGGCAAGCTGACCTGCCGCGGCCAGCCAGCTCGTGAGACGGCTGATGGTATCTGCCAGCCCCATGACCCGCAGGTCATCATGGGCGATATGGGCCACCTCATGGGCCAAGACCCCGGCCAGCTCGCGCGGCGTCAGGGTGCGCAAAAGCCCATCGGTGAGGGCGATCGCTGCGGCGCCTTTGGCGCCGGTGGCGAAGGCGTTGACCATGCGGCTGGGTACATAGTAGGGCCGGGGTGTGGCGGGTAACCCGGCGCGGCGTGCGAGCCGATCGAGCCATGACCAAAGCTCAGGGGCCTCGGTGGGATGGATGGGGCGGGCGCGGTACAGGCGCAGGGTCAGGCCCGTACCCATCGCCGGCTCGGCGGCCAGGGCAGCGATGGCCGCGCCCAGCGCGATCCATACACCTAGCTCACCTAGCAGCAGTCCCCCCGCCAAGGCCGAAAGGCCCATTAAAAAGCCGATCAAGAGCGCGCTTTGTAGTCGATTCAACAGACGATGGATATACCAGGGGTGATGCATGGCGATGGGATCGCGGCGGGTGTCTGATGCCCTTATGATATGGGCAAAGAGGTTTAAGCGCTCAAGACGCGGGGCGCTGACCGCGTGACTGGGTTTTGCCCCCTTGGGCGGGTGTCTCGTCCTGGATCTCGCATGCTAAGGAAACTCTGATAAATGGTTCTGGTCCGTTTGTAGGAGAAGATATTTTTATTGATAAGAAACACATGCTTTTGAAATTGAGTGAGCTGTCCTGATGTCGTGGGCATGGAAAGACGAGACATGAGATTGCTGTCGTTTGCGGCGCGCGAAGGGGCCCAAGGGCTCAAGGAAAGGTGGGTGAGAAGCGGGCGCTGTTGGCGGAGCAGGACGCCCAGATACGCAAGCTCATGTGCGACGGGACACCGGATGAGCTGAAGCTGCCGTTTGCGCTGTGGCAGTTGATCCTCGACCGTTTTGGCATCGAGCTCAGGCCGCAGGGGGAAGGCAAGTACATGGTGCGCTGGGGATTGACGCCCCAGAAACCGATTCGGCGCGCCTATGAGCAAAGCCCGCCGGCGGGCAAGACGTGGCTTGAGGAGATCTACCCGGACATTGCCCGGCGCGCCAAGGCCGAGGGCGCCGAAATCCACTGGGGCGATGAAACGGGGCTGCGCTCGGACGAGGTGCGCGGGCGCTCTTATGCGCCGGCGATCAAGACGTCCGAGATTCGCGTCACGCACCGTCGCGAAGGCCTGTCGGTGATCTCGACGCTGACCAACCGCGGCAAGGTGCGTCGGAAGGCGTTCGCGGGGGCGATGAATGCCGACATCCTGATCGACTTCATGAAGCGGCTCGTCAAGGACGCCAGGGGCAAGAAGATCTTCCTCATCCTCGACAACCTGCGCGTGCATCACACCAAGCCGGTCAAGGCGTGGCTGGCTGCATGCGCCAATCAAATCGAGGCCTCCTCCCTCCCCCCCTACAGCCCAGCACTGAACCCCAACGAGATGCTCAAGGCCACCATCACCGCGCAGGCGCCCTCCCGCGCCAAGGACGATCTGAAGAAGGCGACCGTCAGCCACCTGCGCCGCCTTCTCAATTCCCCCCAACGCATCATGCGCTACTTCCAGCATCCCAAGCTCCATGATGCCACGTAATATAAGTTCATTGGTTTCGGATCAATAATGCCGCGCTCAACCTCAAACGGCTGGCAACCGCAACTGCCCTACCCGGGGCGAGTCCGTCCGGTAACGGCGGCGCTACAGCAGAGAGGGTCTCTGCCGTAGTCGGGAAAGTCACGCCTGTCAGAGACGAATGCGCTCCGCATTCGGGGCAGGAAGAGCACAGTGCGCCTGTTTGCGCACTTTCTTGAGAGCAGCACGCGACATGCAAGGCCGTCCCCTGATCCAGACCGCCATCCCTAAGCGCCGCTATCGGATCGGCGGCTATGTGGCAACCCTGCTTGGTGAGATCGAGAGCAAAGATGGGCGCAGATATCGTTATCTCTTGGCCTTTGTGCCCGAGGGGGCATCTGAGCCCGTGCTCTATGTCTGCTCTGAGTCTTCCCCATCCGCCGAGCGCGCAACTGGTGCCTATCGGCTTTCGCTCATCAGTGAATCGCTCAATGAGTTCCTCGATTGCAACGATCGCTGGGGCGAGATCGAACCCTTTGCCGAGCAGGGGCTTCGGCTCGGTTGCCAGGTGCTCGGGCTTCCCGAGGGCGCGATCAGCCGCTTGCTGTAGGCTCAGGTACCCCCGGGGAGCGCCTGGCGTTCGCAGTCCTCAAGCAAGCGATGAAAGCTCGCCAGGCGCAGGGGAGAGATCCGGCCCGCAGCGACCGCCTGGCGGATGGCGCAACCCGGCTCCTCGAGATGCCGGCAGTTGTTAAACCGACATAGCCCCGCATGGTCGCGAAACTCGCGGAATCCCCACTCCACGGCCTGGCGGTCGATGTGTCCGAGCCGAAAGCGCCGTACCCCGGGCGAGTCGATGATCCATCCCCCCTGCGGTAGGCGATAACAGGTCGCCGCTGATGTAGTATGCCGACCTAGGCCTGTGGCCTCGGAGAGACGCCCGATCTGGATCTCTCGGTCGGGGAGCAAGGCCTTCACCAGCGAGGATTTGCCAACCCCGGATTGACCGACCAGCACGCTGGTCTGGTCGATAAGCTCCTGGATCAGGGGCGCAAGCGACGCGGGATGACGGGCGCTCACCCAAAAGATCCGATAGCCGATCGCTGCATAGTGTGCGAACTGGCCCTGAAATTCGGCATGCTCGCTAGGCTCGGCCAAGAGGTCCATCTTGTTGGCGACCAGGATGGGCACAATCCCGCTGCATTCAGCGGCGAGCAGATATTGATCGATCAGGAGGACGCTCGGCTCAGGTTCGGGGGCGATCAAGATCAGCAAACGGCTCAGATTGGCCACCAAGGGCCTCTCTCGGCCCTCGGCATCCAGGCGGTTGAAGACCGTGGTGCGCGGAAGTAGGGCAATCACCACCCCCTGGCCATCGGGTAGGCGCTGCCAGATGACCCGATCGCCGCAGACGATCTCGCCTAGGTTTTGGCGTGCCAAACAGCGGGCCAGGCGGCCTTGGGCATCCTCGACCAAGAGGTTCAGTCCGTGTTGGACCAACACTACGCCCTCTTCGGGGAGGGTCTCGGCCTCGCATTCGGCCAGGGCCTGCTCACAGCGCGCCGCAAGATGCGCCCGCCTGCGCTCTTGGATGGCCTTGATGCGTTCGATCTGGCGTTGCGAGAGCCGTCTGCGGGTCATCAAGGGAGGGTGACGGGTGGCAGTGCCTGCCAACCTGCGGCGCGATGCTCGGCGATCACCGTGGTATAGATCCCACCGCGGACATTGAAGGCAGCGGTCAGGCGCATGAAGCGCGGCTCGGTCGCTGCCGCTAGGTCGCTTAAGATCCGATTGGTGACCGCCTCATGGAAGGCCCCTTCGTTGCGATAGGACCAGATATAGTTCTTCAGCGATTTAAGTTCTACGCAACGCTGATCAGGCACATATTCGAGTAAAAGCTCGGCAAAATCCGGCTGACCGGTCTTGGGACACAGACAAGTGAACTCGGGGATACGGATGCGGATCGTATAGTCGCGGTTCGGGTCTGGGTTAGGGAAGGTCTCGAGCGTCTTGCTCGGGGTACTAGGCATGATTGCGGTTCTCTTCGATTCAAACGGTTCAGATGCTTGGGATTATAGGGGATGGTGCAACCAGGCGGCCATTGAACGACCAGGGATCGGGGCTGGATAATCCAAGGCCTCTGGTCTGCCTTCTTAAGGCGGCAAGCATGCAACAAAAAACTATTTAAGGGGGACAGTCGATCCTATGGAGACAGCGAGCGCAATAGCCCGTTTCAACATGGTCCATCAGCAATTGCGCCCCTGGGGGGTGCTCGATGAGCGGGTCTTAGAGGTCATGGGGGCGCTCGAGCGCGAGCAGTTTGTGCCAGATGCCTATCGCGCCTTGGCCTATGCCGATATCGAGATCCCTTTGCCCAATGGGGATCGGATGCTTGCGCCCAAGCTAGTGGGGCACCTCTTGCAGGCGCTTGCCATCCAGTCCGGCGAGCGGGCTTTGGAGATCGGGACCGGTTCAGGCTATATGGCGGCCTGTCTGCGCAGGCTCGGTGCGCGGGTGGTCAGCATGGAGATCGATCCCGCGCAGGCCGCTGAGGCGAGGGCGCGCCTTGAGGCACTTGGCTTAACGGGGATCGATGTCCGGGAGGGCGACGGTCTTGTCGGATCGATCTTTGGCGGGCCATTCGATACGATCGCTGTCAATGGCTCGGTGCCCGATGAGTCGGCGCTCTCCAATCTCAAGAGACAGTTAAAAGAGGACGGGCGGCTGGTATGTATCCTCGGCCAGGGACCAGCGATGTCCTGCATGCGTTTGACCCGCGTCAATGAACGGGACTATCGACGTGAGTCGCTCTTCGAAACCTGGGCGCCACCGCTCATCCAGCCGGTCCGCGCAAAGGAAAAGGCATTCGTCTTTTGATCCAGTGGGGCTGCTAAGGAAGGTCTGAGGCCCCCCGAGGACCTTTCGTCCGCGAGCAGGGGGCGTGCGCCCGGCTTGGGCGCACTTACCCTGTCGCAGCCTGTATCAGATGCCTTCTCGCCATCCACAGAGGGGCCACCATCAGGGGCCTGGTGATCTGCGCCGCGTTCTTCTTCAAGCCCCGGCAGCAGCACTGGGCGTAGCGAAGGATACGCTTGACCACCGAAAGTGGGGCCAAATCATCCTCGAAACGACTGCCCAAGTTTAGGGTATCGAAGCCGCCTTTTTCTATTTTGTCGAGGTAGGCAGCAGTCCAAACAACATCGTTGATAGATAAAACACGCGTGCCATTTGGTCTCACAAATCTCGGTCTCAAATCTGAAGTGCAACACTTACCAGGAGGTAATATGTTGCGATGGGAAAGAAATACGAACACCTCAGTATCGAGGAAAGAGCGATGATTCAGCTGGGGCTTGAGCAGGGCTGCACACTGCGGGCAATTGCCCGCAGTGTGCAGCGCTCGCCGAGCACGATCTCGCGGGAGTTGGCGCGCAACGGCTGGATGCGCCCGAGCGCACGACCGAGAAAGCGCGGGCGCCCGCCTGTGGCAGGCGGCTATCGGGCCGTCGCCGCCCACGAGCGGGCGCGCCAGCTGGCAGCCACGCCTCGCTGTCCGCCGCGTCTGGCCATGGACGGGCCGCTGTGGCCCATCGTCATCGATCTGCTGCGTCAGCGCGACTCGCCAGAGCAGATTGCCGGCATACTGGCCCGTATGTACCCTGACAACCCAAGACTTCAGGTCAGCTACGAGACGATCTATACGGCGATCTACGCGATGCCGCATGGCGAGCTGCGCACTAAGCTGATCGCTTGCCTGCGCCAGTCCCGCAAGACACAGCGCCCACGTGCGCGCGGCACGGATCGGCGCGGCACCATTCCGAATATGACGAGCATCCACGACCGGCCCAGCAAAATCGAGGATCGTCTGCTTGCCGGCCACTGGGAGAGCGATCTCATCAAAGGTGTCCGCAACGCTTCCGCCATCGGCACGCTGGTCGAGCGCACCACCTTGTTCGTCACCCTCGCCAAGATGGAAAATGCTTCCGCCGAGGCCGCCGTCGCCGGATTCAGCACCGTGCTCAACCGCATCGATGCCCACGCCGCCTGTCCCTGACGTATGACCAGGGCCGCAGGATGGCGCAGCATGAACGCTTGACCGAACTGACTGGCGTGACCGTCTATTTTGCTGGCCCCCATAACCCCTGGCAGCGCGGCATCAACGAGAACACCAAAGGCTTGCTGCGTAAGTTTCCCCAAGGGCAGCGATCTGTCCCGATTCACCCAGGAGGAACTGGATGCCATCGCCTGGCAACTCAAGACCCGCCCGCGCAAAATCCTCGGCTGGAAGTGCCCCGCCAAATTCTTCATGCCCAATGACTTGAGCTTCGAACGCCACTATCATCAACATCGTTGCACTTCGATCTTGAAACCGCCAGGGTGAAACACCGGTCGTTGCCGCTTGGGGGCTCAGAATTAAGGGGGTGTTCCGCAAAAATAGGGCGCAATCCAAGAGGTTTTTGCTCCCTGATCGGATCGCGCCCACAAGAGGATGATGCCTTAGCCCGCAATCTCTGCCTTGGCGCTTTGGCTCTCGCCCTTGTTATCAGTCCAGCTGATCTCGATGGGATCACCCGCAGCGCCACCCTTGAACTTGAAAGAGAGATAGGGGTTCTGTGAGACACCGCCGCTTAAGGCAGCCTTCAAAACGATCCGGTCTTTGTGTTTACAGATCACCTCCTGGATAAAATGGGCTGGGATGAGTTCACCGGTTTTGTTGTCCTTGCGCATGCCGCTCTCCATGGGATGGGTCATCAGACATTTGACCACGGTCTCATCGCCCTCGATCTTGGCGCGGATCTTGATCTCGGACATCGTCCGGCTCCTCCGTTTAATTTGTTAAAGACAGTTGAAATGTTAGCCGCCGCAACCGCCGATGGTAACCTTAACGGTGCGCGCGTTTTGATAGAACTTGTCACCCGACTGAACGACGGCGATGAGATCTGCCGTCTCGGCCATCTTGATACGGGTCGAGACGAAGGGTGTCACGCTCGGGTCGACGAACTCAAAGGATGCAACCAATGGATTGGGGTTCTTGGCCGCGACCAAGGTGATCGAGCGTACATCTGGAAGGTCGGTCTCGACCGTGATTGGGACCACGGCGCCGTTCTCGGCAATATCCGGGGCCTTGATCTGGATGCGCTCACTGGTCTCGGCGCTCTCCATGCCCAAGAGCCCCTTCAAGGCGCTTGTGATGTCCTTTGAATGGAAGGCATCGGCGTTCCAGCCGGCCAGGGCGAGGCGGGAGGCCAGCCATGCGCTGCAGCCGGTCAATGCCCCCAGGATCAGGGTGCGGCGTTTGCGGTCGATCATCATCGTTCTCCTCGCTTGTTGCGTTTGGCGTCGCGTTCTTCTTCTTTCCAAGTCTCGAGGCGCGCCTGGATGCGGGCGGCCTCATGATAGGGTAGATCGCGTTGACGTAAAGCGATCTCGAGCTGGCGGATGGCGAGCTCGCACTCGCCCTCGGCATAAAGCCGCTCGGCGCGAAATCGATGGGTTGCCCCCAGGTTGCCAGCGCGGATCGCCGCCTGCTCCAGCCTATCGTACAACACCGGATTGCTGGGACGCAGCCGGGCGACGGCCAAGAGTTCATCGATCGCCTGCGCCGCCCGTCCCGCCTTAAGGAGCGCTTCGGCATAGGCCAGGCGCAGCGGCCAGCGCTCGGGGTCCAGCGCAACCGCATCCTTGAGGCTGCGGACCGCCTGCTCGGTCTGACCTTGTTCGAGGTCGAGCCGTGCATTCAGGATCACGAACTCAGCAAGGCCACCTTGTCCCTGACGCGCCTGCTCGAGGGCTTGGCGTGCGACCTCAATCCTGCCGGCGCGCAAGAGGGCTAGAGCTAGTCCATAGTGCTCGGCGCGTGCCTCGCGATAGCGCCCTGATTGCAGGGTGGCATTGAAGTGTTCGATCGCCTGCTCTGGGCGTTTATAGGAGCGTTCGCGCAGGGCGGCACGGGTTAGGTGAAAGCGTAGGCTGTCTAGGCGCTGGCGCACGCCAAAGGTATCAGCGCGCACGAGCGCCTCGGCGATCCGGTTGGCATTGACCGGATGGGTGCGTAATAGCTCAGGCGTACTGGTCTCGGTCACGCGGCTTGCCTTAGATAGATGCTCGAAGAAACCGGCCATCGCGTATGGGTCGAAGCCGGCTTGGGCAAGCATGGTAATCCCGATGCGGTCGGCCTCGTGTTCATGTTCGCGGGTGAAATTGATCTGGCGCTGGAGGAGGGCGGCCTGGGCGCCTGCGATCGCCGCAGCCCCAGCATCGCCTGAGACCTGGGCTCCTAGGATGGCCCCAGCGATGAGAAGCGCGGCGGTGGGCAAGAGCAGCCTGTTTTGTTCCTCCAATGAACGCAGCAGATGGCGCTGGCTGATATGGGCGATCTCATGGGCGATCACGGCGGCCAGCTCGCTTTCGGTCTTGGCAGCCAGGATCAGACCTGTATAGACCCCGATGTGTCCGCCGGGGCCGGCAAGCGCATTGACCACCGACTGATCGATGATGAAGAACCGAAACCCACTGGGATCTTGATGCGCCGCCGTTAGGAGCTGAGCGCCCAGTCCCTCCAGATAATCCAGGGCCAGCGGGTCATCGAGCAAGGGCAGGGTCTCACGCACCTTGCGCATAAAGGACTGGCCAAGCCTTTGCTCGGCGCCTGGCGTCATGACTGTCTCGGCAGAGCTGCCCATCTCGGGGAGGCGGTCATCCTGGGTCTGCGCCTGGGGGAGGGAGATCGCACCCAGGCTCAGGGCCACTAAAGCAAAGCGTAGGTTGAAATGGATGGGCTTGATCCTGATCATAAAGACTCTCTATCGATTCGATCCTCTTGGACAAAGGGAGACGCATCGCAATCACCAGGCGGCCCAAGGCGATGGAACATCCGACTTGACTTGTCCACCATTAGAAAAACGCTGTATTCTTATAAATCACAACATCGTCGAGATGACCCGCATCGCGCCGACGGGCCATCCATTCGCATGCCTTCTCCACAAAGGGTGAGGCAGCGCTTGCTCAAGGGCGTATCCGCCAGGCGGCGATGACTGCGTGTGCACATCAACCAGTGATTCGGAGAGCGCAGACCTATGAATCAGTTTTACTACGATGCCGTGACCAAGATGGAGCAGATGGGCGTCGATGACGAGTATATCCAGGGTTGGCAGTGCGGTTATCTGCAAAATCCCAAGCGCGAGGAACAGCGTTTGACGCCCGCTTATGAGGCCGGCTATGCCGACGGTGAAGAAAAGAACACCGACAACTTCGCGCAGTGGGTCAAACAGTCCTAACCGCCGCCGTCTCTGAACGCGTCTTGCGCCCTTCCCATTGCGGGCGGGCGTTGGCACGTTGCTTGATGGATTTCGATCGAGCCGCCTGCCCCCGCCTTTCATATCTGGTGTCTTCCGGATGCCGCGGGTCCCTTTTGGGGGATGATCCGCGGCATCCGCCACACCGCTTAGAGTTTGACCATCCGCTCGTGCTGCGCCTCCAGTTCAGCGAGGGCTGAACGCCGCTCCGCGATCTTGACCTGCTCCTTTGCCACCACCTCGGGTTTGGCCTTGGCGACGAACTCAGGATTGGCGAGCTTGATCTCGAGCCGCGCGATCTCGTCGCTCAGGCGCGCGATCTCCTTGTCCAGGCGTTTGAGCTCCGCTGACTTGTCGATCAGCCCAGCCATGGGGATGAGGATCTTCATCGCCCCCACCAAGGCAATCGCCGACTCGGGCGCTTGGGACTCATCGTCTAACAAGGTGATCGATTCGGTCCGCGCCAGGAAATCGAGATAAAGCCTGGCCGTCGCCAGCCACTGGCAGTCCTGGTCTGAGGCATTGGCGATCAGGACAGGCAATGGCTTGCCCGGGGCGATGTTCATCTCGCCCTTGATCCGCCGGATCCCCAGGATGCATTGCTTGACCCAGTCGATCTCGGCAGTCGCTCCGGCATCGACCGCCGCGGCATCATCAACGGGGTAGGGGGCAAGCATGATGGACTCGCCCTCCACCCCGGCCAGGTGCCTGACCTTCTGCCAGATCTCTTCGGTGATGAAGGGCATGATGGGATGCAACAGGCGCAGGAGCGTCTCCAGGGTTTGCACCAGGGTGCGCCTGGTGCCGCGCTTGGCAGCCGCCGAGACTGCGGGATCATTCAAGACCGGCTTGGAAAGCTCGAGATACCAGTCGCAGAACTGGTCCCAGGTGAACTCATATAAGGATTGAGCGGCGAGATCGAAGCGATAGGACTCGATCGCCTCGGTTACCGACCGGATCGTGCGCTGAAGCTCGCTCCAAATCCAGCGGTCGGCGGCCGAAAGCTCGATGGGGCCTGACCCAAGCCCGCAGTCCTGACCCTCGGTGTTCATCAGGACGTAGCGCGCGGCGTTCCATAGCTTGTTGCAAAAGTTGCGATAGCCCTCGATCCGCCCCAGATCGAACTTGATGTCGCGCCCGGTGCTGGCCAGTGAGGCAAAGGTCATGCGCAATGCATCGGTCCCAAAGGCGGGGATGCCGTTGGGAAAGTCTCTGCGGGTATCGCGCTCGATCCGCTCGGCCAGATGCGGCTGCATGAGGCCAGTCGTGCGCTTGGCAACCAGGGATCCAAGGTCGATCCCATCGATGAGATCCAGGGGATCCAGGATATTTCCCTTGGACTTGGACATCTTGTCGCCGTTTTGGTCGCGCACCAACCCGTGGATATAGACCTCGCGGAAGGGGACATCGCCCATGAATTTGAGCCCCATCATGATCATGCGCGCGACCCAAAAGAAGATGATGTCAAACCCGGTCACCAGGACCGAGGTCGGATAGAAGGTCTTGAGCCGCTCGGTCTGTTCGGGCCAGCCCAGGGTGCTAAAGGGCCAGAGCGCCGAGCTGAACCAGGTATCCAGGACATCGGGGTCTTGGGTGAGCACAAGCTCTGGGCCAAAGCCATGTTTGGCGCGGATCTCTTGTTCAGAGCGCCCGACATAGACATTGCCCTGGGCGTCATACCAGGCGGGGATGCGGTGACCCCACCAGATCTGACGGCTGATACACCAGTCCTGGATGTTGCGCATCCACTCAAAATAGGTGTGCTTCCAGTTATCCGGCACAAAACGGATGTGGCCTTCTTCGACGGCGTGGATCGCAGGTTCGGCCAGGGGCCCTATGCGCACAAACCACTGATCAGTGAGATAGGGCTCGATCACCGCCCCCGAGCGATCGCCACGCGGTTGTTGCAAGCGATGTTCGCGAACTGCCGCCAACAGCCCTTGGGCCTTGAGATCCTCAATGATCCGCTGACGGGCCGTATAGCGATCGAGCCCCACATAGGCCCGCGGGATGAGCTCGCCCTCTTCGAGGGCATTGGCGCGGATACAGGCATCAGGGGTCAGGATATTGATCAACCCGCCGTGTGGTTGCTCGGCGATGGCCTTTTCGTCGCGATGTCTGAGCCAGACCTGATGGTCGTTGAAATCATGCGCCGGGGTGATCTTGACACAACCCGTGCCGAACTCGGGGTCCGCGTACTCATCGGCGATGATGGGGATGCGCCGTCTGGTCAGGGGCAGCTCGACGAATGCACCGATCAGGTGCCGATAACGCTCGTCCTCGGGGTTAACCGCAACCGCGCAATCGCCGAGCAGGGTCTCGGGGCGGGTGGTCGAGACGACGAGATAGGGGGGGTCGGCAGCGCCCGGCTGGACCAGGGGATAGCAGATGTCCCACATGAAGCCCTGTTCCTCCTCGGACAGGACCTCGAGGTCTGAGACCGCGGTATGCAGGACGGGGTCCCAGTTCACTAGACGTTTGCCGCGATAGATCAGTCCCTCTTCATAGAGCCTGATAAAGACCTCCTGCACCGCAGCGGACAGGCCCTCATCGAGCGTGAAGCGCTCGGTCTCCCAGTCAAGCGAGGTCCCCAGCCGACGGAGTTGGCGGGTAATGGTGCCCCCCGATTCCGCCTTCCAGGCCAAGACTCGGTTGACAAAGGCCTCGCGCCCGTAGTTATGGCGGTTCTTGCCCTCGGCCTCGATCAGGCGTTCCACCACCATCTGGGTCGCGATCCCCGCATGATCCGTCCCCGCCTGCCACAGGGTGCGATCGCCAAGCATGCGGTGATAGCGGATCAGGGCATCCATGATGGTGTCCTGGAAGGCATGACCCATATGCAGGCTGCCGGTGACATTGGGCGGCGGGATCATGATGCAATAGACCCCGCGGCCAGGGCGGGGCTCTGGGGCCGGCGCAAAATAACCACGCTCCTCCCAGATGCGGTACCAATGGTGCTCGATATGCTTGGGGTCGTAGGTCTTATCCAGCATGGGGGGATCTTTATCTCGGTCACAAGGAGATTGAAAATTTTAAAGTATATCCCAGCGCTGAGGGGTCCTTGGGTAGTGATCAGGGCAATCGCAGGAATGCCGAGGTCGTGGAGGCCTTGAGATCGCTGTTCACGTGCCAGGCGTGACTGATAACTGTGCACTGGGGGGCGCGAGGATTGGCTTGGCGTCCATCATGGAAACGAAGATGTCGTCTTCGCCGACGGCCACCTGTGTGCCCGCACCCAGCATGCCACGCGCCATCTCGCCGTCCTCAAGCGCCTCACCCTGAGCCTCATCCGCCTCGTTCCCGCCCCGCAAGGACGATATCCAGGACTGCTTCTGATCGCTTTGACCCCCGACGATGACCGCGCTGAGCCCCTCGGGCTCGGGTAATGCATGCGATTGCCCTGGGGCGGACGCGTAAAGCAAATTGTCAATACTGTAAAATCCGATATAATCAGCGCCCCGGTCTAGAGATCTTTAAAGGACTGAACACGCCTGGAGAGGTGTCCGAGTGGTTGAAGGAGCACGCCTGGAAAGTGTGTATAGGCTAATACCCTATCGAGGGTTCGAATCCCTCCCTCTCCGCCATATATGTCTCGCAGATTCTTGAAAATAAACGACTTTTTGAAAAACAGCCGCGCCAGTTGTTACCCTAGTTGTTACTCGATGCGTTTGCTTGGCGGGGCGGCAAACACTCGCATATTGGTTGCGACAAACCACTTGCCGCCTCGCATATTGGTTGCGACAAACCACTTGCCGCGCAGGGTGGCAACAGCAATCCGGCAAACGCGAGCGATTGGCGCAAGCTGCGCCCTTTTGGTCTTCCGGGACATTGGGAAGTGCGCACACGCCTTGAAACCCGCCCACCAGAAAGCCCTAGGATGCGTTTTTCTTAGGGTGAGAAGGGGATGGAATTGGCGGGCCAAAAAAAATCGGTCCTAGGGCTTCCTAGGGCCAAATGGACATTAGCGGATAATCTTAGCAGAACGCGGCTTGTTGCATTCGCTTATCTTGAGGCTCCTCAGGTCGGCTTCCTCGTAACTCTTCCACCGCGCACCGCATTCCGGGCAACGTCGATAGCGCAGCTTCAAACCAGCGCCGGATTCGATCAGCAGTCGCGTGCCATAGACGGCAACTTGTTCTGAACCGCAGACCGGACACCTCATGTATGGCGCATCCCCCACAAACCCATCAACACGGCGTCAGCCCGGTCGTGTCGGGTCAGATGCGGGCGGGCAGAGGGGCACAGGCGCAAACACGCGGCGATGCTTGCCTCCTTCGGCGCACCGGAGGCAAGCCCGGCAAAGCGTCGCCAAGTCACCGGATGAACGCGGGCCAGCGGCAGCCCGGCGGCCAGCACCACGGCTTCGATGGCACCGACATTGCGGCCAAAGCTGAAGGCAGAAACTTTGCTGTCGGTCGGGCGGGCATGGACAAGCTCGATGACGGCGCGGCGCACCGGATGCCGCGTCACCAGCGCCGACAATGCGGCGGCGTCGATGGCCTTCTTGCGCGGGCCTTCGTCGAGGATGGGCATGTCGGCCACGTCCAGCACCGCGCCATCCTCGCCGATCCACGCCAGCGCCCCGGCCAAGCCGGGGTCGATGCCAAGAACCGTCATGCCAGCACCTCGCAATCTGCGCCGGTCATGATCAGCCATGCCGTGCGCGTCGCTTCCACGTCGGCGCGGTTGTAGGCGGCTAGCGCCTCATGCTGGCCGTCCTTCCACAAGGCCAGCACGTCGCGGCCATCGCCTTGTTCCTTGGGATCGGCCAGCCCAAGGCAGGCGCACAGCTTGGATAGGCTCACGCGGCCACCGTAACCGGCAAACCATGTCATGGTGTCGCCAAAGTCGCGGCCTTGCCGGTCATTGGGGCCGGGCATCCAGTGCGGTGGGCGGATGCGGTTGGCCCAGCAACGGGCGCGAAGGAACGGAAAATCAAAGCTGGAGCTGTGACAGACTGGATACACGGCTTCACTCATCGCGGGGTGCCAGTGCGGGGCATCGCGCAGCGCGGCGTTGATGGCGGCCAAGGCGCGGCGCAAGAAGGCGTTTTCCGTCTCATCCAATCCGCGCACGATGGAATCCGCCTCGCCGTCTTCGCCGATGGCAAAGCCGATGGCGCACAGCTCGCCCAGCGCCGGATCGAGGGCTTGCTTGCGCCATTGCTCATCCACGGCGGCCTCGCCGTGCTCCGCCCACCATGCCTCAATGCTCTCGGCCTTCTTGATGTTGCCGGGGGCCTTGGTCTCGGCGCGGGCAATGGCGCGGGCATGGTCGCTTTGGCCGGGCAGGGTCTCGATGTCGATGACAAGCAGCATGTCGGGTCTCCTTCAGAAAGCAATGTCGTCTTCCAGGTCGGCCAGCGATGCCGCCGGGTTGCCGATGGCTTGGCGCTCTTGCCATTGCGGGCTGGCTTCGATGGCCTCTTGTTGGCGCTTGGAAAGGCGTTCAAAGGCGGGCCACGTGTTGGGGTCGCTCAGGTCGAAGATGAGCGGGTCTTTGACATCCGGCGGCGGGGTCATGCCACGCGGCATGGGGGCAATGCTCTTGATGGCGGCAAAGGTGTTTCCGCCTCGCTCCTCATGCACGATGTTGAGCAGGCAGGGTGCGTTGATCAGACGCGGCAGCGCAAAGCCCTTCAGTTCCTCCGGCGTGAAGGGGCGGCCACGCCACGCCTCCAAGAATTGGCGCAGCGCGGCCTTCTCATGCAGGCTTGCCGTGAAGCGGCGGCTCACGGTGAAGGGTGCGCCGTCAGATCGGCGCTCGTCCAGTTGCCATGCAATGGCGATTTTGTGTTGGCGCTTGGTCTCGCCTTGGAATTCCACGGCTTGCGTGCCCAGGTCGATCACATGGCAGCAGCGCGCGGGCAGGCTTCCAGACGGCGGCAGTTCAAAGGCTTGCGATTCAGCGGACAGGTGAAGGCTCATGGTCAGGCTCCTTTCAGGGTCTTGGCAATCTGGCGGGCAACGAACAGGGCATTGACGGCGGCCAGCAGCAGCTTGGCGCGGTCGTTCATGGTTTCGTCGGCGCGTTCCAGCAGGCGCAGGATGGCGGCCTCAAGCTCACGGCACAGGGCTTCGGCTTCGGCGGCCAGAAATGACGTTGCTTGCTTGGATGGCATGGTCAGGCTCCTACGGGTTCGATGTCTTCAGGGTCGCAATCCTCGATGTCGGCTACCTCCTCGCGCGTCAGGGGCGGGTCACAGGTCAGCAGCGCCCCATCGGGCAATCGCCACGTGCGATGCGGGGCGTCGTCTTCCTCCGGCGCGGCGTAGCGGGCGATGATGTCGGCAAGGCAGGCGCGAAGGTCTTGGATGGCGTCAAAGGCTTCGTTTAGGCACATGAAAAACTCCTTGTTGAACGGGTTTATGGTCAGGGGTCAAACACCACGCGGGCAGGCCGTAGGGCGGCCTATCCACGGGATCGGGGGAATCCGGCAACGCCGGATCGGACAAGGCCAGCCGCAGGGCAGCCCACGGCAGTCCAAGATTGCGGGCCAAAAGGCCGGTCGATGCGCGGGCGTTGGCCTCGGCCTCCTCGCGCGGTAGGCCACCGCGCTTAAGTGCGGCGGCGCGTTCCTCGAAGTGCTCACGCAGCATCTCACCCCATAGGCAGGCGAGCAGGCCGGGCTTGTGGGCGCGGATGGCCTCGCGTTGCGCCGGGGTCAGGCGGGATGCTGGGGAGACGATCAGCAAGTCACCGTCGGGGAGCAGGTCGAACCCGGCGGCGCGAAGGTCGGCGAGCAGGTCGGCGGCGTGCATCAGAAGCCCTCCGTGTCGCCGCGCGAAGATGCCAAAGCCGCCGAAGATGCCACACTCTCAGTGTTGGCACCTTCGGTGTTGCTTGGCATCTTCGGTAGATACCAGCGCCAGATCGATGGCTTGAACCCCTCTTTGCGCTTCTCTACTCCCAGCGCATCGGCGGCTCTATGCTCGGCGAGCAGGTCGGCGGCGTGCATCAGAAGCCCTCCGTGTCAGGGGGCAGGGGTTTTGCTACCGAAGCCGCGTTGCCTAAGACCGCCAAATTTTCCTTAGACCGCCAACCTTTTTGTGTGGCGGTCTTAGGCATTTCTGGCGGTCTTAGCGGAAGGTGCCACTCCCACCGACCGGATTTGCCAAGCCCGCCGGTTCTGATTGCCTCAACGCCAAGTTCTCGTTTTGCGCGTTCAATCGTGCGCCACGCAAACCCGGCTCCGTCGGCGTCGGCCTTCACCTCCTTCGCCGTCAGCGGGCCATCGCTGAGCAGGTCACACAGGAAGTTCTTGGCCTCCTCAAGCTCGCCTCCGGCATCTTCCTCAGGCACAGCTTCGGCGCGGGCAATGAGGGTTCGGGCGCTTCCCTCCACCGGCGATAGCCACTCGATGCGTGTGGCCCACAACCCTAGCGCGGCTTCGGCTTGGGTCAGCTCGTAGCCGATGCCGCCGTCGTCGGGGCCGATGTTGGACTTGCTGCGCACCAGCAGGCGCGGCGGATCACCGGGGGCGGGATTCTCGGCCTTGGTTGCCAGCAGCACCACGCGGGCCAGCGCGGCAAAGCCAATGCTGCCGGTCACGCGCTCGGTCGGGTCGCGGCCTTGCGTGCCTTTGGTCAGGTGCGTGATGCCGATCACCGCGCAGCCGATGCGGGCAGCCATGTCAACCAGCGGTTGCAGGGCGCGGCGCACGTCGTTGGACTTGTGGGCATCACCGGCCACGGCGGACACGATGGGGTCGAGGATCAGCAGCGCCGGGCGCATGGCCTCGATGCGCTTAGCCAGCAGGGGAACGTCAAAGGCCGGGTCCCGGGTCAAAGGGGCGCGGCTCGCCGTCAACGCCTTTCACGTCGGCGATGAAGTGAATGCGGCGCAAGTCAGCGCCACCAGCCATCAGGCGCGGCGTGATGGTGTCGGCAGGATCGTCTTCAGCCGACCAGATCAGCACGTCGCCAGCCAATGCGCACCGGCTCCCATCGGGCCATGTGCCACCACGCGACACGATGGCGGCCAAGCCCAACGCCAGCGTTGTCTTGCCCGTGCCGGGCTTGCCAGCGAGCAGGTGCAGCTTGCCTTTTGCCAGCCACCCATCCCACAGCCAAGTTACCGGCTCAGCCGTCACCTCGGCGGCGCAGGTCAGGCGAACATTCGGGCCTTCGGCGCTTGCGAAGGCATCACGCACCGCCTCCAGCCCACGGGCGGCGTGCAGGTCGTTGAAGTCGGTGCCGGGCAGCAGGTCGGCAGGCGGGCTCAGCAGCGGGCAGCGCAAGGCTTCGGCGGCGCGGATGGCCTCCGGGTGCGGATGGCCGGTCTTGTCCAGATCGGCGGCAATGACAAGCTCGATGCCTGGCTTGGCGGCCTTGATGGACTCACCGGCGGCTTGCAGATTGCCCACGCTCAGCGCGGCGGCTACCGGCTCACCCAGCGCCTCGGCAAGGGATAGCGCGGTTGCCACGCCCTCGGCCAGCACCACGCGGCCACGGTCGGGCAGCGGGCCGGTTGCCCAGAAGCCGCCCTTCTTGACGCCGCCAGCCAGCGCGGACTTGCGGCCTTGCTCGTCGATCATCTCCAGCGTGGCCGACCTGCCATCGACACGCACCGACGCAATCAGGATGCGGCCAGCCAGCGGCTCGCCCTTGGCTTGCGGCGCATACCCCAACCGTCGCGTGATGCTTGTCGCATCCAATTCGCGCAGGCTCGGCGTTGGCTTCACGCCCTTGCTCAGCAGGTAGGGATGGTCGGTATTGGCGGGCTTGGCGTCCTTCCAGATTGCGGCGGCAAGGGAAGCAGCGTGCTCAGCCCGGCGGCGGCGTTCTTCCTCAGCCATACGGCGGGCTTGCTCGATGCGGCGGCGGGTTTCTTGCTCCTCGTCCGGTGACGGGGGGCGGCCAAGGTCGGCTCGCCACGGGATGGCCTCGCCCCCTTGCCGCCAATCGCCGAAGACACCGGCGGGGATGCCGTCAGCGTGCAGCACATACCAGCCGCCATCGTCGCCGTGCCTGCCGTTGGTTGAAAACCGGTGCAGGCGGCCATCGGCGATGACCTCGCCGGGCGGCGTGATGCCGTGCTCGCGCATGGCTTGCGCGAAGGCTTCTTCGGGCCGATGCATGATCAGCCCTTGATGTCGAAGAAGCGTTTGCCGGATTTGGCGTCCCAGCGGGCTTCGCAGGCCAGCCGCCGGGTGTCGATCCAGTGTTGGATGTCGGACGCCTTCCAGCCCACGGCGCGGGGGCCAAGGTGCAAGGGCGGCGGGAAGTCGCCAGCGTTGATCAGGTCGTAAATCTTGGTGCGCCTCAAGCCCGTGACGTGCATCACATCGGGCAGGCGTAAGATGCGGTCAATGCCGTGAAAGGTTGTTTCCATTCGGTCATCCTCGCGAACGTCGGGATGACCGGATGATGGCGTTCAGGGTTATGTCAATCCATTACGGGTTTTTGGGTAGTCTTGCCCAAAAACTACGAATGCAGGTGCGCTTTGATGCGCGGGGGGGTAGGCTATACTGAATCGTGGCCTGAGCATGGCGCCGTCCGGCTCATACCCGGAAGCGTTACGGACGTGAGGCGCTGGGGCGGGCCGTTTCCTGGCTCTCTTGAGAGAGACCATGCGTCTCCCCTGATGGCGTGCGCTTCGATGCGCGGGCGTGAGTATGCTATAGTCGAATCAACCGCGACGCGGCGTGGCCCAGTGGCAGGGTGGCTGCCCGCAAAGGGTAAGTAGATGCCGGTTCGAATCCGGCCCCGCGTCATGGCTCTCCATCGATCACCTTCTTGGTGATGCCGATCTCGCCGATGAGCGCGCGGTAGTCCAGCTCCGATTGAATCGCACGCTGTTTGGGCTACCCTTATGCCCAAGGGGTGGCGGCAAAATCTCCTCGGCAATTCGCTGCGGGCAGACCTGGGGCCCAAAGGTTTCGTCGTCGGGCATGGGAGTCCGACGCGCCATCCCCGCGAGGCGGTCCAGGTGCCGCCTCACCTCTTATCCTTTTTCAACAATCGGCGCACTTCAGAGTCCTTTATCGCATCATTTCGGGCCCCGCGTCACCGTCTCCGCTTGCTCTTATAGTATCGATCGCGAACCGTGGATGGGGTTAGCCTGTAGCCCAATTCCTTCAGTTCCTCGGCGGCAAGTTTGAAGGCCGGGCCGATGTTGTCGTCGGATGCGATGTCGTAGGTTTTTTCGCCTTTGTCTATCTGCCTCTTGACGGCTTCTGATATTTCCTTGTCATCCATCCATTTGCTGCATTCTCGTAATCCGTCAAGCTCAGCAAGCTTTTTCTTTACCGTCTCGCGATCCGGCGCGAAACATTCATCCCACCGCAATTTATCGCCGTACATCCCGCGCAACGCAAAGGCGTGGTTCATCCAGTGTTCGATCTCCTTGAATGGCGGCACTCCTTGATGCTGTCTATTGAAGTATGCGGACAGCAAGGCTTTTTCGGCTTGCCTGTCACCTCGTCGGGCAAAATGCAAAACAAGGCGGGCATGGTCTTCATCTTCAATTTGGTGCATCCAGTTCTTTTCCATGATTCGTCCTATTGCAGCGCGTCAGGGGTTCGTGTCTTCATCATGCCTTGGCATGCTGGCGCAGCCACTCGCGCAGGGCATCGTTCATGCGTGTCTGCCAGCCGAGGCCGGTAGTGCGGAAGGCTTCGATGATGTCGGGGTCGTAGCGCACCGTCAGCGAGACCTTGCGCACCTCGGCAGGGGGGCGGCCTCGGCGCATCAGGCGCGGGCCGTCGAAGCGGTCGGCGCGTTCGAAAAACGCATCGTCCAGTTCCGGCGCGTCGTCAGGATCGTGCCAAGTGTCTTTTTTCCTCATGCCCTTTCTCCCACCGGCAGCCGGATCACCTCCGCATCAAGCCTCGATCTTCACCGTCAGCCTGCCGCCCACGCTCTCAGCGTAGCGTTGCAGGGTGCGCAGGGATGGCGCGGTGCGGCCAGATTCCAGCCGGGCAATCACGCTTTGCGTCGTGCCCATGCGCCGGGCAAGCTCGGCTTGCGACAGGCCAGCGCGGGCGCGGGCTTCGATCAGCACACGCGCCACGGCGTATTGCGGCGCAAGTTCATCGAAGGCTTGGCGCACCAATGGATCGGCCAGCAGGCGGCGTTCCAGCGCGTCAGGGGTGCGTGTCTTCATCGGTCAGTCTCCGTAGTCTTTCCCACGCCGTCGCAATGGCGCGGCGCGGGGTTTTCTCCGTCTTCTTGGCGAACACGTGCAGCACCGTCAGGCGTTGCCCATGCCGCGCCACATACAGGGCGCGGGCGATTCCGTCACGGCCTCGCATGCGCATCTCCCACAGCTTGCCCTCGATCGGTCGCACATGCGGCATGCCCACTTTCTGCGGCCCATAGTCCATCAGCAAGCGGCGAATGTGCAGGAAATGGGCTCGAACGTCGGCAGGCATGACCAGCAATTCGGCCTCGGCTTCGGGGATTAGTTCGACAGTCCACGCCATGATGTTATCGCATTTATGCTATTGCATCACGATGTCTGTGCACCGGGGAAGGGGATCACCTCCGCGCTTGGCCGGGTGACGAAACGCGCCCAATCCTCCATCAAGGCGCGGCGCTTGGCGAGCAGCGCACCGCGTGCATAGGCGGCCTCGGCCTTGTCGTGAAGCTGATGCGCCAAGGCGTGCTCGATCACCTCGCGGGCATGGTGCGTCGTCTCGCCAGCCCAATCGCGGAAGGTCGAGCGTAGGCCGTGCGCCGTGATGACGCGATCCGATGCCGGGTCGATCCAGCCTTGCCCACCGGCGGCCAAGCTGTCGGCGTGCATGCGCCGAATGGTCTGCGTCAGCGTCATGTCGGAGAGCATGCCGCCACGCGGCGCGAAGAAGACATAGGGGCTGCCTTCCATGCGCGGCAGGCTCTTAAGCAGCGCCAGCACCGGCGCGGACAAGGGGATGACGTGCTCCTTGCCTGCCTTCATTCTCTCGCCGGGGATCGTCCATAGCCCGGCCTCGAAGTCGAATTCGCGCCACGTCGCGCCTCTTGCCTCGCCGGATCGGCAGGCCGTCAGCAGCACGAATTCCAGACACCGGGCGGCCGCGCCGGGGCGTTCGGTCAGGGCGCGGTAAAACTCGGCCACGCGGCCATAGGGCAGCGCGGGCATGTGCTCGATGCGCTTGACCTTCGCCGGTTCGGGCAGCAGCATTTTCAGTCGCCCACGCCAGCGGGCGGGGTTGGCTTCATCACGCCAGCCATGCGCCGCGCAGTAGTCCAACACGGCCTCGATGCGTTGGCGAACCCGGCTTGCCGTCTCCGGCTTCTCCGTCCAGATCGGGCGCAGGCAGGCTAGCACGTGCTCGGTTGCGATGGCTTGCGGTTGCAGCTTGCCAATGCGCGGCAGCACGTAATCGCGCAAGGTGTTCTCCCATTGCTGGGCGTGCTTGGCATTGCGCCAGCCGGGGCGCTTTGACGCGATCAGCCGGGCGGCGGCCTCGGCGAAGGTTGGGACACGCTCGGCCTTGCCGGTCAGCCGGGCAAAGACGCCGGCGGGGTCTTCGCCGTTGAGCAGGGCATGCCGCAGCTTGGCGGCCAGCTCGCGGGCTTCCTTCAGGCTCCGGTCGCGGATGCTGCCCAGGCCAAGCTGTCGTGCCTTGCCGTCACGCTGGAAGCGAAACACCCAGGATCGGGCGCGGCCCTCATTCTTCACCAGCAAATACAAGTTGCCGCCGTCGGCGTGCAGGCCGTCGGGCAGGGTTTCGACGTGTCGCGCGGTCAGTCTCGCCATGCTTGCGCCCCATCCAGTTGTTACAGCAGTTGTTACACCGAAACGCGGCTTGTGGCGAATTTTGGCGAACGAAGGCGGAATAAGAAAGCCCCTATCCTATTGATCAATCAATCATTTTTCGGAAGCTGTTGGAACTCGCCGAATCAATACCTAGCGGACTCCCTCTCCGCCAATAATGAACTGTCTAGCCGCGCGCTCGTTAAAGAGCGTGCGCCTTTGACTTCCAGCCTCCACCGGTTGCAATCCGCTCACTGCCTGCCAAGGGGTCGTTGCATTGTTTGACCTGATCCGATCCAGTAGGGTCAAACGCTATCGCCATCCCTCAACTGCCCCCTGCTCGAAGCCCCCCTGTCTTCTCACAATACGGTCAGGATATCACCTCTGACCAGTTGGTCTAGACTGAATCCAAAGCCATCCCTCTGGTCAGTTCAGTCGCAGTTTGGCGTTGCCCTCAGCCTCAGATGCAAATCCTTGGCTCACAGGTTTCGCTGATACATGCCGCCGTTTCCGAGTCCGCTTGGGAACGAGGTCAGGCGGTTTCACTACCGCCGGTTGTCTATACCGACACCAAGGCGCTGCTCGAACGACCTGTCGGGGGGATTGAGCAGGTTGAGACATCGAGGGATCGCCGCCCCTATAGCAGCCCAGTCCGGATATTGAACGGTGGCGGCGCGGCCCAGCGTGCCTTGAACGCCTATGAATCGGTACAGCGTTTAGAAAAACGTGACGATTTGGTGGCCTTTGCGGGCATCGATGTCTATGCCTGAGCCTGTCGATCTCGCCGGCGGGCTGCGTGTTTACCTCCAGACAGTGCAAAGCCTCACCGGTCCGGTGAGACCGATGCTGGTGGTGGATCAGCCCCCGCCATCAATTAATTAATAACGTGCCCTGAGGATCAGCCACTCTGGCCCCTTGGCCTCGAGCAAGAGATCGAGCTCGCCGCTTTGGGTCACGATGCGCGCCTGCTGGTCGAGATAAGCGGCCTGGTAGCGGGCACGCAGGGTGCAGCCTTGGCGTTCAGGGAGTGGCTGGATCTGGATCTGATCGAAATCGATCTGCCGCCGGACCGTGATCCTGAACCAGGTCTCATAGGTCTGGCGGATTGCAAACCAGCCCGCCAGGTCGTTCTCCCTGGCCAGGGGGCTATAAAGTGCCATGAGCTGGTCGAGCGCACCGTCCTGATAGGCGTTTTTGAACCGTTCCAAGAGCTGCCATGCCGTCTGACACCCATCTGCCGGCGGGACAGTGGCGGCTTGCGGTATGGGTCCTGCCTCGGGTAAGGGGGGCGCGGGGATCAGGGGTGCGCTGGGCGGTTCAGGGCCAGGGACCATCGCCAGTGCGGGTCGCTTATGGGTGTCCGTTAGGAGAGGCCAATCCCAAGTCGGGATTGGCGGTTGATCTTGTGGGGGGAGGGGCAGTGCAGGCATCGTTGCCGGGCCTGGAGCGGGCGGCGGCTCAGCAGAGCGATCCGCGATCGGCGGCTGCGAGGTATCGCGGCGGATTTCTGGTCTGTCCTGTATCTCCTGGGTAGGGGGCACTGCAGGGGCGGTTGGTGGCTTGGCTGCGGCCATGATGGGAGGCGGATGTGACCCTCGCGTCCCTCTCTGGGCAGGTGGCTGGGGCGGTTGCTCCGCCGGGGGTGGTGCGGGTTCTTTGAGACTGATGATCCGTGACGCCTCAGTACCAATCGGGTGATGGATGATCCGCGGTATCGGTTTAGGGTGTTCCCTTGGCCACAGCAGTCCGGCGAGGATCATCAGGGCGATGAGGGCGATCGTCAATGAAAGACGCCGCTCGAACAATGAGCGCCCCCTGATCCGCCCCTGGAGGTGACTCCAGATAGGCAGGGTAATCTCACTGATCCAGTCCATCAGCCCCAAGGATGGCCGGTGTTGTTGGGGAGGCGAGTGATCCGCGGCGCGTCGGCTGGCTGGGCGCAGTCCGGTCTCTGAACTGCCACTGCCGCGCTGTAGCGCTGTCCAGGCCCTGTTGATCTGCTCGGTGCGTCGGGTCGCCCAGTCGGCGCGCTCGGGATGCCGGTCGGGGTGATAGACCTGGATCAGCCGCCGATAACGTTGTTTGGCAAGCCCAAGATCGACACCTGCTTCCAGGCCCAGGGTCTGGGCGGGGGGGCGGTCTGGCCTATCGAACAGGTGCTGGTCGAGTAAACAAAAGGCCGCGGCTCGGGCCTGGGCGCGGCTGAGTCCTTGTTGGCCGATGGCACGTTCCAGCTCCGCGGCGCGCAGATGATCGGGGTTGCTGAGCCACAAGAGCAGCTCATCCAGGTGGCGAGCGCAGACAGGGCTTAGACGTCCGTTGCGCAGTGAGCGGGCGAGCTCGCGGGTCCAGGCGGGTTTCATACTCGGGAAGGGCTGCACCAGACGGTTGCGCCAACGGCGGGTCGGGGTGCCTGGATCGGGCATCGAGAGGGGGCTTTCTCAATCCTCGCGCCGAAACTCACCCTCGATCACCCGTGGTCCAGACCGTTGAGGTGGGCGTACCCCGGGATAAATCTGGATGACATGTCCGGTCAACCAACGGCGAAACGGCGGGATCAGGAGTACCAAACCCAGGCCATCGGTCAAAAAGCCCGGCACGAGCAGACAGAGGCCAGCGATGAGCAGCAGTGCGCCATCGATCAATTCGAGCGCCGGGAGCTCGCCCTCTGCGCACGCCGCCTGCAGCCGCATCAGGATCCCGAATCCTTGTTGTTGCACCAGCCAGACGCCGAGTGCGGCGGTGAACAGCGAGAGCACAATGGTCGCAAACGCTCCGATCCGTGCTCCCACCTGGATGAGGACGAAGAGCTCGACCAAAGGAAGGACGATCAACAGCCAAAGCAATGGCACGGTGGTATTCTCCTGAGTTGTTGCGCCCGCTGTATTTGCATGATGCGGACGCGATAGAACTGTCAAACCTTAATCTGTTGCCGAGGGTAAGTCCAAAGGATGTCAAACGCGGCTCGTTTGCTATTGTGCACCTGTCCTGATCAGGAGACGGCGCAACGTCTGGCTACAACCCTGGTTGAGGATCGTCTCGCCGCTTGTATCAATCTCGTCCCAGGGATTACCTCGATCTACCGCTGGCAAGGGCGGATTCATCAGGATCCCGAGGTCTTACTGTTGCTCAAGACCGCGGATGAAAGGGTCGATGCGTTGATGGCGCGCTTGCGGGCGTTGCATCCCTATGAGGTCCCAGAGATCATCGTCCTGCCGATCGTCGCTGGGCTTGCCGAGTATCTGGAATGGGTAAAGACATGTGTGACCAGCAAACAAGGGTCCTAGTGGTGGGGGGCTTGAAAAAGCCATTACCCTGGCCAAACGGCAGGCGCGTTGCGTTTAGACAGACGCCGGGATCCACAGGATCGAACGATTTGGATTGCGGGGCCGGCAGGCGCTGGGATGACCACGCAGTCGCCTTGCGACTTCACCTGTGGTTGGCCCTGTGGTGTCTATGCCTGGTGACAGGGGCCTGGGGCGATGAGTTCCTGTCGCAGGAACAGGCATTTCCGCTGCACGCCGAGATATTGGATACCGAGCGCATTCGCCTGAATTGGGAGATCGCGCCTGGCTATTATCTCTATCGCAGCAAGCTCAGGTTTATCTCGCAGACCCAAGGGATCGCGCTCGGGTCACCGGAGCTACCGTCAGCAGAGACCAAACAGGACGAGTTCTTCGGGGAAGTCGAGATCTATCGCGGTCAGCTCACCGTCGAGCTTCCAATCGTGCGTGCGCCAGGTACGGGTGATCGGTTGGAACTCGAGGTCGGCTTTCAGGGTTGTGCGGACGCCGGCTTTTGTTATCCACCGCATCGCGAGCGGATGCTGCTCGCTCTACCGCCCTCACCGGTCTCATTGGCTTTGGCTGCCGGCCCAGGCGAGGGCTCAAGCCTGTCTAAGGGCGATCAACCCAGGCCCAAACATCTGACTTCATTACTCGCCTCCGTCCCCCAAGCGGGCCAACCCGAGATCCCAGAGGTCGATGCCGCCTTTGTCTTCGACTCCCAGCAGATCGCCCCCGACCGGGTGCGTCTGAACTGGACGATCGCCCCCGGCACCTATCTCTATGCCGAGCGGGTCCAGGTGACCCTGGCCGATCCAGCGGGGGTCGCGTTGGGCCAGATCCAACGCCCGGCAGGGGTCGTCAAACCCGAGATGGTGCGACCCGATGGCACGGTAGGAGCGGTCGAGATCTATGAGGGTCGGATCGACCTGGAGGTGCCCTTAATGCGCTCCGACCCCGAGCTGACCGAGGCGCGGCTGAGCGTCAGCTATCAGGGCTGCGCCGAGATCGGGATCTGTTATCCGCCGCAGACCCGCGAGGTTCGGGTGGCGCTGGGCGGGGCGCCGGTGAAGGCATCGCCTGTCCCGAGCCAAGTCGCTCGACCAATGCCTATAGGTAAAACAGGGGATCAGGCCGTAAGCCCCCCGCCTGCCGAGCAGGACCGGATCGCTGGCTTGCTTGCCAGCAGCAGGCTCTGGGCGATCGTCGTTGCCTTTTTCGGTTTTGGCCTGCTCTTGGCCTTCACCCCCTGTGTCTTCCCGATGGTCCCAATCCTATCGGGCATCATCGTGGGCCAGGGCCCGGAGATCACCGCGCGCCGCGCCTTTGTCCTCTCGCTCGTCTATGTCCTGGCGATGGCCCTGACCTATACACTCGCCGGCGTCCTGTCGGGCTTGCTGGGGGCCAATCTCCAGGCGGCCTTCCAGAACCCCTGGGTCTTGACCGCATTCGCCGCCGTCTTCGTGCTTTTGGCCTTGTCCATGTTCGGGTTTTATGAGCTTCAGCTCCCCTCCGCCCTGCAATCGCAGCTTGCGGCGCTCTGCAACCGCCAGCAGGGCGGGACCTTGCTGGGGGTGGCGATCATGGGGGTGCTCTCGGCCCTGATCGTTGGGCCCTGTGTAGCGCCGCCCCTGTTCGGGGCCTTGGCCTATATCGGCCAGACGGGGGATGGGCTCTTAGGAGGGTTTGCGCTCTTTGCCTTGAGCCTCGGGATGGGTGTCCCGCTCCTTGCGATCGGCACTTCGGCGGGCAAGCTCCTACCGCGCGCTGGAGCCTGGATGGAGTCGGTCAAGGCGGTCTTTGGTGTCTTGCTCCTGGGGGTGGCGATCCTGATGCTCGAACGCATCCTGCCGCCTGCGCTTTCGCTGATCCTCTGGGGCCTGCTACTGATCTGCTCGGCGGTCTATCTTGGGGCTTTGAGCCCCCTTAAGCCGGATGCCAGCGGTTGGCGCAAGCTCTGGAAGGGCCTGGGGGTGGCGCTTCTGGTCTATGGGGCCCTGATGCTGGTGGGCGCAGCCGCAGGGGGGCAGGATACGCTCCAGCCGCTGCGCGGACTCATCGCAAGCGGCGTTGGCGCCGGTGCGGAGGTCTCCTTCAAGCCCATCAAGACGCTCGCCGATCTTGAGCAAGAGCTCACGCAGGCCGGCGGGCGGCCGGTGCTTCTCGATTTCTATGCCGACTGGTGCGTCTCCTGCAAAGAGATGGAGCGCGCGACCTTCAGCGACCCGGACGTCCAAGCTGAGCTTCGGCGTTTTGTGTTGCTGCGGGCCGATGTCACCGCCAATGACGCCGAGGATCGCGCCTTGCAGCGGCGTTTCGGCATCCCGGGCCCGCCGGCGCTCCTGTTTTTCGATGCCGCAGGCCGCGAGCATCCGCAGACTCGGGTCATCGGTTTTCAGCCGCCTGCCGCCTTCATCGCCCATCTTCAGGGGGTGAGGCCATGAAGGCGCTCAAGGTCATTTTGATCACGGTAATGGCCGCCGGCATCAGCGTCGGTACTGCATTGCTCGGGCAGCGGTTGATCGGGGAGCGGCCTCAGACTCAGGAGATAGCCATTGATCTAGACAAGGATCAGATCGAGACCCTGCCTGACTTGCGTTTGAAGGATCTGGAAGGGCGCGAGGTCCCAAGCAACGCCTGGGCAGGCAAGGTCCTGATATTGAACTTCTGGGCGACCTGGTGCCCGCCATGTCTTGAGGAGATCCCGCGTTTTGTGGCAGCTCAGGAGCGCCTGCGCCCACTGGGCATACAGTTCGTCGGGATCGCGGTGGATCAGCCTGAGGAGGTGCGCGCCCTGCTTGCTACCCAGCCGATCAATTATCCAGTCCTTCTGGCGACGCCCGAGGCCCTGAATACCGCGGTGCAACTGGGCAATTGGCTTGAGGTCCTGCCCTTTACTGCGATCTTTGACCGCCAGGGGCGCCGCATCCACAGTCAGATTGGCCCTCTGTCTGATGCCGAGCTCGACCGCTGGCTTGCCCCCTTCCTGGGATCGGCCAGTCAGCAGAAGAGGACACGCGCACCTTGAGTCGCTCTGGACAGGATTTCGCTAAATCCGGACAATTCGCCATGGTTTGCCGTCCATTTATCGCGGCGGCAAGGCGGATTAACCGATTCGGCTTGCGAGCATCCGATGGCCTCGATCCTGGTGCTGAATGGTCCCAACCTCAATCTGCTCGGCGTTCGCGAGCCGGCTCATTATGGGCGCGTCACCCTCGCTGCGATCGAACAGGAACTCAGGACCATCGCAAACGCGGCTGGACATCAACTTGACTTCGTCCAAAGCAATGCCGAATCGGACTTGGTCGAGGCTATTCACCAGGCTGGACGCGATGGTGTGCGTTTTATCATCATCAATCCAGCCGCCTTTACCCACACCAGCATCGCCCTGCGCGATGCGCTCCTGGCCGTCGCCATCCCCTTCATCGAGGTGCACCTATCGAATATCTATGCCCGCGAGCCGTTTCGCGCCCATTCGTATTTTTCAGACATCGCTGTAGGCGTGATCTCAGGGCTGGGTGCAAAGGGGTATGCGCTGGCATTACAGGCCGCGCTGGGCCGATTGGACCAAGAGCCAACCGACGAGACCCATTGAGCGATGGATATCCGTAAGGTCAAGAAGTTGATTGAATTGCTTGCGCAATCTGATATCGCCGAGATCGAGATCCACGAGGGCGAGGAGTCGGTGCGTATCAGCCGCTACACCGGGCAGCCCATGCCGGTCTATCTGCCCCAGGGTGCGCCGCTGTCTCCTCAGGTCGCCGCTGTGCCCCACCTTGATACCTTGCCTGCGCCGTCCCAGGAGGACGAAGAAGAACTTGCGGGCATCGTGGTGCGCTCGCCGATGGTCGGGACCTTTTATCGCGCGCCGGCCCCCGGGGCCAAACCCTTCGTCGAGGAGGGTCAGGCGGTCAAGCCAGGCGATGTCCTGTGCATCATCGAGGCGATGAAGATCCTCAATCAGATTGAATGCGAACATACGGGGATCATCAAGCGCATCCTGGTCGAAAACGGCCAGCCGGTCGAATATAACCAGCCGCTATTTTTGATCACTTGAGGGGTTTGGATGCCGGCGCTCCTCCGTCCCCAAGACGCCGGTGTTGCCCCCATCCCGGCGCATCATGAGAGATCTCCATGCCAGCCATGATCGAAAAGATTTTGATCGCCAACCGCGGCGAGATCGCACTCCGTGTCTTGCGCGCCTGTCGCGAGCTCGGCATCAAGACGGTCGCCGTGCATTCCGAGGCCGATCGTCATCTCAAGCATGTCCTTTTGGCCGATGAGTCGGTCTGCATCGGGCCGGCACCCGCACAGCAGAGCTATCTCAACATCCCCGCCATCATCAGCGCCGCCGAGATCACGGATACGGTCGCCATCCACCCGGGCTATGGGTTCTTATCAGAGAATGCTGACTTCGCCGAGCGGGTGGAGAAATCGGGGTTTATCTTCATTGGACCGCGCCCCGAGACCATTCGCCTGATGGGCGATAAGGTCTCGGCGATCGCCGCGATGAAGGAGGCTGGTGTGCCCTGTGTCCCTGGCTCGGACGGGCCGATCGACGACAATCCCAAGCGCACCATCGAGATCGCGCGGCAGATCGGCTATCCGATCATGATCAAGGCCGCTGGCGGCGGTGGTGGGCGCGGGATGCGGGTGGTCCATTCCGAGGCGGCGCTGCTCAACGCCATCGCCCTGACCCGCGCCGAGGCGGCGGCTGCGTTTAACAACGATACAGTCTATCTCGAGAAGTTTCTCGAAAACCCGAGACATATCGAGTTTCAGGTGCTTGCCGACCAGCATGGCAATGCCATCTATCTCGGCGAGCGCGACTGTTCCATGCAGCGCCGGCATCAAAAGGTTGTCGAGGAGGCACCGGCGCCAGGGATCACCGAGGCGCAGCGTCGCGCCATCGGCGAGCGCTGCGCGGCGGCCTGCCGGGCGATCGGCTATCGCGGGGCGGGAACCTTCGAGTTTCTCTATGAAAACGGCCAGTTCTATTTCATCGAGATGAATACCCGCGTCCAGGTCGAGCACCCCGTCACCGAGATGGTCACGGGCGTTGACATCGTCAAGGAACAGATCCTGATCGCCGCCGGCGAGCTGCTGCGTTACCAACAAGAGGATATCCAGATCCGCGGGCATGCCATCGAGTGCCGGATCAATGCCGAACATCCAGAGACCTTCATGCCCAGCCCAGGCAAGGTCACTGAGTTCCATGCCCCGGGTGGTCCTGGGGTGCGGATCGACACCCATCTCTATGCCGGTTATACCGTGCCTTGTCACTATGACTCGATGATCGGTAAATTGATCGTCCATGGTGAGGACCGTGCCTCGGCGATCGCGCGCATGTGCAATGCCCTGCGCGAGCTGGTGATCGAGGGGATCGACACCAACATCAAGCTCCAGCGCACCATCATGCGCGATGGTGCCTTCTTAGCCGGCGGCACCAACATCCATTATCTGGAAAAGATGCTCGGGCGATGAAGCCCCAGCCGGCAAACGGTCCCACCGCACTTGTCGAGCGTTTTCAGGCCCTGCGCCTGCAGCTGAGTGAGGCGGTTCTGGGGCAGCCCTTATTGATCGAGCGTCTGCTCATCGCCCTGCTCGCCGACGGTCATCTGTTGGTTGAGGGTGCACCTGGACTCGCCAAGACCACGACGATCAAACAATTGGCGGCAGGGCTTCAAGCCGATTTCCATCGCATCCAGTTCACCCCTGATCTCTTGCCTGCAGATCTCACAGGTACAGAGGTCTACCGGCCTCAAGATGGGAGCTTTCGCTTCGAGCCCGGGCCGATCTTTCATCATCTGATCCTCGCCGATGAGGTCAACCGCGCCCCCGCCAAGGTCCAATCCGCCCTACTGGAGGCCATGGGCGAGCGTCAGGTAACCGTCGGACGCAAGACCTATCGCCTGCCCGAACTCTTTCTGGTGATGGCGACCCAAAACCCGATCGAACAAGAAGGGACCTACCCCTTGCCCGAGGCCCAACTCGATCGATTTCTGATGCTAGTGCGCATCGATTATCCGGACCTTGAGACCGAGCGCGCGATCCTCAAGCTCAACCGCGCCCAGGCCAAGGCCCCATCTCCCCTACCAGCGGTTGTCTTAAGTCAGGCCGAGATCTTCGCTGCGCGTCGTGCCCTGCTTGAGCTTTACCTAGCGCGCGAGGTCGAGGACTATCTCTTGCATCTGGTGATTGCCACCCGCTGGCCGCAGCGCTATGCCCCCGAGCTTGCCGACTGGGTGCGGTTTGGCGCAAGCCCGCGGGCGACCCTGGCGCTCGACCGCTGCGCCCGCGCGCGTGCCTGGCTGTTAGGGCGCGATTTCGTCTCGCCTGAGGATATCCAGACGCTTGCCTGCGATGTCTTGCGCCATCGCGTCTTGTTGTCCTATGAGGCGGAGGCCGAGGGGCGGCGCAGCGATGAGTTGATCGACCTGTTGCTCAAGCGGGTGCCTGCGCCCTGAACCTTGGCGATGAGCCGGCCTGATCCCCTATCCGTCGGCAGTGTGTCTCCTGAGCTCTCTTGGCTCATCGGTCTGCGGGCCGAGGCGAGGCGCCTGGAGCTCTTTTCTAGGGGGCGGGTGATTGCGACCCGCAGCGGCGCCCACCGCTCGCCCTTTCGCGGTCGAGGCATGGACTATCGCGAGTCCCGCGTCTATTCGCCGGGCGATGAACCGCGCCACATGGACTGGCGGCTGACCGCGCGTCGCGCTGCGCCCCATGTCAAGGTTTTCGCCGAAGAACGCGAACGCCCATTGTGGCTGGCCGTCGATCAAGGGCCATCGATGCGCTTCGGGACGCGCCGGGCCTTTAAGTCATTCGCTGCCGCCGAAGTGGCGGCGCTCCTGGGTTGGGTGGCAGTCGAAGCGGGCGACCGCGTGGGCGGATTGGTATTCGACGAACACCGTCTGGTCGAACGCCGGCCAGCGGCTCAGGGGCGGGGCTTGTTGCCCCTGCTTGCGCGTCTCAGCAACCCCTTGGCTCCTGGTGAGGGCGGTCGGTCCCCCTTCTTGCAGGCCCTGCGTCGTCTGGCAGAGGCGGTACACCACGGCAGCCTAATCGTGCTCATCAGCGACTTCATGGCGCTCTTGGAACTGCCCGGTCATCCCGGCGAGGGCCTCCCCCCTCCCCTGGTACGCCTGAGCAGGGGAAATGAGCTCCTTTTGGTCTTGATCCATGATCCCATTGAGTCCGAACCGCCCCCGCCTGGGCGCTATCCAGTGTTTTGGGAAGGCCAGACGCGGGTCCTGGATCTCGGTACGCGCAAGGTACGGGAGGGGCTCAAGGCCGGTTTTGCCCAACGCCAGGCCCTGCTTGAGTCTTGGGCGCGAAGGTATGGCGCCCATTGGCTGATGCTGGGCACAGATGAGTTCGTGGGGCGCGCATTGCGCAGCCTGTGCCGAGATGGACCCTGAGCTGCTCGCTGAATTGCGCGACTGGCACCTGCCCGAGGCACCCTCCTGGTGGCCACCGGCACCGGGGTGGTGGGCCCTGCTTGGATTGGCATTGCTTGCGGCAGCGGCCCTCGGCCTTTGGTCATGGCGCAGGCAAAGGGCCCGCGATCCGCGCCGTGCCGCGCGGTTTGAGCTTGTCCGCCTCAGGCAGGCCCTTGCCGCCGACGGCGACCGGCGGGGCCATCTGGCGGCACTTTCTCGGCTTGTGCGCCGGGTGGCCCTGGCCTATTACCCACCTGATCAGGTCGCGGGGCTGAACGGCGAGGCGTGGCTTGACTTTTTAGATCGCACCGGCGGCGACGGAGCCTTTGGCCGAGGGGTGGGGCGGGCGCTAGTCGATGCCGCGCATCGCCCTGCCCCCGATGGTGTGGACCTCGATGCACTCCATGCCCTGATCGCCCAATGGATCGCACGTCAGCCCGCAAGGATGGGCCATATTGTGCATCCATAATTATTAAGAGGCCCTCAGCACAGAATGATCGGTCTCGACTCACCTTGGGTCCTGCTTCTCTTGCCCTTGCCTTGGGCGTGGATGCGTCTGCTGCCGCCAGCTCAGGAAGGACCGGGGCTTGCCCTGCGCTTTCCCTTGCCACCGGGCCTTGCGATCAGGGGGGACGAGCGCCGCGACGCAGAACGCCCTGTCCATCGCCTGGCGCTGGGGATCAGTGCCTGGGTCGCCCTGGTCCTGGCAGCGACCGGGCCCTATTGGGCCGGCAAACCTATCGCGCTTGCGGTCGCCGGGCGGGATCTCATGCTTGTGGTCGATGTCTCGGGGAGTATGGAGCAACAGGACTATGAGCGCGCCGGGCGCCCCGTCTCGCGCCTCCAGGTAGTCCAGACGGCGGCCGGTGCCTTTATCGAGCGCAGACAGGGGGATCGCCTGGGGCTGATCCTCTTCGGCAGTCGCCCCTATCTCCAGGTCCCTCTGACCTTCGATCGCCAGGCGGTCGCCGAGCTCTTACAAGAGGCCGTCGTCGGGCTTGCGGGGCGCGAGACGGCGATCGGGGATGCCATTGGGCTTGCGGTCAAGCACCTGCGCGATCAACCGCCCGGCGCGCGGGTCCTGGTCTTACTCACCGATGGGGCGAGCAATGCCGGGGCGCTGACGCCCTTGGAGGCCGCCGAGCTTGCCGCTCAGTTTGGGGTGAAGGTCTATACGATCGGGATCGGCGGTGGTGAGCTTGGGGTGCGCTCGCCCTTGGGCCTGCGCTGGCGGGGGATGGGCGATGAATTCGATCCCAAGACGCTCGAAGAGATTGCCCGGCGCACCGGCGGGCGCTATTTTACGGTCGGCAGCCGCGAGGAGCTGGAGGGGGTCTATGCCGAGCTAGATCGCCTGGAACCCAGCGCCCGCGCCTCGGGCCTCTATCGCCCAAGGCGCTCGCTCTTCGTCTGGCCGGCGGCCCTGGCGCTCCTGCTCTCGGCCCTGATCGCCCTCGATGTCTTCTCCCCCATCTCGCTAGGGCGCGCCATGCGCCCTCTCCAGTCGATCCTGCGGGGGCGGCGCCTGCGTGCTGGGTAGGGCACGATGTGCGCCTGATCAAGATTGGATCAGGGACGCTCGCCCTGATTACCTGAGCGATGTGTAGGATGGTTACTGCAAGATCTGGCTTAATCTTGCGACTGCTTGGCGCAGTTCTGCCGGATAGTGGTTCTGTTCGAGGCGAAGATATGCGTCATCGCGTTATCATCGCCCAGCTCCTGGATGTCAACTGCACGCTCTTCAAACAACCAATAGCGTTGCTTAGGCTGATAGCCGGACAAGTTTGCGGGTGCCGGCTCGATCAGCTCGGCGAGATCGAGTGCCCGCCAGGGGGCTTTGCTGTTGTAGGGCACAACCGGAAAGATAGGCGGCAGGCGCTCGCTGGCCTTGACCTCGCGGCTGTTGATCAGGTCTTGTAAAGCAGACCGATATAAACAACTAGGCGCAGCGCCATCCAAGGATCGGGAGAGCTTTTCTTTAGACCTTCGGAAGTCTCCAGAGAGAGTATAGCCATGGTCTGGTTGCGACCCTGGTGGTTATTGGCCCTCCTCCCCTTGGCCTGGTTGCTGTGGTGGCTTTGGCGCAGTCAGGCCCAGGCCGAGGATACCCCCTGGTCGCGCCTGGTCGATCCGCATCTCTTGCCGCATCTTCTGGTCGGCAATCCGCGCCCCGCCCCCCGCTGGCTGTTATCTCTGCTGGGGATCGGCTGGTTGCTCCTCGTCATCGCCTTGGCGGGGCCTGCCTGGCGCACGCTGCCGCAGCCGGTCTATGGACTCTCTGGATGCACCCTGATCTTGCTGGACCTCTCCCCGAGCATGGATGCTGCGGATGTCTCGCCCTCACGCCTTGGACGGGCGCGGTTCGAGGCGATGGATCTACTCAAGGCCAGCCAAGGTCAGGTGGGATTACTCGCCTTTGGCCCCGAGCCCTTCCTGGTCTCACCCCTGACGATGGATGCCAAGATCATCCTGCAGCAGGTCAATCTCTTGAGCAGCGACCTCATCCCCTTTCCTGGACCGCGCAGGACCGATCGGGCATTAGCCGAGGCCCGCGCCTTGCTCGAACGCACCCCGGGCGGTGCGGCCCAGGTCATCCTGATCAGCGATGGGGTCGGAGAGTTTGCAGGTGCGCTGGAAGAGGCGCGCCGCTTGGCCGATGCTGGTCATTCCCTGGCGGTGCTCGGCGTGGGAACACCAGAGGGGGCCCCTGTGCCCCTAGCGGGCGGCGGTTTCGAAAGAGGTCCGGATGGGACGCCGCGTCTGGCGCAGCTCGAACGCGAGCAACTGCAGGCGTTGGCGCGTGCCGGTCAGGGGATCTATGTCCAATCGGTCCCGGCCGATACAGACACCCAGAGACTGCTTGCTGCGGCCCCCAACCCAGATCGGCGACTGCTTGAGGCGGCGCTTAAGGCGGATCAATGGCGTGAGGAGGGACCCTGGCTGATCTTGGCACTCCTGCCCCTGGCGGCCTTGGCCTTTCGCCGCGGCTGGTTGGTCGGCATCAAGGGGCGCAAGATTCTGCACCTCATTGCCTGGGGACTGATCGGCGCTTCCCTCGCCTTTGGAGGCTATGGGATCGCGGATGTCCAGGCCCAGGCTGCGCCTGATTCATCCGGCCAAAGGGGTCCTTGGAACCTGCCGAGTTGGAGATCGCTGTGGTTACGCCCCGAACAGCAGGCGGCGCGCGACCTGGTGGCCGGACATGGGGTCGATGCCGCGCGCCTGAACGACCCTCGCTGGCGCGCGAGTGCGCTCTATCGGTCAGGCGATCTCGCAGGGGCCCTGACAGCACTTGCAGGTCTCGAGGGGCCAGAGATCGATTACAACCGCGGCGTAGCCCTCGCCCGGCTTGGGCGGTTTGCCGAGGCAGCGGCGGCATTCGAAGCGGTCTTGACCCAAGACCCGGGGCATGAGGATGCACGCCACAACCTAGATCTCATGCGCAGGCTCTTGGCCGAGCAGGTCCAGCCGTCCGCTGGTGAAGGGGGAGGGGAGGTGGGTCAGGCCAGGTCTTTAGGGCAACAGCAGGCTGGACAGGGCGGGTCTCAGGGGCACAGTCCAGGCCCAAAAGACCCGTCAGTTAAATCGGGGATGAGACAGGCGTTGGCTGCGTCCGCTCACCCCGAGACCGACAGCGCTGAAACCCAGGCGACGACAGATCCATCGGCCGGGCAGCCTGATGAGCCGCCCTTGAGGGCTGGGGATCAGGTTTCGGCGGCGGATGCCGCTCACCACAAAGGCGAGTCGCTACAGGGGGGCAGGGTGGGCGATGCGCACCCCGCCCAGCTCGATCTTGAGCCTGCGCCGGGGGGCAATGAGCGGGCGCAGTCGCTGGAGATGCGTCTGCGCGTCGTCCCGGATGACCCGGCAGGGCTGCTACGCCAGCGATTCTTTCTGCAACACCTCAGGCGCAAGGAGGAGGGGAGATGACCAGGGCTCCAATACACCCCGCCACCAAGCCGCAACGCCTGCCCCCATGTAGGGTACGCCATGCACTACTCCCTATGGAGCCTCGGGCGCGCGGAGAGATCCAGCTAGGGTTTGCCAGGCAGGATTTGAGATGCAGCGGGCGAGACGCCCGAGCTCTAGCCAGGTACGCGCTGCATATCCTACTCGTTTGGTTGATCGCGGGCACTGCCTGGGCAGGGGGCTTGAGCGTCCAGGTCGATCGCCAACGCCTAGCGCGCGATGAGGTCTTGGAACTGATCCTGAGCGCCGAGGGAGAAGTGCGGGCCGAGCCAGATTTCGGCCCTTTAAAGCAGGATTTCGAGCTCCTCGGCCAGACCCAAAGCGAGGTCACCAAGATCATCAATGGCCGCATCAGCCACCGCAACCAGTGGCGCCTGCGGCTTGCCCCGAAGCGGGCGGGGCACCTGACCATCCCGCCCATCCAGGTTGGGCGGGAGCAGGGGCCCTCCATCGCCATCGAGGTGACCGAGCGCACCCTCAAGGGTTTGCCCTCCATCCAGACCCAGGGCGAACCTGCGCCGCTCTTCGTCACTGCCGAGGTCGAGACCACCCAACCCTATGTCCAGCAACCGATCGAATATCGCGCCCGGGTGTATTACCGGCAACCCCCGCAGCGGGCGACCCTCTCTGAACCCGAAGCCGAAGGTGCGCTCATCCAGCGCCTGGGCGAGGATCGGGCCTATGACGAGACCTATCGAGGGCAGGGCTATCGGGTGATCGAGCGCCGTTATCGCATGATCCCCCAGCGCAGCGGCGAGCTGCGCATCCGTTCGCCGCGCCTCGAGGCAGTGGTTGCAGACCCAAACCAGACGGCCTTGCCCGATCTCGACCGGCTGTTTGGCCAATTAGTGCCGGATCTCTCGGCCTTGGCCCCACCCGGTCGGCGGGTTGTCGAGCGCGCGGAGGACCTGGTACTCGCGGTCCGTCCCAGGCCGCTAGGGGCGACAGGGCACTGGCTGCCGGCGACCTCGGTGCAATTGAACGAGGAATGGACGCCCCAGCCCTCGAGCCTGCGGCTCGGCGAACCCATCACCCGCACCCTGACCCTGACCGCCGAGGGGACCACTGCGGCCCAGCTTCCGGACCTCGAGCTGGGGGCGATCCCCGGGCTTCAGGTCTATCCCGACCGCCCCCAGGCTGAGGACCTGGCGCAGGGGTCAAGACCGGCGGCGGTCAAGACCTTCAGGTTTGCCCTGGTCCCCACCCAGCCCGGGACCCTGACCCTGCCAGAGATCCGCGTCCCTTGGTGGGACACCCAGGACGATCGGGCGCGTGCGGTCGTGATCCCCGCACGCACCCTCCAGGTGGTAGGCCCCAGCCCTACCTCTGGCCAGTCCGCGGGCGTTCAGACAGGGGGGAAGGCTGGCCAGCAGGCCGAAGACAGGGCGCAGGCGCAATATGCAGACGCGCAGAGCCGGGACACAGAGACCCATCCGGCCCGCCAGAGCGCCCTCGGCGGCATCTGGCCCTGGGTCTCCTTATTGCTGGGTCTCGGCTGGCTGGCGACGCTCTGGGTCTGGCAACGCGAGCGTCGCAAGTCTCGCGGGCCACAGGTTGCGTCCTCCCACGGGCCACAGGGTGCGTCCTCCCAGACAAATCAGGCTGGAGGCGCACTGCGCACGCCGCAAAGCGCGACTGCCGAGCAAGAGGCGCGCAAGGCACGCTCGGCCATCCATACCGCCTGTCTGGCCAATGACCCGCGGGCGACGCGTGCGGCCTTGCTCGCCTGGGGGCGGTTGCATTGGCCGGATGCACCGCCCGTTGGTCTCGATGCGCTCGCCGAACGGCTCGGCAATCCGGAGCTGCGGCCCCTCCTGCGGGCAATCGATGGTGCGATCTATGCCCCGCCGGGTCAGGAGTGGGAGGGCAGCTCGGCTTGGGAACGATTGGCGCCTTATCTAGGGATGCCCGCTGAGCAAGACCATGAACCAGACTCCCCGCTTCCTAGGCTCTATCCCGAATCCGGCAGATGATCTGATGATAAAGGATTCGGTCCTGCAGCTTAGCGACGGGTCGCCCCTCTTCGGGGTGGATGGCATCAGGTGCGATCTCGATCAAGGGGAGCAACATAAAGTCGCGTACCAACAGCCCAGAATGCGGGATCCTAAGGCCCGGCTCATCTAGGATCTCATCGCCATAGAGCAGGAGGTCGAGGTCCAGGGTGCGAGGTCCATTCGGCCGGGTGCGTATCCGTCCGGATCGCTCCTCAATGGTCTGGAGCTCGGCAAGGAGCCCTTGCGGGCTGAGACGGGTCCAGAGCTCGGCGACCAGGTTGATAAACTCGGGCTGGTCCTCGAAGCCCCAAGGTTGGCTCAGATACCAGGATGAGACCGCCCCCAGCCTGCTGGCCGGGAGCCTAGAAAGGGCCAAAAGACCGAGCGATACCTGTTCGAGGGGGGCGATGTTTGAGCCGAGGGCGATGAAGGTGCGGATGTCCTGATTCATAATGGGGGCAGTAATGCGATGTGATTGCCGCGCTAGACGAGCCGGCGCGGCGCGGAAAGGTCTGAGGAGGCATGCGGGGCGAACATCCGCTCAGCCTATCCACATGCCCCTTGGCCAGTATGGGTGATCAAAACAGATGAATGATGACCAGACTGTCTTCCTGGTCGATGCCGACCCAGCGATCCAAGAATCCTTGACCTTGATCCTGGCGTCGAGCGGTCATCGCGTCCGTGGCTTTGTCACGGCCAGCGGGTTCATCGAGGCATGCGGCCCGGATACCCCGGGTTGTCTGGTGCTTGACCTGCATTTACCGGATATGAGCGGCCTGGAGCTGCAAGCCAGACTTCTGGAAGGCAATATACGGATTCCAATCATCTTTATCTCGGCCTGTGGCGATATCCAAACTGCCGTGTGTGCGCTGCGGAACGGCGCGCTCGACTTCATCGAAAAACCGGTGGACACCGAACGTCTTCTCCAGCGGGTAGAGGAGGCAGTGGAATTGGATCGCTGCCGTCGGGCAGCCGCAGAGACTGAACGCGCTGTCCTGGCGCGTTTCCGCCAGTTGACCCCCCGTGAGCAAGAGGTTTTATTGCTCACCACCCGTGGCTTGACCAATAAGGACATCGCCCGTCAGCTCGGTATCAGCCCGCGCACTGTCGAAAACCACCGAGCGCGCATGATGGAAAAGATGGGCGCTGCTAACCTCGCCGAGCTGTGCCGCTTGGCATCCATCTGTGAACCTAGGCGTTGATTTGAGGGTCAAGGAATGAGTGATTTTACGGATAGCTGAGCGCTCAGCCGCTGATCTAGCCTCACATTTCAAATACAAATAATTGACCGGTCATGAACCGGCGGCCGGATTCTGTTAAGCCGGAAGAAGACGAGGAGTGACCTCGGTAGCACCTGAGGTCAGTATCACAAGCGCCCTCATCCCCGACTTGCTAGGGGGTAGCGAGCTATTCTAAAGACCTGTTGAGCGCCCTGAACCATCGGGGCGTATTTTTTCGCGTGTTCTCCAGGATTTGCTATGAGTTGACGAGACATAGGTTGGTCAACTAAAATTCGCCCTTTTATGCTAACTAATTTTCCAGATTTTATCGATCCCTGGCGCGCCGCGGATCACTGCCTCGCTTTAGCCGGCGAGCTGCCGACGCGTCGGTTGCCGCGCCTCATCGAGTTTGGGCTTGCAGCCGAGGATGCTGGGGAAGCACTTCAGTATCGGCTCGAATTTGGGTGCGATGAGGCTGGGCAGGCGTATCTCGGCGGGATGCTACGGATGCGTCTGTGTCTGGTATGCCAACGCTGCCTGCGCGAACTTTGGCTCGACCTGGAGGCGCCGCTGGGCCTCGTCCTGGTGCGTTCTGAATCTGCTGCGCTGGAGGTGCAGAGCCAGCACGAGGTATTTGTTGTGCAAGATATCTTGGACCTGCGCACCCTCATCGAGGACGAGATCTTACTTACGATCCCTAGTTTCCCCAGGCATGCGGATGGCGAATGTCAGGCACCAGGTCCACAGACAAATGCAGCGCCTTGGGGGGGCCGCCCGGAAAATCCCTTTGCAGTTCTGGCGCGGCTCAAGGGGCGCTGACCGCGCCTTGACCTCAACACTGGCCCCCAAGGTGGACGCGGGGTATGATCATGATGTTACAGATTGGGTCTGCGCAGGTTGGGATGCGCCGATCACATTAGGAGAGACAGATGGCCGTTCAACAAAATCGCAAAACCCCTTCCAAGCGCGGCATGCGCCGCTCGCATGACGCCTTGACCAAACCGACCCTATCGGTTGATCCCACCAGCGGTGAGGTCCACCGCCGACACCATATCACCGCCGATGGTTTCTATCGCGGGCGCAAGGTCATCGACCGGGCCAGATGATGACTGGATCGGGTCGGCTGGGTCTCGTGCGCGACCGCGATGATCATGGTCAGGCGCGTTGTGTTATTGCTTTGGATGCGATGGGCGGGGATCATGGCCCAGGCGCTGTCGTCCCCGCTGCCCTGAACTATCTCAAGCGACACCCCCAGGTTGTCCTCATCCTGGTCGGCGACGAGGCGCGGATTCGCTCCCATCTCAGCGGCAAGGGTCTGCCAGAGCGCCTCCAGGTCCGGCATACGACCCAAGAGGTGGGGATGGATGAACCGCCGTCTAAGGCGCTGCGCAACAAGAAGGATTCTTCTATGCGGGTGGCAATCGACCTAGTCAAGGGCGGCGAGGCAGACGCCTGTGTCAGCGCAGGCAATACAGGCGCGCTCATGGCCACGGCCCGCTTTGTCCTCAAGACACTGCCCCATATCGACCGCCCTGCCATCTGTACTGCGGTCCCCTCGCTGCGCGGTCATACCCATGTATTGGATCTCGGCGCCAATGTCGATTGCACCGCCGAGCATCTCTTTCAGTTCGCAGTCATGGGCAGCGAGCTGGTCGCGGTGGTCGATGGCATCGAGCGCCCCAAGGTGGCCCTGTTGAACATCGGGCAGGAAGAGATCAAGGGCAACGAGCAGGTCAAGCAGGCCCATGAGCTCTTGAGCCGAAGCCAGCTCAACTATGTTGGCTATGTCGAAGGCGATGGGATCTATCTCGAGGACATCGACGTGATCGTCACGGATGGCTTCGTCGGCAATGTAGCGCTCAAGAGCAGCGAGGGCGTGGCTAAATATATCGCCCGCATGCTCAAGGCGCATTTCAACCGCAACTGGCTGACCCGTCTCTCGGGTCTGGTGGCACTGCCAGTCCTCAAGGGGTTCCGCCGCGCCACCGACCCGCGCCGTTACAATGGCGCAAGCCTTCTGGGTCTGCGCGGGATCGTGGTCAAGAGCCACGGTGGGGCTGATGCACTGGCCTTCGAGCATGCGATCGCCATTGCCGAGCAAGAGGTTGAGGCGAGCATCCCGCAGCGGATCGGCGATCAGGTCGGACGTCACCTCGCGCAGGCACACTATCGGGAATCGGCCTGATGAGGTTCGCTCGTATCCTTGGCACTGGCGGCTATCTGCCTGCGCGTGTCCTCACCAATGCCGAACTCGAACAGATGGTCGATACCAGCGATGCCTGGATTCGCGAGCGCACTGGCATCGAAAAACGCCATCTGGCTGCAGAGGGCGAGACCTGTTGCGATCTTGCGGAGCAGGCGGCGCGCCGTGCCCTCGCTGCGGCGGATCTAGATCCCTCCGAACTCGACCTGATCCTGGTCGCGACCACCACCCCAGAGCAGTTCTTTCCGAGCACCGCCTGTCTGCTGCAACAGCGGCTGGATGTGCATGGCTGCCCGGCCTTTGACCTCCAGGCGGTCTGCGCCGGATTCGTCTATGCCTTGGATGTCGCCGACAAATACATCCGCACCGGCGCCGCACGTCATGCGCTGGTCGTGGGTGCCGAGACCATCTCGCGCCTGGTCGATTGGAGTGATCGCACCACCTGTGTGCTCTTTGGCGATGGGGCAGGTGCGGTCGTGCTCGGCACATCCGATACCCCGGGTATCCTTTCTGCTCATCTGCATGCCGACGGCGCCTATGCCTCCCTGCTCCAGGTCCCGGGCGGTCATGGCAATGGCCAGCCACAGCGCGCCTTCATCGAGATGCGCGGCAACGAGGTCTTTCGTTTCGCGGTTACGACCCTGGGGCGGATCGTCGATGAGACCCTGGAGGCCAATGGTCTCACCAAGGACGACATCGACTGGCTGGTCCCGCATCAGGCCAACATCCGCATCATCCAGGCGACGGCCCGTAAGCTCGATCTGCCAATGGAGCGCGTCATCGTCACCGTTGCTGAACACGGCAATACTTCATCGGCCTCTATTCCCTTGGCCCTGGATCAGGCGATCCGCGACGGACGCATCCAGCGCGGCGAGACCCTGCTGATGGAGGCATTCGGCGGTGGCTTTGCCTGGGGCGCGGTGCTCGCTCGTTATTAGATCCGTATCCGCAGTCCAATGATCATGTTCATATAGGCCATGACCCAGCGACTCGCCGTTTTTTTTCCTGGCCAGGGGTCCCAAAGCGTCGGTATGCTCGATGCCCTGGCCCAATCCTATCCGATCGTCCGCGCAACCTTTGAAGAGGCGTCCGATGCCATCGGGCGCGATCTCTGGCGCTTGGCAAGCCAAGGGCCCAAGGAGGACCTGGACCTCACGGAGAATACTCAGCCGGTGATGCTGGCCGCCGACATCGCGGTCTGGCGCGTCTGGCAGCAGGCAGGCGGACCGATGGCCGAGCTGATGGCCGGCCATAGCCTAGGTGAATATGCCGCACTGGTTGCAGCTGGCGCCCTAGGGTTTGCCGATGGCGTGCGCCTGGCTAACCAGCGTGCTCGATTGATGCAGGCGGCGGTTCCTGAGGGATCAGGTGCGATGGCCGCTATCCTCGGGCTTGCCGAGGACCAGGTCATCGCGCTGTGCGCTGAGCAGGCGCAGGGGGCGGTCCTGGCGGCGGTCAATTTCAATGCCCCAGGCCAGATAGTGATCGCAGGTGAAGCGGCAGCGGTTGCGCGCGCGATCGAGGCCGCCAAGGGCGCCGGCACCAAGCGCTCTGTCCTGCTGCCGGTCAGCGTCCCTTCGCATTGTGCCCTGATGCGCCCGGCTGCCGAGGGGCTTGCTGAATATCTGGCCAATATTCCCCTGACATTACCCAGCGTGCCTGTCATCCACAATGTCAACGTGGCGCCGCCCCCTGATATCGAGACCCTGCGCCGCCTGCTCGTCGAGCAGCTCTACAGCCCGGTGCGCTGGGTGGAGACGGTCCAGGTGATTGCAGCTCAGGGGATCGCGGTTGCGCTTGAATGCGGACCAGGCAAGGTCCTCACAGGACTCAATAAACGTATCGTTGCGGATCTCAAGACCCTGCCGGTCTTCGATCCGGTCAGCTTAGAGACGGCATTGGAGGCAACCTCACATGCTTGCGGGTGAAATCGCCCTGGTAACTGGGGCATCGCGTGGGATCGGGCGTGCCATCGCCTTGGCCTTAGCCAAAGAGGGGGCAACCGTGGCCGGTACGGCGACGACCCCCGCCGGTGCCAAACGGATCGAGCAGATGTTTGCCGAAAGCGGTCAGACAGGCATCGGGGTCGTGCTCGATGTCACAGACCTACAATCTATCGCCGCTACCCTGGAGGAGGTCGAGTCGCGTCTCGGGGCGCCGGCCATCCTGGTTAATAATGCCGGCATCACCCGCGACACCTTGTTGCTGCGGATGAAGGATGAGGACTGGGAGGCGGTGATCGACACCAATCTGACCGCGATCTATCGTCTCTCCAAGGCCTGTCTGCGCCCCATGACCAAGGCGCGCAATGGTCGCATCATCAATATCGCCTCAGTGGTCGGGGCTATGGGCAACGCGGGCCAGACCAACTATGCCGCGGCCAAAGCGGGGATGATCGGGTTTACCAAGTCGCTTGCCCGCGAGGTCGGTTCGCGCGGGATCACGGTCAACTGTGTCGCGCCCGGATTCATCGATACCGACATGACCAAGGAGCTCCCCGAGGCCCATCGTCAATCCCTGCTCGGCGCTATCCCCTTGGGACGTCTCGGCCAGCCCGAGGAGGTTGCTGCCGCTGTCGTCTTTTTGGCCTCAGCGGGGGCCGCCTATATCACCGGCGAGACCTTGCATGTCAATGGCGGCATGTATATGGCCTAAGTGCCTTACAAAACAAGGCATTGAATCCATCAGGCCGCCGCGAGCATTCGCTTTTATCGACCCTGGTTTGTCACTAAAATAGTCCCTGGTCCAGTGTGGCCAAAATCTCGTCATTCGCTTGAGGAATCAATTCTATGAGCAGCGTTGAAGAACGGGTTCGCAAAATCGTGGTCGATCAGCTCGGCGTCAAAGAAGAAGAGGTGACGCCAGAGGCGTCGTTCGTCGATGATCTAGGGGCGGACTCGCTCGATACCGTCGAACTGGTGATGGCGCTGGAAGAGGAGTTCGAGACCGAGATCCCGGATGAGGACGCCGAGAAGATCACGACGGTCCAGCAGGCCATCGATTATATCAATGCACATCTGTCCTGATCTGGGCTGTGGTGCGTGGAGCTGATCGATCGAGGCACTCCCCACGATCTAGGTCAACAGATGTCGCGAAGGTACGCCGTGCGGCGTTCTGAACGATAGAGGAAAACAATGACTGGCAGAAGGGTAGTAGTCACCGGCTTGGGGCTCGTGGCACCGGTCGGTCTCGACGTAAAGTCCGCATGGGAGAATATCCTTGCCGGCAAGAGCGGGATCAAGCCGATCACCCATTTTGATGTCGCACCGTTCAGCACCCGTTTCGGCGGCCCGATCTATGGCTTTGATCCGAGCCCTTATATCTCGGAAAAAGATGCCAAAAAGATGGATAAATTCATCCATTACGGGATGGCGGCAGGCTGTCAGGCTATCGCCGACGCGGGCTTAGAGGTCACCGAGGCCAATTGTCGGCGTATCGGGGTCGCCATCGGATCGGGGATCGGCGGCATCACCGGCATCGAGAACAACTACGAGGCCTATCGCGAAAAGGGTCCGCGCCGCATCTCGCCCTTTTTTGTCCCCGCCAACATTATCAACATGGTCGCCGGTAATCTCTCGATCAAGTTTGGGCTCAAAGGCCCCAACTACTCGATCGTCTCGGCCTGCGCGACGGGGACGCATAATATCGGCGAGGCAGCTCTGATGATCCGTCACGGCTATGTCGATGTGATGCTGGCCGGCGGGGCCGAGATGGCGACCTCGCCTGTGGGTCTGGGCGGTTTTGCCGCAGCGCGGGCACTCTCCACGCGCAATGAGGATCCTGAAGGGGCGAGTCGGCCCTTTGATAAAGATCGCGACGGTTTTGTCTTGAGCGATGGGGCTGGGGTCCTGGTGATCGAGGAATATGAGCACGCGCGCGCCCGCGGTGCCAGGATCTATGCCGAACTGGTCGGCTTTGGGATGAACTCGGATGCCTATCACATGACCGCACCCTCGGAGGACGGGGCTGGGGCGGCTGAGTGTATGCTCAAGGCGCTCGATGACGCTGGGATCAGTCCCGACCAGGTCCAATATATCAACGCCCATGGGACCTCCACCCCGGCGGGCGACATTGCCGAGACCCTGGCGATCAAGCGCGCTTTCGGCGATCATGCCTATCGGGTTGCGGTGAGCTCAACCAAATCGATGACCGGCCACATGTTGGGGGCAGCAGGGGCCGCCGAGGCAATCTTTACCATCCTCGCCATCCGCGATCAGGTGGCGCCGCCGACCATCAACTATCAGACCCCAGACCTTGACTGTGATCTCGATTACGTGCCAAATACCGCGCGTTCGTTGTGGATCGATGTCGCTATCTCCAACTCATTTGGTTTCGGTGGAACCAACGGGACCCTGGTGTTCAAGCGCATATAGGCAGGGGTGACATGGGTGAGTTGCTCCCCCCTGCGGAGCGGGGGATGCCCACACCTCGGTCAAGGTGGCTGGTATGGGGGGGGGTCTTACACAATCGGTTCATATCCTGATCGACGGCCAAGAGCAGGATCAGGTACCGGCCCTGGATCGCGCCATTCAATACGGGGACGGTTTATTCGAGACCATCCGCATCGTCGAGGGTCGTCCTTGCCAGTGGCAGCGTCATCTCGACCGCCTGAGCATCGGTGCTGAGCGCCTAGGTATCCCGCTGCCCGATGTCGCTCTATGGGTTGCTGAGGCTGCGGAGCTCATCCAGGGACAATCCGATGGTGTCTTGAAGCTCATCCTAACGCGCGGCGAGGGTGGACGCGGTTATCGCCCGCCAGACCACCCAAAGATCAGGCGCCTGGTCTTGGTCTATCCACCGCCCAACACCCCAGATCCTTGGCAGCAAGGGGTTGGCGTGCGCTATTGTCAGACCCCTGCTGCAATCAATCCGGCACTGGCCGGTATCAAGCATCTCAACCGTCTCGATTCGGTGCTTGCGCGTGCCGAATGGGATGAACCGGGGATCGCCGAGGGCCTTATGTTCGACGCGACCGGCGTCCTGGTTGGCGGTACCATGACCAATGTCTTTCTTTGGGATGGCGCTCGTCTACTGACCCCTCCGGTCGATCGGGCTGGGATCGCGGGCACGGTGCGCGGCCTCACCCTTGAGTTGGCCGCGCGCATGGGTGTCGAATGTTTGGTGACCCGGCTCGATCTGGAGGCGCTTGATCAGGTCCAAGGTCTATTTTTGACCAATTCTTTGATCGGGGTCTGGCCGGTGCGCGAACTCGCTGGACGCCGGTTTGATCTAACGCGCTTGCCGTGGGCACTGATCAACCGCATTCACCAAACGGCCTTTACGCCCGGCTGATTCGCCCTCGCCTGAGGCGCATCGCTTTGTTCTGCCTTGTATTCGCCTTGGGCGGTGCAGGCGGCGCGCTCTGGCACGACTGGTCTCGCTTTATCGCGAGCCCGATCCTGCTCGGAGCTGAGCAGGTCGTGTTCGAAATCCCGCGGGGTACAGGTGTGCGGATCTTGGCTCGGCGTTTGGCCGATCAGGGCTTGATTGACCGTCCCTGGTATTTCTTCGCCCTGGCGTATATCCGCGGTGCCTCGGGGCGCATCAAGGCTGGGGAATATGCGCTCGAACCTGGCATGAACCCCCTGGCTCTTTTGGAGCGTTTCACGAGCGGGCGGGTTGTCGAATATCCGATCACCCTGATCGAAGGCTGGACCTTCCGTCAGGCACTCGCGGCGATCGACGCGCATACAGTCTTTGGCAATCAAGGTTTGGCTACACTGTCTGATGCAGAGATCATGGAGCGCCTTGGACGCCCTGGCGTACATCCCGAAGGGCTTTTCTTTCCTGATACCTATCTTTTTCCGCGTCACACCTCCCCTTTAGAGATCCTGAGGCGGGCACTCACCCGCATGGATCAGCTCCTTGCCGAGGAATGGGACCGGCGCGCACCCGATCTGCCGCTTAAAACCCCCTACGAGGCCCTGATCCTGGCATCAGTCATCGAGAAAGAGACCGGCAAATCCGAGGAGCGGGCGCAGATCGCCGGGGTCTTTGTCCGCCGCCTAAGGCTCGGGATGCGGCTCCAGGCCGACCCGACGGTGATCTATGGTCTGGGTGCACGCTATGATGGCAAACTCCGCCGCGCCGATCTGCGCGCACCCACAGCCTACAATACCTATATCATCTCTGGTCTGCCGCCGACGCCGATCGCCCTGCCTGGGCGGGCATCCATCCAGGCGGCCTTGCACCCGGCAGGGGGGGATACACTCTATTTTGTTGCCAAGGGTGATGGCAGTCATGTCTTTTCGCGTACCCTCGATGAACACAATCGCGCCGTACAGTATTATGCGCTCGACCGTCCCTAGGCCATGACCAGGCACGGACGGTTCATCACGCTCGAAGGGATCGAAGGTGCTGGCAAATCGACTCAGGTTGGAGGGATGGCCGAGTATCTGCGTTTACGCGGGATGGATGTGATTACCACCCGTGAGCCGGGAGGGACACCCCTTGCTGAACGCCTGCGCGCTATTCTACTCGATCCAGCTAATAGTGAGATGAGCCAGACCGCCGAACTCTTGCTCCTCTTCGCCGCTCGCGCCGATCATCTGGAACGATTGATCCGCCCTGCTTTAGCCGCTGGCTGCTGGGTCATCTGCGATCGTTTTACTGATGCCACCTATGCCTATCAGAGTGGCGGCAGAGGGATCGATCAGGCCCAAATCGCCCAGCTTGAAGCCCTGGTGCATGGTGATCTGCGCCCCGATCTGACCTTCATCCTCGACATACCCCCCGACTTGGGGTTGGCGCGCGCCCGCAGACGCAGACAGGGCGAGACCGACCGCTTCGAGGCAGAGACCCTCGAGTTTTTCACGACGGCTCGTCAGGTCTATCTCCAGTTGGCTCAGGCCCAGCCCGGGCGCTATCGCATCATCGATGCAACCGTATCGCTTGAACAGGTGCAGGCGCAGATTCGCCAGTCGCTTGCTGAACTCATCAATGAGTTAGAGGGCAGGGCATGAGGCTACAGCAACCGCCGCCCTGGACCTGCGAGCTCTGGTCGCGTTTGCAGGCTGCGCGCAGCCAAGGTCGCCTCCCTCCCGTCTTGTTGTTCACCGGTCCCCATGGTGTCGGCAAACGGCGGCTAGCATGGGCCTTAGCGGAATCTGTACTATGCCGGCAACCGGCCAACCAAGGCTTGGCCTGCGGGCATTGCCCAGACTGCCATCTGTTGGCCGCCGGTCACCACCCGGACCTGATCCAGCTTGAACCCGATGCCGAAGGGCGTTCGGGCGAGATCACCATCGACGCCGTGCGCCTGCTCATTGGGCGGGAATCTCTGACCCCGACCCGCGCTGCGGGGCAGGTCATCCTGATCGACCCTGCCGACCGGCTCAATCAAGCCGCTGCCAACGCCTTGCTCAAGACCCTGGAAGAGCCGACGGGGATGACGCATTTCATCCTCGTCAGCGAACATCCAGATCGCCTACCCGTGACCATCCGCAGCCGTTGCCTCCGCCTGACCATCCCGCTCCCCGACGAGAGATCGGCCCTGGAGTGGTTGGGCGCGCAAAAACCCCTATCCGACTGGCCGTTGCGTTTACGCCTAGCCCAGGGCGGTCCGCTGCGGGCCTTGGCTGAGGCCGAGGATGCAGACTGGCCCACACAACGGGATCGATGTATCGTCGATTTCTTGAGCTTGGCCCAGGGGGCTGCCGATCCGCTCGCCGTCGCCTCATATTGGCAGACAGTCGGAGTCGGGCGTATCCTTGAATGGCTGATTGGATTGACGGCTGATCTGCTCAGATTGGGGGTCTGCTCAGCGCCGCCGTTGCTTGCCCATCCGGATCGAAGCCGCGATCTGGTTGTGCTCGCTGCCAAACTCGATCGCGCGGCGGGGCACCGTTTCCTCAGACGGCTCTTAGAGACTCGGGCGCTGCTCGACGCCAATCTGAATCAGCAGCTCGTCTTGGAATCCTTGGTGATCGAGTGGTCGCAGATCGGTCGATCGGCCTAGCGAGGGGGACAGATCGATGGCCATACCCAATCCCGTCGGCGGACTCGGAGGGCAACAGCGTATCCTGAGCTTCGCCATCCGCGACAAGAGCGCGCTCTATGCCTCCTATATGGCATTCATCAATAATGGCGGTCTCTTCATCCCGACCAACAAGACCTACCATCTCGGCGACGAGGTCTTTCTGCTGCTTCAGTTGATGGATGAACCGGATCGTATCCCCGTGGCCGGACGGGTGGTCTGGATCACCCCCAGCGGTGCTGAGGGCAATCGCACCATCGGGATTGGGGTGCAGTTCAGCGATCAAGACAAGGGCGTCACCAAGCGCAAAATCGAAGAATATCTCGCTGGCGCCATCGAGTCCGAACGCCCTACCCATACCCTCTGAGTCTGGACTGAACCGCTTGGCGCAGGTGCCCCCGCCTGCCTCAGCCGGCGGCGAGCGGGGGTATCTTTAAGACAGGCCACCCGCGGAGATCCCGCCGGGCGGCGCACTGGGGATTGGGGATGATGCGAGCAATCGCTCAGCACGAGCGTGCCTGCTCGGCCAGATACAGCCAGGTATCGATCACCGTATCCGGATTGAGCGATAGGCTCTCGATCCCCTGCTTGACCAGCCAGTCGGCGAGATCCTTGTGATCCGACGGCCCCTGGCCGCAGATCCCGACATATTTCCCTTGCCGTTTACAGGCCGAGATCGCAAGCTCAAGCATCCGCTTGACCGCGGGGTCGCGTTCATCGAAATACTCGGCCACCAGCCCGGAGTCGCGATCAAGCCCCAGGGTCAACTGGGTCATGTCGTTTGAGCCGATCGAGAATCCATCGAAATATTGCAAAAACTCATCGGCGAGCACCGCATTTGACGGCAGCTCGCACATCATGATCAGGCGCAGACCATTTTTGCCGCGCTCAAGCCCCTGCTCGGCCAGGGCCTCCACCACCGCCTTGGCCTGACCCAGGGTGCGCACGAAGGGGATCATGACCTCGACATTGGTCAGGCCCATCTCATCGCGTACCCGCTTGACGGCCTCGCATTCCATCGCAAAGCAGTCCCGAAACTCGGGCGAGACATAGCGCCCGGCACCGCGGAAACCGATCATGGGATTCTCTTCATGCGGCTCATACCTCGGCCCGCCGAGCAGATTGGCGTATTCGTTCGATTTGAAATCGGACAGACGCACGATGACTGGCTTGGGGGCGAATGCCGCAGCGAGCGTGGCGATCCCCTCGGCGAGCTTGGCGATATAGAACTCGCGCGGGCCACCGTAGGCGGCGATGCGCGGCGCGATCTCTGCCTTCAAGTCCCCGGGCAGGCGATCGTATTCGAGCAGGGCCTTGGGGTGAATGCCGATGGTGTTGTTGATGATGAACTCAAGCCGCGCTAGGCCCACGCCGGCGTTGGGGATGGTAGAGAAGGCAAAAGCGCGGTCAGGGTTGCCCACGTTCATCATGATCTTAACCGGCGTCTCGGGCATGGCGTCGAGCTCGATGATCCGGTGCTCGAAGTCCAAGATCCCATCATAGACATAACCGGTATCGCCCTCGGCGCAGCTTATGGTCACCGGCTGGCCGTCGCGGATGCGGTCGGTGGCATCGTTGCAGCCAACCACCGCCGGCACTCCCAGCTCGCGGGCAATGATCGCCGCATGGCAGGTGCGCCCGCCCCGATTGGTCACGATTGCGGCCGCGCGTTTCATCACCGGCTCCCAGTCGGGGTCGGTCATGTCGGTGACCAGGACATCCCCCGGCTGGACGCGGTCCATGTCGCTGATCCGCTCGATGACCCGCGCCCGGCCCGCGCCGATGCGGTTGCCGATGCTGCGCCCAGTCGCCAGGGCCGGACCGCGCTCCTGCAAGACATAGCGCTCGATGCGATTGCCGGCGCGGCTTTGGACCGTCTCGGGGCGCGCCTGGACGATATAGATCTGCCCATCGAGCCCGTCCTTGGCCCATTCGATATCCATCGGTCGGCCATAGTGTTGTTCGATGAGGATCGCTTGGCGCGCAAGCGAGCTGATCTCCTCATCGGTCAGACAAAGGCGCAGGCGCAGCGCCTCGGGCACAGGCTCGCTCTTGACCGAGCCGCCGTGCGCTGGGTCGCTATAGACCATGCGGATGGCCTTCTCGCCCAGGTTGCGGCGCAGGATGGCCGGGCGTCCGGCCAACAGGGTAGTTTTGTGGACATAGAACTCATCGGGGTTGACCGCGCCCTGGACCACGAGCTCACCCAGCCCATAGCTTGCGGTGATAAAGACCGCATCGCGAAAACCGGACTCGGTGTCCAGGGTGAACATGACCCCAGAGACTGCGAGATCGCTGCGCACCATCCGCTGGACGCCGGCGGAGAGTGCGACGTGGCGGTGATCGAACCCCTGGTGGACGCGATAAGCGATGGCGCGGTCATTAAACAGCGAGGCGAAGACCTCCTTGATGCGGTGCTTGATATTGTCCAGGCCATACACATTGAGGAAGGTCTCCTGCTGACCGGCGAAGGAGGCATCGGGCAGGTCCTCGGCAGTCGCTGACGAACGCACTGCCCAGGAGACCTCCTCGATCCCCGCCTCGGCGGTGAGCTTGGCATAGGCCGCCTCAATCGCCGATTCGAGGGCAGGCGGGAAGGGTTGGGCGACCACCCAGTCGCGGATCTGCTGACCGGCCTCGGCGAGGGCGCTGACATCATCGATATCGAGCCGGCCGAGGACTGACTGGATCCGCTCATCAAGCCCCCCTTGTGCCAAGAACTGGCGATAGGCCTCGGCGGTGGTGGCAAAGCCGCTCGGCACCCGGATCCCCAGCGGGGCGAGGTGGCGGATCATCTCGCCGAGCGAGGCATTCTTGCCCCCCACGATGGGAACATCATCCATGCCAACATCGCTCAGCCAGCGGATAGGATCGGTCATCGTTGTCTTGCTCCAGGATGGTGATCGGTTGGGGTCATTGCGCGCCCGGATTCGGGGATGTGAAACCTCTGGGTCACTCGCTAACGCTGGGTGAGGACCTGCACGCTCGCCCCATGCCCTCATCCTGACGTCCGTCCGCGAACAGATGTGTTTTCTAGTGTCCCCTTGCCGATTGCTGAGATTGCTTTGCATAGATTGCAATGACCGTGCAATCATCCAGAAAATATACTTCAGCAGATCATCAGTCAGTCCGAGAGTCCATCAATCCTGAGCATTGATCGGCCTGGGTCTCTGTTATAAAGCTGCTCTAGCCGCGGAGAGGCTGCGCGGTCGCTGAACCTTGCTAGATATGCGCTGGGCCATGCCCTTGAGATGCCGAATCCCAAGGGTATTTCATGCAAAACCAAGAGGACGATGCAAATGAGCGAAGAACTGCTGGGACTTGCCCAATTACGGACGATGTTGGGTGCGAAAGACAATAGCGAACTCATCGTGCGCGGTATGGCGATCCTCGTCGCCGCAGGAACCTTTTATGTCGTCTCGACCGAGGCGCTCTATGGCGGCGCACCGCCCCTGCCGCCTGAGCAGGTGTTGCTCAATACCGCCCCGATCGGGACTGTGACCCTGGCACCCAAACCTGTTGCCGCCGCAGCCCCTGCCGTACCCGCCGAACCTGCTGCCGGTGCTGATCAGGGGGCTAGCGCCTCGGCGCCAGCAGCGGCGGAGCCGGCGGTGTCCGAGGCACCTGCTACCGCGGAAACGGCCCCATCGGCAGCCTCCGTTGCGCCGGTCTCAGGTGAAACTGCGCCTACCCAGGCCATTGGGGAGTCGCCTACGACCGAGACCGCGCCAGTTGCTGAAGCCACTGCTGCCCCTGAGACCGCAGTAGCCGCCGAGCCTACCCCATCTGAGCCTGCTGCCCCTTCAACGTCTGAGGTGAGCGAGACCCCCGTAACCGGGTCCTCAGTTCCAGAGGTCGCGGCAACCCCTGAGGCTGAGGCGCCTCCAGCCCCCACAGAGGCCTCAGCGCCGGCCGAAGCGGCGCCCACACCTGAACCCGTGGCTGCCGAGACGTCAGTCCCTGAACAGGGAGCTGCTACCGAAGGTGCAGTATCCAATGAGCCCGTTGTTGCGCAACCGGCGGCGGTTGAAGCCGTGCCCGCTCAGGAAACAGCCGCTGAGCCAGTACCCGCCGCCGCGCCTGCGCCTGAGTCCACGCCGGCTGTCACTCAACCCATCCCGATGCAGCGTCCGATGCCGGTCTGGATGCTCCATATGGGACCGTTGCCGTCGAAGCGTTGACCCTATCATCCTGGACGGGCCGCGCCTTGCCGTGCGGTCCGTCTATTCGTCTCTGCCGCTGCTAGATAAAAAGGCGGCGCAGCTCAGCGTCTGGCGTACTGCGCTCCCAGAGTTGCGTAAACTCGGCGATCAGTCTGCGCGCCATCAGGCGATCCCCATAGTCAGCGACCGCCAGCATCCGCTCGGCCTGTTGCCGCCGCACATAGCCCAGCCCATCGACGACTAAAAAGGCATCCGGGCGCTCTTGATCTTCGTCTGCCACCCGCTGGATGGCGATCCGCGAACTCAGGTGCTGCGCCAAATCGACCAGACGATGACCGCGTTGAGTGATGGTCTTGGGGTCGAAGACCAGGACCAGTACACACAGTGTTGGACGATTCAAGGCGAGCTGGCGCACGGCCTGCAAAAATGGTACTTGATCGTATAGTGCCGGTTCGAGCAAGGGATCGCACAGTAAAAGCTCAAGGCGCGCCTGGGCGCCCATCTGGGCGCAGACCGCTGCGATCTCCTGAGCACCGCTGAGCCGCAATGCTTCGTAGTCAAGACCAAGACGTTGAGAGAACTGGGGCATTTGCGGGCCTGGAGAGATCATGGTCATATCTGCTGAGGTGGTATGGATACATAACCTGGGCGAGCCGCCGCAGGTTAACTCCTGGCTTCAGGGTTGAGATTTGTCTTTTTACAACATTTTGGGCCTGCATACCTCCCTGTGGTATCTTGCAATCAAGCCCTCGGATCGGCAGTATCGTTGTGCAAAGGCACTTTAAGTTGTAAATATGCAGCGTGTTTATAAAAAAGTTGCACTTTTGCCTTTGTTGTAGGCTAAAATGTCGGATGTCAAGGGGATCGGTTCACGCGCGGCTGCTCTGTTCGCTCTGACCGTCCCTTGCGCGCAAGCAAGGATCATGGCGTGTCAGGGAAAGGAGTCGACGCAACTTGCATGGTCCGACATCTCGAACGACATTAAAGGCAGATTTCCCAAGTTTCGACCATTTTCCACACATCCATTAGGAAGCTGACGACGATGCGCACACATATCTTTTTCATCCGTCTAGCTGGGCTGGCAGCGGCGGCGTTGCTCTCTGCCCCCTTGCTCGCGAATGCGGCCGACTACAACATGGAGCATTTTTGGTCTGCTCAGCCTAAAGGGACGGCCTGGGTCAGCGGCTCGGGCGAGTGCTGGCAGAGCCTACATGGCCCGGGCGACCTGACGCCCTGTGCGAGCGTCCCGGCTGCACCGCCCGCTCCCAAGAAGTTCACAGCGCGCTTGAACTTCGAGTTCGATAAATATCGCGTCGAGAACATTGTCAACGACGATGAGTTGCGTCGGCTCGATGACTATATCGAGCAGGTCAAGAAGTCTGAGGTTCGCGAGAAGCTCTCCTTGACCGGCCATACCGATGCCAAGGGTTCTGAGGCCTATAACTATCAGCTCGGTATGCGTCGTGCTCAGGCGGTCAAGGATTACATGATCAGCCGTGGTATCCCCACTTCCGACATCGTGTCGGTCGAAAGCCGCGGCAAATCCGAGATGTTGCCGGGAGTAGATATCTATTCCGTTCAGCAACGCCGTGTAGAGATCAAGGCCGACTACTGATCGTGCCATGATCGCTCCGGAGGGGCCAGATGACTGGTCCTCCGGATGCACAGAGTCCAATGAGCCTCATCCCCCCCGACTGAGGCTTATGACAAGGCCGGATGCAGCCATGTATCCGGCCTTCCCATTTGTACATGACCAGCCCCTAGTGCCCCCTGCAGCATGTTTTATCCCCTCCCGCTCTATATCGGCCTGCGCTATACCCGTGCCAAGCGGCGTAATCATTTCATCTCCTTCATCTCGGCGACCTCAATGATCGGGATTGCGCTGGGGATCGTGGCCCTGATCGTGGTGCTCTCGGTGATGAACGGATTCCACAAGGAGATCCAGCAGCGCATCCTGGCGATGGCCTCGCATGCCACCTTAAGCGACCCGTTCGGGGGCATCGCTGAGTGGCGGTCGCTTTTGGAGCAGATACGCGCCCAACCGCATGTCCTGGGTGCGGCGCCCTTTGTCGAGATCCAAGGTATGCTGGCTGGCGGCAGCCAGGTCAGCGGCGCGCTCATCCGCGGGATCGAGCCGGCGACCGAGGATCAGGTCGCCGATCTGCGCCAACACATGATCAGCGGTTCGGTCGATGATCTGACAGAGGGCGCGTTTCACATCATCCTCGGTCAGGATCTCGCTAATTATCTCGGGCTTGCACCAGGGGATAAAGTGACGGTCGTGACCCCAGAGGTAAGCGCGACCCCGATCGGCGTCATGCCGCGGCTGAAGCGTTTTACAGTGAGCGGGATCTTTGCCGTTGGGATGGCCGATTATGACCGCAATGCTGCCTTCATCCATCTCGCCGATGGTGCAAAGCTATTAAATCTGGGTGATGCGGTCAGCGGGATCCGAGTCAAACTGGACGACCTCTGGCGGGCGCCGCGTCTGGTACGCGCCATCGCCCAAGCATTGGGCGGGGGCTATCAGCTCATCGATTGGACCCAGCTCCATCGCAACTTTTTCAGCGCCCTGGCCATGGAGAAGCGTATGATGGGGATCATCCTCTCCCTGATCGTTGCAGTCGCGGCCTTCAATATTGTCTCGGCGTTGGTGATGGTGGTCACCGACAAGGAGGCCGACATCGCGATCCTGCGCACCCTGGGGCTCTCGCCGCTCGAGGTGATGGGGATCTTCGTCGTGCAAGGGACGGCGATCGGGCTGGTCGGAGCGCTGCTCGGGGTGGTCGCAGGTGTGACCCTGGCCTTTTATGTCGAGCCGGTCGTGGCCTGGATCGAAGGGCTATTCGGTGTCCATTTTCTCGACCCCACGATCTATTACATCAGCCAGCTCCCCTCGGATGTCCATCTGGAGGATGTACTGATCGTAGGGGGCGGAGCCTTTGCCCTGTCGGTCATCGCTACCCTTTATCCCGCCTGGCGCGCAGCCCAGGTCCAACCGGCGGAAGCTCTGCGCTATGAGTGAGTCCTCGCCTGTGATCCAGGTTCAGGGTCTGGTCAAGACCTTCCGCCAGGGCCCAGCCGAGGTCCAGGTCCTCAAAGGGATCGATCTTGAGATCCGGACAGGGGCGCGTCTGGCCATCATCGGCGCCTCAGGTTCAGGCAAGAGCACGCTTCTGCACTGTATTGGGGGACTCGAGCGCCCAAATGCCGGGAGGATCGCTTGGGCAGGGACGGCGATCGAGACGCTGGGTGCAGCGCACCTCGGGCGGTTGCGCAATCGCCATCTGGGATTCGTCTATCAGTTCCATCATCTACTGCCCGAGTTTACGGCGCTGGAAAACGTGGTCCTACCGCTTTTGATCGCTGGCCTCCCGCCTGCCCAGGCACGTGCCCGGGGGACGGAGCTTCTGGTTCGGGTCGGGTTGGGTCAGCGTCTGGAGCACAAACCCAGCGAGCTTTCGGGCGGCGAGCGCCAGCGCGCAGCGGTTGCCCGCGCGCTCGTCACCCGTCCGGCCTGTGTGCTTGCCGACGAACCGACCGGTAATCTCGACCGGCATACTGCCGCCGAGGTGCATGCGCTGATGCTCGAGCTCAATCGCGAGATCGGCACGGCGCTCGTCATCGTGACCCATGACCCTGAATTGGCCAAGCAGATGGATCAGATCTGGCGGCTGGATGACGGGGTCTTGTCCAATTGGTCGAACAAGGCGCGATAGCGCGCCTGCCGGCGACGGAACTGCAACACTACCCAGTAGCGCCACAACAGACGCACAGCGGTATAACCCGCCAGGGCGCAAAGGGTCGAACAGATCAGACAACCGACCAGCATGGGCTCGAGGATCTCGAGCCAGTGGTGCCAATCCAGCCAAAACCCAGGATCGAAGCCTTGGGACTGGAGACCGAGCGTCCAGCAGCCGATGAGATAGGCCAGATAATACATGGGTGGCATGGTCAGGGGGTTAGAGATCCAAACCAAGGCCACGGCGATAGGCAGGTTGATGCGCAGCCAGATGGCCAAGGCAGCGGCGATGGGGGTATGGCCGATCGGCGGCAGATACATGACGAACAGCCCCACCGCCACCGCATTGGCGACTGAACGTCGGTTGAGATGCCAGAGATTGGGGTCGTGCAGCAGGCCGCCGAAGATCCTCAGAAAACGATTGCCGTGAATCTGCGCCGGGGTCGGCGTCCATTGTTTAAGCCACTTTCTCACGCATCATCCTCCGCTGGGATGGACCCCTGCCTTTAGGCTAAATCCCGTATTGTCCTTGAAGCCAGCGAACGCTGAGTTTTGAAGTATAACCTCTGTTAACGCCTGGCCGGATGGCAGCTTGCCAATACAGCCAGGCATGTGGGCAGCAGCGCCCTACTCCAAGGGTGCAGACCAGGTGAGGGGACATGCACCAAGCGTTTGGCTTCACCTTTGCCTTAGGCGTGTGGGGGTTTGAGCAGTGGGTTCACCTGCCGCCACCTTGGATGGCCCTGGTGTTGTTAGCGGCTGTTCTGCTGGGGATTCTTCATCCAGGGCTCAGGTGGCTGCTGATCTTGGCGCTCGGCTTCGGTTGGGCCTGGTTTTATACAGCGCAGCAATTGCGCGCCGATCTTCCCGACTCCCTCGCCCGCCAATCCCTGTGGGTGGAGGGGCGCATCGCTTCGCTCCCTGTACCTGTCGGGGAGGGGGAAAGGTTTATCTTCGCCGTCGAGCGCACCCAAGGGATCCCAGGGGGCGAGCTGGGTTTCAAGGGTCGGGTGCGCCTGAGCTGTTATCGCGACTGCCCACAGCTTTTGGTGGGCGAGCGCTGGCGAATTCGGGTCAGCCTCAAACCTCGGCATGGGTCGCTCAATCCAGGCGGATTCGATTATGAACGCTGGCTATTCGAGCAAGGGATCGTCGCAACCGGTTATGTCTCGGGGAAGCCGGCTTGGCAGCGCCTAGGCGATGGCGCCGGGCGCTATTGGCTACACCGCCTGCGCCAGCGCCTGGCCGAACGCCTCGCCAAGACCATTCCCGACCGGCCTGAGCTTGGTCTGATCCAGGCGCTGACGCTCGGCGAGCGCAGCGGTCTTGATCCTGAGCTGTGGGAAGTCTTCGCCCGCACTGGCACCAGCCATCTCATCGCCATCTCGGGGCTGCATGTCGGTCTGATAGCGGGCCTGGTCTTTTGGCTGGCGCGCCGCCTGTGGTCGTTGAACATGCATCTAACGCTTTGGCTTTCCGCGCCGCGCGCCGCAGCGCTCATCGCCTTTGTCGCTGCCTTGATCTATGCCGCCCTCGCCGGTTTTGCCATCCCTATCCAGCGGGCCTTGATCATGCTTGCCGTGGTGTTGGGTGCGGTCTTTTGGCAACGTGCCCTCAGGCCTATGCAGGCGCTCGCTCTGGCCCTGGTCGGCGTATTGCTCTGGGACCCGTTGTCCATCCTATCCATTGGGTTTTGGCTGTCGTTTGGGGCGGTGGGGGTATTGCTCTTTGCCCTGGCCTATCGGCTGCCGGGCGAACCCGTTTGGCTGCGGCTGACGCGCGCACAGTGGGCGGTGGCGCTGGGGCTTATGCCGCTGCTCGTCGGATTCTTCGACCGCGTCTCGCTGATCGCTCCCCTGGTCAATCTCATCGCCGTTCCCTTGTTTGGCCTGTTGATCCTGCCTGCGGTCCTGATCACGACCCTGTTAGGGCTGCTTGGGCTCATCTGGCCACTGCACTGGGTTGCCGAGGGGCTGGGTTGGTGCCTGAAGGCCCTCGAATGGTTTGCGACCCTGCCCTGGGCGATGATGGAGTTTCCGGAGCGCCCGCTGTGGGCTTGGGTTGCAGCCTGGGGAGGGGTTGGTCTATTGCTCGGGCCACCTGGTCTTCCCGGGCGCTGGCTGGGGGTTGTCCTGCTCCTGCCGCTAGCGGTGCTTGAGCCCAAGCGTCCCGCCTGGGGCGAGGTCTGGCTTAGCCTGCTCGATGTAGGGCAAGGATTGGCGGTCGTCGTTGAGACCGCTGAGGGCATCTTGGTCTATGACACCGGGCCTGCCCAAGCGGGCGGGTTTGATGCCGGCGGCACCATCGTCGCCCCCTTTCTTCGGGCAAGGGGGATCGGGCGCATCGACCGCCTGGTCATCAGCCATGCTGACCAGGATCACGCCGGCGGGGGGCGGGGCCTGCTTGCGCGCCTGCCTGCCCAGGTCATCCTGAGCGGCGAGCCCGAGCGTCTAGGCCTTGCCGGTGCTCGGCCTTGTCTCGCCGGCGAGGTCTGGCACTGGTCCGGAGTCGAGTTTCGCTTTTTACACCCAAAGCATCCAGGGTTTGGCGGCAACAATGCCTCCTGTGTACTTGCAATCCGCACTGCTGATCAGGCGATCTTGATCCCTGGCGATGTCGATCGCCAGGTCGAAGGTGAGCTCGCCCCTCAGCTTGGGCCGCTCAAGGTCTTGATCGCCGGACATCACGGCAGCAAGCACTCGACCTCCGAGCGCCTCTTGGCCGCCACTCGCCCCGAGTGGGTGCTGTTTTCTTCAGGCTATGCCAATCGCTTTGAGTTTCCTGCACGCGAGGTGCGGGCGCGGCTTGCAGCGCGCGGGATCTCAAACCTCAATACGGCAACCGCAGGCACCATCCGGTTCAAGCTCGGCCCCCAGGGCTGGATCGAGCCGCCAGCGGGTTATCGGCAACAGGCAGCGCGGATCTGGACCCATCGGCCCGCGGAATAGGTGCCGCAAGCTCGCTAGGGCGTGCATTGCGTACCCTATCGGTTGGATCAACATGACTCTCGGAGGGCGCACCGCGTACCGATAGGGATGGCTCATGGACCGCACGCAAGCCAAGCGGCCAAAAGCAGACCCAGGAGTTCGGTGAGTTCGACCAGGGCACCGGCGGTATCGCCGGTAAAGCCGCCGATGCGGTTTAACATCGCCCGGCGCGTGAGACCAAAGAGCGCTAGGGCACCCAGCAGCAGGGCCGCTCCCCGCCAGCCGCCGGTGAGTCCGACTACCAGCCAGGCGAGGGCGAGGCTCAGCCAGCAAACTCGGCGCGGCAGATATCGGGCCTGGGCCGCCGCCATCCCCTGGTCGCGGACGTAGGGGGTGGTCAGCAATAACAATAGGATCTGGGCACGGGCGAGGAGGGGGATGGCGATGAAGGGCCACAGGTTACCTGCGGGCACCAACACCTGCAAGGACGACCATTTGCCGATCAGGACAAGCGCAACGACCGTCAGCGCCGCCGGTCCACTCGTCGGGTCCTTCATGATCGCCAAGGTCCGTTCGCGATCCCCGAGCCCCCCCACCCAGGCATCGGCGCTGTCGGCCAGGCCATCGAGATGTAGGGCGCCGCTCACCCAGACCCACAGGATCAAGGCCAGCGCCGCGGCTACAGGCGGCGGGGCATTGGTCAGGAGGAAGGAGGAACAGAGCACAGGCAGGCCCATCACCAGCCCCACCCAGGGGTACCAGGGCACCGAGCGCCCGATCTCATCGGCGGCGGTCTGGCCAGGGTCGGGGAAGGGGAGGCGAGAGAGAAAACGTCCGGCGATCCAGATTGGACGCAGCTTCATGGCTGATCGGGATCAGAATTCATCAGTTCATCAACTGTTGAAGGCCGGTGGTACACCAGGCTGGGGCGGCCCGGCGGCGGATGCAGACGGATGCGGGTCAGACAGGCCGGCGGGACCTCTAGGCAAGGCAGCGCTGTATCGTCCATCCTTAAGACCTCGGCGACCAGGACGCGGATCACCCCGCCGTGGGTAATCAAGAGTCTGTGGGGCGAGGGGGAGGCGCAAAGCGCTTGCCAGGTCGCAAGCACCCGCGCGCGAAAGGCACCAAAGGGCTCGGCGTTGGGCAGGTTAAAACCGGTTGGATCGGCGAGAAAACGCGCAAACTCGGCGGCTGGGATCTCGGCGGCGCTCAGTCCCTCCCAGTCCCCGAAGTCGCGCTCGCGCAAGTGATCCATCAGTACCAGGGACAGGCCAAGCCTTGAGGCCAAGGACTGGGCAAACTCGGCGCAGCGGCGAGAGGGCGAGCTGATGACTTGGGTCAGGCCCGCAAGTCCAGCCGTCGCCTGCTCCATCTGCTGCCAGCCATCCCTGCTCAACGGATCATCCCGCACCCCGCGAAAACAAGGCCCGCCGACACAGTCGCCATGACGCAAGAGATCAATGAGGTGTGTGTCGACGGTCATGAGAGTGGCTTAGCCGTAGCACCTATGGGCGTGCTGCAATTGTCTTCAAGGCTGTAACTCCAGAGGCCGTGCAAGATGTTCGATACGCCAATGCAATGCTTTGCTTCGATGTCCGATCTGCCGGCATAGAGCGCCGTCGTTAGAGCACCGATCTGTTGACCGAAGGCCGAGAGTTGGAGCTCGATCTGCCCTAACTTCGCTATGCTCCGACTGCGTAGCCCGAATCGCCCGTAGATTTTCCAGTACGAGGTTTTCGAGGTTGTCTGACCCGGATTCTGGACACTATTGGGATGGATGAGCGCCTTAGGTGCGCATTGCGCACCCTGCAAGCTTAGGGCAGGCCAGATATCATGGGCATCGGCGTTGAGCGATAAGCGGCTTAAAGTTACGCCCCGCTCGCCTTGCTCACCCCCGCCTCGTCGAAGGTCGCCATCCGTTGATGCACCACGCAGGCCATACGCAGCAGCGGCACCAGGGCCGCGCCGCCCGTCGCCTCGCCCAGACGCATCTTGAGATCGAGATAGGGGTCGGCATCGAGGGCCGTGAGCATCAGGCGATGTCCGGGCTCGGCAGAGCCGTGGGCAAAGAGCATCCATTCGCGCACAGCGGGGTTGATGCGGACGGCTACAAGCGCCGCCGAGGTGATGATGAATCCATCGACCAGGATGGGCAGACCCAACTGGGCGGCGCGGATAAAGGCGCCGGTGCTGGCAGCGATGTCAAAGCCGCCGAGCCGGCGCAAGAGTTCCAGGGGGCTTTCTGAGCGCCCATGGAGGGCCAGAGCGCGGGCGATGACTTTGGCCTTGTGGGCCACACCCTCGGGCGAAAGGCCGGTGCCGGGCCCGGCGAGTCGCGCGGGGTCGAGGTCAAGCAAGGCGCAGGCCAGAGCCGTCGCCGGCGTGGTATTGCCGATCCCCATCTCGCCACAGATCAGAAGACGCGCACCTTCCTGCACCGCCCGCTCGACCGCCTCGCGCCCAATGGTCAATGCTTGGGCAAGCTGCTGCTCGGTCATCGCAGGCTCTTGCGCGATATTGCCAGTCCCAGGTCCCAGGCGCGCCGAGCGCACGTTTGGGACCGGACCCGGGTCGGTTGCGATCCCCAGATCAAAGATCTCCATGGTCGCGCCGATCGTCTCGGCCATGACTGAGACCGCCGCCCCGCCGCGCGCGATGTTAAAAAGCATTTGGAGTGTGACCTCGCGGGGAAAGCGCGATACCCCCTCCAATGCCACCCCGTGATCCGAGACGAACTGGAGGATGCGCACCGGATCGACCGCAGGAAACAGGGCCCCCTGCATCCCCGCAAGCCGGATCGCCATCTCTTCAAGCCGTCCCAAAGAGCCCTGCGGTTTGGTCAGCCGGTCTTGTCTGGCGCGCGCCGCTGCCTCGGTTTGATGATCGATGGGTTTGCAGGGCTCATGGAGCCAAGCGAGTGTTGGGTTCTCTGCGCTCATGATCTTTATACCTTGGGGGTGCAATGCGCACCCTACGGGGTTTCATATCTTAGGGTTAGATAAAGGGCCCGCCCCGGCTGGCGGTAGAGATAGGCCGTCTCATAGTTGGTAGCGAACATATTCTCGACGCTTGCCTGAAACCGAAGAGAGCGGTCGATCTGATATTCGGCGCGCAGGTCGAGGAGGACATAAGGGGCGAGCCTGACCCGATTAGCCAGGTCATCATAACGCCGGCCTGCGGCAAAGAGGCTGATCCCCGCCGAATAACGCCCAAAGCGCCGGTCGAGGTCGAGCGAAACAGATTGCTCGGGGCGCCGCGGCAAGAGGTTGTCGCGATAGGGGCCCGGTGAATGGTTCTCGGGGTCAAGCAGGGTCAGGGTCGCCTTCGCCAGCCAATCGCCAAAGGCTGCATGGGCGCTGGTCTCAAACCCGCGGATTTTGGCCTCGCGCACATTGGCGGTGCGGTCGATCGCGGCATCATAGGCGATCAGGTCATGGATATGGGTCTGATACAAGCTGATCTCCCAGCCACCAGCGAGCCCCCAGGCCGCGGGCAGCCCGCTTTGCAACCCCAGTTCCCAGTTGCGCGCCCGCTCGGGCCTAAGATCTGGGTTGCCATAGTCCGGATAATAGAGGTCGTTGAAACTCGGCGCCTTGAATGCCGTGCCGTGGGCAAGCCGCACCGCCAGGCCGTTGGCCAACCGATACCCGAGCGCGACATTGCCCGTGCCATGTCCACCGAGCTCGCCGTCCTCGTCCTGGCGCAGGCTGAGGTTCAGCATCCAGGGTCCGCGTCCGAGCTGATATTCGCCAAAGACCCCTAGGTTATCGCGGACATCGCGCCGGTAGGCGATGGTCCCCGAGACCTGGTCCTCGCGATAATCGACCCCAAGCGTCAAGAGTTGCTCAGGCGTCAAGCGCCAGTCGTTTTGCAGGCCGGCGCTGAAGCGCTCGGTCGTAAAACGATCGAGAAAACGCTCGTCTTCCCCCTCTCGGTAAAAGATCCGTTCCTCATCTAGGCTATAGCCAGTGTTCAGGGTCAGCGTCCAGCGCTCGAATGGCGTGAGGGTCGCCTTAGCACCGGCAACCGTGCGTTCGGCGCGCGAGCGATTGCCCGAGAATGCCGAGCCATCGAATGCCAGGCGGCCCTCATTGTGCAAGAGATTGAACGCTAAGGCTGCGGACTCATGGGCCTTGAAGTCGGCGTTGAGGTTGAGACCCAGGTTGCGATAGGGGTCGCGATCGTCTTCCTCGACCCCACAGCCGGCGAATGGCGCCGAGCGTCCGCGGCAGGCGTCGATCCCAGCGGTACGCTCGAGGCTGAACCCAAGATCGGCGCGCAGCGGCCCGCTTTCTCCTCCTAGGCCGCTGGCGATCTGGGCGGTCTCGAAACTACCGCTGCCGAGCATGAGACGCCCCCGCCAAGGGCCCTCGCTGCGGCGGGTAAAGATCTGGATGACCCCGCCGATCGCCTCCGAACCATAGAGGCTGGAGCGCGGTCCGCGCACGATCTCGATATGCTCGATCGCCTCGATGGGAAGATCGGCCAAGGAGGCGCGACCTGTAGTCGCCGAGCCGACCTTGACCCCATCGATCAGCACCAAGACATGGTCCGAATTGGTGCCGCGGACAAAGACCGAGGTCTGATGGCCAGGTCCACCGGCGCGGGCGATGCTGATCCCTGCGACCTCGCGCAAGAGATCGGGCACCGAGCGGGCCTGGCGCCGCTCGATCTCGGCGCGATCGATGACGGTCACGGCGGCAAGCGAGCTGGCGGCAGATTCGGCAGTCCGGGTGGCGGTCACCACCACGGGATCGAGGAGGGTAGGGGGCTCTTCGGCCCAGGCAAAGACAAAACAACCGGCAAGCGGCAGGCCGAGGGCCGCAGGCCAGGGGCGTTTGGACATCTTGGGCTCCTTAAACTGTCACACCGCGCCAGACACACCCGCCTGGCAGACAGGGTACGGGATGCGGGAGGACAGTGCGCCTGGGCCCCTGGCTAGGCCCTCGCCTGTCCGCTCCCCCGGTCGGTCGGGGATGCATCTGCGCCCGACCTCCCCATCCCAGGGCCCCTGACCGGTCTCCGGGCTCGCGAGCGGGAGGACTTGACCCCTCCCCAGCGCGGCGCCTTCCCATGGGTCTTCCCACAGTGGCCTTGTGCCGCGCCTTCACTCGCCTACCGTTGCGGGGGCAGCGCCGGCATTCCTGGTTGAAGACAGGTCACCGGCTTCCCGTTTAACCACCGGTGAGGGAACACAGGTGGCACCAAGGGCAGGAGCGTTAATCATAAGTCAATGCCTCCCTCTTTTGTAGTCGCGGTGCATCCAGTCATGACCGAAGCCCTGTGCTGGGCACATAAAAAACCCGGCCTAGGGGCCGGGTTTGAGTGGACCAACCGGTTGGACCGGCGATCAGTAGTCCATGTCGTCCATGCCAGTGCCGGCGGGATTGGCAGGCGCCTTTTCCTTCTTGGGCTCTTCGGCGACCATGGCCTCGGTGGTGATCATCAGTCCGGCGACCGAGGCGGCGTTCTGCAGGGCGGTGCGGGTGACCTTGGTCGGGTCGAGCACGCCCATAGCCATCATGTCGCCAAACTCGCCGCTGGCAGCGTTATAGCCGAAATTGCCGCTGCCTTCGGCAACCTTGTTGAGGATGACCGAAGGCTCTTCCCCAGCATTGGCCACGATCTGGCGCAGGGGCTCTTCCATCGCCCGGCGGGCGATGTTGATCCCCACATCCTGGTCATGATTGGCCCCTTGCAGCCCCTTGATGGCAGTCAGAGCGCGGATCAGGGCAACCCCACCGCCTGGGACGATGCCTTCCTCGACCGCCGCACGGGTGGCATGCAGGGCATCTTCAACACGCGCCTTCTTCTCCTTCATCTCGATCTCAGTCGCCGCACCGACCTTGATCACCGCCACCCCACCAGCCAGCTTGGCCAGGCGCTCTTGCAGCTTCTCGCGGTCATAGTCGGAGGTGGTCTCTTCGATCTGGGCACGGATCTGGTCGCAGCGGGCCTTGATCGCTTCGTGCGAACCCGCCCCATCGATGATGGTGGTGTCGTCTTTGCCCACCACCACCTTCTTGGCCTGACCCAGATCCTGCAGGCTCGCCTTCTCCAACGACAGCCCCACCTCCTCAGAGATGACAGTGCCGCCCGTGAGGATGGCAATGTCCTGGAGCATGGCCTTGCGCCGATCGCCAAACCCAGGCGCCTTGACCGCACAGACCTTGAGAATCCCGCGCAGATTATTGACCACCAGGGTGGCCAAGGCCTCACCCTCAACATCCTCGGCAATGATCAGCAGCGGCTTGCCCGCCTTGGCCACCGCTTCCAACACCGGCAACAGATCCCGAATGTTGGAGATCTTCTTGTCATGCAGCAGGATGTATGGCTGATCCAGCTCGGTCTTCTGACTTTGCTGGTTGTTGATGAAATAGGGCGACAAATACCCCCGGTCAAACTGCATGCCCTCGACAATCTCCAGCTCATTGGCCAGAGACTTGCCCTCTTCCACCGTGATCACCCCTTCCTTGCCCACCTTCTCCATGGCCTCGGCAATGATATTGCCGATCGATTCATCAGCATTGGCCGAGATGGTGCCCACCTGCGCAATCTCTTTGCTGGTGGAACAGGGCTTGGATAGGGCCTGCAGTTCCTTGACCGCCGCCTCCACCGCCTTGTCAATCCCACGCTTGAGGTCCATGGGGTTCATGCCAGCGGCTACCGCCTTCAACCCCTCGCGCACCATCGCCTGCGCCAACACCGTCGCCGTGGTGGTGCCATCACCAGCAATGTCCGAGGTCTTGGAGGCCACCTCCTTGACCATCTGCGCCCCCATGTTCTCAAACTTGTCCTTGAGCTCAATCTCCTTGGCCACCGACACCCCGTCCTTGGTCACCGTCGGCGCACCCCAGGATTTCTCAATCACCACATTGCGCCCCTTCGGCCCCAAAGTCACCTTGACCGCATTGGCGAGGGTATCGACCCCGCGTAGGATGCGGGCGCGGGCGTTTTCATGGAAAAGGATCTGCTTTGCAGCCATGCTCAATGAACCTCAGTGTTGATCTCTTGGATAGCAGGATATCTCGAACCGATCCGGTATCATTCGATGATGGCCATGATGTCGTCTTCACGCATCACCAGGAGCTTCTCATCACCGACCTTGACCTCGGTGCCGGAGTACTTGCCAAACAGCACCTTGTCACCCACCTTGACATCCAGCGGGCGCACATCCCCATTGTCGAGCAGCTTGCCTTTACCCACGGCCAGCACCTCACCCTGGATCGGCTTCTCGGCAGCACTGTCCGGGATCACAATCCCGCCCGCGCTTACCCGTTCCTCTTCTAACCGGCGAATCACCACGCGATCATGCAATGGACGAAGGTTCATGGATCATCGATCTCCTTGTAAAAAGGTTTGAAAATGGCTGATCTAGAGGTTCTTTGTTAGCACTCGTTATGCGCGAGTGCTAACACTTTAGCCGGAAAAACCATCTTGTCAAGAGGGGCCCACGACTCTATGCATTGGGCATTGGAAGAGGTCTTACTTGGTGCCTCAAGGTCATGTCATCTCGCCCGAATCTTTGCCGACTATCGTGACCACCATTCGCATCCGTCGTCTGTCCGCTGCACCGATCCTTGCCCGTACGCCGGATGAGCTGATCGTGCGCCTCTATGCCCATCGCGGCATCTATGATCCGGCAACAGCGACTCTCGATCTGGAGGCGCTGATACCGCCAGATGCATTGCATGGACTGGAATCTGCGGTCGAGCACCTGGTCGAACAGATCAGGCGGGGTGGTCATCTGCTGGTGGTGGGGGACTATGACGCCGATGGGGCCACGGGCAGTGCCCTGGCGGTGCGGGGGTTGCGCGCCCTGGGTGCAGAGCGCGTCTCCTTCTTGGTCCCGAGCCGCTTCACCAACGGCTATGGCCTCAGTCCGCAGATCATCGATGTCGCCCTGGATCAGAGGGCCGATCTGCTGCTGACGGTGGACAATGGCACCTCCAGCCATGCCGCAATCGCGTACGCCAATGACCTGGGGTTGCCAGTCGTGGTCACCGATCATCACCTCGTCAGTGGGTGCCTGCCGGAGGCCGCGGCCATCGTCAATCCCAATCAGCCAAGCTGCGCCTTTCCTAGCAAGCATCTAGCCGGTGTGGGGGTGGTGTTCTATCTGCTCGCGGCGCTACGCCGGCGCTTGCGGGCGCTCGGTTGGTTCGGGGCAGGGCGCCCCGAGCCCAATCTCGCCGATCTGCTGGATCTGGTGGCGGTGGGGACCATCGCCGATGTGGTCATGCTGGATCGCAATAACCGTATCCTGGTCGAACACGGCCTGCGGCGTATCCGCGCCGGGCGCTGCCGGCCGGGGATTCTGGCGCTGTTTGAGTTGAGTGGACGCGATCACACTCGCACTACCGCCGCTGACCTCGCCTTCTATATTGCCCCGAGACTCAATGCCGCCGGACGCCTGTCCGATATGTCGCTTGGTCTGGAGTGTCTCTTGACGGATGATCCAGATAAGGCGCGTGCGCTGGCGCAGCGTCTAGACGCGCTCAATCGCGAACGCAAGGCACTGGAGGCGGAGATGAGGGCACAGGCCGAGGTCTTGGTAAAGGCGCTGAGGTTCGATGACGAGACGCTGCCGCCGGCCTTGTGTCTGTTCGGCGAGGATTGGCATCAGGGGATCGCGGGGATCATCGCCGGGCGTATCCGTGATCGCTATCATCGCCCGACGATCGCCTTTGCCAGCGGGGGCGATGGTCGGCTGCGGGGGTCAGGGCGCTCGATCGAGGCCTTGCATCTGCGCGATGCCCTGGCCTGGGTCGATCAAAGGTCTCCAGGACTGATCGAACGCTTTGGCGGACATGCGATGGCCGCGGGCCTGACCCTGCACATGGATCAGCTCGATACCTTTCGTTTGGCCTTCGCTGAGGCTGTTCGCCTCCAGTTCGGCGATACCCCGCCGATGCCCGAACTGCTGTCCGATGGGGTCTTGCCACCAGAACTCCTGACCCTGGAGACCGCTGAAGCCCTGCGTCTGGCTGGACCCTGGGGCAAGGGATTCCCCGAGCCCTGTTTCGATGGCGCTTTCGAGGTGCTGGACAGGGGCATCATGGGGGAGTCTCACCTGAGACTGCGGGTCATGCTACCCAATGGTCAGCCGGTTGAAGCAGTCGGTTTCAGATTGGGCGAGCACCTTGAACGTGCCCAAGGGAGAGTGCATCTGGTTTATCGGTTAGAGGCCAATCGCTATCAGGAGACGACCCGCCTGCGACTTTTGATCGACCATCTCGCGGTGGAGGGCGTCCATTGACCCTTGGAGATGATCGCGGGATGACGCGGCCAGTGCCCGAGCAGATGGCGATGGGTGGGATGATCATTGATCTGAACTGAGGGCAGTCTGCCCAGACACAGGCGGTGCCAAAGACATGATGCAAGTAGATCGCAATGACCTGGATCTAGAGGGTGCTGGCACCCCTGAAGAACCAGCACGTCCGAGTAAGAGTCAGCTCAAGCGCGATCAACAGGCGATCCAGGCGCTGGCCGAGCGTTTGGTCAGCCACCCGCGGGCCGAGCTCGAACGTCTGCATCTGAGCGAATCCTTGTGGATGGCCTTTGACGAGCTCGCCCGCATCAAGGATCTCCGCGCCCGCCGGCGCCAGATCAAACGGATCGCTGTCCTGCTCGAGGGCGAAGACCTGGGGGCGATCCGGGCGCTGGTCGAGGATCAGGAGAGTCTGCGACGCGCCGAGTCTGCCCGCTTGCATCGCCTCGAGCGTTGGCGCGAGCGTCTGCTCGCAGAGGGCGATCGCGCCCTGTCCGAACTCATCGCGCACTGGCCTGAGCTCGATCGCCAGGAGCTACGCGCTCTGATCCGCGCCGCCCAACGCGATCGCGAACGGGGCAAGGGCGATGGATCGCGCAAGCTGTTTCGCTTTCTGCGCGAGAGGCTGCCCGAGCCTATGCCTTGAGCGACGAGCTGAGATGCGGGGCGATCAGGCCGAGCATGGCGCGATGGACCGAAGGGTTAGCGGCGACGAGATTGCCCGTATCCAGAAACCCCGTGCCGCCGGCGAGATCAGTCACTATCCCGCCGGCTTCGCGGATCAGCAAGGCGCCTGCCGCGCAATCCCAAGGGGATAGGCCCAGCTCCCAAAACCCATCGGTACGCCCACAGGCTACATAGGCGAGATCGAGCGAGGCCGACCCCGGGCGCCGGATGCCCGCGGTGGCCAGGGTCATGTCTTTGAACATCCCCAGATAGGCGTCGATATGGCGGTGATCGCGAAAGGGAAATCCAGTGCCGATCAAGGCCCCTGCGAGCGACTGGCGGTTGGCGACCCGAATACGCCGGTCGTTGAGCAGCGCCCCCTCACCGCGCGCAGCGGTGAAGAGCTCTTCACGCAAGGGGTCATAGACCACGGCGCATTCGAGCTGACCGCGGTACAGCAGGGCGATGGATACAGCGAACTGGGGGAAGCCGTGGAGATAATTGGTGGTGCCGTCCAATGGGTCGATGACCCAGAGGAACTCGCTGCGCCCCTCTTGGGCGCCGCTTTCCTCGGCCAGGATCGCGTGATGGGGGAAACGCGCGCGCAATTCTTGGATGATGGCTGTTTCCGCAGCGCGATCGACCTCGCTGACAAAGTCGTTACGGCTCTTGTCCTCGTATTTGAGCGAATCGACCCGGTCAGCAAAGCGGAGGATAATCTTGCCCGCTTGGCGGGCGGCGCGGACGGCAATGTTCAGGCTTGGATGCATCGGTCAATGGATCGCCAATCGCTGTATCATGGTGGCCTAGAGAGAGACAGGGCATGGCATAGGGCCTGCCCCTAACAAGCGCCTTGTATCAAGCAGCTTATGATAGACCAAATCGGTGACGCGCTGGCACGTATCCGCATCGTCATGGTCGGCACGACCCATCCAGGCAATATCGGTGCCGTGGCGCGGGCATTGAAGACGATGGGCCTATCGCGCCTCGAGCTGGCCGCGCCCCAGACGCAGCCCGACGCCGAGTCCATCGCCCGCGCCGCTGGCGCCGATGATCTGATCGCGCGCGCCGGGATCCATGCGGATCTCATCAGCGCCTTGGACGGCTGCCGCCTGGTGATCGGGGCGAGCGCCCGGGTGCGCTCGATCTCCTGGCCGGTCCTCGATCCGCCGGCATGCGCTGCCCGCCTACTTGATGAGGCCCGGTTCGGCGATGTGGCCCTGGTGCTGGGGCGAGAGCGTTCGGGCCTGACCAACGAGGAGTTGGCGCGCTGTCATTATCTGGTCCATATCCCTGCTAATCCAGCATTCAGCTCACTCAATGTCGCCGCAGCCGCCCAAGTACTGGCCTATGAGATCTGGCAGGTGGCGAGCCAATCGCACGATGTACAGCTGAGCGAACCGCCGCGTGACCTGGCCACTGCCAAAGAGATGGAGGGGTTCTATACCCATCTCGCCGCGACCTTGATCGAGCTCGGTTTCAGCGATCCCGAGCAGTCGCGCACCCTGGAGATCCGTTTGCGCCGGCTCTTCAATCGGGCCCGTCCCGACCGTACCGAGCTCAACATCCTGCGCGGCATCCTCAGCGCCGCCCAAGGGCGTAAGCGTCCGGATCGCTTTGCCCGCCGACAATCCCCGCCCTTGACTGAGCAGACGCCGGTCCGGCACCATTCCGAGCAGTGAAAAGACGGCCATGTTCAACCGCATCCGCGAAGACATCCGCTGCATCCTGGAACGCGACCCGGCGGCGCGCAATGCCTTTGAGATCTTCACCACCTATCCCGGCTTTCATGCGGTCCTGATCCATCGCCTCGCCCATTGGCTCTGGCAGCATGGTTTTAAATGGCTGGCGCGCGTATTGGCCAATGTCGCGCGTCTGTTCACCGGTATTGAGATCCATCCAGGCGCGGTGATCGGGCGGCGTTTTTTCATCGACCACGGCATGGGGGTGGTGATCGGCGAAACCGCAGTCATCGGCGATGACTGCACCCTCTATCATGGCGTCACCCTAGGCGGTATCAGTTGGCAAAAAGGCAAGCGTCATCCCACTCTTGGGCGCGATGTCATCGTCGGCGCCGGGGCTAAGGTTCTGGGGCCTATCCAGATCGGCGACGGGGCGCGCATCGGCTCCAATGCCGTGATCCTCAAATCGGTCCCGCCAGGTGCGACCGTGGTCGGGGTCCCGGGGCGTGTCATCGAGCCGAACCGAGATGTGCTCACCCGTCAGCGCGCCGCGACCGCTAAGCGCCTTGGCTTCGATGCCTATGGGGCCACCCGCGATGCCCCAGATCCGATCGCCGATGCGATCAACCGCATGCTCGATCATATCCATCACATGGATCAGCGTTTGGAGGCGCTATCATGTATCCTGGAGCACCACGGCTTCATGGTGCATTTCGAACATGACGGCGATCTGGACAACCTGGCGATCGAGCCAGTGACCCAGCCTGAACCGGACCCATCGGTCGAGGGGCCCGATCGTTATTGATCCGAAACCAATGAACTTGTATTACGCGGCATCATGGAGCTTGGGATGCTGGAAGTAGCGCATGATGCGTTGGGGGGAATTGAGAAGGCGGCGCAGGTGGCTGACGGTCGCCTTCTTCAGATCGCCCTTGGCGCGGGAGGGCGCCTGCGCGGTGATGGTGACCTTGAGCATCTCGTTGGGGTTCAGTGCTGGGCTGTAGGGGGGGAGGGAGGAGGCCTCGATTTGATTGGCGCATGCAGCCAGCCAGGCCTTGACTGGCTTGGTGTGATGCACGCGCAGGTTGTCGAGGATGAGGAAGATCTTCTTGCCCCTGGCGTCCTTGACGAGCCGCTTCATGAAGTCGATCAGGATGTCGGCGTTCATCGCCCCCGCGAACGCCTTCCGACGCACCTTGCCGCGGTTGGTCAGCGTCGAGATCACCGACAGGCCTTCGCGACGGTGCGTGACGCGAATCTCGGACGTCTTGATCGCCGGCGCATAAGAGCGCCCGCGCACCTCGTCTGAGCGCAGCCCCGTTTCATCGCCCCAGTGGATTTCGGCGCCCTCGGCCTTGGCGCGCCGGGCAATGTCCGGGTAGGTCTCCTCAAACCACGTCTTGCCCGCCGGCGGGCTTTGCTCATAGGCGCGCCGAATCGGTTTCTGGGGCGTCAATCCCCAGCGCGCCATGTACTTGCCCTCCCCCTGCGGCCTGAGCTCGATGCCAAAACAGCCGAGGATCAACTGCCGCACCGCCTGCCGGCTCCACAGCGCAAACGGCAGCTTCAGCTCATCCGGTGTCCCGTCGCACATGAGCTTGCGTATCTGGGCGTCCTGCTCCGCCAACAGCGCCCGCTTCTCACCCACCTTGCGCCCACCCCCCTTTCCCTTGGGCCCCTTCGCGCCCATAGCCTTTGCAGATGTCGAACACCCCTGCGCCCAACAATCCCCTCTGCGCGCCTATCGCTTCATACGTCCAGCTACGCCGCCGCTCTTCGCACGCCGCAAACGACAGCAATCTCATGTCTCGTCTTTCCATGCCCACGACATCTGGACAGCTCACTCAATTTCAAAAGCATGTGTTTCTTATCAATAAATTGATCGCCATGCTTGGGTTCAGTATGATCCAGAGTCAGGTCTGCATGGGGGGATACCTGTGAGATTAACGACTAAAGGCCGCTACGCGGTCACCGCGATGTTGGATCTCGCGATCCATCAGGGCGATGGGCCGATTGCCCTCGCCGACATCGCCCAGCGTCAGGGGATCTCGCTCTCTTATCTCGAACAGCTCTTCGCCAGACTGCGTCGGCGCGGCCTGGTGACGAGTGTGCGCGGTCCTGGGGGCGGTTATCGGTTGGCCCGCCGGCCTGCCGAGATCAGTGTCGCTGCGGTCATCACTGCGGTGGACGAGCGGGTAGATACGACGCGCTGCGGCGGCGCAGGTAACTGCCAAAACAATGGGCCCTGCCTGACGCATGATCTGTGGCGTGAGCTGAGCAGTCTGATCTACGATTATCTCAATCAAATCAATCTCCAAATGCTCGTCGATCGCTGGCATACGCCTGACAGACGGACGATGATCGGTTGCGCTGCGGTCGATCTCAAACTTGATGTTCAGCGGTTGCGGGTCGGGCTGATCCCAGGACCCGGATGACCGGACGGCGGCTGTCAAGTCGCAACGAACAGTGTGCAACAATCATTTTGAGCGCTTCGGTCTGCCGGTGGGCTTTGCCATCGATGATGGCCTATTGACTGAGCGCTATCGCACCCTCGTGGATGCCGTTCGCGCCGAGTTTGCCCGGGGTGAGGATGATGAGCTGGTGCGGGCCTTGGCGCAGATCGATGAGGCCTATCGCACCCTGTTAGATCCCTTAGCGCGCGCCGAATACCTATTCGAGCTCTACGAGGCCCAGGGACTCTCCGCACAAAAGGGCTGCGATGAGCCCCCGGGTGCGAGCCTGATCGAAGAGATGGAGCGTCAAGAGACCCTGGTCGCCGCGACCAATCGTTCCGATCCACACGCGGCGCTATCGGAGTTCATGACCCGTTTGGCCGAGCGCGGCGCAGCCCTTGACAAAACACTGCATCAACTCTTTGCCGATCCGTCGCCGCATAATCTCAGGGCAGCGCGTGCCGTGGTCCGCCAGCTCCAGATGCTAGCCCGCTGTCGGCGGGAGGCAGAGGGTCGCCAGGCCGAGACCCTCGGTGTAGGCACTGCCTGCCGTGTCGCCGTCGCCCAAGTCGACTGGCAGGTGGGGAGCGATGCCGGATTGCCGGGCAATGAGGATTGCCGGGCAATGATTAGAGGCCAGCCTTCGATTAACATTGCTCCCAAGGCAGGCCGCGGAAACGCCAGCCATTGATGCTGCTGCGATGATGCTCGTGGTTGAGCTCACCCTCGAAGCCTTCATCGATATGGAAGACTGCTTTGAAGCCTGCCTGGATCAGCGTCCGTCCCGCCTCCAGCGACCGTTTGCCGCTGCGACAGATCAGGATGATGGGTGTGCACCCCCCCTCCTGTTCGCAGACTGCACCGCCCAACACGAGCTTTCGGATCTCGGTGACGAAGTGGCTATTGACCTCCCAGTCGGGTTCATCCATCCAAGGGATATGGATGGCCCCCAGGGGATGCCCGACGAATAAAAACTCCATGGTCGAGCGGATATCGATCAAGAGCGCCTTGGGGTTGGCGCGTAACATCTCGAATGCCGCCTGGGGTGAAAGGGGCGTCGGTAGGTCTTGAGACATGTTGGCCAATCTCTTCGCTCAGGTGGTCGTTCTACTCGTTTTAGATGTCAAATCTGCTTGCGCCGCGCACCGCGCGGCAGGTGGGTCCCTTTATTGGAACCTAGCGCCCAAAGCTAATGCCAGAGCTCGCCCAGGGCACACGCGATCGCTTTGAAACCGCATTCATGTTGGACAGCCAACGCTTGCAGACCCTTGCCGCACGTACCCTATTGGATCTTCTGGCGCGCCTGCCCTTGCCTGGGGTCCATCGCCTGGGGGCGACGCTCGGCTGGCTGATCGGGCGCTGGCCCAACCGCCAGCGGCGCAACGCCCTGATCAATATCGCACTGTGTTTCCCTGAGCTTGCGCCCGCTGAACAGCGGCGTCTGCGCGATGCGAGCCTCGCCGAGTTCGGCAAGACCTATCTCGAGATCGCCCATTTCTGGCGCCGGCCTGTGCCCGAGGTCTTGGGCCTGGTCCGCGAGGTGCGCGGCGCCGAGCACCTCGCCCGGCCCGCGGGGCGCGGCCTGATCGTGCTCTCACCGCATCATGGAGCCTGGGAGCTCGCGGGGCTGCATCTGGCGAGCCTCGGGCCCACGACCATCTTTTATAGATCCCAGGGCCCCTTCGATGCGCTCATTCAGGGGGGAAGAGTGCGCACCGGCGCTAGGCTTGCACCGATCAATGCTGCTGGCATCCGACTGTTGCTTGAGACCCTGCAGCGTGGCGATCAGGTGGGGGTCCTGCCCGACCAGGAGCCCAAAGCCGATAAAGGAGCGGTCTTTGCGCCCTTTTTCGGCATCCCGGCATTCACCATGTTGCTGGTCAATCGCCTGGCGCGCCGCACGGGCGCGAAGGTCGTCTTCATGTTTGCCGAGCGCCTGCCGTGCGGCCAGGGTTTTATCATCCATTGCCTGCCGGCACCTCCCGGTATCGACAGCGCCGATGAGATCAAGGCGGCGACGGCGCTCAATCGCGGGATCGAACACTGCGTGCGTCTCTGCCCCGCGCAATATCTCTGGTCCTATAAGCGCTTCAGAAAACGCCCTCACTGGCTGCCCAAGGTCTATACGGGACCCTTGGATGATCACGCCGCGCTCGCCCAGGTTGCGCGACTGTGCCTGCGCTTGGCGGCAGGCCAAGGCAGCGGCCTTGAGTAGGGGGCAAGGCATGCCCTACCGAGGCTTGAGCCGCACTCACTCATGCCCCAGACAGGAACTGTCTCTAATCGGCGATCCGCACATCCTCGCCCCGCGCTAAACGTTCGGCAGTCTTGGCGTTGATATAATCGAAGGGGCTGTCGGGATAGCGCTGATACTGACGCTGGCCGACATATTCAAGGATGCCGATCAAGTGATAGCGCGAGAGTTCGTTCTCGATGCGCGCGATCTCGCGCCCTTCATCGAACAGGACCCAGGCGGGGCGATAATCGATCCCGAGCGATTCGGCGAGCTCGCGCGCTGTGGTCTGGCGGCCATCGGGGGCGGTGATCGGGGTGTCGGCCAGGGCATCGAGCCTGACCACGACGAAGGGCGCAAGCGCCGCATCGACCTCTGGATCGGCCAGGTGCCCGTCGTGGAATGCATCGCAGGCCAGACAGCGGGCATCCTCAAACAAGAGGGCCAAGGGGCGGTCCTTGACGCCGGTGAGATCCTGAAGGTCCTGAAAACGCGGATGCGGGCGCAGGCGGTAGATCTCCTCGGTCGAGGCGGAGATAAACTCGGCCAGGGTCTGACGCTCATAGGCGCGATTGGCGACATACTCCAGCACCAGTTTAAGATCCGCCGGGCTGCGATACCCATCGACCCGTGCGACCGGCTCACCCTCAGGGTTTAGGAACAATAGGGTCGGGGTATAACGCACCCCGATGCGCTGGGCGAATTCTTTCTCCGGCAGGCTCTGGTCGGCATCCACCACGACCTCACGGTCCCCATCGATATCGAGTGCAATAACATCGAAGCGCTCGCGGATGAACCCCTGGATCGGCTCGCGGTTAAAGTTCTCTTCGAGCAGGCGGGCACAATAAGGGCAGTTGTTCATCTCAAAAAACAGGATCAACTGCTTGCCGGCTTGGGCCGCCTCTCGGATGTCCTCCTCGATGTCGAGGAAGCTCTGTTTGAACCAATCGGGGTGAGTAAAGGGGCGGGCGCCGATGAGCTTGCCTGCAGGGGGCGGGGTCGGCTCGGTTGCTCGCCCTTCGGCAGGCAGGTCGGCGGCAAGGACGCTATGCCCCAAGAGAGAGGCCCATAGGACAAGGGTCCAGATCAATGGACGGATCGGGTCGGACATCACCATGTGTACTCCTCTGAACGCGGGCGTTTCGCCTCATTGGTTGTGAGATCGATGCGCACCTGCCTGCGCTATGAGCCGCGCGGCGGCCAGGCGCATCCCTTGATGGATCGGGCAAGAGTTCGCAGGCGTGCATCGCAACAGGCAATCCGCTCACCTTTGCCAACTCTAGATGGAATAAGGTCATTGGTTTTGCTCGACCAGCTGAGCAAAGTCGTAAATCTAGGGTGCGCACTGCGCGCCCTACAAGCCCTCTTTGCCGCGATGTTAGCCGTACCCGCAGGTCTCAAAGGATGATTGTGGGTGTATCACGGCATCAATGGCTATGCTGAAAGGTCTTGAAGGCCAAGATCAGCAGGATCGCACCGAGGAGTGTCGTGAGTACGCGGGAGGGCACCAACCCCAGCATCAAACCGCCCAGGATGGCACCGAGGATCGAACCCAAGGACATGGCGCCGAAGAGCAGGCGTTCATGGCACAGGACCGCAAAGGCATCTGAGCGCGTATAGCGGGCAAACCCGACCAGCATGGTCGGCAGGCTAATCGCCAACGAGAGGCTGCTTGCGACCTTGATGTCCAGGCCGTAGAGCAACACGATGGTGGGGATCAGAAGCTCGCCGCCAGCTACCCCCAGCAGGGCAGCTACCATGCCGATCCCGAGACCAGCCCCGAGTCCCACCATCAGGCGCAGCGGCCTGGCATCGAGCCATGCCGCTCCACCCGCAGCGATCCCCAGCCAGTGTCGGACAGCAGCAACACCGCTAGGCCGAGCAAGAGCACCAAGACGATGCGGTCAAGCTGGCGGCGTGGCAGGCGCATAGCATGATCCGCGGCCCAAGGCCCAAAAGGCGCCGATGAGGCTACCGGCCAAGAGATTGAGCACGACATCGATATGACCTAAGGTCTGGGCGATGGGGATGGTCTTTAAGCGCGCGACCAAGGCCACGGCGACCACGACCAAGCTGAGCGCCTTGTTGAAGATGATCGCCTCCAGGGTCGGTAGCCTGAACCAGCCGACCAGCACTGTCAGGCGAAACTCAGCACCCCCCAAACCGATGAGCCCGCCGAGCGTACCGATGAGCCCAGAGGCTACAAGGCCCTGGGCGATGCGCTGCGATCGACGAGCTTGGGGCCACATCAGGGCGTTACCGACTCGCCGGGCAGCACGAACCCATAATGGGTCATGATCCGGCGTGCCTCTGCCCAGCCCATAAAGTCGGCAAATACCTTTGCTAGCGGATGTTTCCCCCCGCGTTGGGTGATGATGAAGCCCTGTTCCAGGGGCTCATGGAGCTCGGCGGGGATCAGCCAATAGCCACCCTTGCTAGCCAGCTCGGGGCGATGATCCCGATCTGGGCATTACCGCTTTGCACAAACTGGGCGGTCTGGGCGATGTTCTCGCCATAGACTAGCTTGGGCTAGACCTGCTCCCACAGGTTGCTGGCCTTAAGTGCCTCCTCGGCGCGCTTCCCATAGGGCGCATGCTTGGGATTGGCGATGGCGATGCGCTTAATCGCCGGGTCGAGTAGATCCTGAAGCCGCATGCGGCTCGCATCCAGGTTTGGGCTCCAGAGCACGATGCGTCCGATGGCATAGGGTCGGACCTCAGAGGCGGCATGGCCTTTCTCGGCGAGTAGACGAGGAAAGCTGATGTCTGCAGAGAAAAACAGGTCATAAGGCGCGCCCTGTTCGATCTGGTGATAAAACTTGCCGGACGAACCATAGACGACCTCGACCTCGGCCCCGGGGTGTTCTTGTTTGAAGGCGGCGACGATCTCATCCATCGCATATTTGAGATCGGCGGCAGCGGCGACGGTCAGGGGTTCAGCCTGCACCCAGGCGGCGCCCAGCAGGATCGCGGAAGAGAGCAAAAACCTCATCAGGTGCATCATCGATGATCGACTCTTTCTATCTTCGCCAATTCACAATGATCAAGGCCTTAGACTCAAGGATCAGCAATAGGGGAGGGGCGTTGGCGCCAAGGCGACCAATCGTCTGCTCGCTGAGATGTCATCCGCAAGGCGATCCAGTCGGCCCAAGAGGTGAGGTGGGCACGCAGCGTTATACTGGCCTTGTGTGTACCAATGACTCGGCGCCCGAGGGCGTCATTCTCAAAATCACCCGAGAATCCTGACCCAGAGACATGCACAGCGAACATAACCTCATCTGGATCGACCTGGAGATGACTGGCCTCGACCCCGAGCGCGACCGGATCCTCGAGATCGCCACCCTGATCACTGACAGCCAGCTCGAGGTCATCGCCGAGGGACCGGTCATCGCCGTCCATCAGGACGATGAGATCTTAAATGCCATGGACGACTGGAACCGCAACCAGCATGGCGCTTCCGGTCTCTTAGAGCGCGTGCGTCAAAGCCCCTATCACGAGCCCGAGGCCGAGGCGATGACCCTGGAGTTTATCGCCAATCATGTCCCCGCCGGCGCCTCGCCCCTGTGCGGCAATAGCATCTGTCAGGACCGGCGGTTCTTGGCGCGCTGGATGCCGCGTCTGGAGGCCTATTGCCATTATCGCAACCTGGACGTGAGCACACTCAAGATCCTCGCCCAGCGCTGGGCACCCGAAGTGGCCAATGGCTTTAAGAAACAATCCAGACACCTGGCGCTCGATGACATCCGCGAATCGATCGCCGAGCTGCGGCATTATCGCGCCCATCTGTTCAAATAGGGTGTGTACTGCGCACCCTGCCGGCTTCCCGAGTTCAAGTGCGCAGCGGCGGGCTCGGGTCGTATCTCCACCGAGCGAGGCCGATCCCCAACAGGATCAGGGCGGCTCCCAGGCCGATCGCTGGCGCATTTCCAAGGCGGGCAAAAGGGGTCAGGCCCTCGCGCGGCTGGACCTCGGCGGTGATCGCCCCGCGCACAAAAAGGGGCAGCCAAGCGACCAAGCGTCCGCGGTGATCGATGATCGCCGAGATCCCTGTATTGGTGGCCCGCACCAAAAACCGCCCGGTCTCCAGCGCCCGCATGCGCGCGATCTCCAGGTGCTGATGCGGTGCAAGCGAGTCACCGAACCAGGCATCATTGCTGACATTGATAAGATAGGCCGCCTCGGGCAGGGACTCGATCAGCTCGGTGGGGAAGGCATCCTCATAACAGATCGAGGCGCCGACCCGATGCGGGCCCACCTGTAACAGGGGTCGGCCCGCGCCTGGGCTGAAGTCGGACATTGGCACGGCAAAGAGTTCGGCGAGCGGCCCGAGCCAAGACTTCAAGGGTGTAAACTCACCGAAGGGCACCAGGTGGCGCTTGGTATAGAGCGATTCCCGGCTGCCGATCGCCAAGAGCCCGTTGAAATAGCGCCCGCTCTCGAGGTCCATGACCGGAATCCCCAGTACGATCTCGGTCCCTTCGCGCTGCGCGCGCTCGGCCAGGGGGTCGATCAGAGGTTCGCGGACCTGATGGAGGAAATCGGGTAGGGCGGTCTCGGGCCAGACGATGAAGTCCGCATCCAGATACTCCAGGGTCATATCCACATAGACCTCGGCGATCATCAGCCGCGCCTCGGCATCCCATTTCACCGCCTGCGGGATATTGGCCTGGAGCACGCTCGCCCGAAGCGGCCGACCCGAGGGATGCGTCCATTCGCTCGCCTTCAACCCCGCAGCGCAGAGCCAAAGGGCCGCCAGGGCGATCAGGGCAAAGTTGGGTGCTCGGCCCCGCCAAGCGGCCATCCCCCACAGCAATCCACCCGAAAGCGCGACCAGCAGGCTCACCCCATAGACGCCCAGGATCGGTGCATAGCCTGCCAAGGGACCGTCGATCTGGCTGTAGCCCAGTGAGAGCCAAGGGAAACCGGTGAATAGCCAACTGCGCACCCATTCGCCCAAGACCCAGATGCCCGGCAGCAAGAGCAAGGGCGCTGTCCAGCTCGGATGACCTTGATCCAGCCGGCGGACCAGCCAGCCGACCGCCCCATAAAAGAGCGCCAAGAAGGCGACGAAGAGTGCAGTCAGCAGATGGGCCACCCAGGCATCCATGTTGCCGAACTCATTCAGGCTGATCCGAATCCAAAAGGTCCCGAAACCGAATAGCCCGACCCCAAACAGCCAGCCGCGCCAGAGAGCAGTGCGCGGGGTGGCATCGCTGAGAGACTGATAAAACAGGGCACAGGCGATGACGGCGAGCGGAAAGAGACCGAAGGGGGCAAAGCCCAAGACCGCAAGGCCACCTGCACCGAGAGCAAGCACTGACAGAGGAAGGCGCGCAAAGATCGCTGGAAGCGACGGCAGCATGAGGATCGACCCTAGACCTGGGAAGGGCTGTTTCTAGCAGCGGCTGGTCTCGGGGTCAAATGACAGGATGATTAGCGCTTGGGTGACAGCGTTGTTACGTCACGCCCCTTGGTCAGGGATTTCCCTCACCAGACAGACCACCGAGGCACAAGAGCAAGACCTCAGTGCTTGCGCCAGACGTTGCGCCAGACGCGTCCCAGCTGACTCAGTGGGCACACCCCTGGGATAAAGGGCTAGAGATGGAAAAAGGGTTGGAGGCGGATTGCGTACTGCCTGCGCAGCGTAGAAAGGATGGTGGCTACGCCCAGACTCGAACTGGGGACCCCCGCATTATGAGTGCGATGCTCTAACCGGCTGAGCTACGTAGCCTAAAAGTTGGCGTCCCCACGGGGGTTCGAACCCCGGTTACCGCCGTGAAAGGGCGGTGTCCTAGGCCACTAGACGATGGGGACGGGAACCTGGTTATGTAAGACCTGGCCGGGTGCCCGGTCTGAGGATTGGTGGAGCCAGGCGGGGTCGAACCGCCGACCTCAACACTGCCAGTGTTGCGCTCTCCCAACTGAGCTATGGCCCCGTGCGTTGAGAGCGCGAATGTTAATGGCCCGATGGCGGCTTGTCTAGTCTTTTTTGATGGCCGCTGAACCTGAGGCCGCGGGAGCCGCAAGGTGAGGTGGGCTCGAAGTATTTATCCGTCGCCTCGAGGGGAAAGTCAGCGGACGACCGCCGCCAGGTAAGGGCCGAGATGCAACGCCATCACTTGCATGCTGCGCTGCCTGGGAGCGATCAAGATGAGCTGAGCCGGCTATCCCCGCTCACGCGGGGCGGAGTCCAGGCAAATCCGCTACCTGCCATCGCCGCTGGTATGCGGCCAGCGGTCGTTTCAGTCATGGGGGCGGACCAGACCCGTGATCTGCTTACCTCGACATACTGCATACTGATCCTGGGCCTGTAACTCGCGAAAGGGCTGGCTTTCGGCCCTTGGGATAGAGGGAAGCTCTGGGCAGTGCCGACCCGCAGAGATTGCCCGGCCAGGGGTCGCGGAGATGGATGAGGCTGACACCCTGGCTAGCCTCTGTATTGCTAGCCAGTCGATAATAGCAATCACGCATCGTCTGGAGGTTACCGGCACTAGTAGGCCCTAAGTCGTTGGGCATTGTGGGCCTAACCTAGCGCTTGGTGGTCGGTTGTAAACGCTTGCGACGAGGTCATCCTATGCTGCGCATCCTGCTTTATCTCGCGACCAATGCTGCGGTCCTGGTGGTCATCAGCATCGTCTTCCGTCTGCTCGGGATCGATGACCTGCTCTTGCAATCCGGCGGCATCGATATGGGCACGCTGCTTATCATGGCGGCGGTGATCGGCTTTAGCGGCTCGCTCGTCTCGTTATTCCTGTCCAAGACCCTTGCCAAACAAGGGATGGGGGTCTATATCATCGAGCACCCCTCCACACCCGCTGAGCACTGGCTGGTCGAGACCGTGGCCCGTCAGGCCGAGCAGGCGGGGATCGGGATGCCCGAGGTCGGGATCTTCGATTCGCCTGAACCCAATGCCTTCGCTACCGGCTGGAATCGCGATGCGGCCCTGGTTGCGGTCAGCACTGGCTTGCTGAATCACATGCGCGAGGATGAGGTCGAGGCGGTCCTTGGGCATGAGATCAGCCATGTCGCCAATGGCGACATGGTGACCCTGGCGCTGATCCAGGGGGTGGTCAATACCTTTGTGGTCTTTTTGTCGCGGATCGTGGGCATCATCGTCGATCGGGTGCTCCTCAAGAACGAGCGGGGCTATGGCCCAGGGTATTTCTTGGCATCGATCGTCGCTGAGGTCATGCTCTCGATCTTGGCTACGATGATCGTAATGTGGTTTTCCCGCTACCGCGAATATCGCGCCGACGCGGGCGGCGCGGCCCTAACCAGCCGTCATCAGATGATCGCGGCGCTGCGGGCCTTGCAACGCGTCTATGAGCCACAGGATCTGCCATCCGCTGAGTTTGCCGCCTTTGGCATCTCGGGGCGGGTCGGCGAGGGGCTGCTGGCGCTCTTCCGCAGCCACCCGCCCCTTGAAAAACGTATTGCGGCGCTCGAGGCCCGTCAGGATGCATGATGGGGGCATGCCGCTGACGAGCGCCCCTCTCTTGCTGGGGGGCGCTTAAGCCTATATCACCGGCGGCCTCAAGGGACGCCCGAAGACCGTTTGATAGGTCTCGGCATAGGGTGCAAGCGTTTGATAGACATGCTCGGGCACGACCCGCGCCTCGAAGCGCGGGAACTTGCTGCGCACATAGTTGAGGTTGCGCAAGAGTTTCATCTCGATGATGGCGCGCGCAAACTCAAGACCCTTGGAGCCGCGCGTGCGCTGTAGATAAGCGACCAGCTTGCGCACCAGGAAGGGCGGGCGCTTGGCACCCGGCGGGCGGGTGAGCCCCTGGATATAGCGCGGCATGGCGCGCGTGCGATCCCCGCTGGAGGTCAATTCGCCGAACTCGAGCGCGGGCCGGATCAGCTCGAAGAGCGACTCGCCGATTTCAGTGCGCACCAGGACCCACTGCCAGCCGAGCGGCGCGCCCATATAGCCGATGGTGAGATCGCTTAAGCGATTGGCATAGTCGAAACAGGACAGACAGGCAGAGGGGAAGATCCCATGCAGCCTATCCATCGGGAAATCGATGAAATTGACCCGCTCGCTCGAGCCGTCCTCATGGCGCAGCCACAGCCTAAAGTCCTGCATGAACTCATAGTGCACTACGGTTTGGGGCGAGCGCGAGATCTGGGTCAAGAAATATTCCAGGTCTGGATAGGTGACATTATCGCTGCAAGGAATCCCGATGACATAGAGCCGCTCCAAGCCAAGCTCAGGCTCGAGCGCGCGCAGCATGTGCACCTGACAGCTCGTGCCGATGAAGGCCAGGCGCTTGATCCCCTGGTCGCGCACCTGATCGAGGAGGCGCAGATTGGGCGAGAGACAAGGCTTGTTCCCCGCAGTCGCCAATACCTCTTCGGGGAAGCGCGCAAGCGCCGGCTCGGCCTTGAAGCGCGTCCCTGGGGCTGCGCCCGTCGTGATCACCGCCTCCACCTGGTCTTGTTCGAGGAGGCGCGCTGCCAGCCGGGTGACGATCCCGCTCCACTGGGCCTTGGGATGGGGCCGAAGGCAACGCGCGGCATACTGGGCGCGATAGATCCCAAAGCGCAGCTCGTCCTTTACCTGGGCGGTGCGCCCATACAGCCGTTGTTCGATGGCCTCGGTTTGGTTGCGTACAAAGATGCAGGCCGAAGACATCTTTGCCTTGAGGCCGCTGTCGCATAGCCCGCAGTCACTACAGAGCTTGGGCCGTCCCTGTAATCTCTCCTCGCTACTCAACAGGGCGATCGCATCCAGGCCCTTGGACGGACCCAGGTCTTCGGGGGCAAGGAGGGTCTCATTCATTGGGTGGCCTCGGGGGTTAGGCTAGGGATGCATGTCGTTGTCATCATCGGTCCTCCGTTATTTATGGATGATCCAGGCTTGGGGCCTGGGCATTGTATGACACAAGATCACTTGCTCGAGAGATGTCAGGCAGACCAGGGCAGGCGATCACAGACAGCCGTTTCCCGTCTGGGCTTGACCATGACGGGATGGGGCGCTAGGTTCAGCAGCTTGATTTTTGCTGCCCGTCTTTCAAGATCCAATCCTGATTCACTGACTAGGTTCGCCGCTTATGCCCATCCCCTTCCCCTTTTCCGCCATCGTTGGCCAGGATGAAATGAAACGCTCGCTCTTGATGGCGGCCGTCGATCCCTCGATCGGCGGGGTTCTGGTTTTCGGCGATCGCGGTACGGGTAAATCCACCGCCATCCGCGGTTTGGCTGCCCTTCTGCCCAAGATGCGCGCCGTTGATTGCCCTTATCACTGTGATCCAGATGCCAGCGATGACTATTTGTGCGATGACTGCCGTGCCAAGAAGGCCAAAAACGGCACGCTCAAGTCCCATCAGATCCCAGTACCCGTCGTCGATCTACCGTTAGGCGCAACGGAAGACCGCGTCATCGGTGCGCTGGATCTCGAGCGCGCGCTCACCAAGGGCGAAAAGGCGTTCGAGCCTGGGTTGTTGGCGCGCGCCCACCGCGGGTTTCTGTATATCGACGAGGTCAATCTGCTCGAGGACCATCTGGTCGATTCGCTACTCGATGTCGCCGCTTCGGGGCAAAACATCGTCGAACGCGAGGGTTTGAGTATCCGCCATCCCGCGCGCTTTGTCCTTGTAGGCTCAGGGAACCCCGAAGAGGGCGAGCTTCGGCCTCAGCTTCAGGACCGCTTTGGTCTATCGGTTGAGGTCAAGACCCCGACCGATCTAGCGGTACGCATGCAGGTGGTGCGTCTGCGCGATGAGTTCGAGCGCGACCCCGAGGCATTCGTTGCCAAATGGAAAAACAAAGACGCCAAGATCAGTCGCCAGATCCAGAAAGCGAGAAAGCTCTTGCCCGAGGTCGAGGTCCCCGACCGCACCCTGGAAGAGACCAGCAAACTCTGCATCCGGCTGGGGACCGATGGCCTGCGCGGCGAGCTGACCGTGATCCGCGCCGCCCGCGCCCTGGCCGCCCTGGATGGCCATCAGCAGGTCGAGATTGAGCATGTCAAAACCGTGGCCGTGTCGGCCCTCAGACACCGTCTACGCCGCGATCCGCTCGATGAATCCAGCTCAACCCACCGGGTTGAGCGGGCGATCAAGGAGCAATTTGGCGAATGAGCCAGACTGCCCCTCTCTCCGGCGCGGCGGATGCCGCGGTTGTCGCTGCCAGCTCACCGGCAATCCAGGCCCCCGCGCCTTGGGACGATGCTGTGCTGGCCGCGGTTTTGCTGACGATCGATCCCAAGGGGACCGGCGGCGTGGCCGTGCGCGCCCTGCCTGGGCCGGTGCGCGAGATGTGGCTGTCGCTTCTCTATGACCTCCAGCCACCAGGTACTCCCCGTCGGCGTGTTCCGCTGCATGTTGCCGATGGGCGGCTGTTGGGGGGGCTGGATCTGGCCGCGACCCTGAGGAGCGGTCGCCCCGTGGCCGAAAAGGGGCTCTTGGTCGAGGCCGACGGCGGTATATTGGAGTTGGCGATGGCCGAGCGGATTGCCCCAGGGACGGTGGCGCGCATCAATCTGGCCTTCGATGCAGGCGAAGTCGTTCTGGAGCGCGATGGGCTGGCCATGCGCACCCCTTCGCATTTTGCCGTGGTCGCACTCGACGAAGGGATCGGCGATGACGAGGGCTTAAGCCCCGCCTTGCTCGATCGCTTGGCCTTTCATCTGGACCTTACCGCCATCCCCTATGATGACGCGGTCTCCTGCGACTATGACCTAGAAGACATCCAGGCGGCGCGCGCCTTGCTCAGCTCGGTGACGATCAGCGACGGCCAGATCGAGGCGCTCTGTGGCATCGCCCTGGCGCTCGGCATCCCCTCGCTGCGCGCCTCGATCTTCGCCTGTCATGCAGCGCGCGCCCATGCCGCTCTGAACGGACGCACGACCGTTACCGAAGAGGATCTGGCCGTCGCTGGCCGTCTGGTGCTCGCCCCGCGCGCCACCCAGCTCCCGCCAATGGAGCCGCCACCCGACGCCGAGCCGCCCCTCCCTGAACCGTCCGAACCCAATCAGGATCAGGACCAAAGCAAGGACAGCCCCCAAGAGCCGCGCGAGCTCGAGGAGATGATCCTCGAGGCGACCAAGGCGGCGATCCCAGCGGGCCTCCTGGCCCAGCTTCAGGGCGGCAGGCTGCGCCGCTCGCGTTCACGCAGCACCGGCAAAGCGGGCGCCATGCGCAACGCCCCTACCCGCGGGCGGCCAGCGGGCGTCTTGCACGGCGAGCCGCGTTCCGGTCAAAAACTCAATGTCATCGAGACCCTGCGCGCCGCCGCCCCCTGGCAGCGCATCCGCCGCGAGGAACGCCTGCGCGTCGGCAGGCCGATCAATCGGCTCGAGATCCGCCCGGACGATTTCCGCATCACCCGCTTCAAACACAAATCCGAAAGCACCACCATCTTTGTCGTCGATGCCTCGGGCTCATCGGCGTTGCACCGCCTGGCCGAGGCCAAGGGCGCGGTCGAACTTTTGCTAGCCGACTGCTATGTCCGGCGCGATCAGGTCGCGCTCGTCGCCTTCCGCGGTCAGGAGGCCGAGGTCTTGCTGCCCCCGACCCGCTCGCTGGTACGGGCCAAACGCTGTCTGGCCGGATTGCCCGGGGGCGGCGGCACACCCTTAGCGGCAGGGATCGATCTAGGCATGCTCATCGCCGACAGCATCCAGCGGCGCGGCGGCAGCCCCGTCTTGATCCTGATGACTGATGGCCGCGCCAATGTTGCGCGTGACGGCAGCGGTGGACGCGCCCGCGCCTTCGAGGAGGCGCTGGCCGCCGCCCGCCAGGTGCGTGCCTTGGAGATCAGCACCCTGGTGATTGACATCTCGCCGCGTCCCCAACCCCAGGGGCGGGAACTCGCCAAAGAGATGGGAGCGATCTATCTGCCCTTGCCCCATGCCGACGCCCGCGCGCTCAATGATGCCGTGCGCGCGACGACCCGCTGAGCCCCAGCGGGTCCCTGGGTCAGGGCAAACACCCTTGGCACTCCTCTAGGTAAAGAGGAATGTCATGTGCGAATACATTGGGAATGGGAGCAGGGATTCTCACCGGTCGCTGCCTTGGGCATTTTTGGGTGACGTCACCAAAGGTGCCCAACAACGGCTGCACCTCCTGCGCTTTTGGGATCAACCGGGACTGGTGGCGAAGCGATGGGGAGACGGGTCTTGGCCCCCCTTGTGCTGGATAGGATCAAGGCGGATAAGGTTGCGGGTTTCTGTCGCCATGAGCCAGCGCAAAGAGAGGGAAAGCGACAGCCGTCAAGGTGCTGTGCACAGCCTCTTGTGCACCTCTTGCTCGTGAATGACTGTTTCTCAGTCTGCGATGGTAACCAGTCATGCGGTTGCCCTGAGTAAATGGCTTGCATCCAGGCGTTTGGCATGGCTATAATGTTTATCTCAGATGCGGGGTGGAGCAGTCAGGCAGCTCGTCGGGCTCATAACCCGAAGGTCGTAGGTTCAAATCCTGCCCCCGCTACCAATACCGAAGCCGGCCTAAGCGCTGGCTTTTTTTATTGCCTTAGCCCTGTTTGGCATAGTCGAGCTGGATCGCTTCGAGCGTCTGATCGATCTCTTGGCGAAACGCCTGGAGTTGGTCGAGCTGGTCGTTCGAGTAGATGGATTTGAGGCGGCGCAGCTTGGCCAAGAGCGGCAGGCGTTGCAGCTCGATCACCGGCACCCCCAAGCGAATCAAATCGGTTCCGCGTTCATACAGATGCAACGCAAGGTCGAGCAGGGCATATTGCTTGGGTGGCGAACAGAAGGTATCGATCTCATCGAGCGCACTTTGCTGAAGGACGGCCTCCTTGATCAGGGCTGCGCCCTCCAGCTCCCAGCGTTGGGCATCTGAGAGCGCCTCTGGTCCCACCAGGTTGACAATGCGCGATAGCTCTGCATCCCGCGCCAAAAGCCCCAGGGCCTGGTCACGGCGCCGTCCCCAGTCGAGTCCGACCTCAAGGTGCCACCATTGGGCCGCAGTCTTGACGTGCTTGGAGAAGCTGGTGACCCAATCGATCGAGGGATAGTGGCGGGCATCGGCCAGCTCTTTGGACAACGCCCAAAAGGTCTCGATGATATCCTTGGTGTGGCTGGTGACCGGTTCAGAAAAGTCGCCGCCAGGTGGGGAGACCGCACCGATCAGGGTAACAGAACCCGATCCACCGCCGAGGGTCTCGACCCGGCCAGCCCGCTCATAGACCGCTGCCAGACGCGAGGCAAGATAGGCAGGGTACCCTTCCTCGACCGGCATCTGACCCAGGCGCCCGGCGACCTCACGCAGCGCCTCGGCCCAGCGGCTGGTCGAGTCGGCGAGCATGACCACGTCATAGCCCATGTCGCGGTAATACTCGGCAAGGGTGAGTCCTACATAGACCGAGGCCTCGCGCGCGACTACCGGCATGTTGGAGGTATTGGCGACCAATAGGGTACGCTCCATCAGCCGGCGCCCCGAATAGGGATCGATGAGCTTGGGAAAGGTCTCCAAGACATCGACCAGCTCATTGCCGCGTTCGCCGCAGCCGACATAGATCACGATGTCGGCATTCGACCAGCGGGCGATTTGTTGTTGGACTACGGTCTTGCCGGCGCCGAAGGGTCCAGGGACTGCGCCCTTGCCGCCCTTGAGTTGGGGGAAAAAGGTGTCGATGACTCGCTGGCCGGTGATGAGCGGGACGACCCCGTCGTCGCGCCGCCGGTAGGGACGAGGTTGGCGCACCGGCCAGCGATGATAGAGCCTGAGGCGGTGACTGTTGCCTTGGGCATCGCGCACCCGGGCGATCACGCTCTCGATATCATACTCGCCAGCAGGAGCGATCTCTTCGAGTTCACCGGAGACATTTGGCGGGACCAGGATGCGATGTTCGATGCGCGCGGTCTCCTGGACGCTGCCCAGCACTGCCCCCCCTTCGATCTGTGCGCCGGGCTCGAGGTCAGCGCAGGGGGTAAATGGCCAGCGGCGTTCGCGATCGAGCGCCGGCAGACTGATCCCGCGGCGGATGTAGTCGCCGGACTCGAGGGCGATGCGGGTCAGTGGGCGCTGCACCCCATCGAAGATACTGCCCATGAGTCCTGGCCCGAGCTCGACCGACAACGGCCAGCCAAGACCAACCGCAGGCTCGCCCGGCCTGACCCCCTCGGTGGACTCATAACTCTGGACAATGGCATGGCGACCATTCAGCGCGATGATCTCGCCATAGAGCTCGAGCGCGCCAAGCTTGACCTGCTCGCCGAGACAGCCGCCGGCAAGCTCGATCGTGACGATGGGGCCGTTGATCTCGCAGATGACCCCGGTCTTGTCAGATGGATTCATGCGCATGCTCAGCCAGTGAAAAGATTACCGATGTCAAAGCCCCCAGGGAACAGGCGCTCAAGGATGACCTGCTCGATCTGCGGACGCAGACGTGCCAGCCGTCCCTCAAAGGTCTGATCGACGCGGATGCGTCCATCTGTGCTGATGGCCAGGATGCCGCCTAGGGTAGCGATAGCCGCGTCGTTAGACGCCAACCGCACCTGCTTGCTCGGGGGCAGGGCGGCGAGGATCGTGTCCCAGTTCATGAACAGGCGACGTTGATCATGCGCATTGGCATAGACCATGATTTCGGGCGATTCGATGAGTGCAGCTGCATCGACGATAAGGTCCTTGAGCCAGGCGTCATAGGCGGATTGATCAGCGATGAAGGTACGCATCCGCTCGGCGAGGCGGTTCTCCACATTCAGGACCAGATTCCAGCGCATGCGATCGAGTTGGGTCTGCATCTTCAGCTCGCTGGATTGCACGCGCTGGTGGAAGGTCCGCTCGGCAAGGGCGCGGGCGATGGATTCCTCTTGGAGTTCGCGTTGGCGCAGACGTTCAGCCGCCTCGCGCAGGATCTGGTCGCGGCTGCGGGCGGCACGCTCGCGATATTCGGCGGCGAGCCGCTCGGCGCGCGCGAGGATGGCGCGTTCGAGTTCATCGACCTGGTTCACGGTGACCCTCGTTGATCGCTTGCACCCGTCGCTTGCGGTGCGTTCCCGAATAGCCGGCCAAGACGTTGGGCAACTGAGCTGGTCAAATGGGGTACAGCGCCTAAGGCAGGAACAGCGATCACGATGATGCGCCCGCCTTCTGCCAAAATCCGCTGTAAGCTGGGAATTTTCTGGGACATCAGGGCATCATCGACCACCACAAAGGCCCGCGTCTGGGCACGCCTCAGATCGCGCAATAGCCGTTCTGTATCCTCGGCGCTTGGATTGGGATAGACCTCAAAGCCGATCAGCCGGAAGCCATCGGCGACGTTCTCTTCGCCCAGGAACAGCAGACGGGTTGACTGTTCGGTCATGCCAGAACCTTAGAGCTTGTTCAACAGCAGGATCGAGATCACCAGGCCATAGATCGCGATCCCTTCGGCTAGACCGAGATAGATCAGCGTCCGGCCCAGATTTTCAGGCTTTTCGGTGATGGCCGCCAATGAGGCCGCGCCGATAGGTCCGACGGCAATCCCTGCGCCGATGGTCGAAAGAGCGGTGGGGATCCCCACGCCGATCATCGCCAGTCCCCGGCCGATCGACAGCTCACTCATGCTGCCCCCTTCGACTGGTGTCGCCAAGGCCTCGCTGATCCCCAGCGCCAGCAAGCCGAGCTGGGCACCGGCGAAGAGCAGCATCTGGGAACCGAGCAGTGGGCGCAGCCGCTGGCCCAGGGAAGAGATCCACTGGGGACGCCGGTCGAGGACAAGGCCCAGGGCGATCAGACCCAGGATGGCAAATGACATCAGCGCAACAAGCCACAACATGACAAGCTCCTTCAAGGATTGCGATAGCGTTGAGCCAGGATCAGGATGACTCGCCTCCGAGCCGGATCGGTCTGAAGGCAAGCCCCGTACCCACGAAATAGCGCGAAAAGCCCTCGTAGTATTCCAGACGCATCACCTGGATCATGACGATCCCGCCTTCCAAGACCAAGACGAACAGATTGCCCAGGATGATCGTCAGGACAGAGCCAAAGGTCCCCATCATGTCGGCGAGGGTAAAGACGGCGATCGAGAGCGCAACATGGTTGAGGCTAAAGGCCGCTACGCGCAGGAAGGAGAGCGTATTGGAGACATAGCTGATCAGGGTCTCCAGCGTCTCGATCGCCACCACTAGGACTCGTTCGCCGAGCGGCGCCTGCTGTTGATGATGCCAGGCATAACCAGCCAGTCCGCCTAGGCTCAGGAGCGCCAGGATGGACGGAAAGGTCCCCAATCCCTGCCCGCCGGCGACCTGCACGGCACCGGCGACCAGCGCGAGATAAAATACCAGATTGAGCACCCCGTGCTGCCCAAACAGGGCCTCGCGTCCTTGACCATTTGCAAGACGATTGTAGATCGCTATTAGACAGGCGGTGACGATAAAACAGACCCCCCAGGCGAGGGCCAGGGTCAGCATCAGCAAGGGGTCTTGCAGAGGACTCATCCAGAGCGCCGGCAAGAGCTCCTCATAGCCGAAGATGCTGCCATACAAGGCCCCGAAGCCCATCGAGGAGAAACCTGCTAACAGGCCGAAGGGCCAGAAGCGCCCGAGGCGGCGACGTAACCCGAAGGCGGTAAGCGCGATGACTGCACCTTGCCCGAGATCGCCGAACATACTCCCGAACATCAAGAGGAAGCTCGCGGCGAAGAGAGGCGTGGGATCGATCTCGCCATAGGCTGGAATCCCGTATTGCCGGACCAGCATGGCGAAGGGCGCCAACAGCCGGTTTTTGACCGGCACTGTTGGCACTAGGCTGCGTTCCTGAGGAGCAGGATCGCGGAGGGTCAGGTCATAGATTCCCCCTAGGACAACATCGAGACGCTGGCGCAGCTCGGGGAGCGCAGATGTGGGTACCCAGCCCGCCAGGCGGGCGATGTGCCCGCGGCTGCGTACTGCGTCATCCAGCCCCACGAAAGGGGCAGCGAGGGTCAGGATGCGCTCGGCCTCGGACAAACGGGGGCGCAAGGGTTCGGACCAGCGGTGGAGGGTCTTGTTCAATCTGGAGCGTTGCTCGGCAAGATCTGCAAGCCGAGCAGTGAACTCGCGCTCGAGCTCGGCTGGGGCACGGTCCAGGCCCTCGGGGATCGGCAGCGCCTGGAAGCCGGCGGCGTTGAGCACGGCATCGAGGCTGGTGTCCTCTGGTTCGTTCGGACCGACGATGACGACATGCGCCTGCTCGCCGCGCTCGAGATAGACATGGACGAGCGAGTCGGTCAGGGATAGCGCGTCTGCAAGTTGGCGCAGGTTCTCGCGCGGCACCAGGCCGACATGGATGCGCAAAAAGCGCGTACGGGCGCGCAGCAGAGCGAGATCGATATTGAGCTGGGCGAAATCCTGGAGCGCCGTACGCTGATCCTGGATTAGGCGCTCCTCGTCGGCGATCCGTCTGAAATCCTCTTCATAGCCCGACACCTCGTCCCATAGCTGGCCCAGCCAGACGTTGAGGCGCTCGATGGCGTCCAGTTCGACTGCATGCAGGGGTTCGAGGGTGGAAGGCGGCGGGAACTGGATCAGCTGAGCGATCTTATCCAACCGCGCCCGCGCCAGATGATAGACCTCGCGAAAACGCTGACCGGGATCCGCTACCAGCGATTCATCCTCTGGCGGGCGCGGATCGGGATGGAAGCACTGGACCTCTGCAAGCGCCAGGACGGCACGCGCAAGATCCTCGCTGAGGACCAGGAGACGTACATGCTTCATCGGCCTCGGTCGCAACATAGCCTTCAGTACCCCAGGATGGCCGGCTCGATCTGCCCAAGGGCCTCCCCGATGGTCAGATCGGGGAATCCCAGTAGACGGCCTTGCAATACAGCAAACAGACAGCGCAGATCAAGCTCGCGGCGCATCAGATAGGCCAGGGCGCGCGCCACTGCGGAGGGGCTACGCGCCAAGACGATCTGGATCTCGCCAACGGTCCGTTTGGACAGGCGTTGTTCGACCTCGGCGATCGACCGGCTGCCGGCGGTAAGCCGGTGTAAGGGATCGGGGAGGGCGTCCAGGATTGCGTCGAGCCCGTCGAGGTTGACCAGATATAATAGGCGCGAGCGGGTCAGGACACGCGACGAGGGTACCAGCCAGTAATAGGTCTCGGAGGGCGAGAAACGATAGGTCAGACGAAAACGCAATAGCCAAAGCAGGGCGATACGATCCAATTCGGCCGAGATCAGCCGTCGTAGCCAGACCTGATGGGCCCCAGCAAAGGATTGGATATGCTCCACCAGGTCTATGAGATAACGCTGGTCGATCGCGGCCTCGAGCGCGAAGGGCTCACGCCGTTGTTCATAGACCTCGCGTGCCTGGCGGGCGATCTGGCGATAGGGCCCTGACTCGAGCCGGCGCAGCAATTCCAGTACGTTTTCGCTGCCGAACAGCGCATCGTCGGCTAGGCGGATGATGTCTGGTAGCTCGAAGAGATTGGTATTGATTGCCTGACGGTCGAGCGCCTGTAGCTTGCCGCGGATCAGGGCTTTGAGGTTAAAGAGCGCATATTTGCGTGCCCAATCGAGCATCAGTGCCCGCTCATCAGGGCTCATGGAGCGGATCAGAAGGACGAGGTCAGCGAGCAAGCGCTGGATCAGCGCCTGTTCTAGAGCGCGGCGGCGCTCGGCGATACCCATGCGCTCATCCAGCAGCCCTTGCAATCCAAACTGTTCGGCCAGCGCTGGAAGCGGTGCCTGGGCGAGCTGCTCGATCTGCTGCGTGGTCAGCAGCCGCTCAATCAGCGTCGAGACGCGGGTATTGAGATAGGCTTGGGCCGCGACTCGATTCACAATCGCTGTTCTCAAGGGTCTGGGTTAGCGACTCTGAGGTGCATGGTCCAGCTCGATCAAGACTTGGAATGCCGCATCGAGCCCGGCCTGTTCATGCTGCTCTGCCTGCTCGCGTAACTGAACATGGCGTTCATCATAGCGCCTGCGTAGCTCGGCGATGACCTGCTCCGCGCGTTCCTCGGCCTTAGCGATATAGGAGCGGCGAAGCTCGGGGATGCGTAGGGTCAATTGCTCGTCCTGGGCCTTGCCCAACGCAAGGGCCTCTTGGATGACCCGCTCTTGTTCGGTTTCGGCCTCTTGGGCCAGGCGCTCGGCACGCAGCTCGGCATCGAGTAGGCGTTTGAGGATGTCGTCCATCGGTCGCTGCCTGAACAAGGCGAAGGGCATTCGTGAGACAAACTATACCACAAAGTCTTTGCCGGTCGTTCCCACCGGTCTTGACCTGATCTGTCTCGGCCCGAGCAGTCGGGCGGCTATCCCCAGGCTAAACGATATAGCCGTTGTGAGCTCTAACCCTGCCCAGTTAGTGGGGCTTAACGATCGTGGGGCATTTGAGGCTGGAAAACGCACGGGCACGGATCTGATCGCCGTGCAGGCGCCCTCCCGCGCCAAGGACGATCTGAAGAAGGCGACCGTCAGCCACCTGCGCCGCCTTCTCAATTCCCCCCAACGCGTCATGCGCTACTTCCAGCATCCCAAGCTCCATGATACCGCGTAATACAAGTTCATTGGTTTCGGATCAATAACACATCAATGTGCACCAGGGCGAGGCCGCAATGGATCAAAATTTTTTTATCGTAGCGATTGATCGCCTGTTTTATAAGGCATTCACAGTGCGCCGCCAGGTATAGACCGCCGTGACTGCGTAATTCCACACCGCACCTACGAGGATACCGGCAAGCGCCGAAAGCACCCAGCCCGAGCGGGTCTCTTGGAAGAGATAATTGGCGATCCCGACATTTGCAAGCGCCCCGATGCTACAGGCAAACACAAAGCTCAACCAGCCCCGGATGAGGGCGCGCCCGCGTAGCCTTAGGTCACGATAGGTCAGTAGATTGTTTAAGAAAAAATTGCTGGTCATGGCTACGAGTGCCGCTGTTGCCTGCCCAGCAGCAAAGGCCGGTAGCCCAAAGAGTTCAAGGATTGACCACAGCACGGCCAGATGCACGACTACGCCGATCCCGCCGATCAGCGAGAAGGCGATGAAACGTATCGGCACCCAAGCACCGGTGAGTTTCTGGATCAACATCAGCAGAAACTCCCAGAGCACAGCGTTATCGAGCTTACTCTCACCTTGTTGACGGGCGCGAAACCGATAAGGGAGCTCGCGAAACCTCAAGGGGGCGTCGGCGGCTGAGAAGAGGTCGAGCAGGATCTTGAACCCCAGCCCGCTTAAGCGCCGGACGACGCGGTGCAAGACCTCGGCGCGAATCATGAAAAAACCGCTCATGGGGTCGGTCAGCTCGGCATGGAGCATGATCTGGGCGATCCGGGTGGCGAGCCGACTCATCCTGCGGCGTCTCCGATCCCAGTTGCCGAGATCTCCACCCGGGAGATAGCGGCTGCCGATCACCAAATCGAGCCCCTCATGGCGCAGGCTGTGTAACATCTGGGGAAGCAATTGGGCGTCATGTTGCAGATCCGCATCCATCACCGCCAGATAGGGGGCGCTGGTGGCGAGCATCCCCTCGATACAGGCCGAGGCCAAACCGCGGCGTCCGATGCGTTGGAGCACCCGGATACGCGGATCTCGGCGGGCAAGGGCGCGCACCCGCTCGGCGGTGCCATCGGGCGAATCATCATCGACGAAGATCAGCTCCCAGGCGACCCCATCGAGCGCCGCGGCCACCCACTTGGCGATCTCGGCGACTGATTCAGCCTCCTGATAGGTCGGGATGATGATTGCCAGCTCAGGCGGATAGGCGAGGTGCAGTGTGTGGACAGACATGATCACGCAACCTTGCTGCGAAACGGATAATGAACGGGACTAAGGCAAAACCCTGGAGGTGGGCCATGTCCCTGATGGTGGCCCCTCTGTGGATGGTGAGAAGGCATCTGATACAGGCTGCAACAAGGTAAGTGCACCCAAGCTGGGCGCACGCCTCTGCTCGCGGACGAAAAGGCCTCGGCGGGGGCTTCAAGAGCGTCCTGAGGGCGCAAAAATATGCTACCTAAACCCGTCAGTGGATACTCAGACCGCGCGCTGGCACTGGCAGCGTGGGGAGGTCAGACCTTCCCTAAGTCATCCAAAGATGCAGATCTGCCCTAAAGAAAGTGCGCAAACAGGCGCACTGTGCTCTTCCTGCCCCGAATGCGGAGCGCATTCGTCTCTGACAGGCGTGACTTTCCCGACTGCGGCAGAGACCCTCTCTGCTGTAGCGCCGCCGTTACCGGACGGACTCGCCACGGGTAGGGCAGTTGCGGTTGCCAGCCGTTTGAGATTGAGCGCGGCATTGATGTCCCGATCATGGCGCGTGCCGCATTGAGGACACGTCCATTCCCGATCCTTCAACGCCAACATCTCATTCTCCCAACCACAGACCGAACACAGGCGGCTGCTCGGATCCCAGCGATCAGCTAAAACCAACCAGACGCCGTAGCATTTCCCCTTGTATTCCATCTGCAAGCAGAACATGCCAAAGCCCAGGTCGCTGATGGCGCGGGCAAGCCGTTCGTTCGCCAGCATGCCCTTGACGTTCAAATCCTCAATCACCACCCCTTGGTTTTCGCGGCAGAGCCGGGTCGTGAGCTTATGTGTGAAGTCCGCTCGGACATTGGCAATGCGTGCGTGCAGCCTTGCCAACATCGCAGAGGATTTCCTTCGATTCTTCAAGATCGGAAGCCTCGTGCCTTTTGCCAGTCCGGCCCTTGGCGCAAACCCAGCCCCGACCTTGGCCGCCTCAACCTTGCAAGAAAGGCGTCTGCCTCGAATCCTGAGACGACGAAGCGCAGAGGAGATTCAACAGACTCGCCATTGGAAAGCCTGGCTGCCGCCTCAACGCCCAGGTCAACACCAGTCGTTTCATGCGCCTGCGATAGAACACAGCATCGGCCACTTCAACCTGAACGGCGACGAACCAGCGTCCGCAGTACGCGAAACGGTCGCACCAAGAATCTTGCCATCGAAGCACAACGCCTCGGTCATGGCGACCTCACCGCTCTTGGGCAGGCAAATGGTCTTGTCCGAGACGCGGAACTTGTCGTTAGCAACATAGAAGCTATCGTGGCACCGGCCTTTCTTCTTGAACTGAAGCGCGTGAGCCTTCTTTCCGGCCTTGATATCGGCAAAGAATCGATCCCAGGCCTTGGCAAGATCGGCAAACGGTTGGGCATGGGCATCAATCCGCGTTGGCTCTGATACCTTACTGCGCAAGCCAATCAACTCGCGGATTTGTGCCTCGCGACTGTTCGCGCCACCAGGATCAAACCCCCTTCGCGCTCCCAGCGTTGCAAGGTCTTGACCGAAACGCCAAGCCGCTTCGCCGCCTTGCCTGTGCCCATCATCGCGCTTTCTATGTGGAAAATTATCCACTATCACGCACAGCTTGTAATACTAGGGTTGGCTCCTTGTTTAATCGGATGAGCGATGCCCGATCCCCCGCTCGCGGGCAAAATCGAGCATGCGTTGGATCGGGATGCGGGCGCGGGCACCGATCTCGGGCTCGATCTGGATCTCTTGGTCGCCGATCAAGAGTACCTGCTCAAGGTTGTGTAAGGCGTTCATCGCCATCCAGGGGCAATGGGCGCAGCTTTCGCAGGTCGCACCCTCACCGGCAGCAGGGGCAGGGAGTAAGACCTTGTTCGGGGCGAGCTGGCGCATCTTCCAGAAGATCCCGGTGTCGGTCGCGACGATGAACTCGGGGTGAGGCAGCTCAACCACCGCCTTGATGAGCTGGGTCGTCGAGCCGACCACATCCGCCTGGGCGATCACGCCTTCAGGCGATTCGGGGTGGACCAACACGGCGGCATCGGGATGGAGGGCGCGCAGGCGTTCGAGGGCATGCGCCTTGAATCCCTCGTGAACCACACAGGCGCCATCCCACAGGAGCATCTCGGCACCGGTTTTTTCTTGCACATAGCGCCCGAGGTGTTTATCCGGCGCCCAGAGGATCTTTTCGCCGCGTGCGGCAAGATGCTCGACGATTGGCAGGGCGATGCTGGAGGTGACCACCCAGTCGGCGCGCGCCTTGACCGCCGCGCTGGTGTTGGTATAGACGACCACAGTATGATCCGGATGGGCATCGCAAAAGGCGGCAAACTCAGAGGGCGGGCAGCCCTCATCGAGCGAGCAGGTGGACTTGAGATCCGGCATCAGGACCCGTTTCTCGGGGTTGAGGATCTTGGCCGTCTCGCCCATGAAACGCACGCCGCAGACGACCAGGGTCTTGGCCCGAGACTCTGCCCCAAAGCGCGCCATCTCCAGCGAATCGGCGACACAGCCGCCGGTCTCCTCGGCAAGGGCCTGGAGTTCGCCGTCGGTGTAATAATGGGCCACCAGGACGGCCTCTTGTTCGGCCAATAGGCTCTTGATCCGTTCCTTGAGGGCCGCGCCTTCTTCGGCGCTGAGCTCAGGCCATTGGGGATAGGCCGGGACGCTGATCGGGCGGTCGGCAGGATGGGTCATGGCATCTTGGCCCTATTAGGCAAACGCTGGGGATTGGTGAACTGTTCATTGAGGGTTTGGACATAACCCTCGCAGCTTTGTAGGACCTCATCAAGCGCCGCATGCGTCTTGCGCCCCCAGCCAAAAGGCTGGGCCCAGAGTACAGGCCGCCAGAACTGGGTGTTGCGCTCGAATGCGGCTAGCAGATTCCCTGGAGCGGCGAGGCGCTCACTCTGTTTGCGCAGCCAAGCCGTGAGGCTGACCGCTGCCAGATGGCGCACGCCGAAATGGATCCCCAGGATCAGGGCGACGAGCAGGGTCAAGAGTGCCCCGGGCCCCCAGGGGATCTGCTGGACGAGATCAAGCCATTCGGCCTGATAGCTGAGTTCCTGCCAATGATTGGCCTGCAAGGTTGCAAACAGCAGGGCGCCAGCCGCACCCCCGAAGATCAAGATATCGGCGATCACGACCCGTCGGCGCCAGCGGCGCAGGGCCTCTTGTAACAGAGGCACAGTGTCGCGGGTGAAATCGGTCACGGTCTTGCGCAAGGCGGCGATGATGCGATAGGCGCGCTCGACCTCGACCTGTTCCATGCGCTCGAAGATGTCCTTGAGGTCCTCGTCGCGTTTCTTTTCGAAGCGGCGCCGGCGGTGTTCATCGGGGATATGGATCGCTACATCGGGGCAATAGATCGTATAAAACCGCCCTGCGGTCAGACCCACCTCGCCGATCGCCCGCAGCCAGGCCGCTACTACGTCCTCAGGGTTGTCTTCACCGGCAGTAGTGTCGATCTGATTGAGAATATATAGGAACTTGCCGGCATCGGGGCGCTTGATGGTGTCCGCAACCAGGTGCTTGAGGGTATCGCGCATGGCGCCGGGTTCGGGGTGGCGCGCATCGAAGAGCACCAAGACCAGATCGGACAGGTCGATGATGTGATCGGTGATCCGCAAGACACCGGTCCTCTGGGCATCGGCGTCGAAGCCGGGCGAGTCGATGATGATCTTGCCGCGTAGCCGCTCGCTGTTGCAGGTTTTGAGCTGGAGATAGGTATCGATACGGCTGCCTTCGCCGCCGGCGACCTCCTCGATGGCGTGCGACATGCGGAAAAAGGGGAAGCGCGGGTCGGAGTCCAGTGCGATCCCGGGGAGTGTGCGCGAGACGCTGTCGGTGCTATAGACGATGACGGTGAAGCGGTCATCCACGGCCTGATTGCCCGAGCGCTGGAGCTTTTGGCCGAGGTAATGGTTGATGAAGGTCGATTTGCCTGCGGAAAAAGTCCCCAGCACCGAGATCAAGGGCCACCAGGGGATCTGGGTGGCGAAGGATTGATTGGGTTCCATGAGACCCATGCGATAGGCCACCCGGTCGAGGGCGCGAAAGCTTTGGACCACGTTCAGCAGGATGGGATGCTCTTGTTCGAGATGGGATTCAAGCTCGTTGAGGCGTTGCTGAAGGGCGTCGGCGGTGGATGTCATGGGGGCTCCTGTGGATCAACTCGATTCAGACGGGGCCGGATGATCTGCTGGCGCGGCGCAGGGGCAGATGGGTCCTGAATACTACACGTAACTCCCAGGCAAGTTAAGGAAATCCCTGAACATGACAACGGATTCACAGGGTGCGCGCCGGACGTTGGCGTCGGACCTTGCCTTGACCGGTCTGTTCAGGTTCATTGAGCAGGGCACGCAGGCGATACAGGGTCTCAAGCGCGGCGCGTGGGCTGAGGGTATCCGGATCGATGTTACGCAAGGCGGCGCAGACTGGATGTTCCGCGGGTTCAGCTCGTGTCCGGGACTCGGGCGGAAAGAGCGACAGTTGGCGGCTGTGGTGCCGGCTATGGCGATGCGCGTTCTCTTCGAGCTCGCGCAGCCGTTCGCGGGCGCGCGCGATCACCGCCGGCGGCACCCCGGCAAGCGCGGCCACCGCCAGTCCATAGCTTTGACTGGCCGGACCTTCGCGCAGGGCATGCATGAAGATGATTGTCTGGCCGTGCTCGACGGCATCGAGGTGGACATTGGCAGCGACCGGATACTCCTCGGGCAGGGTGGTCAGCTCGAAATAATGGGTGGCGAACAGCCCATAGGCCCCGATGCGGGTAGCGAGCTCGATTGCACATGACCAGGCGAGCGCTAGACCATCGAAGGTGCTGGTGCCGCGCCCGATCTCGTCCATCAGGACCAGGCTTTGCGCCGTGGCGTTGTTGAGGATGTTGGCGGTCTCTTGCATCTCGACCATGAAGGTTGAACGTCCGCCGGCCAGGTCATCCGAGGCGCCGATGCGCGAGAAGATCCGGTCGATGGGGCCGATCAGGGCGCGGCCGGCTGGAACAAAGCTGCCGGCATAGGCCAAGAGCACGATCAGGGCCGTTTGGCGCATATAGGTCGATTTGCCACCCATGTTCGGTCCGGTGATGATCAGCAGACGGCGCTTGGCATGTAGGCGCAGATCGTTGGGGACGAAGGGGGCATCACTGGCCTGTTCGACGACTGGATGGCGCCCGCCTTGGATCTCGATGACCTGACGGTCGGTCAGCTCAGGCCGGGTCCAATTGAGGCTGAAAGCGCGTTCGGCGAGATTGGCCAGGACATCGACCCTGGCAACCGCTGCAGCCGTGGTCTGGAGCGGCTCGAGCTGTGCCCGCATGCGACCGAGCAGATCCTCATACAGCCATTTCTCGCGCGCCAAGGCGCGCTCACGGCTGCTGAGGATCTGATCCTCGAAGCGCTTGAGCTCTGGCGTGAGGTAGCGTTCGACCCCCTTTAGGGTCTGACGGCGGACATAGTCAGGCGGTACCTGATCGGCTTGAGTACGGGCGAGCTCAAGGTAATAGCCGTGTACCCGGTGATAGCCGACCTTGAGGTTTGGGATACCCGTGCGGGCACGCTCGCGCACCTCAAGCTCGAGTAAAAAACGGTCGGCGTTCTCGGCCAGATCGCGCAATTGGTCGAGCTCGGCATCATAGCCGCGCGCGATCACTCCCCCATCGCGGATCGATAGGGGCGGTTGGTCGATGATGGCGCGTCGCAACAGATCCAGGACGTCGGGGTGTTCGCCGATCTCCGCCTGTGAGCGGGCCAGCAAGGGGTCAGGGGTATCAGCCAGCATGACCCGCAGTTCGGGCAAGACAGTGAGCGAGTCGCGCAAGACCACAAGGTCGCGCGGTCGGGCCGAGCCCAAGGCGATGCGGGCGAGGATACGTTCGAGATCGCCGACCCCAGCTAACAGCTCGCGCACGGATGCCACCCGTCCCGCGGTGAGCAAGGCAGCGATTGCCGCCTGCCGTTCCTCGATCGCGGCGCGCGTGCGCAGGGGACGACTGAGCCAACGTTTGAGCAGCCGGCTGCCCATGGGCGTGACGGTCCGATCGAGCACCCCGATCAGGGTATGCTCGGGGTGCCCGCTGAGGCTGTCCATGATCTCCAGATTGCGCCGGGTCGCTGCGTCCAGGATCAGGGCCTCATCGCGTCGCTCGGTCGTCAGACCCCACAGATGCGGCAGGGCGGTGCGCTGGGTCTCGCGGACATAGGTCAAAAGACAGCCGGCGGCCCCGATCGCCAGGCGCAGCTCGGCGCAACCAAAGCCGATGAGGTCGCGCGTGCTGAATTGCTCGCATAGCAGCCGCTCAGCGCTCTCGGGGTCGAAATGCCAGGGCGGACGGCGGGTGAAGTTGCGTACGGGTTTGAGCGCAGTGCCCAGGGTGCTGTCCTCGCTCAGCAGGATCTCGGCGGGCCTGAGACGCTCGAGCTCGCTGAGCAATGACTCATAGGTCTGCACCTCAAGGACCGTAAAGCGCCCGCTAGATAGCTCTAAGCTGGCGATACCCCAGGCGTCCCGATCCTCGGCGATCGCTACGAGTAGATTCTCGCTGCGCTCATCGAGCAGTCCCTCGTCCGTGAGGGTTCCGGGGGTGACGATCCGGGTGACGGCGCGTTCGACCGGGCCCTTGGCGCTGGCTGGATCGCCGATCTGCTCGCAGATCACCACCGATACCCCTTGTCGGACCAAACGGGCCAGATACTGTTCGATGGCATGATAGGGAATCCCAGCCATCGGGATCGGTTGGCCTGCTGACATCCCGCGCCTGGTCAGGGTGATGTCCAGCAGACGTGCCGCCCGCTCGGCATCCTCATAGAACAGCTCGTAAAAATCGCCCATGCGATAAAATAAAAGCTGGTCGGGATACTGGGCCTTGATGCGCAGATACTGGCGCATCATGGGCGTGTGCTGGGCAAGATCGGTAGAAGAAAGGTCGGTCACGGCAATCCCGGGCAAGGAGGCGTCGGGCTGGCTAGAACGCAGGGTTGGAGGATAGCGGATGGTCGAGCGGCCTTGCTTGAACGGCTTAGACCCCTGACAGAGCGACCGGTGGGCCGAACAAAGGATTCCGGACAACGGGTGTCATTCGCCCAGCGCGCCCAGTTCAGGGACGTGCAATCAGCGCCCCGAAAAAGGCCAAGACCGTCAGGTCTTGTTGAATGTCGAAAAAGGCGTGATCGCAGGCGGCGCGGACATATATCAGGGTACCGGGCTCGACCTGATGTTCGCTGTCGCCGACCCGCAGTTGCGCGTGTCCTTCGAGGACCAGATACAGCTCATCTTCCTCATACGCACTGGTCATGTCCTTGGAACCCGCTGGCAGGTGATAGATCGAACAGGACAGCGAAGGGGTACGCAAGAACTCCCTGAGGTTCACCCCCGAGCGTTCGACCCTGTTCATTGAAGTCAGCGAGTTTGAAGATCTGCCAGGTTGGCTCGTTCATCTTAAATTTAGAATGGCTGAACTCAGTATGATGGATGGAGATGGTCTTTGCACTCAAGCATAACAGAGTGCGGTCAGCCCCAACCATTGAACGGCACCTTTTAGGATCGGCGGCATCAGCCCCCCTTTTAAGACGCATGCGACATGCACTGGCGCGCCATTACCCGGCTATTTGGCCTCCTCTTGCTGCTCTATAGCCTGAGCTTTCTCCCCTCGCTGGGGGTGGCACTGCTGTATGAGGATGGCCAGTCTCAGGTTTTCCTCGACGCCTTCATGACCACTGCTGCCCTGGGGCTGTCGTTGTGGCTGACAAACCGGCACTGTCAAAACGAGCTCTCCATCCGCGATGGTTTCCTAGCAGTTGCCCTGTTTTGGGTCATCCTAGGGGTCGTCGGTGCTTTGCCCTTCGTCCTAGGGCTGCATCTGGCCCTAACAGATGCCATCTTCGAGTCGATCTCAGGGTTCACGACTACGGGTGCAACCATCATCACTGAGCTTGATCGTCTGCCGCCTTCGATCCTCTATCACCGGCAACAGACCCAATGGCTTGGGGGGATAGGGGTCATCGTGCTCGCCGTCGCTGTCCTGCCGCTCCTGGGTGTGGGTGGGATGCAGCTCTATCGTGCCGAGACCTCAGGGGTGGCCAAACACGAAAAACCCACCCCGCGTATCCGCGAGACAGCGCGTGCCCTGTGGTCGCTCTATGTCGGGTTGACGGCAGCATGCACCCTCTGTTTCTGGCTCGCCGGAATGAGCGCCTTCGATGCCATCGGCCATGCCTTCTCCACCATCTCGACGGGCGGATTTTCTACCCATGATGCAAGCATCGGCTATTACGACAGCCCCCTGATCGAAGCGGTCGCCATCGTTTTTATGCTTGCCGGCGGTATCAATTTCACCGTCCATTTCGCCGCCTTCCATCATCTAGACATCCGCTATTACGCCCGCGACCCGGAGACGCGCGATTTTGTCTTAATCTTTTTGGGCGGTGCCTTGTTCATTGCAGCGAGCCTATATTGGGCCAACACCTATGCGGATGCCTGGTCCGCCCTGCGCCACGGCAGCTTTCAGGTCGCCTCTATCCTCACTAGCACAGGGTTTGGCACGGCGACCTTTGGCACCTGGCCGCTGCATATCCCGCTGGCCTTGGTCATCCTGTCGTTTGTCGGCGGTTGTGGGGGCTCGACCGCCGGAGGCATCAAGGTCTTACGGGTCATGCTGTTGATCAAGCTGGGCATCCGCCAGCTCTTTCAATTCAACCACCCCCATGCCGTCTTGGGGGTCAAGATCGGCCCGCGTGCGGTCAGCGAGGATGTCTTGTTGTCGGTCTGGGGATTCTACGTGCTCTATGTGGCGATCTGTTTGCTCCTGACCCTGGCGATGATGGCCGCGGGCCTGGATCTCGAGTCGGCCTTCGGCGCGGCCTTTACCACCGTCAATCTATGCGGGCCTGGGCTGGGTGAGGTCGCTGTCAACTTTGCGACGGTCGATGATGTCGTCAAATGGCTGGGGATCTTCGGGATGCTCGCGGGCCGTCTCGAGGTCTTTACCCTCATGATCCTGTTTACGCCATCATTTTGGCGGCACTGAACTCTCGCTGTCTTCCTTGCTTGTAGTTGGCCGAATCTGGTTTGCTGGCGATAAGCCCCTGCGCTGGGGCTGGGCCCAAAGCCTTAGGCAAATGCCCGAGCTTGTGCCTTGAGCTGATTGACGATGGCATAGACCCCGACATGTCGGCTGGGGCTGAGATGCTCTTCCAGCCTCAATCCCTGAAACAGCGCATCGACATCCAATGCCTGGATCTCGGCGGGTGTTTTGTCCGAGAACAGATCGACCAGAAGCGCTACCACGCCCTTGATGATGGCCGTATCGCAATCGCCCCAGTAGGTCAGGCGCCCAGCATGTTCGGGATGGGGAACGGCAGCGACATAGACTCGGCTCATGCATTCGACGACGCGGTTGGCCTCGGTCTTGAGCGCCTCCGGCATAGGCAGCAGGCGCTCGCCGAGCTCTACCAGATATTGATAGCGCGCCTCCCAGTCGTCCAGGAGTGCAAAGTCGTCGATGATGGCGGCGATCTGCTGATCCATGCCCTAGACCCGGAAGGATTCCCCGCAACCGCACTGGTCCTTGGCGTTGGGGTTGCGGAACTCGAAGCCCTGACTGAGCAGATTGCTGCGCACGAAATCGACCTCCAGGCCGTTGAGATATTCAAGCTGTGCAGCATCGACCACGACCTTGACCCCATGGCTCTCGAAGACCCGATCGCTGGGCGCCAGGTTATCGGCATAATCGACGGTATAGCTGAGGCCGCTGCATCCGCTTTTTTGCGTGCCGATGCGCAGACCAAGCCCATAGCCGCGTTTTTGCAACATGGCTGCGACATGTCGAGCCGCAGCCTCAGTCAATGTGATCGACATCTTGACCCTCCTCGACCAGGATTTTCGATACAGGATGCCCCCAGGAATGGACCGATCGATGTTACTTTGGTCACACCGGCGCAGGTCGCACTCCAGTCCATTGAGCCACTGGTTGCTGATGTTGGCCGAGGTGACGCATCGATCAGCTCATCCTAATATGGTTGCGGATCGCTGGGCCTTCAAGCAGGGGGTTTGACTGGCCTTGTCAATGGCGATGCTCGGCTACTCGCAGATTGGAGGCGGCATCCATCTCGAGCAAGCCGCGCATGAGCTGCGCGCGTTCGGCGGTCTGCAGGGTCTCGATCAGGGCCTGCTTGTCCTCGGGGCTTAAGGGAAGGTGGGCGCATAAGAGATTGACCAGGTCCTGATCGCTGAGCCGCTCGACATCATCCCAGGGGACATCGATCCCATTCTGGCGGCAATAGCCCTTGAGCGAGCGCAGAAAGCCGGAGCGGTCGGCGATCGGCGTCGGATCATCTTGGTAATCGAGGGCAAAGGGCGACCAATCGACCCGGGCGCGCCGATAGCCGTTGCGCAGTTCCAGTTCGTGGAGGACGGCGAACCGGCACAGACCGGTCAGGATCAAGACGATCCGCCCGTCCGGGGTTTCGCTATAGGAGGTGATCCGGCCCGCGCAGCCGATCCGGTGGATCTCCGGCACCTCATCCAAGGCCGTCTCGCTGGTCGGCTGGATCATGCCGATCAGATGGTTCGAGGCTAGGGCATCGGCCACCATCCTGAGATAACGTGGTTCGAAGATATTGAGCGGGAGCTGCACCCCGGGCATCAGGATGGCGCCGGTGAGCGGAAAGAGCGGGATGGCCGCCGGCAGATCGGGAAAGGCTGGGAAGAATGGGCTGCGGTTCATAGGGAGACTCCTGGGTCAACAGGGACCGGCCGGTGACGTCATACATGGGCCATATACCTGCCCCTGCCACAACAGGGGACCTTGTCGCCGGTCTTGCTTTTATCCGCGCATCCTGGGGCCAAGCGGTCCGCTTGACAAGGACCTTTCAGTCGTTCCCTGCTGTTTTGGGGGCGCCGGCGCCAGATAGCCGGCGCCGAGCACCAGGAGACCGACGCCCATCAAGGACAGGGCCCGCCACAGGCCGCTCAGCTCGGCGAGATCGACGATCAATAGCTTGAGCCCGACGAGGCACAGCAACATCAGTCCGCCGAACCAGACCGCGCGCTGCCGCCGGCGCGAGGCGATTACCAGGATAACGAGCGCAAAGGCCGTCCAGACGATCGATACCAGGGTTTGCAGGAGATCGGTCTGCCATAGGGCAGGCGCGCGATAGGGTACGCCGATCCAGTGGTGCACCGTGCGCGCCAGGGCAGCTGTCAGCCAGACCCATAGGGTCAGAGGGAAGAGGACCGGATAGCCGGCTGCCTGCCAGGGCCGGCCAAGTGCCCGCCAATGCCGATAGAGGGTATAGAGCAAAACGAGCGCGGCAAGCTCCAAGGGATTCAACAGCGGTAGATAGGGCAGGGCCCAGCCCCCGCTGAGCGCCAGCGGCCAGGACAACAGCCAGACCCAGGCGAGCAACACCGGTAGGGTCAGGCCATGGCCGAGATAGAGCGTGCGATGCTCGGCAAAGGGCCAGCGCGGTCGCTGACCGAGCACGAGCCACAGCGGCGCCGCCAACAAGAGGGAACGCAGGGCCTCGGGTAGCGCAGCGCCGGGTGCAACCCACCGGGCGAGCTGCCAATGCAGCTCCCAGGCCGGTATCCAGGCCAGCGACCAGAACGCCAGCACCTGATATAGGTCCAATCTGCCGGCGAGCCCCGAGCGTTCCTGTCGCCAGAGGGTCTCGTAAAGGACATAGATGGCGACCGGCAGCGCCAGCCATACGCCGTCTGCTAGAGGATGGCCGAGGCGCCATTGGGCGAGTAGGGTAACGCTCAGGATGATGGGCAGGAGCAGCAGCGTGGTCAGCCGCAGCTCGACGACCTGGATCTGTCTCCCAGCCCATTCACCGAGCCAGCAGGTGGCGGCGGTCAAGAGCAGCATGCCTGCCGGACGCCACTCGGGATGCAGGAGATGGCCGAGCTCTCGATACCAGATGCCGAACCACCAGGCCAGCGTCCAGATCAAGACGACCACCTGGCCTCGAGACCAGTCCCGCAGCGCATAGAGGCTGAGGGCGCCGGCGGCTGCCAGCAGTAGGCCAGAATGAAACAAGGGATTGAGCAAAGCTGCCCCATCTGCCCCCTTGAACCACAGATCCACTAGCAGCAGACCAGAGAGCCCTTGTAGCAGCCCACCGGCGATCAGCGGCAGGCGGCGCTGCGCGCCTCGGCCATACCAGACGAGGGCAGCGCCCTCGAGGGCCCAGAACACACCGGCGACATTGTTACTCCAGGCCAGAAAGGGGGCCAGCGATATAAAGGCGAGCCCCAGACCCGCCAGGGCTTGCACCAGGAGGTTCTCGCCGGTGCGCCGTGCCGCCTGCCAGAGCAGCCCATACCACATCCCGGCGATCAGACTGCTGAGGGCCAAGACATGCAGCGCGCCGGCATACAGGGCGGCCTGGGCGACCGCCGCTGCCGCCGGCGGGCCGAACAGTAGCGAGGCCGAACGCCAGCCCCATTGCACCCCTTCGCCACGGTAGGCCGCCAGTACTGGGGTGAGGCTGAACATTGCCAACACGATGGCGACGAAGAGTGCGGTCTGTAGCCGCAGCCCGGGATGATAGCTCAGGCCTGCCCAATGCAGTCCGGCAAGGACGGTGCAGACAAAACCGGCCAAGCTGAGCGCACGCCAGCCGCGCTGCAGACTGCTCCACAGGACAATGGTGTCGAGTAAGACGATATAGCCAAATAGGACTAGATGGGGCTGCTCGCCGCCGGCGAGTGCTGTGGCCAGAAAGGCGCCCGAGAGCCCCAGCAATGCCAGCGACTGGCCATCTTGGCGCAACGCCAGGGCGATACAGGCCACCCCCAGGGCGGCAAAGAGCCCAAAGGCGGCGGCTGGTTCGAGATAGCGATAGAACGCCAGGGCAAAATAGACAGCGAGATAGAGCAAAGCGAAACCACCGCCTTCGAGTGCGAAGCCTAGCCCACGGCGTGTGGCAGCCGTCGGATCGCCTTGGCGTTCGATCCAGGCAGGGCGCAAGGGCCTGCCCGCGGCAGGGGCAGCGCCGGCCCAGATGGAGATCAGCCCCGCCAGCGCGGTCGCGGCCAAACGTAAATAGGGAGGAAACAGTCCATGTTCGAAGGCGAGCCTAAGCCCGGAGGCCGCCCCAAAGAAGAGCAAGACGATGCCCAGCTTGGCGAGGAGGTTGCCGGCAAGCAGGCGAGCAAGCCAGTTCTCCAGCAAACCGGTCGCGAGGGGGGAATATGGTTCGGCGCCAGGCGGCTGATCACGCTCGGTCTGGACGCTTGCCCGGGTTGAGGTTTGCGGGCCGTCCAAATCCAGGGACAGGGGGGCATCGAGGAGGGGATCAGGGGCTGGCGGGAGGGGGGGTGGGGTCGCGGACGGCCAGGCAGGAGCAGGCGGCGCGGGCACATCGGGTGGCTTGGCTGCTCCAGCAACCGGGGATGATTGCATCCTCATCAGCGCACGTTCCAGGCGCCGTTCGAGCTTTGATAGCTGCACCTCGAGCCGATGGATGCTACCGAGCAGATAACCGATGAGCCCGCCCATCACGGCGCCCGTCAGGGTCCCCGAATAGGCCCCCAGCAATGCCCCTAGACCAGCGAACAGCAGCCACATGTTTGCAATGCCCCTAGATGGGTTTTCCGGTCTAAAGATGCCCAAGGCACACAGGCCATCTTCGGCATCACTTGGAGGGTGCTTGGCGACGCTGGATATGAATATATGGATCGCAGATGCCTACCCTAGAAATCGCTCGTCTAGGCCGCACTTTGCCAGACACAAGCTTAGACCAACCTAGACACTTGCATCATGTTGGATCGAAACGAGGCCGTTCGCTCATCGCTTGCTCAACGCTATGCCCAGGTACGCCGCTTTTCCGAAACACTCTGTAAGCCGCTTGCGATCGAGGACTATGGGCTACAGGTTGTCGTCGAGGCGAGCCCCCCCAAGTGGCACCTCGCCCATGTCTCCTGGTTCTTCGAGACCTTCCTTTTGCGCCCCTTTTTGTCGGGCTATCAGGTCTTTCACCCGCGATTTGAATATCTCTTCAACAGCTATTACGAACAGACCGGGACCGGATTTTGGCCGCGCCCCGAGCGCGGTCTGTTATCGCGCCCGACGGTCGCCGAGGTCTATGACTATCGGCGGCATGTCGATGGCGCGATGGAGCGCCTGATCGCCCAGTGTCCAGAGGCTGATTGGCCAGAGGTCGAGCGGCGGCTGTTGATCGGGATCAACCACGAGCAGCAGCATCAGGAGCTTCTGCTCACCGACATCAAGCGTCACTTCGCCCACAATCCCTTGCGCCCCCTCTATCGTACGGACCTGCCGGTTGCCGAGCCTGCAAGCCCGGCCCCCCTGCGTTGGCTTGAATACGAGGGCGGTCTGATCGAGGTCGGCGCCCAGGGTCCCGGGTTTTATTATGACAACGAGGGGCCCAGGCATCGGGTCTTCGTTGCGCCCTTCAGGATCGCGGATCGCTTGGTGACCAATGGCGAATATCTCGCGTTCATCCAGGACGGCGGTTATCAAAAGGTTGCGTTCTGGCTCGCCGACGGCTGGGCGCAGGTCAAGCGCGAGGGCTGGCGCGCACCCCTCTATTGGGAGGAACGCGACGGCGAGTGGTGGGTGATGACCCTAGGCGGGATGCGCCCGCTCGATCCTGCCGAGCCCATCTGTCATCTCAGCTTTTATGAGGCCGATGCATACGCCACCTGGGCCGGTAAGCGCCTGCCGACCGAGTTTGAATGGGAGCATGTCGCCGCCAGCCAGCCCCTTGCCGGCCATTTCGTCGAGGACGGCTGGCTGCACCCGCGCGCAGCGCCGCCGGGCGATGGGATCAAACAGCTCTTCGGCGATGTCTGGGAATGGACCGGCTCGGCCTATCGGCCCTATCCCGGCTATCGGTCGGCGCCGGGTGCGCTCGGCGAATATAACGGCAAGTTCATGTGTTACCAGATGGTCCTGCGCGGTGGCTCCTGCGCCACGGCGCGCGACCATATCCGTCCCACCTATCGCAATTTCTTCTATCCCCATGAGCGCTGGCAGTTCATGGGCCTGCGCCTGGCGGAGGACTGCGCATGAGACTGGATACACGCACACCTGACACCCTCACTCTGGGCACGGGCGTCCCCCTGGAGCGGCTGTCGAGCGAGTACGGGACAGAGGGGCGGGTCCGTTTTATTGATCTCCAACCCCGCCCCGACGACCTCCGCGCCGAGGTCTTGCAAGGCCTTGGTCAAAGCCCCAAGCGCCTGGCGCCCAAATGGTTCTATGATCAGACCGGTTCGCGTCTATTCGATGCCATCACCCAGTTGCCCGAGTATTACCCGACCCGCACCGAGATCGGGATCCTCAGGCGCGATGGCGAGGCGATCGCCGAGCATCTGGGACGGGGCAAGGTGTTGATCGAGCTCGGCAGCGGTAGCAGCCTCAAGATCCAGATCTTGCTTGCGGCACTGCGCCCGCGCCTCTATGTCCCGATCGACATCTCCAGGGACCATCTCATCGCCTCGGCCCAGGCGCTGGCCAGGCGCTTCCCCGGGCTCGAGATCCAGGCGGTTTGCGCCGACTATTCCAAACCCTTGGCGCTTCCCTTGGAGACCGACTGGGGCGAGCGCGCGGCCTTTTTCCCTGGATCGAGCATCGGCAACTTCGACCCGCCAGAAGTGCGCGCCTTTTTGCAGCGGGTCGCCAGACTGCTCGGCCCGGGCGGGGCGCTTTTGATCGGGGTAGATCTCATCAAGGACCGCACGATCCTAGAGCCAGCATACGACGATGCCCAGGGGGTAACCGCGGCCTTCAACCTCAACCTCCTGGCGCGGCTCAACCGCGAGCTGGGGGCAGATTTCGACCTCGAGCGCTTCCGCCATCACGCCTTGTTCAACGCCGAGGCAAGCCGCATCGAGATGCATCTCGTCAGCACCTGTACCCAACAGGTGCAGGTTACAGGCGAGGTCTTTGATTTTACCGAAGGCGAAGGCATCCATACCGAAAGCTCGTATAAATACAGCATCCAGGGCTTCCAGCGGCTTGCCCGCTCCGCCGGATTCGTCTGCGAGCGGGTCTGGACCGACGAACAGGGCTGGTTCAGCGTCCATTGCCTGCGGGTAGAAGAGGCGTAGGGCACCCAGTAGGCGTGGGTGGGCACCCAGTGCCCATCCGTTGGACTGCTAGCGAGGGCCAGGGCCTCTTGTGTTACCATCGGCGGTATCTTGAAACTCGCTGAGTAGCCCAGCATGCCATTGATCCAACCCTTCGCCGGACTGCGCCCGGCACCTGGCTATGCCGCCGAGGTGGCCGCCCCCCCTTATGACGTGGTGAGCATTGAGGAGGCGCGGCGTCTGGTTAAGGGTCGCCCGTGGAGCTTTCTTCATATCTCACGTGCCGAGGTCGATCTGCCCCCGGACATCGACCCCTATGACCCCAGTGTCTATCAACAGGCGCGGATCCATCTCGACCGGATGCGCGCGGCCAAGGTCCTGATCCAGGACCTCGAGCCCCGCTATTACGTCTATCGGTTGACCTTGGACCAGCATAGCCAAACGGGCTTAGTGGTCGCGGCCTCGGTCGCCGCCTATCGCTCGGGCCGAATCAAGCGCCACGAGCTCACCCGCCCGGTGAAAGAGGACGACCGGGTGCGCCAGATCCAGGCGCTCGGTGCCCAGACCGGCCCGGTGTTTTTGTTTCATCGCGCCCAACCCGCACTCGATCAGCGGATCGCCGGTTTGACTACTGCTCAGCCCGAGGTCGATTTCACCGCATCCGATGGGGTCAGGCATCAGCTCTGGTCGGTGAGCGAGCCAAAGATCCTCGCCGAGCTTACCCAGATGTTCGAGGGGTTCGACAGCCTCTATATTGCCGATGGCCATCATCGCGCTGCCGCCGGCGCGCGCGTGGCCGAGCTGGGTGCGGCCTCTGGCGAGGGCCAGTCCTCCGAGTCCGGTTTCCTCGCTGTGGTCTTCCCCCACGATCAATTGCGCATCCTGGACTACAACCGCCTGGTGCGCGATCTCAACGGCCTGGATGCCGAGGGGTTCATCGCCCAGGTCGATGCGCGTTTTGTCGTTGAGCCCAGCATGCAGCCGGTCGCGCCCGAACGAAGCGGCGTCTTCGGCATGTATCTTCAAGGACGCTGGTATCGCCTGACCCCGCGCTTTGCGCCTCCGGCCGATGACCCGGTCGCCGCCTTGGATGTAAGCCTCATACAAGATCATCTCCTGGGGCCGATCCTAGGGATCACCGACCCGCGCAAAGACGAGCGCATCGATTTCGTCGGCGGGGTGCGCGGCCTTTCTGGTCTCACCGTGCCGGTCGATGCCGGCGAGATGGCCGTCGCCTTCGCCCTGCATCCGCCTTCGATCGAGTCGCTCATGGCGATCGCCGACCGCGGGCAGATCATGCCCCCCAAGTCCACCTGGTTCGAGCCCAAGCTCGCCGACGGTCTGGTCAGCTTGGTCTTATAAACGGGTGTGCGGCGCGCCTTGCGTCCGGTTGGCAACAGGATCGCAGTGAAACAGCCTGCACCCCACCCATGGTCAAGCCCGTCTATAACCTCCCTGAACCCGAGGCCGACGATGCCGAGGCGATCGGCCATTGGCTCGAGACCCTCAAGGGCCGCTACCCCGAGGACGAACGCCTCTTACTGAGTCGCGCTTGCGACTGGCTGGCGCGCTGTCAAGGCGGATGCAGGCTCCAGACCGGTGAGTCGGCAGTGCGCCACCGCCTGGCGACCGCTGACATCCTGGTGCGCCTCAATATGGATGCCGAAACCCTCGGCGCAGCGCTGCTGAAAGGCTGTCTGGAGCAAGGGGGCGTTGAGCTTGAGGGCTTAAAACGCGAGTTCGGGCATCCCATCGTGCGGATGGTCGAGGATCTGGCACGGATCGAGAAGTTGACCAACCCGCGCTCGAGCGCGGGTTTAGAGGTCCAGGCAACCTTAGCCGACAAGGATCGCGCCCAGCACGAGGAGAACCTGCGCCGTCTGCTCCTGGGTCTCTCCGAGGACGTGCGGGTGATTTTGATCGTGCTCGCCGAACGCCTGCACCTGATGCGCGCGATCAAGGATCTGGAGCCCGAGCGGCGCGCCCAGATCGCCCGCGAGACTCGGCGCCTCTATGCCCCGCTCGCCAACCGGCTCGGGATCTGGCAGATCAAGTGGGAGCTCGAGGACCTGGCCTTGCGTTATCTAGAACATGAGGCCTATCGCCGGATCGTCGGACTTTTGTCCGAGCGGCGCGAGGAACGCGAGCGTTATATCCAATCGGTGATCGCCCTCTTGCGCAACAAGTTTGCTGAGATCGGCATCCGCGTTGAGATCACCGGTCGGCCTAAGCACATCTATAGCATCTGGAAAAAGATGCAGCGCAAGGGTGTCGATATCGATCGCATCTTCGACCTGCGCGCGGTGCGCGTCCTGGTGGAGACCATCGCCGATTGCTATGCCGCGCTCGGGGTGGTGCATGGGCTCTGGCCTCATATCCTAGAGGAGTTCGACGACTACATCATGACCCCCAAGGGTAACCTCTATCAGTCGCTGCACACAGCGGTCATCGGACCAGAGGGCAAGGTGCTCGAGGTCCAGATCCGCACCCACGAGATGCACCGCCATGCCGAATACGGGGTTGCCGCCCATTGGGCCTATAAAGAATCGCGCGGGACGGATGCCGAGTTTCAGAAGCGCCTCCTGTGGATGCGCCGCTGGTTCGAGGGCCACGAAGAAGAGGTGCTGAACGAAGGGCGGGAACCCGCACCCTCCGGGTTGGAGCCCAGCTATATCTATGTCCTCACCCCCCAATACAAGGTCATTGAGCTGCCACGGGGTGCGACTCCATTGGATTTTGCCTACGCCATCCATTCTGAGATCGGGCATCGCTGCCGCGGGGCTAAGGTCAATGACCGCTTGATCCCGCTCAACCAGCCGTTGAAAAGTGGCGATCGGGTGGAGATCCTGACTCAAAAGCACCCTGCGCCCAGCCGCGATTGGCTCAACCCGCAGCTCGGTTATCTCGTCACTGCACGCGCGCGCAACCGCGTGCGCCAATGGTTTAGACAACAGGATTTCGAGCAGCATCTCCACGAGGGGCGGGTGCTTCTGGAGCGCGAACTCGCCCGGTTGCATCTCGCCGATAAACCCAGGCTCGATGAGCTTGCAGCGCGCCTGAACTTCAAACGCAGCGATGACTTATTAGCGGCGATCGGGCGGGGAGACCTCCAGGTCGGCCAGGTGGTGCGTCAGCTCCAGGGCGATGCCCCGCCGCCGCGCAGCGAGCCCGAAATCACCCTCCCCGAGGCCCGTGCCCGCCTCGCCGTCCCGCCCTCCAGCGGCAGCGGGGTGGTGATCGAAGGGCTCGCTGACCTCATGACCCATCTTGCGCAATGCTGTAAGCCGGTGCCGCCCGAGCCGATCATCGGTTTTGTCACCCGCGGACGAGGGGTCAGCATCCATCGGCGCGATTGTCACAATATCCATCATCTGCAAGGGGCAGAGCGGGCGCGTCTGATCGAGGCGCGCTGGGTAGAGCAGAAGGCAGGTGCCAGCTATTCGGTCGATCTCTTGGTCCTTGCCGCCGACCGCAAGGGGCTCGTGCGCGACCTAACCGGCGTCTTGACCGATGCCGATGTCCCCTTGCGGGGAATTGAATCCCACTCCGAGCGCAGCACGGATACCGTCTCGGTGCGCCTGACCCTTGAGGTGCGCGATCGCACCCATCTGGATCAGCTCATAGCCAAGCTCGGGCAGGTACGCGGGGTCGGGCTGGTACGGCGTTTTTAGGCAGGTGAGGGTACGCAACGCGTAACCTACGCGAGTTACAGACTCGGCGAGGACAATGCCCATCAGTCTCCATCACCTCATCGCCCAGTTTGCGATCGAGCCTGTAGGCACCTCGATCGCTCCCTGGGGTAGGGGGTTGATCAATGATACCTATGTCTTTGCCGCAGGCGAGCGGCGCTATGTCCTCCAGCGGCTCAATGATCGGGTCTTTCCTGACCCGAGCCGGATCATGGCTAATCTCGCGCGCCTGGGCGCCCACCCCATCCCCCCTGAATCGGTCGGACTGCGTCTGCCGCCCCTGATCTATGCGCGGGATGGCCTGCCCTATGTGCGCGATGCCCAAGGGTCTATCTGGCGGCTCTTGGAGTTCATCCCCGACACCCAGACCCTCGAGCGTCTTGATTCACCTCAGCAGGCTCGCTCGGTCGGGCGGCTGTTGGGACGCTTTCATCGCTGGGCCTCTGAATTGCCGCTTGATCACTTTGAGATAGTGCTCCCTGGATTCCATGATACCCCTGGGTATCTGGCGCGCCTGCAAGCAGCGGCAGATAGGTTAGGCGAACCGCGCCCACCCGAGATCGCCGAGGTGCTCGCTTTCGTCGCCGCCCGTATCCAGCGCGCTCACCTGCTCACCGAGGCCAGACGATCGGGCCGGATCAGGCCGCACCTGACCCACGGCGACCCCAAGCTCGACAATCTCCTGTTCTCTGTGCACAGCGAAGAGGCCATCGCCCTGATCGACCTCGACACCCTCCAGCCTGGCCTCATCCATCATGACCTCGGCGATTGCCTGCGCTCATGCTGTAACCGCCGAGGCGAGGCGACCGCCGAGACTCTTGCCGTACGTTTCGACATCGAGCTAGCGGAGGCGATCTTGCACGGTTATGCAGAAGAGATGCGGGGGCAGTTTGGCGCCGACGAGATCGCGCTCATCGGGGATGGTATCTGGACCCTACCGTTTGAGCTCGGGGTGCGTTTTCTCACCGATCATCTCGAGGGCGATCGCTATTTCAAGGTCGAACACCGCGGGCAAAATCTCGAACGCGCCCGTGTTCAGTTCGCCCTGGCCGCCGACATCGAGCGCCAAGAAGATGCGCTCTGCCGGGCGATTCGGCAGGCATTTGGATAAAGCAAGTCATGGCTGATGGGGGCAGTCTCGATCCGCTGGTAATCGAGCGTTAAGTAACTGAGAGGTTATCCGCAGCGCCCATAACCCCAGGGCGATCAGTGCGACAAAGACTGCAAACGACCAATTGGCCAGCGACAGCCCCAAAAACGCCCATTGCCTGTCCTCGCAGGCGCCGGTGGCGAGAAAGAGCAGGGGGAACTGTTCGCCGAGCCATTCGATCAGGCGCTCGATGGGGCCGAGCTGACCACTGCACGACAGACTGGCAGCGGGCTGCCACTGAAGCCAACTCTGATAAGCGGCGACCCCAGCGCCCAGCACAGCCAAGCCCAGGAAAGACAGGGCCGGCGGCCAATGCCATCGGCGGCCTGGACGCCAGAGGAGGGCGGTCAGGGCCGCAAGCAAGGCAAGCAAAAGATAGACCAGGCGCTGGAAGATACAAAGGTGACAGGGCTCGAGGTCCAATAATAGGGCCAGGACCAGGCTAAGGATCGCGATGCTGGCAGACGTATCAGCCAAGATGAACCAAAGCAGACGGGGGTTCAATGACATCTAGGCGTCTCCTCGATTGGAGAGCGGCGCACCTGCCAGCGGACGCGTCGGGTGATGGGTTCGGGCTGGAGGGTGGCATGTTGGATACTAAACTCGCGCCTCAGCAGCTCATGGGCCTGGGTCAGGGTCTCATCCCAATCGGCAAGGTCATGCACCACCAGATGGGCAGTCAACGCGGTCAAATCCGAACGCACCGACCAGATATGCAGGTCATGCACCGAGGCGACACCAGGCAAACGCGCGAGCGCCGCCCCGACCTGATCGAGGTCGAGGTGTAGCGGTACGCCCTCCATCAACCCGCGCATGGCCTCGCGCAGCAGACGCAGGCTCGAGATCAGGATCAAACCGCCGATCGCCAGGGACAAGAGGGGATCGATCGCGGTCCAGCCGGTCAAGAGGATGATGAATCCAGACCCCAGGGCCGCCGCTGAGCCCAAGAGGTCACCCAAGATATGAAGCAGGGCGGCGCGGGTGTTGAGGTTGTGATGCTCGCCCAAGAGCCGCCAAGCGATAAAGACATTGAGCACAAGCCCAAGCATCGCGACCAGGGAGACGGCAAGCCCGACGACCGGCAGCGGATGGCGCAGGCGCTCAATGGCCGAGAGGGTCAGCCAGGCCACCAAGACCAGGAGCGCGGTGCTATTGATCAGGGCGGCGATCAATTCGGCACGACCCAGGCCATAACTATAGCCTTTCGAGGCTCCGCGCTGCGCAAGCCAGGCCGCACCTGCGGCGATCCCCAGGGCTGCTGCGTCGTTGAGCATATGTCCGGCATCGGCGACAAGCGCCAATGAGCCGGCTAACCATCCGGCCAGCGCCTCAATGCCGGCAAAACAAAGGGTCAATAGGGTTGCCAGGATCAAGGCATTGCCTGAGACCTGGGTACCTGCGGGGGGATGTATCTGGGCATGCATGTCTGCCAATGGATCGCGGCTAGGGAGGAACCTGGATGCGACTTGTTGCGGCAGGGCGCCTTTTACTGGGGGTATCTACCTCGATCGAACCAACCCTCGACCACCTTTCGCTCTGGAATGCCGCCGGCATGGACTACCTGCCCATCGATCACCACCCCGGGGGTCGCCATAACCCCATAGCGCATGATCTCCTCAAGCGACTCGACCTTTGCGATCTGGATGGGCACGCCTTTGGCGCGCGCCACCTCTTCGACCAATTGATAGGTGAGCTGACAATTGCGGCAACCGCTGCCCAGGATTTTGATGTCTTTCATGGAAGGTTCCTTAAAGGATCAGGTTGAAGACATAGCCGACCAGCAGGATACCCAAGGCCACTACCCCGACGAAGGTCCAGATCAGCGGCCATTTGAGCACCTTGCGCAAGATCATAGAGCTCAGGGGCGGAGAGCGCGATCACGCTCATCATAAAGGCCAGGGTCGTGCCCAAGGCGGCCCCCTTGCCGATCAGCACCATCGATGATGGGGATGATCCCCGCGGCGTTGGTGTAAAGCGGGATGCCCAGCAACACCGCGACCGGCGCTACCCACCAGACCTCCTGACCCAGGATATCCGCCAGCCGGTCCTCGGGGACATAGCCGTGGATGAAGGCGCCCAGTCCAATCCCTGGGAAGATATAGGGCCAGACGCGCCCGAGGATCTCGCGCAGGTGCTTAAGCCCCATCCCCAGACGTTGCGGCCAGGTGAGGATAACCTGAGAGGGGGCCGCTGTCTCGCCAAGATGGATGGCACGCACCCAGTCTTCGAGATACCGTTCCATCCCGAGCCTGCCGATCACCAACCCCGCCCCGATCGCCACCCCTAGCCCCAGCCTCAGATAGAGCAGGGCGACCTGCCAGCCGAAAAGCCCCAACAGCAAGGCGAGCGCGATCTCATTGATCATGGGTGCGGCGATCAGGAACGAAAAGGTCACCCCCGCCGAGACGAAGCCGATGAATAAAGGCACCGCCGAGCAGGAGCAAAAGGGGGTGACGATCCCTAGGGTTGCTGCCATGACATTGCCGAGACTAAGACGCCGTCCCGACAATAGGGCGCGGGTGCGCTCGGGGGCAAAAAAGGTCTGGATCAGCCCCATGACGAAGACCACGCCGGTCAATAGCAAGAGCACCTTGGGGGTATCATAGAGTAAAGAAATGCACCGCCTCGCCCAAGCGGGTGGTGCGGCTGAGCCCCAAGAGGGCGATCCCGAGGTCGGCGATGGCGGTCAACTGGCGATAGAGCAGGACCCAAAGGATGGCCGCGACCGGCAGGTCGATGAGCCAAGGGAGGAGCCTGGGGACAGGCGGACTAGAGGGTTGGGGCATATCGTTCAATGGATTACCCACGGTTTAGAGGCTGTCTCAACAGATCAAAAAACACCTGGGCTTGATGGTCTCGGTGGAAAGTTGACGGGGATCTCTGAAAAACCCTATACCGGTGCACGCCGGTGTCCAGATCATGGATGGCTCCAGATTCCTCTGATCAGCAACTGCAAGACTGCGGATATCTGCATTGCACCTTTAGGTATTTCGCGGATCCCTTGGTCGGTTAAAAGGCAGGGGACGGCAGCTTGAGCCCCACCTGGAGGATACGGTCGCCGACAACGGCGCGCACAACCAACTCTATGCCATTGAGCTTGAGCCGGTCCAGTTCAGGCAGGATCTGGGCAGGCGCCAGCAGATAGAGCCCATCGCCGGCCTGCCACTCTTCGGGCGCGCAGCGCTCGAGCATTCGGCCTTGGCGCAAGACCGCAACCAGATGCACCGCACAGGGCAGATCGGGCCGCTGCGCATTCTGGGTCAGGATGGGCGCATCCTCCGTCAGTCGATAACCGACAAGCTCCAGGTCCAGCTGACCCGGCAGGTCGAGCTCGGTGCGTTGCAGGCGCGCGCTGCTCGGCGGGATGTCTAACTCCAGGCGCCGTGCCAGGGGGATCACAGTCAGCCCTGGATGAGGAGCGAGACCAGGACCACAAAGAAGACGATATTGAAGATCGCTTGGGCATGGGGCAGGCCGGCCAATTGGGGAAAGAGGGCCAGAATGATCGGCACCGCACCGTGCAGCCCGACGTGCAGCCCGACCCAGCCGATGAAGATCTGTTCGCGCCAGGGAAAGCGAAAAGGCAGTAGGCACAGACATACTGCCAGCGGGCGGGCGATCAGGATCAAGACCAGGGCGGTGAGCAGGGCGACATGCGCCACCGGCCAGAGCGCAGAGGGCGTGACCAACAGCCCAAGCATCAGGAACATCCCGATTTGGACCAGGCGCGCCAACCCGTCGTGGAAACGGGCGATCTTTAGGCGCCCATCCAGACGGCGGTTACCGAGCACTAGCCCTGCCAGATAGATGGCCAAAAAGCCGCTGCCGCCGAGCGCAGCCGTTGCGCCGAAGATGGAAAGCGCCCCCGCCATAACAGCGAGCGGATAGAGGCCGGCGGGCATGCGCAGGTGATTGACCAACCAGGCGAGCCCCCAGCCGCCTGCCAGACCCAAGGGCCCGCCGAGCCCCATCTATAGCGCAAATTCCTTGATCAGATGCACACCGCTCCCTTGCTGTATGCCCTGGAGCAGGCCGATCAAGGCGACAGTCAAAAAGATCGCCATGGGGTCGTTGCTGCCCGACTCGATCTCCAGGGTAGCACCCACCCGCTGTTTGAGTTCAAGGCCGTGCGCGCGCAAGAGCGAAAAGACTGCAGCGGCATCGGTCGAACTGACGATGGCACCGAGCAGCAGGGCCTCCCGCCAGCCCCAGCCGAGCCACAGGGCGATGAATCCACCCAAGACCGCAGCGGTGATCAAAACGTCGAGGGTGGCCAGGAGAATGGCCGGATAGAGACCGACCCGAAAGTCACGCTCATCCGTTGACAGCCCACCGTCGAACAGGATGATGGCAAGCGCCAGGGTGCCGAGCAGATGGATGAGCGCGATGTCATCGAAGCCGATGCCGCCGGGCCCTTCGGCGCCGAACAGCATCCCCATCACCAAAAAGACCAGGAGCAGGGTGCCCCCAGATGCGCGGTCCTGGCGCTTGCCAGGATGCTAACGAAGACAACCGCAGCGCCGATGAGGATGATGGGGCTGCTGGGGTCCATGCGCTGGCCGGTCCCGGGCTCAGCTGCAGGCAGTCCAGGGGACCAGCCGGTCTTGTTCGATCCGCAGGGCCTGCCCCATGAAGCCCCGACCCTCTGGCCCCAGGAGCTGGACATAGGCCCAGGCGACGGTCTCGGGTAATGGATGATGGCTGGGGTCTTCGCCTGGATAGAGGTTGGCGCGCAAGGCAGTGCGCAGGATTCCGGGGTCGAGGCTATTGACCCGGATGCGGCTTGAACCGCGCAACTCATCGGCCAAGACCTGCATCAGCCCTTCGGTCCCGAACTTGGCTGCAGCATAGGCACCCCAGTAGGCCAGGCCTTTGTGCCCGACGCGGTCCGAGGTCAGGACAATGGCGGCGTCCTCGGACAGACGCAGCAACGGCAAGCAGGCCTGGATCAGCGTAAAGGGGGCGGTGAGGTTGATCTTGAGCACCCGCTCCCATTCGGAGACATCGTAATCATCGATGCGGCTGAGATAAGGGGCGAAGGCCGCACACTGGGCCAGGCCATCAAGCCGCCCGAAGGCTTCGCCGATCCGGTCGGCGGCAGCGATGTATTCGGCCTCCCCCGCCTGCTCGAGATCCAGTGGCAGAATCGCCGGTTCTGGATACCCCCGCTCGATGATCTGGTCATAGACCGGTTCGAGGTCCTTTTCCTGGAAAGAGGACAGGATCACGCTCGCACCCTCAGCGGCACAGGCCAAGGTGACGGCGCGCCCCAGGCCTTCCAGGGCGCCGGTGACCAGGATGACGCGGTCTTGAAGGGACTGGGGAGAGAGACTGTTAAACATGAGAAACTCTCGCCGATGGTTAAGGGTTCGGGGATGTCTCGGCCAGCCAGTCGAGCACCTCGAGTGGGTGCCGGATCAAGCCATGCGCCCCCCAGCGGCGCGGATCCTCGTCTGGTCCGAGATAGCCGAACAGGGCAGCCAGCGTCCGCATCCCTGCGGCTAGACCCGCCTGGATATCGCGTTCGGTATCACCGACATACCAACTGTTCCCTGGCGCGACCCCAAGAAGATCGCAGGCATAGAGCAGCGGATCGGGATGTGGCTTGGGGCGCGGCGTCGTATCACCGCAGACCAAGCAATGGGTGCGTTCCAGAAAACCGAGTTTCTCCAACAGGGGTCTTGCCAGAGCGCTCGATTTGTTGGTCACGATCCCCCAGGGCAGGCCACGTGCCTCAAATATCTCCACTAGCTCGGGCATGCCGGGAAAGGGCGCGCTGTCCTCGACTAGCATGGTCTCATAGATCCGCAGATATTCCTGACGCAGGGGTTCAAAGACCGGGTCCTCGGGAGTCACGCCGAAGCCGATCTTGAGCATCCCCGGCGCCCCATGCGAGGCATAGGGGCGAATGCGCGCCAAGGAGAGGGGGCCATGACCATGCCATTGCCGCAAAAGGTTCAAGGCCGCTGCCATGTCGGGGGCGGTATCGGCAAAGGTCCCATCCAGGTCGAAGAGGATCAAGGGCCCAGAGTCCGTCGGATAGATCATCACGGGCGCACGCAGGTTGCTAGATAGTTCACGTCCAGCTGACCTGCCGCCAGCCGATAGGTGCGAGTCAGGGGGTTATAGACCAGGCCCGTCATAGCGGTGAGCAACAGACCGGCCTGTCGCGCCCAGGCCGCAAGCTCGGCGGGGCGGATGAAACGCGCATAGTCATGGGTCCCGCGCGGCAGCATCCCGAGGAGATACTCGGCCCCCAGGATCGCCAAGAGATAGGCCTTGAAGGTGCGATTGAGGGTCGAAAGGAATACTTTGCCGCCTGGTCGCACCAAGCGGGCACAGGCCGCGATCACCGAGGCCGGATCGGGGACGTGTTCGAGGAGTTCCATACAGGTGACCACATCGAAGGATGCCGGCTGCTCGGCGGCCAATGCCTCCACCGCGATGCGCCGGTATTCGACCTCGACGCCGCTTTCGAGGCGATGGAGTTCAGCGATGCGCAGGGGCATCTCGCCGAGGTCGATCCCCACGACCTGCGCCCCCCGCTGGGCCAGTCCCTCGGCGAGTATCCCGCCGCCGCAACCGACATCGAGCACCCGTTTGCCTGTCAGCCCCCCGGCGCCGCGTTGGATATAGTCCAGACGCAGCGGGTTGATGTCATGCAAGGTCTTGAACTCGCTATCTGGGTCCCACCAGCGCATGGCCAGGGCGTCGAATTTGCGCACCTCGGCGGGATCGACATTGGGGCTCGCTTCACTCATGTTTCCAGGGATCTCGATGACTGAGAGATGGCTATTGTAACCCCTCTGCGCCATGCTGAACGCACGGGACCAGGGGCGAATCCGCAGCCTCTAGTATGCGGGCGGTTCTGTCATTCATGTCTTTGTTTCCTTAGACCCTGGGCGTAAGGGATCTGTTAAAATCGATCGCTGCGCAGGTGTATGAGGCACCGCGCAATCCCCTTCACTCTGCGACATCACCCTGGAGGAACCATCATGGCTGCACTGTTTTCCGAGGAATGGATGAAACAATACAAGGATGCCTGGAACAATGAGCCCGAGGTCAGCGGTAAGCTCGCCGAGATCGGCTTCAACTCGGTCATCTGCTACGGCTTTAAGGATGAGGAACATCCGCGCGCAACCTTCGTCGTCGAGAATGGCCAGTGCGTACGCGCCGGCGCCTGGTCCGAGAGCGACCCAGCCCCCAATTGGGACATGCGCGCCGATCTCAAGGACTGGCTCAAGTGGGTTGCGGATGGGATCAGCATGATGGGCATGGGGACGGCATTTGCTACCGGTAAGCTCAAGTTCAAGGCCGGGGATTACAAAGCGATCCTCAAGGACCCGCGCATGGCCGGTCCTTTTATCAAGAACTTTAGCCTTATGCAGCAACTCGAAACCGACGAGCTCAAGTAGTACGGGTCTCATCCATCCCCTGCGGGACCTGCCGGACAACGGGTCCCGCTCTGTCGGAGACACAGAGCATCACGAGGGGGTTTATTTAATGGCAAGGGTATTGCTGGGTTTGCCAAAGAGATAGCCTTGGAAGAGGGAGATACCTAGGGCACGCAGGATCTCGAACTCCTCTGGGGTCTCGACCCCTTCGGCCAGGGATTGGACCCCCAGATCGTTGAGTAGGTCTTGCAACAGCTTGAGCATGTGGCGTTTGGTCTCAGGGGCGTGATCGATGCCCTGGATCAGGGCCATATCGAATTTCACGTAGTCGGGCGGAACCTCGGTCAGCTCCAGCAGGCGTGCCTGGCCAGCCCCGAAGTCATCATAGGCCAGACCTATATCCAACTGGTTGAGATGGTCGCGGATGCGGTGGATCGTCGGTCCCTTGGTGATCGCACCCTCGTGGATCTCGAGCACCAGGCGCGGGGTGGGAAAGCGCTGGCGCAGCTCGGTGAGGTTCGCCAGCAAACGATCCGTCTGCTCGACCTCGCGCGGATGGATGTTAAAGAAAAAACGCCCCGTCGGGTCGAGGCTAGCGGCAAGCTCAACCGCCCGCCGGCGCAGCAGGTCGCTGAACGGGACCTCGAGCTCCAGGCTTTCTGCGATCTGAAACAGCGGATAGGGGGCGCTCGGCAACCCAGGAAAGGCGCCGCGTCCGAGCAGCTCAAAGGCAAAGATGCGGCCATCGGCCTCAACGATCGGTTGGAAGGCGACCCCGACCGCACCGCTGATCAACATCTGCTGGAATTCGCGTGCGCCTTGCGGCAGCTTCTTAGGCAGGTTATCGATGCCGATCTGGGTACGATCGAGATCCGAGGCGGTCTGGATGGCGAGTGCCATCAGACGGAACTCCTGGTCGGCGAAATGGATGATGTCCCCTTCGTGCACCACGGCGGGTTCGGTCAGACGCTGGCGGTTGACATAGGTGCCATTGGTCGAGCCGAGGTCGCGCAGGATCAGACCGTCGTCGCCCGACTCGATAAACTCGGCATGATTGCGCGACACGCCCCCCATATCGAGGCGGAACGGAAATCCCTCCTGCCGACCCACGCGAAATGGGAAGTTATCGAGCCGGATGCGGCGCATGACCTTGGAATCGCCGATATATCCTTCAAGAAACCAGGCTTTGGTGGCCACGGCTACCTCCTAGAATCATTAGGGTTCAAGGTGCTACCTCCTAGAATCATTAGGGTTCAAGGTCGATCGAGGGCAAGCGGCATGACACACCGTATTGTCAAGAGCGAGGCGCAATGGCGCGCCGAATTATCTCCCCAACGGTATCGCATCTGTCGCGAGGGGGGCACCGAGCCGCCTTTCAGCGGACAGTACCATGATTTCAAGGGGCAAGGCATCTACCGCTGTGGCTGCTGCGGGGCACCCCTGTTTGCCTCAACGGCCAAGTTCGATTCCGGAACTGGCTGGCCCAGCTTTTGGGAACCCATTGCGCCTGAGGCGCTGGTGGGACGGGATGATTTCAGTTATGGGATGCATCGCCTTGAGGTGCAATGCAGCGCCTACGGCGCCCACCTGGGTCATGTCTTTCCCGATGGCCCCCAGCCCACGGGTTTAAGATATTGTATCAACTCTATTGCCCTGGAGTTTGAGTCGCGCTGACCTAGGAGCCCCTGGTCTGTCGGTCTGTCAAAGAGGCGTTGATTCATGGCATGATTTTCGGTATGGCTGGTAACCGTGACGGGTTGATGCGTACATGATCGATTCTCCGATCCAGGATATCTCTGCCTATATGCAAGAGCTGGGGCGCCGCGCCCGGGCGGCGGCCCGTGAGCTGGCCCGCGCCGGCACTGCGGCCAAAAACCATGCCCTACATGCGATCGCCGGGCGGCTCGACCAGCAGCGTGCCGCTATCATTGAGGCCAATCAGCGCGATCTCGCAGCCGGTTCTGCTCAGGGCCTGGATGCTGCCTTGCTGGACCGCCTCGAGCTCACCCAGGTGCGTATCGATGCCATGATCGAAGGGGTGCAACAGGTCGCGGCCCTGCCCGATCCGGTGGGCGCCATCACCGATCTCAATTACCGGCCCAGCGGCATCCAGGTCGGGCGCATGCGCGTGCCGCTCGGGGTGATCGGAATCATCTATGAATCGCGTCCCAATGTGACCGCTGACGCTGCGGCCTTGTGTATCAAGTCGGGCAATGCTGTCATCCTGCGCGGCGGCTCTGAGTCGTTCGCCTCGAATCAGGCCATCGCCCGCTGCATCCAGGCGGGGCTGATGAGCGCCAAGCTCCCCGAAGACGGTGTGCAGACGGTCGCCACCACGGATCGGGCGGCGGTAGGCATCATGGTCGCCATGCCTGAATGGATCGACCTCATCATCCCGCGCGGCGGTAAGGGTCTGATCGAGCGGATCAGTCGCGAGGCGCGGGTGCCGGTGCTCAAGCACCTCGATGGGATCTGTCACGTCTATATCGATGAATATGCCGATCTCGAAAAGGCATTCGCGATTGCCCTAAATGCCAAGACCCAGCGTTATGGCACCTGTAACACCATGGAGACACTCCTGGTCGATGTCGCCGTTGCCCAGGCCATCCTGCCGCGTCTAGCCGCGGCCTATCGCGAGAAGGGGGTAGAGTTGCGCGGCTGCCCGCGTACCCGCGCTATCTTGCCTGAGATCATCCCGGCCACCGACGCCGATTGGGATACCGAGTATCTAGCGCCCATCCTCTCGATCCGCGTGGTCGATGGCCTGGACGCAGCGATCGAGCATATCGCCCGACACGGTTCGGCCCATACCGATGCCATCGTGACCGAAGACTATGGGCGTGCCCGCCGTTTCTTGCGCGAGGTGGATTCGAGCTCGGTGATGGTCAATGCCTCGACCCGTTTCGCCGATGGTTTTGAATACGGCCTGGGTGCCGAGATCGGGATCAGCACCGATAAGTTGCATGCCCGCGGGCCGGTGGGCCTCGAGGGCCTGACCTCGCAGAAGTTCATCGTCTTGGGCAATGGCGACGTCCGGGTATAAGCCCACAGGATCTGCTTATTTGCCCAATATCAAGCGAAAATCCTCGGAATAATACTGGCTGCACGGACCCCAGGCCGAGGCGATTATCACCAAATAGATTGAGGAGTCTTCAATATGGCACGTATCGTGATCTTAGGTGCAGGTATCTCAGGTCATACAGCCGCCCGTTATCTGGGTAAATGGGTCGGTAAAAAACATGAGGTCGTCGTAGTCTCGCCCAAAGCCAAATGGAATTGGATACCTTCCAATATCTGGGTGGGAGTCGGTCAAATGGGTGAATCAGAGGTGAACTTTGAGCTTGCGCCGATCTATCAAAAGGCCAATGTCAGTTTCTATCAGGCGCGGGCGCTTTCGATCCATCCCGAAGGCGGTGAAGGTCATGAAAAACCCTTTGTGACCATCGAATATACCCTCCCTAGACGCGAAGGCGAACGGGCCGAGATCGAATATGACTTTCTGATCAATGCCACCGGCCCCAAGCTCAATTTCGATGCCACCCCTGGTCTAGGCCCGGAGAAAGGTCATACGCATTCGGTCTGCACGGTCGAGCATGCCCTTCAGGCCAATGCCCACCTGCAAGACTGCATCCAGGCGATGAAACAGGGTGCCACCAAGACCTTCGTCATCGGTACCGGGCATGGTATGTGCACTTGCCAGGGAGCGGCGTTCGAATATATCTATAACGTCGATCACGCCTTGCGTAAGGCTGGGGTGCGTGAGCGCGGGCGTCTGATTTGGATCAGCAATGAGTACGAGCTCGGCGATTTCGGCATGGGCGGGGTGCATATCACCCGCAATGGCTATGTGATCAATGGCAAGACCTTTGCCGAGTCATTGATGGCCGAACGTGGTATCGATTGGATTACCCGAGCGGCAGTGACCAAGGTCGAACCGGGCAAGATCCATTACGAACTGCTCGACGGCAGTTTCCATGAGCTTGAGTTTGATTTTTCGATGCTGATCCCGCCCTTTGCCGGTGTGGGCCTCAAGGCTTATGATAAAGCCGGCACCGACATCACCGACAAACTCTTTGCGCCCAATGGCTTTATGAAGGTCGATGCCGATTACACTCCCAAACCGTATGAGGAATGGGACAAGGCCGATTGGCCGCGGACCTATCATAACCCCTTGTATCCGAATATCTATGCCATCGGCATTGCCTTCGCCCCGCCGCACCCGATCAGTAAGGTGATGAAGAGTCCGAATGGCACCCAGATCAGCCCGACCCCGCCGCGCACGGGGATGCCCTCGGCGACCATCGGTAAGGCGGTGGCAAAAAACATCCGCGATCTACTCAACGGTGCGCGGGAATTGAAACATACGGCCTCCATGGCCGAGATGGGTGCCGCCTGCGTGGCCTCGACCGGTATGGATATGTTCAAGGGTAGTGCCGCGACCATAACGGTCTTTCCTGTCGTGCCCGACTATGAGACCTATCCCGAATATGGGCGGGACATGGATCTAACCTTTGGCGAGATCGGACTGGCTGGACACTGGATGAAATATCTTTTGCATCATGTCTTTATCTATCAGGCCAAGCTGCAGCCAGGTTGGTCGATTCTCCCCGATTGAGACAGCGCGGCTTGTGAGATCAGATGCAATCAGGAATGACAACGATCATGGTTAAGAATCGAGAACCCTATCAGCAGGCCTATTATCCGCCGATCCCAACCGCTTCGACACGCTTCATGCGTCAATTCCTGGTCTGGCAATTCATCCGGTTCTGGATCATCAACTTCAAGATCTTTAAGCTCTTGATGAAATCGCATCGGTGAATGGGTATAGCCTCAGACGCCCGCCTAGCGGGCCCTGATGCAAACCGATGATCGGCATCTTTGGCGGCACCTTCGATCCCATCCATCATGGGCATCTCAGGGCCGCGCTCGAATGTCTTGAGCAATTGCGGCTCGATCAGATCCGGTTTATCCCGCTCAAGACAGCAGTCCATCGTCCGCCGCCCGTTGCCTCTCCCAGGCAACGGGCGGCTATGTTGGAGGCTGCATTGGCCGGCGAGCCGCGCTTTATACTCGACCTGCGCGAATTCAAACGTTCAGGTCCATCCTATACCTATGACACCCTGGCTTCATTGCGGGCTGAGATAGGCGGATCCCGCCCCCTCTGCCTGCTGCTCGGGTCTGATGCCTATGCGGGGTTTTTGAGTTGGTACCGCCCGCTCGAGATCCTTCGGCTTGCCCACCTCGTGGTCATGCATCGTCCGGGATACCCGCCGTTGACCGATACCGCCTTAGCGGATCTATATCGCGAGCGGGCTTGTCAAGATTCACGAGAATTGGCGCTGCATCCTAGTGGATCGATCCTGTTGTACGCCATGACCCCCCTTGCGATCTCATCCACCCAGATCCGCGCCCTGATCGCCGCAGGTTTAAGCCCGCGCTACCTGCTGCCTGATACCGTACTTGGTTATATCAACAATGAACGGCTCTACCTTCCATGAAGGTGCCAGATCATCCTAACGAGAGAGATATGCAACTGGAACAATTGAGAGAACTTGTTTTAGAGGCCCTGGATACGATGAAGGCGCGCGATGTGCAGGTCATCGACGTGCGCGGCAAGACCGTCGTCACCGATTATATGATCATCGCCTCGGGCACCTCCGATCGCCATGTCAAGGCCATCGCCGAGACCATCGCCTTTCGGGCCAAAGACGCCGGTGAGCCACCGCTTGGCACCGAGGGGCTGGCAGAAGGCGAATGGGCCCTGGTCGATCTCAATGGCGTGGTCGTCCATGTCATGCTCCCCAAGGTGCGCGATTTCTACAACCTCGAACGCCTCTGGTCGGCACCAGCATCGCTGCCAGGGACACGGGCGGGTGCCCTGGTCTCAGCCTGTTGAGGCGCACCCATGTCGCCATCCATGCCCCGCATCGCCTTGATCGCTGCGCTAGACGAAGCGGGAGCAATCGGACGCGCCAATACCTTGCCTTGGCATCTGCCCGCGGATTTGGCTCATTTCAGATCGCTAACCCTCGACAAACCTATCCTGATGGGGCGGCGCACCTGGGAATCCCTGCCGGGTCTATTGCCGTGCCGCCGCCATCTGATCATCTCGCGCGATCCGAGTTATCGCGTCCCAGGCGCTGAGGTCTTTGGCTCGATCGCCGAGGCGATCGCCGCTACCGCTGCACCTGAGCTCATGGTCATCGGCGGGGCGATGATCTATGCTCAAACCCTACCCTTAGCCCAGGCGCTGTATCTCACGCTTGTCCATACGCGAGTCGAAGGCGATGTCTATTTTCCGCCCTGGGACCCAGCGCAATGGCGCGAGGTTAGACGCTCAGAACACCCTGCTGATGCCTATAACCGTTACGCCATGACCTTTGTAGAGCTAGTGCGGATCGATGCGGGGCAGCCTCATCCCCCCCTGTAGGCGTCAGTCTGCGCCGGGGCGGGCATAGCCTGGGCACTGGATGTGGAGCGGGCAGGGTGGCCAACAGTCAAGGCGAAGCGCCGTGAGCGCTCCGCCCCAGACACAGCCGCTATCGATGGCCCAGACGTTCGCCCCGCTCCAATAGCCGAGCGTCGACCAGTGTCCGAAGACGATGCGCAGGGCCTGGCTGCGTCGGCCTGGAACGGCAAACCAGGGCAGAACGCCAGGCGGCTGGCTACCGAGGGGTCCTTTTTCCTTGAGCGCCAAACCCCCGTCCGCCGTACAAAAACGCAATCGGGTCAAGCTATTGGCGATGAAGCGCAACCGATCGAGACCCTTTAATCCTGGCGACCAGCGCGCTGGTTCATTGCTATACATGGCGCGCAAAAAATCGGGATAGCCGTCGCTGTGTAAGACCGCCTCTAGCTCTTGGGCGCATGCTTGGGCCTGGGCCAGGTCCCACTGCGGCGGCAGTCCCGCATGGACCAGGGTTATATTGCGATCTGGATCGTGATGGAGTAGGGGGCGGTGACGCAGCCAGGCGAGTAGGTCGTCGCAATCCGGCGCGCGCAGGATCGGCTGGAGACTGGAGTCGGCATGTTTGAGATTGCCGGCAGCCACGGCCAACAGATGCAGGTCATGATTGCCGAGCACCACCACGGCCCTGTCGCCCAAGGCGCGCACTCGCCGCAATACCGCCAATGAGTCCGGGCCGCGATTCACCAGATCGCCCGTAAACCACAGACGATCCTGTGTCGGATCGAAGGCAATGTGCTCAAGCAGACGACAAAGCTCGGCATCGCACCCCTGGACGTCGCCGATGGCATAGATGGCCATAGACGGTTCAATGCAGCGGTCTAGAAGTCAGGGAAAAGGCTGAGATCATGGCTTCAAAACGGGTGCCATCATCCCCGAGCATTCCGTAATAGCCATGTATACTGCCGAATGGCGTTGCCAAGATCGCCCCGCTGGCATATCTGAATGATTCGCCGGGTTGGAGATAGGGCTGTTTGCCGACCACCCCTTGACTGTGGACCTCCTGCACCTGACCGTTGGCATCGGTGATGATCCAATGCCGGTCGATCAGCCGCGCCGCCTTGGTGCCGCGATTCTCGATCGTGATCGTATAGGCAAAGACATAACGCTGTTCTTCAGGCGCGGATTGGTCGGGTTGATATTGGCTCTGTGCCGAAACACTGATGAGATAGTCGCTCATGCGCCATCTCTCGGAGGATGTTTGGATGGATATCGATCATGATAACGCGAATAGGATGGAGGCGCGTTGAACGATGCTGGCCTAAGCAGGGCAATCGTATGCATCACCCGAGCCCAAGGGGCTCAGCGCGGTCATCGTCGGAGGTCAAAGCGATCAGGCGGCAGGCCTGGATGTCGTCCTTACGCTCATTCCCCAGGGCACCTCGAAAAACCTTGATCAGCCCTTTGCCGGAATAAACTTGCCGTCACCTGAATTCCAGCCGACCTGACCGCCATGAAGAAGCGCCCCGCCATCAAGACGGACCTGTTTGCAGACTGCCAACAGCGGGAGAAGATCGACAAGTTGGGCGATCCATTGGTTGAGATAGAAGGCGCCATCGACTTGGAAGCCTTGGCGTTGGAAGTTGACCGCATGGCCCCGCGCTCGGTGAGTCTGCAAGGTGGCCGGCCACCGTTCCCCGCTGAAACCATGGTGCGCATTCTGGTCTTGAAGCGGCTGTACAACCTGTCTGACGAGCAGATGGAGTATCAATTGCTGGACCGCATGAGCTACAAGCGCTTCTGTGGTCTGGCCCAAGCCGCCAACATTCCTGACCGGACGACTGTGTGGGTGTTTGAGAACCGGATCGGCGAAGCCGGCGCCAAAGCCATCTTCGATGGCCTCAGCGCGCAACTGCTCAAGAAGGGTTTCATCGCCCGGGGTGGGCAGATCATCGACGCCACGCGGGTCCCCGCGCCCCGGCAGCACTTCACCAAGGACGCCAAGGAACCGCTGAACGAAGACGCCATGCCCGCGGATTGGAAGCCGGTCAAGCGGCGCCAGAAGCATGGCAAGAGCCACTATGGCTACAAGCTCACGGTGAACGTCGACAAGAGGTACAAATTCATCCGCAAGATCGTCACCGACACCACCAGCACCCACGACAGCCAGCACTTTGAGGCGGTCATGGACCCGGCCAACACCAGCCGGGAGGTCTTTGCCGACCGAGGCTATCCGTGCGAGGAACGAGAAGCCTGGCTGAAAGCGAACGGCTATCGGAACAAGCCGCTGTCTGAAGCGCAGCAGCGGCGCAACCATGGCATTGCGAAGACACGAGCCTGTGTTGAACATGTGTTTGCGGCCATTGCGCAGATGGGCGGCAAACTGATCCGCACCATTGGTCAAGCGCGTGCCAACTTTGCGATGACGATGATGGCGGCCTGCTACAATCTGAAGCGACTGGCGTTCTTCCAGCGAGTGGGCATCGTGCCCGCATAACGCCCAACATGGGCCGAATGGCCACCGCCCACTTCGGGGTAAAAACCGGGCAACGCTGCTTGAAAAAGCAGCGATTTGTTGAGGAAGTTGAGCCGGATTCAGTCAGTGGCATCGCGCTTTGACCGGGTCCCATCAAAATAGTGGGTTATTCGAGGTGCCCCCCAGTGAATAGCCACTAGTCATACCTTGCGCGTGAACAACGATCTTAAGATCTCTACAATCTCAACATTCCTGCGATTGCCCTGATAGGCCAAGGCGTGTCGCCTTGTCGGGGGCGGGGTTCGCGGTAGAATATAGACAGAGTCTGATTGGTTTTAGAGGTCGGCGGGATGATGTATCGGAAGCGGCTTCGCCGGAGGCCCGATCCACTGATGTTGTTGATGGTCTTTGTGTTTCTGGGATTGACTGCAACCATCAGTTATCAGCTCCTCTTCCTCGTCCCCGCCGATCGGGGCGAGATGGCGGTCCAACCAAGCCTCACTACAGCCGCCGGCGTCGGCAGCTGAAAAGCGAAGGCCCATGCCGGTGGCGGCATCTCTCCAGGTCGAGCGATTGCGCGTAGCGGTCATCGGCGTCGGTTATCTGGGCCGTTTCCATGCCCTGATCTATTCGCGTCTGCCTGAGGTCGAGCTCGTCGGCATCGTCGATACCGATGCCGGGCGCGCTGCTGCAGTTGCCGCCGAGGTGGGTTGTCCAGTGTATGGCGACCCGGGGGTGCTCATCGATCGGGTCGATGCCGTCAGCGTGGTCGTTCCTACGACCGCGCATCTCTCGGTTGCCCGGCCTTTCTTGGAGCAGGGTGTGGCTGTTTTGCTTGAAAAGCCCATCGCTGCGACCCGCACCGAGGGCGAGATGATCGTCGCCCTGGCGCGTAAACACGGGGCGATCCTGCAAATCGGTCATGTCGAGCGCTTCAATGCCGGGGTCATGGCTCTCGCCCAACGGATCACCACCCCGCGCTATATCGAGGCCCAGCGCATGGGCAGCTTCTCTGAGCGCGCGACCGATGTGGATGTGGTCTCAGACCTGATGATCCATGACCTCGATATCATCCTGAGCCTGGTTGGGACCCCCATCCATCGCATCTCGGCCATTGGTGCAGCGGTGTTGACCGAGCACATCGATATCGCCAATGCGCGGATCGAGTTTGCCAATGGTGCGGTGGCCAACCTGGTGGCAAGCCGGGTCTCGGATCAGACTACAAGGCGCTTTCGCGTCTTCCAACCCTGCGGCTATCTATCGCTCGACTTCATTAAACAGACCTTGGATGTTGCTGAATTGCATCCCGTAACCGGCGGCAGTCGTCCAGAGATCCTGCGCCAGCGCCTGCAGATCGAACCCGTCAAACCCTTGGATCTCGAGCTTGCCGATTTTGTGCGAGTAGTGCGTACCGGTGGGCAGCCAGTCGTCGATGGCGAGGCAGGACTGAGGGCGCTTGAGGTCGCTCTTGAGGTGCGGGATCTTATCCTAGCCGCCAGCGCCTAGAGCGCGGCAAAGCGTTGGGCGAGGATCTCGATCAGGGTCGGGTGCTCACCGACCAAAGGCGAGATCAGAATGGGCAAGCTGGGATGACGCGCCTTGATCCGGGCACAGATCTGGGCGATGTCTCCATGGGGTCCGGCATGGCGCCCTGGAGAGATAAAGAGCATCGCCAGGACGATCGGTATTTGGGCGTCCTGCGCGGCGAGCCTCTCGAGTATCTCCTCGAGCAAGGGGCCATTAAAGTCATATTCCGGCCCGGGGCGGCGCTCCATCACGGCCTCGATGAGCTCGGTCTGCGCAGAGAAGCGCAGGCGCAATCTTCCAGCAAGCCAGTGGCGTACCGCTGTCACTTGGGGAAGCGGCGAGCCATGATCGACCAGCACCACCCGCTGGGGGATGATCCCCGCCGCTTGCATCGTTGCCCCGACCTGGTCGGCTAGGATCTCAACCAGCAGGGGCTCGCCTGGAGGCAAGGGACAGAGCTCAGGGGCGATGGTCAGCTCGACTGGACCTCGCTGGGCGACTAGGCGGCTGACCATCTCGGGGATGAATTGGGTCAGGGCAGCGCTACGCCCGAAGAAGAGCGGGAGGATGATGAGTTCCCGTACCCCATCGTACAGCAGACGGTGCAAGGCAGCTTCAAGGATCTCGGCGGGCTGACCGCCGAGCTGGGCGGCGGGGATGCACTCGGCATGCAGCAGCGAAACGGGCTGCACCGGTTGGCCGATCCGTACCGCCAGCTGGCTGGCGATCCGGCGTAGGCTCAGGGTGGATTCGGGGCGGCTTGAGCCGTTATCCACCAACAGGATCGCCCGCGATGGGCAGGCAGGCGCGATCTTGTTCATGATGTCTCGCTTGGGTTGGCCATCCGGCTTGCCCTGGTTTGCGAGAGCGGGGTCTGGGATGCCTGATAGTCACGGATCTGTTGCCGGCTGAGTGCCTGCATATCGGCCCCTCTGCGCCAGGCCTGATACCAGGCAAGGGTCTGTTCCAGGGCTTTCTCCAGGGACCAGTGTGGGGCCCAGCCCAGATGCAGCCGCGCCTGGCTGCTATCGAGACTGAGCAGATGGGTCTCGCGCGGATGGGGGTCCGCGTCGCTTTCCCATGTACACCCCAGGCGCTCGCATAACCAGGATGTCACCCTTTCGACGGGCCAGTGATCGATGGGGTCTGGCCCAAAGTTCCAGGCACTGGCCCAATTGCCTTCATCTCGATACAGACGTTCGGCTAAGAGGAGATAACCGGCTAGGGGCTCGAGGACATGCTGCCAGGGGCGTATCGCCTGGGGCGAGCGCAGGCGCACAGCAACCCCGGCAGCGCTCGCGCGCAGGATATCCGGTAGCAGACGATCCTCCGCCCAGTCGCCGCCGCCGATGACATTACCCGCGCGCACGCTGGCCACCGCGACCCTAGAGGGGGAGAGAAAGGCATGGCGATAGGTGTGGACAACGAGCTCAGCCGCCGCCTTGCTGCCCGCATAGGGTTCATGACCGCCGAGCCGGTCGTTCTCCCGATAGGGCCATGCCCAACGACGATCCTCATAGCATTTATCGGAGGTCACCACCACCACGGCCCGCACGCTCGGACAGCAGCGCACTGCCTCGAGGAGATGCACTGTGCCCAGGACATTGACGGCATAGGTTGCAACTGGATCGCGATAGGCCAAACGAACCAGGGGCTGGGCGGCGAGATGAAAGACCACCTCGGGCTGGGCAGAGTGCATGGCCTGAGTGAGCGCCGCCAGATCGCGCACATCGCCAATGCAATGCTGGATCAGACAGGATTCAAGGCGCGCGACGGTGAATAGATTGGGCTCGGTCGGCGGCTTCAGGGCATAGCCGCTGACCATAGCGCCCAGCTCATGCAGCCAGAGCGTCAGCCAGCTGCCCTTAAAGCCCGTATGCCCGGTAACCAGGACGCGCCGGCCAGACCAAAACTCCGGATTCACAACCAGAGCTTCCAGGGCGCCTGGCCCGAGTTCCATAGGGCCTCCAGATGATTCTTGTCGCGCAAGGTATCCATCGCCTGCCAGAAACCCTGATGCTCAAAAGCCATCAATTGACGTTGAGCGCTGAGTTGGGGCAGGATCTCGGCCTCCCAGCTCGTCTGATCGCCCTCGATCAGGTCGAGGCAACGCGGCGAGAGCACGAAAAAGCCGCCATTGATCAGACCCTCGCCGCCCAAGGGCTTCTCGCGAAAACCGGTCACCACGGCCCCCTCGCGATCGAGGGCACCATAGCGGCCTGGTGCCGGAACGGCGGTGATGGTCGCCAACTGCCCGTGGGACCGATGAAAGGCAATCAGCGCGCTGATATCCAGATCGCTCAAGCCATCGCCGTAGGTAAAGCAAAAAAGCTCCTGATCGGCGAGATAGGGAGCAACCCGCTTCAAACGGCCTCCCGTCTGCGAATACAGTCCCGTATCGACCAGCGTCACCCGCCAGGGCTCGGCATGATGCTGATGTACCTCGATCCGATTCTGGGCCAGATCGATGGTCACGTCGGACATGTGCAAGAAATAATTGGCGAAATATTCCTTGATCACATAACCCTTATAACCGCAGCAGATGATAAAGTCGGTGACATTATGATGGGCATAAAGCTTCATGATATGCCACAGGATCGGCATCCCGCCGATCTCGATCATGGGCTTGGGCTTTAGATGCGACTCCTCGGCGATTCGGGTCCCAAATCCACCGGCGAGGATCACGGCCTTGATTGAGGTTTCTTCGGCGCGCATGACTCAGGTCTAGTCGGCATCGCAGGGGTCGAACAGCGCCAGGTTCAGACCCGGGCTGGATCAATTCGCCTGCCTATTGCTATGAATAAAGTTTGATCGAGCAAGGTCGTCAGCTGGATTTTTTTGAGATAGACCATCCTTTTGTCAATCGTGGAAACCGATCAACGATTGCCTCGATTTGCATCCGGCAAGGCGCTTAGAGGAGTGCCGGCGGCTTTAGGCCGCTGGTCCAACTGGCTAATCGGTGGCCTGTTGTTCGTTGTCTTGGTGCTCATTGTCGAGCAGGCGGTCGGTTGGCGGCAACTGCTTGCCCCCTGGCGCGAGCTTTCGGCTGGGCTTTTGCTCTGGTTGTTTGTTCTAACCGCTGCAAGCTATGGGCTGCGGGCGGTGCGGGTGAGGGATTATTTTGGGCTCAGAGACCGCTTTACTCCGGTACTGCGCCTGACCCTGCTCCACAACGCCGCCAATAATCTCTTGCCAATGCGTTTAGGGGAGCTGGTCTTTCCCTGGCTGATGCGCCGCTATTTCGGGTACGGCCTTGTCGTTGCCGCGGCATCGCTCCTATGGCTGCGAGTCTTGGATCTGCATTTTTTGGTCTTGCTTGGGTTCCTGATCCTGGAGCTCAGCCATTCTTCTTGGATCTGGTGGGTTGGGGGGGGCTTGTGGCTTGGCGGCTTGGGCGTCTTGATCCCGATCTCTAAACTCGGCGAGTCAGCAGTCTTGGTCGGATCGGGCAGGTTGCGTGGACCGATCCGACAGTTCCTGCAATCGACCCCCCGAAACCCCTGGTCGATCCTGCGCTTGTATGTCTGGACGGCACTGATCTGGGGACTCAAGTTTATCGCCTTTACCAGCCTGCTTCGCTTCTTTCTGCCGATCGAGACCTGGCGGCTGCTCGTGGGGGTCATGGGCGCCGAGCTGTCCAGCGTCCTACCGGTGCATGGGATCGCGGGGACGGGGAGCTATGAACTCGCTGCAGTGGCGGCGCTCGTGCCGCTTGGGATCGAGCCGCGCCTGGCGCTCGCCGCCGCGGTCCACCTGCATCTCTTTCTGCTAGGGAGCACCCTGGTGCTCGGGGCGCTGGGCCTGTTATTGCCGGCCCCGCAATCCCCGCTCACTGGAAATGATGGACATAGCGCAGATTGAAGCGCGTCCCTTCGGGCCGGTTTTCGGCCAGGGTCTCCCAATAGAGGTTGGCGAAGAGATGGTCGTGTTTGGACAGGTGATAGACCAACCCTGGGCCTAAACCCAAGACCTGCTCCTTACTGTCTGCGATCGACCTGCTATCGACCCGGCTGTCGCTGATCTGTTTGAGATAATAGCCGTTGCTCCCCAACCGCAGGCGGTTGGGGATGACCTCATAGGCGCTCGCCAGGTTCAGGTGAATTGCTTGACCTGCTTGACTGTCGTCGGCGTTGAGGCCGCGATAGGGGTCATGATTTTCGGCATTTCAGAGATATTGATCCGAAACCAATGAACTTGTATTACGCGGCATCATGGAGCTTGGGATGCTGGAAGTAGCGCATGATGCGTTTGGGGGGAATTGAGAAGGCGGCGCAGGTGGCTGACGGTCGCCTTCTTCAGATCGCCCTTGGCGCGGGAGGGCGCCTGCGCGGTGATGGTGGCCTTGAGCATCTCGTTGGGGTTCAGTGCTGGGCTGTAGGGGGGGAGGGAGGAGGCCTCGATTTGATTGGCGCATGCAGCCAGCCAGGCCTTGACCGGCTTGGTGTGATGCACGCGCAGGTTGTCGAGGATGAGGAAGATCTTCTTGCCCCTGGCGTCCTTGACCAGCCGCTTCATGAAGTCGATCAGGATGTCGGCGTTCATCGCCCCCGCGAACGCCTTCCAAGGCACCTTGCCGCGGTTGGTCAGCGTCGAGATCACCGACAGGCCTTCGCGACGGTGCGTGACGCGAATCTCGGGCGTCTTGATCGCCAACAGCGCCCGCTTCTCACCCACCTTGCACCCACCCCCCTTGTCCTTAGGCCCCTTCGCGCCCATAGCCTTTGCAGATGTCGAACACCCCTGCGCCCAACAATCCCCTCTGCGCGCCTATCGCTTCATACGTCCAGCTACGCCGCCGCTCTTCGCGCGCCGCAAACGACAGCAATCTCATGTCTCGTCTTTCCATGCCCACGACATCAGGACAGCTCACTCAATTTCAAAAGCATGTGTTTCTTATCAAGAATGTAGGTGCCAGGAGAGCGTCCATTGTGGGCTGAGGAATAGGGTTGCTGCCCAATAGGGGTTGAATGAAAAGACATTGCTCCCTGGATTGATGGCACGATCAGGGTTATAGGCGCCGGTCGGCAGGAGTATCTGTAACTCGATCCGCTGCATGAAACGCGGCCCATTTGGACCCATGACCGGGTCCCATTGCAAGAAGGGTCCGACCAGCAAGGTCCCCTAGATTCCCACTGGTGACCGAAAGGGCCAGGTCGTCGCCTGGATCGAGATCGAGTCCACAACAGGTACCATCAGGTTCAGATCCCATTTGCCCCCTGCCAGGACCTCTTGATCCGAGGCATAGAGCAGCTGGGTGAGACTTATGTTGAGATCGAGCTCAGCCTTCTCTAAGCCGCGAACCGTCGGCGTCCTTGAGCCGACCTGCGCGATAAAACTAGATGTACTGCTGGGCATACCAGCCGGGGCCGGCAGGCGGTCCGCCGTTGAGAAAGCTGGTAAAACCCAGGTTGATTGCTGGCAGGTCATAGGCCAGGGACAGCGGGGCAAAGGTGCCTGCCAATAGGGCGAAGACTGGAGCTAGGATCCTAAGGCGCATCGATGACCTCTTGTGATTGCTGAAAGGTTTAGAATAACACGGCGCCTTACCTTGGGCAGGCGATAGTATCCGCATTGGGGCGACCCCTGGCGAGCGGTGATCCAAAGGCGTGTAATGCCCTGCTTTGAGGCCGTCAGGGTGTCAGAGGCCGATATTTTTTCTGAAAACCTTTTGTAGGCAGCAGGGTGATACCTTGATTATTTGTCCATTTACCGTGTCCAATGTCTTGAGATAATGCCAGATGCAACTCGCGAAGAATGACGCCTCATTATGACTTAAATCCAGACGCATCACTGTTGCGTAACGCTGCTGAATGATTTTGGTATATCTGGCGACAAACTCGTCTTCAGTAAGGAAATGGTCGCTGAACAACGCCGACTCGATCCTGGGGTCCGCCGATAAATCTTCATAGAAGATACAGCCGATTCGAAGCAGCTCAGTCATCATGGTTTCACCCTCCTTTGTCTTGATATTTGGTTATTTCATTATTTTATAATTTTTGTTTCAAAATATTTTTATCATGAAAAGATTGGAAAAACTGGATTTTTGCTGCTGTCAAGCGATCCTTGCGCCGGAGGTCGCATCATCGGGCAAGACCGGGTTGAGCTAAGAGATATGAAACTGGAACGCATTAAGCTTGCCGGTTTTAAATCATTCGTCGATCCGACCGTAGTACATTTTCCAAGCAATCTGGTCTGCATTGTGGGGCCAAATGGCTGCGGTAAGTCCAATCTCATCGATGCAGTGCGCTGGGTGATGGGTGAATCATCGGCGCGCCTATTGCGCGGCGAATCGATGGCCGATGTCATCTTTAATGGCAGCGCCAATCGCCCCCCTGTCAGCCTAGCCAGCATCGAACTCATCTTCGACAATAGCGACGGGCGGGCAGGTGGCGAATATGCGGCCTTCCAGCAGATCGCCGTCAAACGCCAGGTCGGCCGCGATGGTCAATCGGTCTATTTTCTCAATGGCACGCGCTGTCGGCGCCGCGATATCCAAGACCTATTTCTGGGCACGGGTCTTGGGCCGCGGTCCTATGCCATCATCGAGCAGGGGATGATCGCGCGTCTGATCGAGGCGCGTCCGGATGAGCTGCGGCTGTTTCTAGAAGAGGCGGCAGGGATCTCTAAATACAAGGAACGCAGGCGCGAGACCGAGGAACGGATCCGTCACACCCGTGAAAACCTCGAACGGCTCGATGACCTGCGCTGGGAGCTGGACAAACAGCTTGCACGTCTGGAGCGTCAGGCCGAACTTGCCGCGCGCTATACCCAGTGGCGTGCCGAAGAGGTGCGTTTGGACCTGGCGCTCAAGGCACTGCGCTGGCGGGCACTTGAGCATGAGCGCCAGGAGCTCCAGCGACGCCTGGTCCAGGATGAATCCGCGCTTGCCGCCATCCAGTCCGAGATACAGTCACTGGATGCAGAGATCAGTGTCCGACGATCCGAGCATCGCGCCGCAGCTGAGCGCTGCCATGCGCTTCAAGGGCAGCTTTATGGCATCGAGGCCGAGATCGCCCGTGCCGAACAGTCGCTCCGTTTTGCGGGCGAGGAGCGTCGGCGGTATGAGGCCGAACTGGCACGGCTTGAACAAGAGCTTGCTCAATCCAAACAACAAATTGCCTGTGACAATGAACGTCTGGGTGAACTTGCTCAGGCGTTGGCTGAGGCTGGACCAGCCCTTGAATGCGCCGAGGCCGCATTGGTCGAGACCCTCGCCTCGCTCGTGACCTGGGAGGCAGACCTCAAGCGCTGTGAGTCTGAGTGGGAGGCTTACAATCGCGCCGCCGCCAAACCCCTCGATGAGGCCAATGCCGAACGCATCCGTCTGGCTGCCCTAGAGCAGACCCTGGAACAGGCACGGGTCGGTTTAAAACGGATCGAGGCTGAATGGGCACAGCTAGCCGATTCAGGATTGAGCGATGCACTCGAGGATCTCTCCAAGCAGTCGGCGGCATTGGAGATCGAGGTCGTTGCCTTGAGCGCCGAACGCACCGCTGTGCATGCGTCCAGGGAACGATGCGAGGCCGAACTGAGGGCCCTCGATGAGAGCCTCGACCAGGTCCGCACCCAGATCCGCGAGCACAAGGGGCGCCTAGCCTCGCTGCGAGCCCTGCAGGAATCTGCTTTAGCCGAGTATGGGCAACCTGACCAGTCCTGGCTGAAGGCAAGGGGGCTAGATCGAGCGCCACGCCTGATCGAGAGCCTAGAGGTTGAATCAGGTTGGGAGGAAGCGGTCGAATCCTGCCTGGGCGCAGCCCTCACGGGCGTGCTGGTTGAGGATCTCGATGAGGTCCTTGAAGGGGCAGAGGACCTACCGCCGGGTCTCATGCTGTGCGAGCGGGTGGGCCGGGAGGTTGAAACCCCCTATCCCGGCGATGGGCTTGGCCATTGCGTCCGCGCCCCTTGGCCTGCGGGGATGGTCATCGGAGCGGTCCGTACTGTAGAGCATTGGCGCGCTGCCCTGGCAGCCCGCCGCGATCTTGAGGCTAACGCTCGCTGGGTCACACCCGAGGGCATCGAGGTCGGTTGCTGCTGGATTCGCGTCCCCGCCCGCGCCGAAAGAGGTGGGATGATCGCCCGCGCCGAGGCGATCGCGGTGCTCGAATCCGCCCTCGCGACGCTGCTTGAGCAAGAGTCAGGGTTATTGCATGCGCAACAGACCCAGCTTGCGGCGCGCGCCGACAGCGAACAGCGGCGACGGACGCTTGAGGCCGCAATCGCTGCCCGCGAACGCGAGCAGGCGAGGCTTCAGGCCGAACTACGCGCCGTGCAAATGCACCTCGATCATCAGACAAAACGCCGGCAAACCTTAGTGGATGAACGGGCCAGGCTGGAAGCTCAGATGGCCAGCACCCAGAGCGCGTTGGCCGAGGCGCGCACGCGGCTTGCTGATCGTTTACACCAAGTTGAACGTGTGCGTGAACAGCTTGGGTCGCTGGAGGAACAGCGCGCCCGGCTCAGGATGCGGCTAGCTGAGGGGCGGGCGGTTGAACGCACCCAGCGCGATCAGGTCCAGGCATTGCGGATTCGCATCGAGTCCAAGCGCGCGGCCCAGGCATCGCTCCAAGAGAGTCAGGCACAATTGATCGGCCGTCAGGCACAATTCATGATACGCTGCGCTGAGCTACGCGCTGACTTGGATGCCGGCGAGTCGCCGCTTGCTGAACAACGCGCACATCTCGAGACCCAGCGGGCGCGCAGGCACGAGATTGAACAGATGCTGATCGCAGCCCATCAAGAGCGGGACCGACTCGAGGCCGAGGTCCGAAGGCACGAAGGTCTGCGTCAACAGCTCGAACAACAGATGCAGTCCAGCCAACGCGCCTTGGAGGCGCTGCGCCTGGAACATCAAGAACGCCTGGTACGCCAGCATGCCCTCGAAGAACAATTGGCTGCCGCCGATGCTCATCCTCAGAAGATCTTGCAAACGCTCGATCGCCAGGTGACCGAGACAGAGATCAACGAGCGGCTGAGCAAGGTGCGGGGGCGGCTCCAACGCTTAGGCCCGGTTAATCTCGCTGCGGTCGATGAGTTCAAAGAACAGGCGGCGCGCAAGGCGTATCTGGATACCCAATACGAAGACATCGTCCGCGCACTCCACACCCTCGAACAGGCGATCCGCGCCATTGATCGTGAAACGCGGCAACGCTTCAAAGAGACCTTCGAGCGGGTCAATCAGTCTTTTCAATCCCTCTTTCCCCGGCTCTTTGGCGGCGGTCAAGCAACCTTGGAGCTGGCGGATGCCAATCTGCTCGAAACCGGCATGATGGTCATGGCGCGCCCGCCCGGCAAGCGCAATACCAGCATCCATCTATTATCGGGCGGTGAAAAAGCGCTGACGGCAGTGGCCCTGGTCTTTGCGATCTTTGAACTCAATCCAGCGCCCTTCTGTATGCTCGATGAGGTCGATGCCCCCTTGGATGATGTCAATGTCGGACGGTTTTGTGAGCTGGTGCGCAGCATGTCGGATCGCGTCCAATTGATTTTGGTCAGCCACAACAAACAGACGATGGAGATCGCCCAGCATTTGATCGGGGTGACCATGCATGAACCTGGGGTATCGCGTCTGGTCAGCGTCGATGTTGAGGAGGCACTGCGTCTGGCTGGACAATCCGGCTGAAGGTCGGCTGCCCAGCGCAAACTCGCCGGATATTGGGTATATACTTGACGCCCTGATGATCAACCCTAAAGCGATACAGCATTCCGAATGGATGCCACTACTATCCGCCTGATCCTGATTGCTGTCGGCGTCATCTTGATCCTCGCCCTCTATCTCTGGGAGCGTCATCGCGAGCGTCAACTAGGGGCCTTCGATGATGACGATGCGGACGATAATGTCCTGTTCGACGGCGAGACCTTCGCCGACCATCTATCCCCCCCCCGCCGCGAACCCCGTATTGGACGTGCGCCTGAGACTGATGAAACATCCCAGCCTGCACCTGCCCAGCCGCAGCCGGCTAACCGCCAGCGCCCGGGCGCATCCCCCGAGGTCGCGCCGATGGAGACAACGGCATCGGCGGCCAGGCCCAAACCGAGTAAGCTGCGCCGCGAGCCCAGGGTCACGGAGCCGCTCCTCATCCAACTGAGCATCAGCGCGCGCCGTTATCCCTTTCGTGGCCCTGAGATCCTGGATATCGCCGCAAGCTGCGGGCTGTATCCGGGCGAGATGGACATCTTCCACTGCTTCGATGAATTCGATGACGAGACCCGCGTCTATTTCAGCATGGCCAACATGGTCAAGCCGGGCACCTTTCCCCTCGATGACATGGAATCCTTCTCGACCCCGGGGCTGGTGCTCTTTGCCCAACTCGAGGGCGATCCCGAAGATCTGACGATCTTCGAGGAGATGGTCGCCACCGCCCGCAAGCTGGCCATGACCCTCAATGGCGATGTCCTGGATGAAAACCGCAAACCGCTGACGGTCAATAAGGAGGAAGAGCTGCGTCAGGCGGTCCTGGCGCATGGGGAACGCTGGCTGCGGGTGAAACCGCGGTGACCCGCGACGAGGCCCTCCAGCGGATCGAGGCATTGCGCGCCGAGATCCGTTATCACGATCATCGCTATTATGTCCTTGACGATCCGGAGGTCACGGACGCTGAGTATGACCAGCTGATCGCTGAGCTCAAGGCCCTGGAATCGGCCTATCCCGATTTGGTGACTGCAGACTCGCCGACCCAGCGGGTCGGAGGTGAGCCGCGTCCTGAGCTTGCGACGGTGCGCCACAGCGTGCCGATGCTTTCGCTCGACAACGCCATGGATGACCTGGCGCTTGCCGAGTTCGATCGCCGCATCCGCGCCGCTTTCCCCGAGCTTGGGCCGGTGCCCTATACCGCTGAGCCCAAGCTCGACGGCTTGGCAGTGAGCCTGCGGTACGAACGAGGGACACTTACCTTGGCCGCCACTCGCGGCGATGGGACCTTGGGCGAGGATGTGACCCACAATGCGCGCACCATCCCTAGTGTCCTCCTGCGCTTGTTGGGGACCGATTGGCCGGAGGTCCTCGAGGTACGCGGCGAGGTCTATATGACGCGCTCAGGCTTTGAGCACCTCAATCGCGCGCTGGCCAGGCGCGGTGAGCGTACCTTCGCCAATCCGCGCAATGCCGCCGCCGGCAGCCTGCGCCAGCTCGATCCTCGAATCGTCGCCCAACGCCCGTTGCGTTTTTGTGCCTATGGCTGGGGCGAGCTGTCTGTTGATCCAGGTATCAGCCAGTTTGCCATGTTGCAGCGTCTGGCGGCCTGGGGCCTGCCGATCTCACCCGAGCTGCGGTTGGTTGAGGGCTTGGAGGGCTGTCGAGCCTATTTTGCCGAACTCGGCAGCCGACGCGAGGGTCTGGATTACGACATCGACGGGGTGGTCTTCAAGCTTGACCGGATCGATCTCCAGCAGGCGCTCGGCACCACCAGCCATCACCCGCGCTGGGCGATCGCGCGCAAGTTTCCCGCGCAAGAAGCCTTGACGGTGGTCGAAGCGATCGAGTTTCAGGTCGGGCGCACCGGGGCCATCACCCCGGTAGCCAATTTGCGACCAGTCCAGGTGGCTGGGGCGACGGTGTCGCGCGCCAGTCTCCATAACTTTGATGAGCTCAGGCGCAAGGATGTGCGGGTGGGGGATACGGTGATTGTGCGGCGGGCCGGCGAGGTCATCCCCGAGATCGTGCGTGTGCTCGCCGAACATCGCCCTCTAGGGTCCAAGCCGGTCGAGCCACCCACCCACTGCCCCGTCTGCGGCGCCGAGGTCCTAAGGCCCGAAGGCGAGGTCATCGCCCGCTGTAGCGCTGGCCTCTGGTGCCCCGCCCAACGCAAGGAGACCATCCGGCACTTTGCCTCGCGCCGCGCCCTGGACATCCAGGGGCTGGGTGAGAGGCTCATCGACCGCCTGGTCGATCTCGGTTGGGTGCGCGAACCTGCGGATCTCTATACCCTCCAGCAAGCACAGCTGGCTGAACTTGAGCGGATGGGCGATAAATCTGCAGCCAATCTCATCTCGGCCATTGAACGCAGTAAGGAGACAACCCTCGCGCGTTTGATCTATGCCCTCGGTATCCGCGAGGTCGGCGAGACCACGGCACGGCTCCTCGCCGAACGCTTTCCAGATCTCGAGGAGCTGATGGTTGCCGATGAAGAGAGCCTGATGCAGGTCGAGGGTATCGGTCCTGTGGTCGCCGCCCAGATCCGCGGGTTTATGGTTGAACCTCATAACCGGGCGGCGATCGCCCATCTCATCACTGCCGGCGTCCGCTGGCCTAGGCAAGGCCCATCGGTGGGATCCACATCCTTGCCCCTCGCCGGCAAGACCTTTGTCATCACCGGGACACTCAGCAAACCGCGCGAGCTGATCAAGGCACGGCTCGAGTCCCTCGGCGCGCGGGTGAGCGACGGCGTCTCGCGTCAGACCGATTATCTGATCGTCGGCGCCAACCCCGGCTCAAAGCTCGCCAAGGCCCAGGCACTTGGGGTAGCCGTCCTCGATGAAGCCGGGTTTGCATCCTTGATCGAGGACTTTATCTGACTTCTCTTAAAAAGTCCTCTCGCCTCATCCAACTGCCTACGCTGGGGGATCCGCAATGACCGAACTGACTAAAGAACAAGAGATCCTGATCGCCATGCGCAAAGCGCTGACCGCAATCATCCGCGATGTCACTCCACAGCCTGGTATGCGTCATCCATTCTCTGATGCGACCATCGAACAGGTGAGGACCTGTCTTGGGATGATCGCGGCACGCGAACGCGAGCTCGCCGAGGCCCAGGGATGCACCGCTGAACGTCCTTATTACGCCGACGAATCCCAGGAGGTCCAGCTCGTCGCCTTCGACACCCTCAAGCGACGGGCCAACTGAGGTAGTGGAATGACCCGCCGGTGCATTGACCGCAAGGTCACCGGCGATCTCTGCAGTCCCTCCGAGAACGGACTTGGAGCCGGCCCAGGGCAGCGGATCTTGGGGGGCATCGCGCGATTGTCTGGGGGAAGGAAGGCCAGTCATCGATGATGGCTGGCCGATCACCAGGGGTGGGGGGCATGGCGGGAAGCGCGCCATACCCGCTGGATTCGTCAGGGCAGTAAAGCCAGCTGCAGGCAGAGTTATTGTTGACCTTGCGCCTGTTGATCATCCGCTGGCTTGACCTGAACGATCTCCTGGTTGAACTTGATATCTGCGTTTTTCCCCATATCGTTCAGGCGCTCGCCAATCTTCTGACGTTTGACCAGATTGACAAGCTGCGGCTTGATCTCCTCGAATGCCGGAGGCTTGCCTTGCCGTGTCTCTTCCAGCTTGATGATGTGCCAGCCGAACTGGGTCTGGACCGGCTCTTTGGTATAGGTCCGGGGCTTGAGCTTGGTGAGGGCCTCACCGAAAGGCGCAACCATTTGCGCCGGATCGACCCAGCCCAGGTCGCCGCCATCCTTGCCCGTCGGCCCCTCCGAGTGCTTTTTGGCCAGGTCCTCGAATTTGGCGCCCTTGTCTAATTGTTTGATCAGGTTCTTGGCCTCGTTTTCCTCTTTGACCAAGATATGGCGCGCCTTATATTCGGTGCGACTCATCTTTTTCTGAAGCTGATCATAGGCATCCTTGAGCTCTTTGTCGCTGACCTCGATCTCATTGGCCATCGCGGTCAGGGCGGCATTGGCCAGGATCTGCATCCGCGCCAGTTCGAGAGCTGCAATCACCTCGCGGTTTTGCTCGAGCTTACGCCGCTCGGCCTCCTGTGAGGCGACCGCCAGGTTCATGAATTCCTCTACGAGTTGTTGCTGGACCTGGGGGTTATTTTGAGCCGAACGCCCTTGAAGACGGTCGATCAACAGGGCGCGGAAGACATCCAGGCGATAGGGTTTGCCATTGACCGTCGCGATCAGGGTCTCGGGTGAATCGGCGGTCTGTTGCTCTGCGGCCAGCGGGGCGCCGATGGCGACCAGGCTCAATAGAGCGAGGGCAAGGGGTCTTTTCTTCATGCGCTGATGACTCATGATATGGATTGAAATATCGGGTAGGGACCGATCCGCTTGGATGACGTGGTACACAGCCATTCTAGGGGAAGACCTGTTTGAACGGCTTGACGCTTAGGCTGGCATAGACACCTTCTGTCAGATAGGGATCGGCGGCAGCCCAGGCCTCGGCAGCGGCCAGATCGGGGAACTCAGCTACGATCAGCGAGCCGGTGAAACCGGCCTCGCCCGGGTCTGGACAATCGATCGCCGGATGCGGGCCGGCAAGGAGCAGGCGCCCCTCATCGCGCAAGACCGTAAGACGCGCTAGATGCGCAGGACGTGCCTGGAGACGCGCGGCGAGGCTATCTGGACGATCGACGGCGATGATGGCATAGAGCATTGCCTTAGGCTCCTCGGGGCTCATCTGGCAGATGACGTGCGAGATACACTGCCTGGGCGATGACGAAGGCGATGGTCAGCCCCATGAGCCCAAAGAGTTTGAAGTTGACCCAGATCGACTCGGCGCGCTGGGCCTGCTCGCATAGGGCAAGTGTCGATCCGGCATAATGGCTCAGGCAGCCTGCCAGATCGATGCCAGTAGTACCGGTTGCAGCGCGCAGCGCCTGATAAGCGGGATAAAAGCCGCTACCGATATAGACGACAAATAGGTTGAGCAACCCTAGGGCGAACCAAAAGACGCTCCATGCGGCATTGAGCCGGCACCAAACGGGGCGGGGGAGCGCGACCGCTTGGCCCATGAGTCGTTCAATCAATGGGCGCTCGCCGAGCCAATGGCTGGCGATGAAGGCGGCAGCGAGCAGCCAGTTGACCAGGGTGGGCTTCCACATCACAAAGATCGGGTCTTGCAAGGCGATGGTCAGGCTGCCGAAGACCAAGAGGATCACGAGTGTCGCCAACGGCAAGGGTTCGATGCGCCGCTCGTGCATCCAGGTCCAGACGCCTTGTGCGACCGCTACAGCAATCGCCGCTGCCGTTGCCCAGTAGATGCCGCTGAATTGATAGACGGCAAAAAACAACAGGACGGGCAGAAGGTCGCGGAGGAGTTTCACGGGCGTTCGGGATCTGATGGAATTACACCCAAGGATAAGGCCGGATGACCGCTCGGGTAAAGCAATCGCGCGAATCACCGGCCCTACTTGCCCGATCCACCAGTTTAAGTGGGTCTCGGGCTCAAACGGTTTGCTCAATATCCAGAGGGGGAAACGCGCTTGGATACAGTCGTCGCTTGGATCAAGACCCTAAACGGCCTCGTCTGGGGCCCGCCGATGCTGATCCTGATCCTCGGGGTCGGGTTCTTTTTGACCCTGGGCCTGCGCCTGATGCCGCTTTTTAAGCTTGGCTTTGGCTTCAAGATGCTGTGGCAGGGGCGCCGGGCGCAGGGAGCGGGGGATATCCCTCCCTATCAGGCACTGATGACGGTCCTGTCGGCCACCGTCGGTACCGGTAACATCGCTGGTGTGGCTACAGCCATCTTTCTTGGGGGACCAGGGGCGTTGTTTTGGATGTGGTGCACGGCCTTGGTCGGTATGGCGACCAAGTATGCCGAGGCGGTCTTGGCCATGCACTATCGCGAGACCGATCGCCGCGGCCAGCACCTCGGCGGGCCGATGTATTACATCAAGTTGGGGCTGGGGCAGCGCTGGGCCTGGATGGCGGCGGCCTTTGCCATCTTTGGGGTGTTGGCGGGTTTTGGCATCGGCAATACGGTCCAGGCCAATTCAGTGGCCCATGCGGTCCAGGAGACCTTCGGGGTCCCCGGATGGGCCACGGGTGCAGTGATGGCAGCGTTTGCTGCCTTGGTTTTACTGGGAGGGATCAAACGCATCGGCGAGGTCTCCTCGGCCTTGGTCCCCTTGATGGCCCTGATCTATGTCGGCGGTGGACTGGTGATCCTGGTCTTGAAGGCCGACCAGATCTTACCGGCCTTGCAACTGGTCTTTGTCCATGCCTTCAGCCCCATCGCGGCGACAGGTGGTTTTGCTGGGGCGACGGTCGCTGCAGCCATTCAGTACGGTGTGGCCCGCGGGGTCTTTTCCAACGAGGCCGGTCTGGGGAGTGCGCCGATCGCCCATGCCGCCGCCCAATCCAATGATCCGATCGCCCAGGGCGCCGTAGCCATGACCGGGACCTTCATCGATACTCTGGTGATCTGCACCGTCACCGGCCTGGTGATCCTGGTGACCGGTGTCTGGGACTCGGGCGCCACCGGTGCGGCCCTATCCTCGCAGGCCTTTGAGACCGCCCTGCCAGGGGTGGGTGCCTATATCGTCGCTGTGGGCCTGGTGCTCTTTGCCTATACGACCACCCTGGGTTGGAGTGTCTATGGCGAGCGCTGCGCCGAATATCTCTTTGGTGAGCGCGCCATCCTGCCGTTCCGGGTGCTTTGGGTCTTGGCCCTACCGGTGGGGGCGGTCGCCCAGCTCGACTTTATCTGGCTGGTCGCTGATACCCTGAATGCCTTGATGGCCCTGCCCAATCTCGTGGCCCTGTTGCTCCTAAGCCCGGTGGTCTTTCGCCTGAGCCGGGATTATTTCAACTCATCGGCGTCGAGTATCCGGGCGCCTTCCGACTGAGGGGGGCAGCAGGTGGAGGGTCGGCAGGCAGATGGACGGGTCTTCTGGGGTCGATCCCCGCGAGCAGAAAGATAAATGCCAGGACCTCGGCGACGGCGACATAGAGCTCGCGTGGGATCTCGGCGCCAAGCGGCACCTGGGCGAGCGCCTCGACGAGTACGGGGTCATTATGCAGGGGGATGTCATGTTCGGCAGCGATCTTGAGGATCTGTTCAGCGGTGAGCCCAGTGCCGATCGCTGTGACGCGGGGGGTATGCTCGCGGTCCCAGGCGAGGGCTACCGCTTTGGTGATGGGGCGGCGCTCGGGTGGGGTATTCATGCGCACTCGTTGAGCAGTGCCATCCGGCAGGGCGGGGCCGGTGGAGCAAACGCACGCTGGCCGGCATAGAGGGCAGCGATGGCGATGTCGCGCGCCTCCAGGCGTGCGCGCAGTTCATCGAGGTGACCGCGGATCAGCTCGGCGCCCGACGGATCTGCCGCTTGCAGACAACCGTTGAGCTGTGCGTTGCACCAGGTCAAACGGATATGCAAAGGCCCAAGGTGGGGTAGGTCCAAGCGCAATATGATGGTCCAGGACGCATCTTTTTGGTCTGGATGCAGTTGATCGCGCTGGATATCTGCCTCGAGCGCAAGCACCCCGCTGGGCGTCCTGAAAGGCAATTCCACGAGCCACTGGGTTTGTCCTGCCTGACTGTCGAGGGCGTGGAGCTGGCGAGTGATGACCTGTTTGATCATTGCCTCGACCTCGCGTTCGAGATGATCGAGACGCGTCTGGTCTTGGGTAAGGCGCTGTTGTTCAGTTCTCCGCTCATCCGTTCGGTTCGGATCCGCCGGCACCATATCCTCTGGGGGGGATTGGTCGGCCGTCTGGGAGTCATCGGTCAAGACTGGCTCATCGGCCGCGCGGCTGCTGGCGGGCGGCTTATCCTGGTCAGACAGGCCGTCTGCTTTAGCGAAGGTGGATGATCCCTCATCGCTGCTTGCAGATCCTTCCCGACCAGCAAGCAACTCGCGCGCGCCAGAATCACCGCGGACAGCCTGATCTGCACCTGTCTCCAAAGGCAATGGCTGCCCTTGCTGTGGCACAGACCCTTCGTCGCCGCCAGTGCCTGGATGAACGACGGACGGCATGTCCGCTGCACGCCCGCCTGCCGTCCGTAGCGACTGGGCCAAGGCGAGGAGCCGGGTCTTGAGGTCTGCTCGCAAAGCATCTGCCTGGGAGGGATCCCTCGCCGCCTGGACCAGGCGCGCCTCTAGCCACAGCCCCGAGCGTTCGATGGCGCGGGCCAAACGCTCTGGATGGGTCAGTTCTGCTGCCGTGGCTAATTGATTGAGCAGTTGGAGCAGTGTCTGTTGGACCTGAGTGACAAGCGTTGGGCGAGCGCCTGAATGATTAAGCAGAGAAGGGGTTGCGGCCTGTGGTTCAGCGTCGAGCCCATCGAGCCCGAGTTGGGCAGCCAAGCGCGCCAAGGTTGGGGCAAGCGGTTGGGCTGAAGGCCAGCACTGGCGAAACTGCTGATCCAGCCAGGTGCGCCCCTCAGTCAGGGGCGCCTGGCTCGGGGTGGGCAAGGTCTGGGGGGGAGGCGGGATGAGGCGCAGGCTCAATATCGGGCTGGTCGCGACCACCTCGGCACGCAGGGGGGTTGCCGGGCGAGCGCCGCTGGCATCTGGCATTGCCCCGATGATGCGCGCCTGGATGCCAGAGGTCCAGGTCTTGGATTCACCCGGGATACGCACCTGGATCTCTACCCACCCTTGATCGCGAGCCCGGATCGGCATGAGCTCGACCTGCATCCCGACCTGAAGCCGGCGGGTCAGGTTAAGGGCCTGGGTTGAGAGGCGGGCGTGGGTGACAACTGCGTTCGCGAGCTCCGTCGTCAGGTTGGGACCGCCCATGATTGTGCCCTCAGGCCTGATCCAGGGTACGTCCAGATTGACTACCGGCTACAGGGCGCCCGCGTGGATCATAGGTCGTCGTCTTGGCCTCTTCACCTAGCAGCAGGCTCAGGGCGAGTGCGATCCGACGTTGCTGACGTTCGACCAGCTGGCCTAGCTCACAATTGAGACGGGCGCAACTGCGGGTTTCATCGATGAGCGCTGTCCACTGCCCCAGCGCCAAACCGCTTGTGTCCTGGGACTGGATAAAATCGGCGATCCCGCCGGCGGTGAAGGAGAAACCGCTTGCCTCGACCGTCTGCCGCAGGCATGCGACCTGAGATTCGATCTCGGCTACCAGGCGCTGCTTGGCATCTAATTGACGCTGGAGGGCCTCAATATTTTTGGCCTCAACTGCCTGGATCTCGTCGCCCAGCAGCACCCCGAGCTGGCGCATACTCTCCTGCACCCGCTCCAAGGCAGCGAAGAAGCCCGCGGCGCTTGACTGCCCTGCAGCATTTGGGTTCACGCGAAGGACCTCTCAAACCCGAGGATGCGCTGCGCCAAATGCCAATTATCGATCTCATAGCGACCCTCGGCGATGGCGGTCCGAATCGCGGCGATACGCTGCTCATCGACAGGCATGTCTTGCGCCTCACCGCGCGTTGTACTCAGGGTCTTGGCCGCCGCGGTGAGTGTGACCGAATCTTCAGCGGTTGGCTTGGCACCGGCAGTGTCTGCCCCCGGCATCATCGAAGTCGAGCGTGCCTTGCCCGAGATCGTGGCTTCAGCGCACACACCGGTTCCGATAGGGAGTTTGATGTCCATAGGACTAGTCCGAAATCATTGGGATACGCCTTGGATATCGGCGTCTATCGCAAAAACTGTAGCGCCTGCTGCGCTCAGCGTACAGTGATCCTGACGACGTCGGCAGATTCGACATGGCCTTCGACGACACGCTTGGATGAGAGGTTGCGTACCCGGATGCGCTCACCGGCGCGCCCGTCTTCCAGGGCGACGCCCTTCATCTGGACGACGAGTCCAGGCCGGCTCACATAGAGTGTGACCTCTTGCCCGCGTTTGATGAGCACCGGCTGATCAAGATGGGCGGGGATGAGTACCTGTCCGGCAGACAAGCGCCGGCGGGCGCTCAGTCCAATGACCGACTGGGGGTCACTAAAATAGCCGCTGCTCAGGGAGGATACGGCTTGTCGCTCGATTCGGATGTCCCCTGGGCCGATCACCTGGTGGCGCTCGATGGGTCGGTCGAGCACCACCACCTGCCGATAACGCTCGATGCGTACGGGGATAAAAAGCGACCAGCTCACTGGCCCCGCGCAGCGGATTTGGACGGTCGTCTGGCCCTCGCGCCGCGCGCCCGGTGCCAGTTGGGCGGTCGGCGGCTGGGCACACCGGGTTAACTGCAAGCGGTTGTCCAATTGCCCGACCTCGATCTCGATCTCGCCGTCCAGATCGTCGGCAAGCGCAGCGGCAAAGACGCGCGCTGTCTCGCGGATGCGCGCAATGGATTCGGTTTCTGGGTCTGGTTCAGCTTGGACCGCAGCGGCGATCGCTAATAAGGGCACGAGCATGCAGCGGAGGGTTCGCTCTGGTTCAGACAGGATGAAAGGCATGAAGGGCTCCTGCTCAGCCAAGTTCCCAGTTGAATTAGGTAAGCATGAAATAGGCCGCTTGGATCTTAAGCGGGCCGTTGCTCCCGGTCGCCCGCAGCGATGGGCGGCTGTTACACTGTCCCCTCAGAGGGCCCATCAGGGGGCATTAAGGGGTGCTTTCACATGGTTCAATTCATCTCAGATGTCGATCAACGTACCCGGCTAGCGGGGCAAAACCGCATGGAGCTGTTGCTCTTTTATCTGGGGACCCCGCAACTTTTTGGGATCAATGTCTTTAAGGTCCGCGAGGTGATCGCCAAACCGACCCTCAGCCATCTGCCGGGCTCGAGCCCGCTGGTGTGCGGCATCGCTACCATCCGCGGGCGCACCGTCTCGGTGATCGATTTGGCGCGCGCCATCGGCTTTGCCCCCATGCCTGTGGATCAGAACAATGATGCCAAGGTGATCGTCGCCGAGTTCAATCGTGCCGTCCAGGGATTTTGGGTCTCTGCGGTCGAACGCATCGTCGATGTCAATTGGGAGCAGGTCAAACCGCCGCCGCGTGGAACCGACCGCGAGAGCTATCTAGTGGCAGTGACCGAGGTCAATGGCCAGCTTGTCGAGATCATCGATGTCGAGCGGGTCTTTGCCCAGATCAATCACCTCGATACCCATGTCGCCCCCGAGGTGCAGGCCGAGGCCAAGGTCATACCGCATGACCGGCGCATCCTGGTGGTCGATGATTCACTGGTCGCACGCAAGAAGATCGAACGCACAATCGCCGAACTCGGTTTCCGCACCGAAAGCCGTTCCGACGGCAAGGCAGCGCTCGACTACCTCGAAGAATTGGCGGCGGCTGACATGGTCGATCAGTCAATCGAGCTCATTATCTCGGACATCGAGATGCCGCGTATGGATGGTTATACCCTCTCCCGCAAGATCCGCGAGCATCCCAAACTCAAACATTTGCGCATCATCCTTCATTCATCCCTCAGCGGCCAATTCAATGTCGATATGGTCCGGCGGGTCGGCGCCGATGATTTTCTTGCCAAGTTTGATCCGACCGAACTGGGGATGGCTGTCCTTAAGTATGCACGGCATGATACGAGGTGAGTCCTTGTGATCGACGCCCAGGATTACGCTGAGTTCGCCCGGTTTTTGGCCGACTGTTGCGGCCTGGTGCTCGGCGAGAACCGCCAGTATCTTGTTGCCAGCCGCTTGTCACGCTTGCTCGATGAGCTCGGTTACAAGCGAGTCGAGGAACTGTTGCGTGCCCTGCGTCAATCGAATGACCCCAAGCTGAGGGCACGGGTCATCGATGCCATGATGACCAACGAAACCTCCTGGTTTCGCGATGGCTATCCCTTTGAGATCTTGCGTCAGGTGGTCCTGCCTGAGTTGGAAAAACGCAAGAAACCGATCCGCATCTGGTCGGCGGCCTGCTCCAGCGGTCAGGAACCCTATAGCATCGCCATGACCGTCGCCGAATGGGAGGCGAGCCTGCCGCCCAAGATTGCTACCGTCAGTATCCTGGCGACTGACCTCTCTGAAAGTGTGCTCGCCGAGGCACGCGCCGGGATCTATGACGACCTGAGCATTGTCCGAGGCCTGAGCCCAGAACGCCTCCAACGCTATTTCGACAAGATCGACAAGGGATACCGCATCAAGCCCGACATCCAGCGGCGGGTGCGTTTCCAAAAGTTCAACCTGCTTGAGTCCTATACGGCGCTAGGCCGGTTTGAAGTCATCTTTTGCCGCAATGTCCTCATCTATTTCTCGGCCCAAACCAAGCGTCAAATACTCGACGGCATGGCCCGCCAGATGGACTCTGGCGGTTATCTCTTCGTCGGCGCATCGGAGGCGGTAACCGCCTATACCGACGCCTTTGAATTGTTTCGTACCCCCTACGGCAGCGTGATGCGCCGCCGCTGAAGCATCCTGATCTGTCGTTCCGACGCAAGCCGGTATCCAGCCCTATGCCCTTCTAGGGCAGGACCTCAGGCCAGAAGGTTTGGCGGGCCCGCTGGTTTTGCGGCCCATCGCAAACGCGCCTGGCATCAGGCGAGATGACCCAACCCTCTCTCGAGCCAGCAGGGTCCAAGAATCGCCAGAGCAGGCGGCGGTATAGATGCTGGGCCAAGGGCTTGCCGCATGCCATTCCTTGGGGCTAGCTGGCGATCCTCTACGCCAGCCCCCACCATTGGCATTCTGTTTGCATTGGGTTAGGCAAAATCCCGTCAGGATGTCCATGTCATGAGTAGTCTATCGCTCGATAAGGCCTTTGGGGTCTTGCCCTCTGCGGTCTTGATCAAGGCCCGTCGCGCCGAGCTCCTGGCCTCGAATCTCGCCAATATCGATACGCCCAATTACAAGGCGCGCGACTTTCATTTCACCAGGGTTTTGGCCGAGGCTGAGGATCTGATCAATCGCATGGAACTGACCACCACCGACCCTAGCCATCTGACCAACAAGCCAGATAAGGAGAAGGCGCTCAAACCGGAGTTGCTCTATCGCATCCCCGCGCAACCCTCGCTGGATGGAAATACCGTCGATCCGCAATTGGAGCGCGCGGCGTTTGCCGAAAACACCATGCATTATCAAAGCACGCTCGAGTTCCTCGACCGGCGGGTGGGTAGTTTACGCGCTGCCTTGAGAAAGGAGTAAAGCATGACCGATCTCTTTCGCATCTTTAATACCTCGGCCTCGGCGTTGACGGCCCAGTCAGTGCGGCTGAATACAGTCGCATCGAATCTGGCCAATGCCGCTACCGCAGCGCCGACTCCCGAAAAGACCTATCGTTCCAAACAGGTTTTGTTTCAGACCGTTTTTGATCAAGAAGACCCGACTAATGTGGCCATGCCGGTGCGGGTGGCCGGGATCGTCAATGGTAAGGACGAGCCGATCCCGACCTATGAACCCAATCATCCCCAGGCCAATGCCGAGGGCTATGTCTATCGCCCGGCGATCAATGTGGTCGAGGAGATGGCCAATATGATATCGGCGGCGCGTAGTTATGAGGCCAACGTCGAGGTCATCACCACTACCCGCGCCCTGTTACAAAAGACCTTACAGGTCGGCAAAGCTTGATGATCGAGGATAGAGCCATCATGACCGAATTGAGCAGCGATTATTTAAAGAGCCTGGGCCTGACTGCCTATGGCTCAGGATCAACCACTGGATCGACCAAAAAAAGCGACGAGCTGGGTCAAGAGGACTTCCTCAAATTGATGATCACCCAACTGACCTATCAGGATCCAACCAATCCGGTCAAAAATGAAGATTTCGTCGCCCAGATGGCCCAGTTTTCAGCCGTCACTGGTATCCAGGAATTGAAGAGCTCATTTGAGTCGTTATCTCAGACCATGTTACAGGGTCAAGCGCTCAACGCCGCAACCCTGGTCGGCAAAAAGGTTTTGGTGCCGGCGAGCAAGATCGAGCTGGGCGAGGGGCAAGGAGTGAGCGGTGCGATCGATCTTAAAGATTCAGCCAATCGGGTGAAGATCGAGATCTATGACGCGAACGGTCAATTGGTCCAAACCCTCGATCTAGGCTCATTGAACGCTGGCATCCAGGACTTTACCTGGGATGGCAAGCTGGCCAATGGGTCAACTGCGCCGGCGGGGATCTATGAATTCAAGGTCAGCGCCCAGGTCAATGGCAAGACTCAGGCGCTTTCGGCCAATCTCTATGGTCAGGTCAGAAGCGTCTCGGCTGAAAGTTCAGCGACGGGTCTCATGCTGGATGTCCAGGGGATCGGCAGCGTCAGTTTCTCCGATGTCCTGCGGGTGAGCGGCTAAAAGCAATATCAGTTGAGGAGAGATCGTCATGCCATTTCGTATCGGTTTAAGTGGGCTTCAGGCAGCAGCGGCAGACCTCGAGGTCACGGGTAACAATATCGCCAATGTCGCGACGGTGGGTTTTAAGGAGTCGCGGGCTGAGTTTGCTAATGTCTATTCCGAGGCATACGCCTATATCAATAAGATCTCGATCGGTTCTGGGGTGCGTTTGGCGGCAGTGACCCAACAGTTCTCCCAGGGTAACCTAGAATATACGCAAAACGCTCTGGATCTAGGGATCAATGGTCAAGGATTCTTCGTGGTCGAGGATGCCGATGGGTTGTTTTATACCCGCAACGGCGCTTTTCAGGTCGATCGCAATGGTTATGTCGTGAATAGTCAGGGTCAGCGCTTGCAGGTTTTTCCTCCCAATATTGGTAATGTGGGAGTCATTGAGACGACCTTTAATACCGGGCGGCTGGAGGATATCCAATTAGATTTCGGTGACATCTCGCCTAAGGGTACAACCCAGGTCAATGCCCAGATCAATCTAAGGTCCGATGCAACACAGCCCATCGATCAAAACGGTGAGGTGATCGAGTTCAACATGAACAATCCCGATAGCTATAACTACTCCACCTCAGTGACCGTCTATGACTCATTGGGCACACCGCGCGTTTTGACCCTGTATTTCGTAAAAGGGGAGGAGCCGCTGAATTGGACGGCTTATGCAAGCCTCGACGGCAGCGAACCGATCCAATTCGACATGACGTTCGATTCAAACGGAAATCTGTCCTCGACAGGTCTCGTTGAGCTCACATTTGATATGACTGCCATTGATCCGAACAATGGCGCAACCATTGGTCCGATCGATCCAAATGCCAACCCGCCAGTAGGGACCAATGTGGTTACCCTAAATATCAGCAGCATGACCCAATACGGTACCCAGTACTCGGTGAGTGACCTCACCCAGGATGGCTATACGACCGGGCGCCTAAGCAACTTCGATGTCGATCAAAATGGCATCGTTTATGCGCGCTACACCAATGGTCAATCGCAGATCCTAGGCCAAGTAGCGTTGGCCAACTTCAAAAACCCGCAAGGTCTTTTACAGGTCGGGGATAACAATTGGGCGGCCACGCTCGCAGCCGGCGACCCAGTCTATAACGCGCCTGGGCACAGCAGCCTCGGATTGATCCAATCAGGGGCGCTCGAGGCGTCCAATGTGGACCTGACCGAGGAACTGGTGAATCTCATCACCGCCCAGCGCAACTTCCAGGCCAATGCCCAGACCATCTCGACGGCGGATCAGATCACCCAGACCATCATCAACCTGCGTTGATTGAATAGTGAGGCGAGACCATGGACCGCGTCCTCTATCTTGCGATGTCCGGTGCCAAGGAGACGGACCTGGCGCAGTCGATCAATAACCACAACCTGGCCAATGCCACGACCCCGGGCTTTCGCCAGGCGCTTGCCGATGCCTATACCGCACCAGTGCGCGGGCCGGTCTATGACTCACGCGACTATGTGCAGGTGGGCAATGAGGCGATCGACTTCAGCTATGGCACCCTGCAAAGCACCGGGCGCGAGCTCGATGTTGCAGTTCAGGGGCCGGGGTTCTTTGTCGTCCAGGCTGCGGACGGCGGTGAGGCCTATACCCGCAACGGCAATTTCCATGTCGATGCCACAGGTATCTTGCGCAATGACCGCGGGCAGGCGGTACTCGGTGACGGCGGACCTATCACCATCCCCGCTTACGAGACGCTATCGATCGGCAGCGACGGAACCATCAGCATCCGCCCGCCGGGTTCGCCGGCCAATGCCTTGGTCGCGGTCGGACGGCTGCGTCTGGTCAATCCGGATACCAAGAACCTCAAACGTACGGACGATGGCCTGATCCGCACTAAAGACGGCACAGCAGTTGCAGCGGATGCGAATGTGCAGGTCATCAATGGGATGCTGGAGACGAGCAACGTCAACCCGGTGATGGCCTTGACCCAGATGATCGAGCTGTCGCGCGCGTTTGAGACGCACATCAAGATGATGGAGACCGCCAACAAGCTCGAACAGACCCACAACCGCCTGCTGGCGACGAGTTGATCCTAGAGAAACCAGGAGTCGTGTATGAATCGCGCACTTTGGGTCGCCAAGACCGGCCTCGATGCCCAACAGACCCGCATGGCGGTGGTCTCGAACAACCTAGCCAATGTCAACACCACAGGCTTCAAAAAGGGCCGTGCGGTGTTCGAGGACCTGATCTATCAGACCATCCGCCAGCCGGGCGCGCTCAATACCCAGGAGCTGCAATTACCGAGTGGCCTAACCCTGGGCACTGGCGTGCGCACGATCGCGACCGAAAAGCTCTTCGAGCAGGGTAATCTGATCCAGACCCAAAACGCCTTCGATCTGGCAATCGAGGGTCAGGGGTTTTTCCAGATCCTGCTGCCGACCGGCGAGATCGCCTATACCCGCGATGGCAGCTTCCAGATCAATGCCGATGGCCAGGTCGTGATGTCCAATGGCTATGCCCTACAGCCGGCGATCACGGTGCCCGAGAATGCCCTCACCATCACCGTCGGGCGCGATGGGGTGGTCTCGGCGCAGCTCCCAAACGAGGCCGCACCGGTGCAGCTCGGTCAGATCCAGCTCGCCGACTTCATCAATCCAGGTGGGTTACAGCCGATCGGCGAGAACCTGTTCATCGAGACCGCCGCCTCCGGTGCCCCGCAGCAAGGCAATCCTGGTGAGAATAGCCTCGGCAAGCTGACGCAGGGCGCCTTGGAGAGCAGCAATGTCAACATGGCCGAGGAGTTGGTCAATATGATCGAGACCCAGCGCGCCTATGAGGTCAACTCCAAGGCGATCGCTGCCGTCGATGGGATGTTGCAATTCGTCAATAACAACCTGGCGCGGTGAGGATGAACGAAGATGAACAGCGCGCGTGTGTTGATCTTATTGTCTGCGACATTGCTCGGCGGCTGCGCGAGCCTCAATCCGCCCAAACCAGGCGATACACCGGCTTATCGCGCCGCCGCCCCCCTGGAGCCGCGCCCAGCTGCGGCCAACAACGGCGCCATCTATCAGCCGGCGGTAGGCATGAACCTATTCGAGGACCAAAAGGCCAGGCGGGTGGGGGATCTGATCACGGTGATCCTGTCAGAAAAGACCGATGCCAAGAAGTCCTCCTCGACCTCGACCAAGAAGGACGCAAGCGACGAGGCCAATCTCGGCAATGTCACTCTGCTCGGCAAGACCCTGTTATCCGACAGCAATGCCAAGCTGCTTGGGATATCCAGTGCGAGTAAACGCGCCTTCGATGGCGCGGGCGATTCGAGTCAAAGCAATCAATTTAGCGGCCAGATCACGGTGACCGTGGCTGAGATCCTGCCCAATGGCAACCTCGTCATCCAAGGCGAGAAGTGGCTCGGGATCAATCAGGGCAATGAATACGTCCGGCTGCGTGGGATCGTGCGTCCGGCAGACATCACGACCACCAATACGATCAAATCGACCCAGATCGCCAATGCCGAGATCTATTATGGCGGGACGGGGATGCTCAATGACAGCAATACCGCGGGCTGGTTGACCCGGTTCTTCAACAGCCCGATCTGGCCGATCTGAGCCAATGAGGCGGAGACAACCCTAGTATTACAAGCTGTGCGTGATAGTGGATAATTTTCCACATGGAAAGCGCGATGATGGGCACAGGCAAGGCGGCGAAGCGGCTTGGCGTCTTGGTCAAGACCTTGCAACGCTGGGAGCGCGAAGGGGGTTTGATCCTGGTGGCGCGAACAGTCGCGAGGCACAAATCCGCGAGTTGATTGGCTTGCGCAGTAAGGTATCAGAGCCAATGCGGATTGATGCCTACTGTCGCGTATCCAGTGCTGCGCAGAAGCCAGACCTCGCCGACCAGCGCAAGGTGTTGGAAGAGTTTGATGTGGCGAAAGGCTTGTCGAATGTCGAGTTCGTTGAGGAAATCGGCGGCGGCCTGAACTTTAAGCGCAAGTTTGCGTACTGCGGATCGCAGGTTCGTCGCCATTCAGGTTGAAGTGGTCGATGCTGCGTTCTATCGCAGGCGCATGAAACGACTGGTGTTGACCTGGGCGTTGAGGCGGCGGCCAGGCTTTCCAATGGCGAGTCTGTTGAATCTCCTCTGCGCTTCGTTGTCTCAGGATTCGAGGCAGACGCCTTTCTTGCAAGGTTGAGGCGGCCAAGGTCGGGGCTGGGTTTGCGCCAAGTGCCAGACTGCCAAAAGGCACAAGGCTTCCGATCTTGAAGAATCGAAGGAAATCCTCTGCGATGTTGGCAAGGCTGCACAATGTCCGAGCGGACTTCACACATAAGCTCACGACCCGGCTCTGCCGCGAAAACCAAGGGGTGGTGATTGAGGATTTGAACGTCAAGGGCATGCTGGCGAACGAACGGCTTGCCCGCGCCATCAGCGACCTGGGCTTTGGCATGTTCTGCTTGCAGATGGAATACAAGGGGAAATGCTACGGCGTCTGGTTGGTTTTAGCTGATCGCTGGGATCCGAGCAGCCGCCTGTGTTCGGTCTGTGGTTGGGAGAATGAGATGTTGGCGTTGAAGGATCGGGAATGGACGTGTCCTCAATGCGGCACGCGCCATGATCGGGACATCAATGCCGCGCTCAATCTCAAACGGCTGGCAACCGCAACTGCCCTACCCGTGGCGAGTCCGTCCGGTAACGGCGGCGCTACAGCAGAGAGGGTCTCTGCCGCAGTCGGGAAAGTCACGCCTGTCAGAGACGAATGCGCTCCGCATTCGGGGCAGGAAGAGCACAGTGCGCCTGTTTGCGCACTTTACTTGACTTGAGAGCAGGTATCTCATGGCGTATAGGATCATTGCCGCGGGGGCTTGTGCTGCAGACCCCCAATCCCTGCAAGCTGAGCGCTGGCATACTGCTAACTGCTCCCTACTTACGGCTGGTCTGGTGGCGGTCTTGCTGCTTGCGCTACCGCTGGCCAGCCATGCCCAGTCCGCCGAGGAGATGAAAGACCAATATGGTAACTGGAACAGCGGTGGGGTCGAGCGGATCAAGGACCTGGCCAGCATCGGCGGGGTGCGGGATAACCAATTGATCGGCTATGGCCTGGTGGTCGGTCTGGACGGCACGGGCGATCAGACCACCCAGGCGCCCTTCAGCAGCCAGAGCCTCAAGAACATGCTCAACCAATTGGGAGTTACCCTGCCCGAGGGCGTCAATCCCCAGACCAAGAATATGGCGGCGGTCATGGTCACGGCCGAATTGCCGCCTTTTGCCAAGCCTGGTCAGCGTCTGGACGTTACGGTCTCATCGCTGGGAAACGCCAAGAGTCTGCGCGGCGGGACACTTCTGATGACCCCGCTCAAGGGCGCAGACGGCCAGATCTACGCCATCGCCCAGGGCAATCTGACGGTGAGCGGTCTGGGGGTGGGCGGCGCTGATGGTAGCAAGGTTACGGTCAATATCCCAAGCGTCGGGCGGGTACAGAACGGTGCCACCGTCGAGCGCGAGGTCCCGACCAGTTTCAATCAAGGCGAGACCCTGACGCTCAATCTGCATCGCCCCGATTTCACCACGGCCTATCGTATGGCCGATGTGATCAATGCCAGCTTCGGCGATGACCTCGCCCAGGCAGTCGATGGCGCCTCGGTCCAGGTCCGCGCCCCGCGCGATCCCAATCAGCGCGTGACCTTTGTCTCCATGCTGGAAAATCTCACCCTGGAGGCGGCGGAGCCGCCGGCACGGGTAGTCATCAATGCGCGTACTGGGACCGTGGTCATGGGGGCTGGGGTCACGGTGCGCCCGGCAGCGGTCACCCACGGCAGTCTGACCGTCACCATCAGCGAAAATCCAGCGGTCTCGCAGCCAGGTGCGCTCTCGCGCGGCCAGACCGCAGCCGTTCCGCAAAGCAATATCGAGGTCAAGCAGGATAAAAATCGGATGTTCCTCTTTGCCCCCGGCACCAAGCTCGGCGACATCGTCCAGGCGGTCAATGAGGTGGGCGCAGCGCCCAGTGACTTGGTCTCCATCCTCGAGGCATTGCGCGAGGCAGGGGCCTTGCGCGCCGAGCTGGTCGTGATCTAGCCCATGATCCCGACGAACACCACCTTGGGACTGACAGGCGGACAGACGCTGCTCAGCGGCCTGGCCGCCGACCCGACTGCCTATCAGGGGCTGTCCAGGCTGGCGCGCTCGGGCGACAGCGAGGCGGCCCTGGATGCTGCTGCCCGCGCCTTTGAATCGCTCCTGATCGGCCAGATGCTCAAACAGATGCGTTCGGCAGCCTTGAGCGATGGCCTGTTTGATTCGGCCTATACCCAGCTTTATCAGGACCTCTATGACCAGCAGATCGCCGCCCTGATCAGCCAAGGCGACGGCCTGGGTATTCGCAAGGCACTGCTGCGTCAATTGGCCCCCCGCAACAAGGAGGCGAAGCCAGGGGGGCGCGAGGCGAGCGCCCTGGTCGTCCCTGAGCGCATCCCTTGGCTCAAATCCTTGGGCATGCGCGTACCTGCCCAGCAGCCGCCTGCACCTGATACCTCGGTGCCAGGGACATTCCAGACTGCGCTGAGTCAAGCCACCGACACGGGTGCCATGGAACCTGCCACCGGCAGCGGTGATCTCGGGGGACGCTGGCCGCCGCGTAACGCCGAAGAGTTCGTCGCCTATCTCAAACCCTATGCCCAACAGGCCGCAACGGTCTTGGGGATGGACACCAGCGTGCTCTTGGCCCAAAGCGCGCTTGAGACCGGCTGGGGGCGATCGATCCCGCGCCGTGCCGATGGGCGTAGCAGCTTTAATCTCTTCGGGATCAAGGCCGACCGCAGTTGGCAGGGTGACAGCGTCACCGTGGGCACACTCGAATACCGCGATGGGGTGGCACGGCGCGAACAGGCGCGTTTCCGCGCCTATGACAATCCGGCTGAATCCTTCATCGATTATGTCGCCTTTCTCAAGTGCAATCCGCGTTATCGCGAGGCACTGCAAAGCGATACGGCCGAGTCATTCATCCGCGGCCTACAAAGGGCCGGCTATGCGACCGACCCCCGCTATGCAGACAAGGTCTTGAGCCTACGCAATCGGGTATTGGCAATAGGCGCAGCCGGCGATTCGCCCAATGAAGGGACCAGCAACCAAGCTGGCCAGGCGCGTACCGGTGCAGGAGGTGCTGGATCACTACAGCCATCCGGCCAGTCGCCTCAAGTTTCGGCGCTCCAAGCCGATGATTCAACCAAAGGCTAGCCGCAGGCAGGAGGGGATATGAGCGTCTTGGGGACGGGAATCACGGGCCTGTTGGCCTTTCAGCGCGCCCTGGCGACCACCAGCCACAACGTCGCCAATGCAGCGACCGAGGGATACAGCCGCCAGCGGGTCGATTTCACCGCCAATATGCCGCAGCGTCTGGGCAGCGGCTATCTGGGGCAGGGGGTGCGGATCGATGGCATCCGCCGTTTGCATGATGCCTGGATCGATACCCAGTTACGCACCAGCATGAGCGATAGCGCCCAGGCGACGGCGCGCGCCGATTTCGCCGAGCGGGTAGATAACCTGCTCGCCGACCGCAGTACCGGGCTGGCACCGACCTTGGAGAACCTCTTTGCCGCCGTCCAGGATGTTGCCAATGACCCGAGCACCCTGCCCGCGCGCATGGTCATGCTCAACGAATCCCACACCCTGGTTGGGCGGCTGGACCGGATCAACAAGCGCCTCGATGAGCAGCGCCAGATCGTCAACAGTCAGCTCAAGGACGCAGTCGATGCAGTCAATCAATATGCCAAGGGGGTCGCCACGCTCAATAAAGAGATCCTCGCCCGCTCGACCGCAGGCTCTCCGCCCAATGACCTGCTCGATCAGCGCGACCTCTTGATCCGCAAGATCGCCGAGCAGATCGATGTCACGACCACGACCCAGGACGACGGGGCGATCAATCTCTTCATTGGGACGGGGCAAGCCCTGGTAGTCGGCGGCAATAACAATGAGCTCGTCCTCGCCAATCTTTCCGCCGATCCATATAACCCCGATATCGGTTTGAAGACCCTGCGTGCCGATGAGCCGATCAACATCACCCGCTTCATGACCGGCGGCAAGATCGGTGGGCTTTTAGAGACCCGCAGCGGTGTGCTCGACCGGGCGCAAAACGAGATCGGCTTGATCGGGCTCAATCTCGCTACCCGCTTCAACGAACAGAACCGCCTGGGGCTGGATCTCAACGGTGAGCTGGGGACGGACATCTTTAAATTGCCCGAGGTCACGGTGCATGCAGGGCTCAAGAACAGCACGGATGCAATCCCGACCGTGACCATCGGCGATGTTCACGAACTGACCCCGAGCGATTATCGGCTGCGTTATAACGGAACCGAATTTCAGCTCACTCGTCTGCCCGATAATACCCCCGTTGCCCTGGAGCCACATCCCGATGATCCAAATGTCCTGGTCGCCGATGGGATGTACATTGATATCAGCGCCCTCGGGGGGGCGGAACGCAATGATAACTGGCTGATCCAACCGACCCGCTTTGCCGCAAGTCAGCTTAGGGTCACCATGGACGACCCGGTGAAACTCGCTGCTACCTCGGGCGCCTTAGCGGAGGCGCGCAATCTAGGGACAGCACGTCTGATGGCACTGCGGATGAGCGAGGACCCTCCAACACCCGAGACCTATCTGCCGGCGGCTGTGGTCGGCAATACTGCGGGTGATGGTTTTGATGTGCTCACCCTTGCCTATGGCGCGGATGCAGGATCGGCGACGGTGAAGTCATTTAAGGTTCTAGACCCCAAGGACCCAAACCTCATCACACCTGTCAGCATCACCTTCGATGCGACGCGCAATCATTTCATGATCGGCGAGGAGCGTTTCCCGCTCGATCCAAACGGCACCACGATCATCCGTTATAACGGCTGGGAGCTTAAGATCGATGGCCAACCCAATGAGGGCGCGGTGCTCGATCTCAATATCACCGCCGTCTCCGCCGAGACCCCGCCGCGGGTGGCCACCATCGTCGGTCCGGGCTGGGAGCTGGACCTGCGCGGCACCCCTGCACCAGGCGATCTCTATACGGTTGAGCTCAACAAAAACCGTCCGGGCGACAACCGCAACATGCTCATGATGGCCAGTATCCGAGATGAGAAACTGATCGAGCGCCAGACGACCCTCCAGGGCGGCTATAGCACCCTGGTCGCCGATGTCGGGACCCTGACCCGTAGGGCTCAGGTCAGCCGCGATGCGGCCAATGTCCTGCTTGCCTCGGCCCAGCAGCAGCGCGAGGCGGTCTCTGGCGTCAATCTCGACGAGGAGGCCGCAAACATGCTGCGTTTCCAGCAAGCCTATCGCGCGGCGTCCCAGATCATCGCGACCTCGAATGCCATGTTCGATGCCTTGCTGAGCGCAGTGCGCCGTTAAGCAAGCGGGAGGTGAAGCACGATGCGCATCTCGACCAACCAGATCTTTCAGTCAGGCGTCTCGGCCATCCAGGATGCGCAGTCCAAGCTCAACAAGACGGGGCTCCAGATGGCTACTGGCCGGCGGATCCTTACCCCTGCGGACGACCCGGGCGGTGCAACCCAGGTGGTCTATTTCAATGCGGCGATCAAAAACACCGAGCAATACCAGCGCAATGCCGATCTTGCACGTCCCAGGCTCGAATACGAGGAGTCCCAGTTGGTGGCAGTCGGCAATCTGTTCCAGCGGGCGCGCGAGCTGATCGTCGCCGGCAACAACGACACCTACAACACCGAAAACCGCCGTTATATGGCAGCCGAGATCCGCAAGCTGCGCGAGGACCTCTTAGGGCTTGCCAACAGCCGCGATGCCAACGATGAATATCTATTCGCCGGCACCCGCTCGGACACCCAGCCCTTCCGGATGGGCGATGATGGTCAGGTGATCTATGTCGGGGCTACGGGCCCTGGAGCGGTGCGCGAGGTCGATCTAAGCACCAACCGGCGTATCGCCATCGGGGATACGGGCGCCCATGTTTTCATGGAGATCCCGGAACGCAGTGGTCTTCTGACCGAGGCGGTCTTTCGCCCTGGCAACAGCCTCAACGGGGTGCCGAATGTCGAGCTCAAAAACGAGATCGCTAACCTGCAAGGGGCGCTCAACAATGCCGGCAAGACCTTCCGTATCCAGTTCCAGGATCAGGGGGGGACCCTGATGTATCGGGTGCTGGATCTGGATGGCAATGCCTTCAAGGATGATCAGGGGAAGGTGATCGGTGGGCCCTTCATCCCCAATCAGCCGATCGAGTTCGCCGGGCGGCGAGTGACCCTGCTGCTCCCGGATACCATCCCGCCGACCCTGCCGGCGGATGGCGATGAGATCCTCTCACGTCCCATCCCTCAGGTCAGCGTCTTTCAGACCCTAGACGACATCGCCAAGGCACTCGAGACCCCGGTGACCGATGGGCAGGGGCGCGAGCAATTGTCGCGCGCCACCAGCATCGCCCTGCGCAATCTCGACGCAGGGCTTGAGCGCATCAATGAGGTACGCACCTCAGTGGGGCTCAGGCTCAGCGCCATCGACATGCATAGTGAGCTCAATGACGAGCGCCTGGTCGATCTTAATAGTACCCTATCTGACATCCAGGACCTGGATTATGCCGAGGCGGTCAGCCGTTTCGAGCTCCAGCAGGTGGTATTCAAGGCGGCGCAGCAGACCTATGTCCAGACTAGCCGCATGTCTCTGTTCGATTTCCTATAAAGCTAAAGCGGCGCTTTTATTTGCAGGGGTAGGGTATGCAGCGTCTATCCTACTGCTTTGAGCTTTCTGCAAAAGGGGTCGAGGGTACGCAGTGCGCATCCTAGGGGTTGACTCGCTGATTCAGCCATACCTCAAAGTCAGCTGCAGGCATGGCCTCGCCGAAGAGTTCGCCCTGGGCCTTTAGGCAGCCGAGCTCGAGGAGCTTATAGCGCTGTTCGAGGGTCCGCACCCCGTCGGCACGGATCTCGATCTCCAGCGCCTGGGCCATGACGATCAGGGCCTCGACCACGGCCATTTCATGGGCGGCATACGACAGGCCCTCGATGAAGCTCGCATGGATCCTGAGCGCACGGATTGGCAGATGCTGCAACAGGGAAGGGGAGGTCCAGCCGAGCCCAGCATCAGTGATCCAGACCCCGACTGCGAGCGCATTGAGCCCCTGAAAGAGGGCAGCGAGGGTCTCGCGATGTCTGACAAGCAGGCGCTCGCTAAACGCAAGGTCAAGGCGTTTGTTCAATGTCGGATAAGCTGCAAGCCGACGTTCGACCGATCTCAATAGATCCCCGAACAGACACTGGGCGCCGCTGACTGCGATCACCAGGCGTTCGGGCGCCAGACCCTGATCGATCCAGCGGGCATACTGACGACAAGATTCGGCCAGCAACAGCTCCCCGACCTCGAGGATTAGACCGCCTTCCTCGGCCAGTGACCACAACCGTTCAGCGCTCACCAGTCCCAGATCCACTGGCGCCCAGTAGAGCCCTGCCTCGATGACGTCGGCGCGTCCAATACTTATGTCGCAGCCCGGGCTATAGCGGACCTGGATCTCTGAGCGCTCAAGGGCCATCTGTAACCGTGTAACCGCGCGATCCACCTCCGCTGTTTGGGATCGACTGCTGCTGCAGGATTGAGCATGAGATAGATGCCATTGCGCCCTTGACGCTTGGCCTGTCTTAGGGCCAACTCCGCTTTGAGCATCAGCTCAGGGGCGTCCTCGCCTGGGTCAGCCAGCAGCGCGATGCCGATGCTCAGGCTGACATGCAGCTCATGCCCGCGGACCCAGATCGGTTCGGACATCAAGGCCCGGAGTTGATTGGCGACCTGGGTCGTCTCCTCGGGTGCGCCGAGCCCTTCGAGCAGGAGGGCAAAGCGGTCGGCATGCAGACGCGCCAGGGTATTGGAGGGATGGATGGCCTCGCGCAGTCTGAGGGCGGTCACCCGCAAGAGCTCGTCCCCGATCCGATAGCCGAGGCTGGTGTTGATATGGGAGAAATGATCGAGATCGATGATCAAGACAGCAAGCGCTGACCCATGCCGGGACTGTTGGGCAAGGGCATGCTCTAGGCGTAGCTCAAATAGCACGCGATTGGGCAGGCGGGTCAGGGCGTCATAATGGATCAGTGATTCAAAAGAGCGCAGCCCGGGGCTAGCTGAGGTGCGTTCTGCTAAGACCACAACGAAACTGCTCACTCGCCCCTGTCGGTCGAGGACGCGGCGGATGCTGAGACGCTGGCGGTAGATCTCGCCGTCCTTGCGCCGGCTCCAGACCTCACCCTGCCAGCTGCCCCGTTTGCGCAGGTGCCGCCAGAGTCGGATGAAGAAGGCACGCGTGTGCCATTGGGCATTGAGTAGATAGGGCCTTTGTCCCAGGATCTCGGATTCGGCATAACCAGTGATCCGGGTGAATGCGGGATTGACCGTGATCGCAATCCCCTGGGCATCCGTGATCAAGAGGCCTTCAGCAGTTGTCGCATACACCGCCTCTGCCTGGGAGAGCCGCTGCTCGGCTTGACGCAGGAGGCTGACCTCCTGGATGACGAGGGTCAACCCGGATGCCGGTCCTTCATCGCCTCCATAGGGGGCGAGCCTGACCTGGTAGTCGTGGCGGTGACCCTCGGGACTGACCCGGCTGAACTCTCCAAGCGCCGTCTCACCCTCATCCAGACAGCGACTGAGATGGCGGTAGATCAGGCTGATCAGGGCCGGATCGAGGCCAAGCGCCACCAAGGGCTGACCGAAACACCGCGGGGGAGTGGCGCCGATCAGGGCGAGAAAGGGCGGATTGGCAGCCAGCAACCTGCAGCCGCGGTCCAACAGGGCAACCGGATCGGGGAGAGCCTTGAGTATGAAGGTGGCATATTCAGAGAGCCCCTGCGCGAGGGGATGGCTGACAGGTGCAGATCTGTCCAGCTCGGGTGCTGGCTTTTCCATGCCCGGCGGACAGAGCGCAAGCAGCCAACCAGTTTCGGCTGAAGGTCCAGCAAGCGGATGGAAGATCGCCAATGCCTCGAACCCCTGACCGGCCCCGGCCAGAGGAAGCGAGACATGCAGGCCTGCCTCTGGATTCGACCGCAGCCGCTCGGCGATGGCGCAGGCCGTCTGCCCGTCTAGGAGATCGCTCAGCGCTCGGCCGAGGAGAGCAGACGGGAACCAGCCGAACACCTCCGGGAGCTGGCCCTCGGCGAAGCGGACCCGAAAGTCAGCGTCTAGGATCAATACGCCCAAAGGCCCAGCGGCCACGCAACCGCCTGGCATGGAAGCAAAGCAACAATTGGACATCCAGGAAAGGGTGCATCGCATTGACGTCGATAGGCGGTATAAATCCTGGTGGCGATTTCAAAGTAAACGAAATATAAACGATACACTTCTTGTGATGCTGTCCAACCTAGGCAGCTACCGGCCTTGAGGTATGCACAGGCGATGGCTTGAAGCGTTCGTGCTTCCCAGAGATCTCAGGAGCAGGGCCATCGCATACAAAGTTAGCTCCTCAGTCCGAGGAGCTCGGTACGGTCATCGTCCGAGGTGGAAGCGATGGAACAACATCTTGACCATCATAAGGTTTTTATAGTTAAATCGCCTCCCTTTAATTCTGGCGCGTTTTTGCATTGAAGGACTTCAGATCATGTATGCAGTCATTCAAACCGGCGGCAAGCAATACCGGGTATCCGAGGGGGACACGATCAGGGTTGAAAGGCTTGCTGCTGAGCCAGGTACGAACATTGCCTTCGAGCAGGTCTTGCTTGTGGCCGATGGCGAGACGGTCAGGGTCGGCACGCCCTATGTAACCGGCAGTCAGGTGACTGCAACGGTTGAGGGGCATGGCCGTTGCGATAAGGTCAGGATCATCAAGTTCCGTCGGCGCAAGCACTATATGAAGCGCCAAGGCCATCGTCAGTGGTTCACAGCGGTCAAGATCACCGGTATCCAGGCTGGATAAGGAGTCCCCATGGCACACAAAAAGGCAGGCGGCAGTTCGCGCAACGGTCGCGACTCGCATTCCAAACGGCTCGGCGTCAAGATCTTCGGCGGGCAGCAGGTCAAGGCTGGCGCTATCATCGTACGGCAGCGCGGTACCCGTTTCCACAATGGCCCCAATGTCGGCTGCGGGCGGGATTACACCCTCTTCGCCTTGACCGACGGCGTGGTGCGCTTTGTGACCAAGGGCCCCAGGAACCGCAAGTACGTCACCGTCGAAACCGCCTAAGCGCACAGCACCCAGATGCGCTCAGGCACCGCCGGGGCGACTGCCACAGGCTGTAGGGCCTCATCCAGAGGCAAAGCACAGCGTATCGGTCAGTACGCATGAAGTTCGTTGACGAAGCCGTCATCTGGGTTGAGGCGGGTGATGGGGGTCATGGCTGTGTCAGCTTTCGCCGTGAGAAATATCTCCCGCGCGGCGGACCGGATGGCGGCGACGGCGGCGACGGCGGTAGCGTCTATCTTGTCGCCGATCCTAATCTCAATACCCTGGTCAATTTCCGCTACCGGCGGCGTTTTCGCGCCGAGCGCGGCGAGAATGGGCGGGGACGCAACATGCAGGGGCGCAGTGGTCAAGACCTGCTCATTCCGGTGCCGCTTGGCACCCGCGTCTTCGATCGGGCGACCGACGAGCTGATCGGCGAGCTGTTACAGGCAGGCCAGCGTCTTCTGGTAGCGCAAGGCGGCTTCCACGGCCTAGGCAATGCCCGCTATAAATCGAGCACCAACCGCGCGCCCCGTCAATTTAAACCAGGAAGCCCCGGCGAGCGTCGTGAGCTATTCCTTGAGCTGATCCTCTTGGCCGATGTCGGTTTGCTTGGACTCCCCAACGCCGGCAAGTCGTCATTGATCCGCGCCGTCTCTAGCGCCCGCCCCAAGGTGGCCGATTATCCCTTCACGACGCTGTACCCCAATCTCGGCGTGGTACGGATCGGCGAACATCGCAGCTTCGTCGTCGCCGACATCCCTGGCCTGATCGCAGGCGCAGCACAGGGGGTGGGTCTGGGGATCCAGTTCCTACGGCATCTCGCCCGCACCCGTTTGCTCCTGCATCTCGTCGATATTGCACCGCTCGATGAACGTGAGGACCCAGCCGAGCAAGTGCGTACCCTGGAACGCGAATTGGCGGCCTTTGGCGAGGGACTGCTCGCTAAGGAACGCTGGCTAGTTTTAAACAAGACCGACCGTCTTGAACCCATCGCCCTAGAGCAGCGACGCGCCCAGCTCATCGAAGCGCTCGGTTGGCAGGGGCCTGTATATGCCATCTCGGCGCTGACGGGGATGGGGACCGATAGACTGGCGCAGGACCTGATGCAACGTCTAGAGGTGCTCAGAGACAGCGCCGACGGTCACCTGGATACGGCCCCGGCTGCAAGCGATGGCGCCTGGTATCCATTGAGCTAAAGATGCTGCAGATGAGCGCACACGATACCCTCACTGCAACCCGCCGCTGGGTGGTCAAGATCGGCAGCGCCCTGTTGACCCGCGACGGTCGCGGCCTGGATCGCGCGATCCTTGCGACCTGGGTCGAGCAGATGGTCGAACGCTGCCGCTCGGGTTCTGAGGTCGTGGTCGTATCATCGGGTGCAGTGGCCGAGGGGATGGCGCGCATGGGCTGGCGCCGTCGGCCTCAAGCCCTGCACGAGCTTCAGGCCGCGGCTGCGATCGGCCAGATGGGTCTGGTACGCGCCTATGAGGATTGTTTCCAGTCCCGCGGCATCCACACTGCCCAGGTCCTGCTCACCCGCGACGACCTGGCCGACCGTTCGCGTTATCTCAATGCCCGCAGTACCCTGCGCACCCTGCTCAAGCTTGGTGTCGTGCCCGTCATCAATGAAAACGACACGGTTGCCACCGACGAGCTGAGGTTCGGCGATAACGACACCCTAGCCGCCCTGGTTGCCAACCTGATCGAGGCCGACCTCTTGATCCTGCTCACCGACCAGGACGGCCTGTTTGATGAGGATCCGCGCCAAAACCCAGATGCCCGCTTGATCCAGCAGACTCAGGTATCTGACCCCATGCTCGATCAGGTTGCTGGCGGCAGCGGCAGCAGTCTGGGGAGCGGCGGCATGATTACCAAGATCCGCGCCGCGCGTCTTGCCGCCCGCTCGGGCACCCCGACGATCATCGCGCCTGGGCGAGGCGAGCGGGTCTTGGAACGGATCAGTGCGGGCGAGGCGGTGGGTACCCTCCTGCTTCCCACGGAAGAACCGCAGACGGCGCGCAAGCGTTGGCTTGCCGGACATCTACAGGCGCGTGGGCGTTTGGTCTTGGATCAAGGCGCGGTGCGCGCCCTGCGCGAGCAGGGCAAGAGCCTGCTTGCGGTTGGGGTCAAGGTGGTGCAAGGACGGTTCAACCGCGGCGAGGTGGTGATATGCGTCGATGAGTCTGGCCAGGAGATTGCGCGCGGGCTGGTCAATTACAGCGCCGAGGAGACCGAGCGCATCCGCGGTCAGCCCTCTTCGGCCTTTGAGTCCATCCTCGGTTATCTCGATGATGAGGAGCTCATCCATCGCGACAACCTGGTGCTGACCTGAACCAGTGCGCATGACCGACAGGCCCGGCCGACCCGCTGCCCGTCATACCAATGCGCCTACCGCGCAAAAGTCCGCGCGACCCAAACAGCGCCCAGCCGAGCAGCCTTCGCTTCGGCTCAGCCCCGAAGAGCTCAAGCGCTTGGCCGTCGTCATCAAGCAGATGCTCAAGGAATAGCCGGGCGCGTTGTAGGGTGCACCTCGCTGGGTGAGTCCGTAGCGCCCTACCAGCTACCGGCCTTAACGAGTCCGCATACCCGCCGGTGGGTGTAGGGTACGCATTCGCACCCTACCGACCGCCCGCCGCGATCCGCCGTCCCCAGATCTGTGCCTCGGCGAGGATCTCGGCCAGGTGCAGGCTGGTGGGGTGTCCATCGCGGATGAGCTGGCGTCCGCGCACCCAGACCTGGCGCACCTGGTGCCGCCCCGCCGCATAGATGAGCTGCGAGAGCGGGTGATAGACGGGTTGGGTGTGGGGATCGCGCAGATCGACGGCCACCAGGTCCGCCGATTTGCCGACCTCGAGTGAACCGATCTCGCGCTCAAGCCCCAGGGCGCGCGCCCCGTTGATCGTCGCCATACGCAAGACCTCGCGCGCCGAAACCGCCGCCGCCGACCCCGCTACCCCTTTGCCGAGAAGCGCCGCGGTGCGCATTTCGCCCAAGAGATTAAGGTCGTTGTTGCTCGCCGCCCCATCCGTCCCTAGGGCCACATTCACCCCTGCCTCCAAGAGCTTTGCCACCGGACAAAAGCCGCTGGCGAGCTTGAGGTTCGACTCTGGACAATGGATGACACTTGCACCTGTCTCGGCGAGATGCGCGATCTCGAAGTCCTCCAGTTGGGTCATGTGAACCGCGGTCAACTGCGGCCCCATCAGCCCGAGGCGCTCGATGCGCGCAAAGGGCCGCTCGCTGCGTTCACGCAAGGCGGTCTGCACCTCGTCCTGGGTCTCGTGCAGATGGAGATGGACCGGCACCTTGAGGTCTTGCGCCAGGCGCGCGATTTGAGAGAGCGGGTCATCTGCGACCGAATAGGGGGCATGCGGTGCCCAGGCCAGGCGAATTAGGGGATGGTCGCGATAAAAGTCATGGAGCGCCAAACCCTTGGCGATATAGTCATCTGCCGCTGCGGCATAGCGAGTGGGAAAGTCCACCACGATCATCCCGATCACCGCGCGCATCCCTGCCTCGGCGCTCACCTGGGCCGCGACCTCGGGGTAGAAATACATGTCGTTGTAGCAGGTCACGCCGCCACGCAGCATCTCCAAGATGGCAAGGCGCGTGCCCGCGGCGACGAATGTCGGATCGACCCAGCGCTGTTCAGTCGGCCAGATGTGATCATGGAGCCAGGTCATCAGCGGCAGGTCGTCGGCCAGACCCCGCAACAGGGTCATGGCGGCATGGGTATGGGCGTTGATCAGCCCGGGGATCAGGACATGGCCGGGGAGCTCGATGACCTCGGTGGCGGCGATCGTCCGGCGCGCCTCGTCATAAGGCAAGATCGCCTGGATGTGCCCATCGGCGATCGCCACGGCATGATCGATGAGCTCGCAGTCTTCGGGATCGACGGTCAGGATCCATTCGGCATGGATGAGGAGATCGGCATGCATGGGGGTTCAGCTCGGTCGGGGCGCGTCTGCTCGAATCCGAAGTGTATCATTCAACATCGGGTACGCGCTGGGGGAGGCGCACTGGCCATACGGTTTGGGCAAGAGGACCGACGCTAAGCCATCTCAGCGGTCAAAGGTCTCTATTGAGATCAAGCAATGGCGCTGCAAGTACAAGGTCCAGCGCGAGTGCAGATGCAATGTTGTATTGGCTTGTACTCCTGCCTTTGGCCTAGATCGGGGTGATCGCTGCCTTGGTCACGCCGTTTAATCCCTTAAAAAGCGGGGTACTTGGCGTACCCTCAGTCTTAGGTTTCATTGCGGAGGGCTCATGAGCGACCTACCCATCAACCCAACCCCAGACGATGCCGTGCGCTGGCATGAGGGGCGCTTGTATCTCTTGGATCAGCGTCTCTTGCCCGAGCGCGCCGAGTTTGTGGGCTATGATCAGGCAGCAGAGGTCGCGCACGCGATCCGCACCATGGTAGTGCGCGGGGCGCCCGCCATCGGGGTCACTGCCGCCTATGGCGTCGTGCTTGCCGGGCACGCGGCCTATAAGCTTGCAGGTGCAGACTGGAAACAGGCGATCGGGGATGACCTCGAGCGCCTCGCCGCCGCCCGCCCGACGGCGGTGAATCTCTTTTGGGCCCTCCAGCGGATGCGCCGCTTGATCGCCCATCTGGAGCACGGCGACCCAACAGAGGCACTGCTCGCCGAGGCAATCCGTATCCACGAAGAAGACTGCGCCGCCAGTCGGCGCATCGGCGAGCTGGGGGCGGCACTGATCGAGGGCCCAACCGAGGTCATCACCCATTGCAATGCCGGCGCCTTGGCCACCGGCGGTTATGGCACGGCGCTCGGGGTGATCCGCAGCGCCTATGCCCAGGGTAAGATCATCAGGGTCTATGCCGACGAGACGCGGCCTTGGCTGCAGGGGGCCAGGCTCACCGCCTGGGAACTGATGCAGGATGGCATCCCGGTCAGCCTTCAGGCCGATTGTGCTGCGGCCAGCCTGATGGCGACCGGCAGGATCGGCTGGGTGATCGTTGGCGCCGACCGCATCGCCGCCAACGGCGATGTCGCCAACAAGATCGGGACCTATGGGCTGGCGATCCTCGCCAGATACCATGGGGTGAAGGTGATGGTCGCCGCCCCCACCTCGACCATCGATCTGACCCTCGCCTCGGGTCAGGGCATCCCGATCGAGGAGCGCGAACCGACAGAGGTGCTCAACTGCGGCGGGCGGCGGGTCGCGCCTGAGGGTTGTGAGGTGCGCAACCCGGTCTTCGATGTCACCCCCGCCGTCTTGGTCGATGCCATCGTCACCGAGCGGGGGGTGATCGAGTCGCCGAACCCAGCAAGGCTCAGGGCCCTGATGTCCGATTGAGCCGATGTCATACCTATTGGATTCCCTGCTTCTAGGAGCTTCATATTGATCCGAAACCAATGAACTTATATTACGCGGCATCATGGAGCTTGGGATGCTGGAAGTAGCGCATGATGCGTTGGGGAGAATTGAGAAGGCGACGCAGGTGGCTGACGGTCGCCTTCTTCAGATCGCCCTTGGCGCGGGAGGGCGCCTGCGCGGTGATGGTGGCCTTGAGCATCTCGTTGGGGTTCAGTGCTGGGCTGTAGGGGGGGAGGGAGGACGCCTCGATTTGATTGGCGCATGCAGCCAGCCAGGCCTTGACTGGCTTGGTGTGATGCACGCGCAGGTTGTCGAGGATGAGGAAGATCTTCTTGCCCCTGGCGTCCTTGACGAGCCGCTTCATGAAGTCGATCAGGATGTCGGCGTTCATCGCCCCCGCGAACACCTTCCGACGCACCTTGCCGCGGTTGGTCAGCGTCGAGATCACCGACAGGCCTTCGCGACGGTGCGTGACGCGAATCTCGGACGTCTTGCCCGCCGGCGGGCTTTGCTCATAGGCGCGCCGAATCGGTTTCTGGGGCGTCAATCCCCAGCGCACCATGTACTTGCCCTCCCCCTGCGGCCTGAGCTCGATGCCAAAACAGCCGAGGATCAACTGCCGCACCGCCTGCCGGCTCCACAGCGCAAACGGCAGCTTCAGCTGATCCGGTGTCCCGTCGCACATGAGCTTGCGTATCTGGGCGTCCTGCTCCGCCAACAGCGCCCGCTTCTCACCCACCTTGCACCCACCCCCCTTGCCCTTGGGCCCCTTCGCGCGCCGCAAACGACAGCAATCTCATGTCTCGTCTTTCCATGCCCACTATAAGAGGTGATCCGGGTCGTCCTCGACAATCTGAATACCCACAAGGCCGCCTCCCTCTGCGAGGCCTTTCCGCCTGAACAGGCGCGTGCCATTGCCAAGAAGCTGGAGTTTCACTACACCCCCAAGCATGGTAGCTGGCTCAACATCGCCGAGATCGAGTTGGCCGTTCTGTCCAACATGTGCCTGTCGCAGCGTATCGCCGATGAGGATTCGCTGCGACGTGAGGTCGACGCCAATGTGCGTGAGCGCAACGCCAAAGCCGTCCCCGTCAAGTGGAAATTCTCCACCCAAGATGCCCGACGCAAGCTCGCTCGCATGTATCCTTGTGTTTCAACGTGACTGACTACTAGATGCGCCGATTACTGGATGATCACGAAGAGCACACTCACATACCTGCCCGTCGCGGTGAATCCGCAATGAAAGTCGTGCTGTTGCCCTACCAGCCCCGCTGGCAGGATGACTTCGCCCGCCATCGCCAGGCCATTGAAAAGGCGCTGTCGGGCCTTGTCCCTGTCGTCGAGCATATCGGAAGCACCTCACTGGGTGACATCGCCGCCAAGCCCATCATTGACATCCTGATTGGCCTGCCGGAAGAACAGTCGCTTGACGCCGTGGCCAGACCGCTGCTTGATGCCGGTTACACCTACATCCGGCAGGTACGGAGCAAGACCGCCCCCCCGAATGACCGCCCAGGCTGAGCCGCCAGCGGCAGGTCGTGGCCGATCACAGAGCGTCGGCCCAGCGCCGACATTTCCGGGAATGTCTCGGGACGACCCCGAATGTCTCGGGACGACCCCGAACTGCCGGTGGCTCCCTGGAAGAGATAACGACCGGAATATCAGGAAGGACACCGTCGGGCCTTTCGAGCCAGTTCATTTCCCACTGCGTCTTGCCGGGCATGGCGACTCGCCCGATGGCCGGTACTCTTGACGACAGCGGGCCGAACAGGTATCTAGCGGCAGCAGTAGGCCGTTGCCTTCGTTCTGACATGTTCATCCTGACCTCATGCTCAAGAAAACATTGACCGCGGCGCTGGCGGCAACGCTGGCAAGCCTTGGCCATGCCGGCGAGGGCCGGCTCGATCGCATACTGGCGGCGAAGCAGTTGCGCGTCTGCATCTGGCCGGACTATTACGGAATCTCCTACCGGAATCCGAAGACGCAAACCTTGTCGGGCATCGACATCGACATGGCCGAGGCCCTGGCCAGGGATCTCGGCGTGGCCGTGCGCTTTGTCGATAGCTCCTTCGCACGCCTGATCGAGGACGTTACCAGCGACCGATGCGATGTCGCCATGTTCGCCATCGGCATCAATCCCCAGCGGCTGGAAAAGCTGCGCTTCACCCGGCCGCACCTGGCCAGCGACATCTACGCGATCACGACGCGCAGCAACCGCCGCATCCAGTCCTGGAACGACATCGACCAACCCGGCAGCGTCGTCGCCGTGGCAAAAGGCACCCTGCATGAGCCCGTGATGCGCCAAAAGCTGAAGGCGGCAGAGCTGCGCGTCGTCGATACCCCGCATGCCCGCGAGCAGGAGGTGCAGTCGGGACGCGCCGATGTCTTCATGACCGATTTCCCGTTCAGCCGGCGCATGCTTGAAACCACCGACTGGGCGCGCCTGGTCAAGCCGGAGACGACTTACCACGTGACGCCCTACGCCTATGCGATGGCGCAGGGCGACGACGCGTGGCACGCACGCATGGAGAAGTTCGTCGCCGATGCCAAGCGTGATGGCCGCCTGCTGGCGGCAGCCAAACGCCACGGGCTCGACCCGATTGTCGTGCTCGACTGAGCACCCGCCCCGATGCCGTCGTCCGCGTCACGTGCCAAGATCCTCCCGGCACAGCGACGCTACCTTTCCCTGCTCGTTGGCCTGCAGGTCCTGCTGGCGATCATCGTGGCGGCCGGAACCCTCCTCGGGCTGCGCGAGATGCGCGAGGAAGCGCTGGCCGGGCATTTGCGCCAGGCCTCGCTGCAGGTGCGCGTCTTCGAGGACCATGTGTCGCAGAACATCCACCTGATCAGCCTGATGCTGGCCAGCCTGCCGGAGCTGCTGGCCGACCCGCACCTCGACAACGCAAGGGATCATGGCGATTTTCTCGAGAGCATCCAGCGCCAGATGCCCGCCTTGCGCTCCCTGTCCATCGCCGATGCGCAAGGCCGCATTCTCGTCAGCTCCGTGGCGGCGAATGTCGGCGTGCAGCTGGAATTTGCGGCCTACCTGCCCGTGATGGCCGAGCGGCGCGATGGCATCATGCGCATTGGCGTTGCCCGCGAGGGCCGGGATTTCCATGACAGCCGGGAAACCACCCCGGCGGCGCCGGTCGGCCCGCGTGCCAGCTATTTCCTGCCGGCCATTCAACATCTGCCGGGGCCGGCCGGCCTGATTGCCGTGGCCGCCATCAACCCCGACTACTTCTTGAATCACATCAGCGGCCAAATCGATCCCGATCTCGGACATTTCGCACTATTCGACTATCAGGGCGTCACGGCACTGACGACCTGGGCGGGGCACCAGGCCGGCAGCCTGATCGAGGACGAGCGCGTGCTCGACCTCGCCCGCACGGCGGAAATCGGCGAAATTCCCGACGATGAGGCGTATGGCCGGGCTACGCTGACCGTCTATCGCGCATTGCGCAATTATCCGTTTTTCGTTCTGGGGCATATCGACCGCGAGGCTGCGCTGGCCCAATGGCGCGAAACGATGGCGACCCGCCTGCTGACGACGGCGTTGGTCCTGCTCGCCACTGTGTTGGTCACCGGCCTGCTCACGCTGCGCCTGCGCACGCTCTTCACGCAAGAGGCGCGCCTGCAGGAAGCGCAGCGCCTGGCGGCGAGCGTGTTCACCCACAGCCACGACGGCATCCTCGTGACGGACGCCGACACCCGCATCCTTGCCGTCAACCCGGCATTCACCGCCATCACGGGCTACACACAGGACGACATCGTCGGCCAAACGCCGCGGGTTCTCTCATCGGGCCGCCATCTTAGATAGCTCACTCAATTTCAAAAGCATTTGTTTCTTAGTCAAGAACCATGCCCTGTCCACGCTGTCAGATCCTGCCACTCTCTAGCGAGCGCCGCGGCACCCTGCTTTTGACCGCTGCAGTGCGCGAGCTCATCGCCGTTATGGGCGAGTTCCTGCGCGCCCATGGTCTGGCATTCGAGGATGCGGGTCTTGAGCTGCGGCTTGCCGATGCCAATCTGGTCGAGTTCATCGAACGGGTGCGCGATTCAGGGTCCTTTAATACCCTGGAGCTCCAGGCGATCTGGGCCTTGCTCTTGGAAGCAGGGGAGAGTTTGAGCTTTCAGAGCCTCACCCGCGCCCGCACCCTCGAGCAGTGGTTAAAACTGCTCGATGCCTGCGCGCTGATCGAGATCCTGGAGGCCCAGCGCTTTGTCTCCTGGTTTCAGCCGATCCTGGCCGCTAGAGACGGGGGACTGGTGGGTTATGAATCCTTGCTGCGTGGGATACGTCCAGACGGGGGCCTCATGTTTCCCGGCGAGATCTTCACTCTGGCCTTGGCCAATGACCTCCTTTTCCAAGTCGACCGCCAAGCGCGCGAAACGGCCCTGCGCTGCGCGGCTGAACAAGGTCTTGAGGGTCAGCTCTTCGTCAATTTTGTCCCCACCGCGATCTACGACCCTAGGCACTGTCTGCAGAGCACGGTCGGCTGGGCGCGCCGGCTGGGGTTCGATCCAGGGCGCTTGGTCTTCGAGGTGGTCGAGACCGAGCGGGTCGCCGATTTCGACCATCTCAAACATATCCTGGACTTTTATCGCGATGCCGGCTATCGGGTGGCGCTGGATGATGTGGGAAGCGGCTATGCCTCGCTCAATCTTTTGGCGACCCTGAAGCCCGACATCATCAAGATCGACATGGAGATCGTGCGCGGGGTCGATCGCGATCCCCAGCGTCAATCGGTATTACGTGCCTTGATCGGGATCGCGCGAGACCTCGGCATCCAGACCCTGGCCGAGGGGATCGAGACCGCCACCGAGCTCGCCTATGTCCTGGCGCAGGGGGTCGATCTGGTCCAGGGCTATCTTTTCGCCCGACCTGCTCAGCATCCCCAGGCGCCGTATCGCCCTGACCCCTGGCCGCAACCCTGAGAAAGGCCTCTCCAGCGCTGACCCTCGGCGCGGACTATGAGGCGGTAAAGGCCCCTTATGTCCCCATCTCATCATGCCGTCTTGCAGATCACCAAAACGCGGCTGAGCGTGACCGGCGTGTTAAAATGCTGTCTCAGTTAACGCCTGCGCTTGGATATTGCGCCCCTTCGGACCCGTCGTTCCATGCCCGAGTTCGCTAAAGAAATCCTGCCCGTCAATCTCGAAGACGAGATGCGCCAGTCCTACCTTGATTACGCGATGAGCGTGATCGTCGGGCGGGCGCTCCCCGATGTGCGCGACGGGCTCAAACCCGTGCATCGGCGTGTGCTCTATGCCATGCACGAGCAGAGCAATGTCTGGAACCGACCCTATCGCAAATCGGCGCGCGTGGTCGGCGAGGTCATGGGTAAGTATCACCCGCATGGCGATGCCGCCATCTATGACACCATCGTGCGCATGGCCCAGCCCTTCTCCATGCGCAACGTCTTGATCGATGGTCAAGGCAACTTCGGCTCGATCGACGGGGACCCGCCTGCGGCCATGCGCTATACCGAGGTACGCATGGCGCAGATCGCCTCGGCCCTGCTCGAAGACCTAGACAAAAAGACCGTCGATTTCGTCCCCAACTATGACAATACCGAACAGGAACCGACGGTCCTGCCAGCGCGTTTCCCCAATCTGCTGGTCAATGGTGCCGCGGGGATCGCCGTCGGCATGGCGACCAATATCCCGCCGCACCATCTGGGCGAGGTGATCGATGGCTGTGTGGCCCTGATCGACAACCCCTTGCTCTCGGTCGATGAACTGATGGCCTATATCCCAGGGCCAGACTTTCCGACTGCCGGGATCATCAATGGGGTCGCCGGGATCCGCGAGGCCTATCGCACCGGACGCGGGCGCTGCGTGATGCGCGCGCGGGCCACCACCGAGACCCATCCGCGCAGCGGGCGCGAGGCAATCGTGATCACCGAACTGCCCTATCAGGTCAACAAGGCCCGCCTGCTCGAGCGCATTGCCGAGCTAGTCAAGGAAAAGCGCATTGAGGGGATTGCGCCGGATGGGTTGCGCGATGAGTCCGACAAGGATGGGATGCGGATCGTCATCGAACTCAAACGCGAGGCGCATGCCGAGGTCCTGCTCAACAACCTCTATCAGTACACCCCCCTGGAGCAGGTCTTCGGGATCAATATGGTCGCCCTGGTCGATGGCCAGCCGCTGACCCTCAACCTCAAGCAGATCCTAGAATACTTCCTGCGCCATCGGCGCGAGGTGGTGACCCGCCGCACCCTGTTCGAGCTGCACAAGGCGCGCGAGCGGGCGCATGTCTTGGAAGGCTATGCCGTGGCCCTGACCAATCTCGACCCGGTCATCGCCCTCATCAAGTCCTCGGCCAGTCCGCAAGAGGCGCGGGTGCGGCTGATGGAGAAGACCTGGGCACCTGGGATAGTAGGTGAGCTGCTGGCGCGCGCCGGCGCCGAACGCACCCGCCCAGAGGGTTTAGACTCCGAGCTCGGTCTAACCGACGCCGGTTACCGCCTGAGCGAACGCCAAGCCAAAGCGATCCTCGACCTCCAATTGCACCGGCTCACCGGCCTGGAACAGGACAAGATCTTCAAGGAGTTCGATGAGATCCTGGAGACCATTGCCGAGTTGCTTCTGATCCTCTCTGACCCCGATCGCCTGATGGCGGTGATCCGAGGGGAGCTGATCGCGATCCGTGAGCAATTCGCTGATCCCCGCCGCACCGAGATCCAGACGGATACCACAGACCTCGGACTCGAGGACCTGATCGCCCCCGAAGATCTGGTGGTGACCCTGTCGCATCAGGGCTATGTCAAGGCCCAGCCCGTCAGCGACTACCAGGCCCAGAGGCGTGGCGGCAAGGGTAAGAGCGCGGCGAGCTGTAAGGAAGAGGACTTCATCGAACGCCTGTTCGTCGCCCATTCGCATGACACCGTGTTGTGTTTCTCCAGCCGTGGGCGGGTCTATTGGCTCAAGGTCTATGACCTGCCGCAGGCGGGGCGGGGTGCACGCGGTCGGCCCATGATCAATCTGCTCCCCTTGGAGCCTGGCGAGCGGATCACCACCCTGCTGCCGGTGCGCGACTATGAGGACGGCTCGTTCGTGTTCATGGCCACCAGCGCCGGCACGGTCAAAAAGTGCCCGCTCGTCGACTTTTCACGCCCGCTGGCGCGGGGCATCATCGCCATCGATCTGCACGCCGATGAGGTGCTGGTCGGCGCTGCTATCACCCGGGGCGAGCAGGATCTGATGCTTTTTACCTCGGGTGGCAAAGCGGTGCGTTTTTCCGAGTCGCAGGTCCGGCCCATGGGTCGGGCGGCGCATGGGGTGCGCGGTATCCTGCTGCCCGATGACCAACAGGTGATTGCACTGGTGGTGCCCGAGCTCGGTGGCACGGTGTTGAGCGTGACCGCCAACGGTTACGGCAAGCGCACCGCCGTGGACCAATTCCCCACCAAAGGGCGCGGGACTCAGGGGGTGATCGCGATCGATACTGCAGAACGCAACGGGCCACAGGTCGGGGCGATCCTGGTCCATCCAGGCGATGAGATCATGCTGATCGCCGATGACGGGACCCTGATCCGTACCTCGGTCGATCAGATCCCGGTGGTCGGGCGCAATACCAAAGGGGTTAAATTGATCAATCTCGCCGAGGGCCAACGCCTGGTCTGCGTTGAGCGGATCGCAGCCCTCGAAGGTGAGCGCGAGGAGACGGAAGGGGCGGATGCCGCAGAGATCCTGGCCGATGACTGTATCTGATCGAGGTTGGGCGGTGCGTACCCGATGAGGCCTCGCCGGTTGGGCACCCTGTACCCAACCGACAGGGATATTCTCCAAAACATCAAGGGGTTTTTGAACGATGACCCGTGTCTATAACTTTAGCGCCGGCCCCGCCATGTTGCCCGAGCCGGTCTTAAACCAGGCGCGCGATGAGATGCTCGATTGGCGGGGGAGCGGCATGTGTGTCGCCGAAATGAGTCACCGCGGCAAGGAGTTCATGGCGATCGCCGCCGAGGCCGAGGCGGATCTGCGTGAGCTCTTGATCATCCCCGAGCACTACAAGGTTCTATTCCTCCAGGGCGGGGCCTCGCTCCAGTTCGCGATGGTCCCCTTGAACATGCTCGGCGATAAGGGACGCGCCGATTATCTCAATACCGGCTCCTGGTCGAAGAAGGCGATTGCCGAGGCCAAACGTTTCGGCGAGGTGCGGATCGCGGCGAGCACCGAGGCGTCGAGATTTACTTGCGCCCCTGCTCAGGACGAGCTCAGCCTCGATCCCGATGCCGCCTATGTGCATTACACCCCCAATGAGACCATCGAAGGGGTCGAGTTCCCCTATGTGCCGGAGACGGGCGCTGTCCCCCTGGTTGCCGACATGTCATCGACCATCCTCTCGCGTCCCATCGATGTCACCCGGTTCGGCCTGATCTATGCCGGGGCGCAGAAGAACATCGGGCCGGCGGGCCTGACCATCGTCATTGTGCGCGAGGACCTGATCGGCAAGGCGCAACCCTTCACCCCAACCATGCTGGACTACAAGATCCACGCCGAGAACGGGTCGATGTATAACACCCCTCCGACCTACGCCTGGTATCTCGCGGGTTTGGTATTTAAGTGGCTGAAGGGGATCGGTGGGCTTTCTACCATAGCCGAGATCAATGCGCGCAAGGCCCAAAAGCTCTATGCGGCCATCGATCGCTCAAGCTTTTATCACAATCCGGTGGAGCCTAGCGCGCGCTCTTGGATGAATGTGCCCTTTACCCTCGCCAAACCTGAGCTCGATGAAACATTCCTCAAGGAGGCCAAGGCGGTGGGACTAACGACCTTGCAAGGTCACCGATCGGTCGGCGGCATGCGCGCTAGCATCTATAACGCCATGCCCGAGGCGGGGGTCGATGCCCTGATCGCCTTCATGCAGGACTTCGAGCGGCGGTATGGTTAGGGTACGCAGCGCGTACCTGTCTGAAACCGGCATTGCGCCCAACGTCTAGGGAGGGGAGATGTTCAAAATCCAGACGCTGAATAACATCTCGGTCGCCGGGCTCGAACGCCTACCGCGCGACCGTTACGAGATCGCCTCGGAGATCGCGAATCCAGATGCCATCCTAGTGCGCTCGGCGGACATGCATGGCATGGCGATTCCGCCCTCGGTTAAGGCGATCGGCCGGGCGGGCGCTGGGACCAACAACATCCCCGTCGCCGAGATGACCCGCCGCGGGGTGGTGGTCTTCAATACCCCGGGCGCCAATGCCAACGCAGTCAAGGAGCTGGTGCTCACGGGGATGCTGATGGCGGCGCGTAACATCCCGCAGGCGCTTGAGTTTGTGAAGTCGCTGACCGGTGACGATGAATCCATCCACGAGGCCGTGGAGTCGGGCAAGAAGCGTTTCGTCGGCTTTGAGCTCCCAGGTCGCACCCTAGGGGTGGTAGGGCTCGGCGCCATCGGCGTGCGGGTGGCCAATGCCGCCCTTGCCCTAGGGATGCGGGTCATCGGCTATGATCCGACCATCACCGTCGAACGCGCCTGGCAGCTCTCCAGCGAGGTCAAACAGGCGCTAAGCCTCGATGACCTCTTGGTACGCTCTGACTTTGTCAGCCTGCATGTGCCCCTGACCGCCGAGACGCGCGCCATGATCGGGGGCGCGCGTTTAAAGACCCTGCGCAAGGGGACAACCCTGCTCAACTTCGCCCGCCAAGAGATCGTCGATGAGGAGATGCTGCTCGAGGCCCTGGAGACGGGGAGGCTTCTGGTCTATTGCTGCGATTTCCCTAGCAGCAGGCTCAAGGGGCATCCGCAGGTGATCGCCTTGCCGCACCTCGGGGCCTCGACCAAGGAGGCCGAGGAAAACTGCGCTGTCATGGTCGCAGACCAGGTCCGAGCCTATCTCGAGGATGGCAATGTCACCAACTCGGTGAACTTTCCTGAGATCGTGCTTCCGCGCGGTGAAGGATACCGGCTGGCGATCGTCAACAGCAATGTCCCCAACATGGTCGGCCAGATCTCGACCGATCTCGGCAAGGTGGGGCTCAACATCCTCGATATGCTCAACCGCTCGCGCGGCGACATCGCGGTGACCCTGATCGACATCGACCGGCCCTGCCCGGACGAGGTCTTAGACCAGATTCGGGCGATCGACGGTGTGCTATCGGTCCGCCAGCTCGACTAGACCATGACCGCCACCCCATCTCATCCAGAGACAGAGCTCGAGGCGATCCGCGCCCGTATCGATGCGATCGACGACGAAATCCTGCGGCTGATCAGCGAACGTGCGCGCTGTGCCCAGCAGGTGGCGCATATCAAGACCGGAACAGGCGGCCCTGTCCAGTTTTACCGTCCCGAACGGGAGGCGGCGATCCTGCGCCGCATCAAGGCGCGCAACCCAGGGCCTTTGGATGGCGAAGAGGTTGCGCGTCTCTTCCGCGAGATCATGTCCGCTTGTCTTGCGCTCGAACGCCCATTGCACGCCGCCTTTCTGGGACCGGAGGGGACCTTCACCCAGGCGGCGGCGATCAAGCACTTCGGTCACTCGGTGGTCACCAAGGCGATGGCCACCATCGATGAGATCTTTCGGGAGGTCGAGGCGGGGGCCTGTGACTTTGGTGTCGTTCCGGTCGAAAACTCGACCGAAGGGGTGGTCAGTCATACCCTGGATCTATTCATGACCTCGCCGCTGAGGATCACTGGTGAGGTGATGCTGCGCGTTCATCAGCATCTCCTGAGCCAGGCCCAGGAGATCAGCGAGATCCGGCGTGTCTATTCGCATCAGCAGTCGTTTGCCCAATGTCGCGAATGGCTCGACCGCTATCTGCTGTCCGCCGAGCGGATCGCGGTTGGCAGCAATGCTGAGGCGGCGCGTCTGGCGGCGCAAGACCCAGAGTCGGCGGCAGTGGCGGGCCTCCAGGCGGCCGAGATCTATGGGCTCAATGTCCTCGCCGAGCGCATCGAGGACGAACCGAGTAATACCACCCGTTTTCTCGTCATCGGCAAACAGGACTCTCCTCCCAGCGGTCAGGATAAGACCAGCCTGCTCTTGTCCTGCAAGAACCAGGCGGGCGGGCTGCATAGACTACTCGCTCCGCTCGCGGTGCATGGCATCAACATGACCCGCATCGAGTCGCGCCCCTCGCGCCGCGAGGTCTGGGACTATGTCTTTTTCGTCGATATCCTCGGCCATCGCCAGGACCCCAAGGTGGCCTATGCCCTGCAGAACCTAGAGGAAGAGGCCCTGCTCTTTAAGATCCTGGGTTCCTATCCGGTCGCCGTGCTGTGAAGGGGTCGGGCTAGGATACGCCGTGCCTCACCTGAGCGAACATATGCGATCTATCCCGCCCTTCGTATCCTCTCTTACCCTTTGACGATGAACGCCCATGACCGTCAACATCTTTCTTGAATTCGCCGCGCCCTGGATCTCCGGCCTGACTCCCTATGTCCCGGGCAAACCGCTCTCTGAGCTTGAGCGTGAGCTCGGTATTCAGGATGCGGTCAAACTCGCCTCCAACGAAAATCCACTGGGCCCAGGGCCCAAGGCTCGCGCTGCGCTCGCCGAGGCGCTCGCCGAGGTCGGGCGCTATCCGGACGGCGGTGGCTTTGAGCTCAGGCGCGCCCTGGCTGAACACCACGGCCTTCCGCCGCAGGCGGTTACCCTCGGCAATGGCTCGAATGACGTCTTGGACCTGATCGCGCGGACCTTTTTGCACCCAGGCGCCGAGTCGGTCTTTTCCGAATATGCCTTTGCCGTCTATCCCATCGCCACCCAGTCGGTCGGTGCAACGGCAAGGATTGCACCGGCGCGTGACTATGGGCATGACCTGGAGGCTATTTCCAGGCTCATCAATGAGCAAACGAGGGTGGTTTGGATCGCCAATCCCAATAACCCGACCGGCACCTGGCTGGCCGCTGAGACCTTGCGCGCCTTCATCGGCTCTCTGCCCAAGACCTGTATCGTCGTGGTCGATGAGGCCTATACCGAATATGTCGAGGCGCCCGACTTTCCCGATGCCACGCACTGGCTTGCGACCTTCCCCAATCTCATCGTCACCCGCACCTTCTCTAAGGTGCACGGTCTAGCAGGGCTGCGGGTCGGCTATGCCTTGAGCGATCCGGCGATCGCCGAGCTTCTGAATCGAGTGCGCCAGCCGTTCAATGTCAACAGCCTCGCCCAGGCGGCGGCGATCGCCGCCCTGTCCGACCGCGAGCATGTACGCGCCTCGGTCGAGCTCAATCGCGCAGGGATGAGACAGTTCACCCAGGCATTCGCCGAGCTTGGCATTTCCTATATCCCCTCGGTCGGCAATTTCATCACCATCGATTGCGGGCGCTTCGCCGGACCCATCAACGAGTCATTGCTCAAGCGCGGCATCATCGTACGCCCAGTCGGAAACTATGGCCTACCCAATCATCTGCGCGTCAGCGTCGGGCTTGAGTCCGAGAACGCACGCTGTATCGCCGCGCTTGCCGAGGTCCTCGGATGATCGAGCGGCTCGCCGTCATCGGGGTTGGGCTGATCGGCGGCTCATTGGCACTGGCCTTACGCGCTGCGGGTCATGTCGGTGAGGTCATAGGCTGCGGGCGCTCGCGCGCCAATCTTGAACGCGCCCTGACGCTTCGGGTCATCGACCGCATCGCTGAAGACCCCGCGGCTGCAGCCCGCGGCGCTGATCTGGTCTTTGTCGCCGTGCCACTGGGGGCCATGCGCGCTGTCTTTCAGGCCCTGCGCGGTCAGCTCGCCCCCGAGACCGTTCTCACCGATGCCGGCAGCGTCAAGGGGAGCGTCGTCGAGGATGTGCGAGCGGTTTTCAGGGCGATCCCGTCTTGTTTCTTACCTGGGCATCCGATCGCCGGCACCGAGCACAGCGGGGTCGAGGCGGCATTTCCTGAGCTCTATCATAACCGCCGGGTGATTCTGACCCCTTTGCCCGAGACCGCTCCCAATGCCATCCAACGGGTGAGCGCGATGTGGCAGGCCTGTGGCGCCGAGGTGGATTTCATGTCGGTTGCCCAGCACGACGAGGTCCTGGCCGCGACCAGCCATCTGCCGCACATGCTCGCCTTCGGGCTGGTCGATTCGCTTGCGCGCATGCGGGAAAACGACGAGATCTTCCGCTATGCTGCCGGCGGCTTTCGCGACTTCACGCGGATCGCTTCGAGCAACCCCGAGATGTGGCGTGACATCTGTCTCGCCAACCGCGAGGCCTTAAGCGCCGTACTGGCGCGTTTTAGCGTCGAGCTCGCCGATCTTGCCGATAGCATCCGGCGCGCCGACGGCGAGCGGCTCTTTGAGATCTTCAGCCGCGCTAAGGCCGCACGCGACCGCTATGTCGATCAGGCACGGCCTATGGCTTAGGGTATGCAATGCCGACCCTCCGAGGCCGCCCATGAACCGATCCCCATTACCGGTCATCGGCTTTGTTGCCCCGAGCGGGACCGGCAAGACCACCTTGATCCGCCGTCTGCTGAGCTTCCTGCGCGCCCAAGGGATTAGGGTCGGTTATCTCAAACATACCCATCATCGCTTTGACCTCGATCAACCCGGCAAGGACAGCTTCGAGGTGCGCTCCGCCGGCGCCTCCCAGGTCATCCTCGCCTCCAGGCTGCGTTGGGCCTTGCTGGTGGAAAACGAACAGGCACTCCCTGAGCCTGACCTCTGGGCGATGCTCGCACGCTTTGATCCAACGACCCTCGATCTGGTGCTTGCGGAGGGCTTTAAACACGAACGCTATCCGAAGATCGAGGTCTATCGTGCTGCCATAAACCAGCCGCCGCTCTATCCCCAGGATCCTGACATCATCGCCCTGGTGACTGATGATCCCCCGCCCGTCATGCCCCATCCGCCGGTGCTCGCATTCGCCCAGATCGAGGTATTGGCTGCTTTGATTTGCAAACATCTGGGCTTATCGACCCAGCCCTAAAGGGGGTGCAGGATGGGCATACCCTTCCCATCCTTGGGCGCTCAATCCCGCCAAAACGCGGGCGACAGGAGTACCAAAAAGGTAAAGATCTCAAGCCGCCCGAGCAGCATGGCAAGACAGAGGATCCATTTGGCGGTGTCATTGAGATCGGCGTAATGCGGGCCAACGGTGGCAAGCCCAGGGCCCAGGTTATTGATGCAGGCGGCAACGGCTGAAAAAGCGCTGACCAGATCGAGGCCAGTCGCGGCAAGAAGAAGATACATGAGGGTGAAACTTGCGATATACAGAGAAAAGAAGCCCCAGACGGCATCGACGATCCGGTGATTGACACTCTTGCCGCCCACCCGCACCGGAATCTGTGCATTGGGATGGATCAGACGCTCGATCTCGCGGATGCCTTGTTTGATGAGCAAAAGAAAGCGGATGACCTTGATCCCGCCACCGGTCGAGCCGGCGCAGCCGCCAATAAAGCTCGCGAGCAGCAACAAGATCCCGATAAACGGTGGCCAGTGATAGAACTCGGCGGTGGCAAAGCCCGTGGTGGTGCTGATCGAGACCGCTTGAAACAGTCCTTTGAGCATCGATTCCGACCAGTCGTCATAGGTGCGGGTGTAATACAGGGCAAGAATGGTGATGAGGCTGACGGTCAGCAGAACTGCGACATATAGACGAAACTCGCTGTCCTGGACATAGATCTTGAGATCCCGCCGGCGGAAGGCCATGAAATGGAGATTGAAGTTCATGCCGGCCAGGAGCATAAAGACAATGGCGATCAGCTCGATGGTCGGGTTGTTGAAATAACCGATGCTCTGGTCATGGGTCGAAAAGCCACCGATGGCGGCTGTCGCGAAGGCATGGCCGATGGCATCGAACAGTCCCATCCCTGCCCACCAGTAGGCCAGCGTACAGGCAAGGGTCATCCATAGATAGATATACCAGAGGGCCTTAGCGGTCTCGGTGATGCGCGGGGTGAGTTTGGCATCCTTCATCGGCCCTGGGACCTCGGCGCGAAAGAGCTGCATCCCGCCGATCCCGAGCATGGGCAGGACCGCCACCGCCAACACGATGATCCCCATGCCGCCTAGCCACTGGAGCTCTTGACGGTAGAACAGGATCGATTTGGGGAGGCCGTCGAGCCCGGTGATGACCGTGGCCCCGGTGGTCGTGAGCCCAGAGATCGACTCAAAGACCGCATCGGTGAGCGAGAGGACTGGATCAGAGGCCAGCCAGAGGGGCAGGGCACCGGCCAGTCCCAAGACGCTCCAGAACAGCACCACGACCAGAAATCCATCGCGGACCCGCAGCGGTTCGCGCATCCGGGCCACGGGCAAAAAGATCAACAGGCCCAGACCGAAGACCAGCCCAAAGGCCGCCCAAAAGGGCCAGGCCCAGCCCTCTCCGTACAACCAGGCGACCAGGATAGGCGGTGCCATGCTGAAGCTGAAGGTCATCAGCAAGAGACCCAACACCTTTTGCACGGCACCGAATTTCATGGGCTAGAGATCAGTGGTCAATGTCTTCCACTGTGCGCTGGCATGACAGATAGCCTGTGGATGAAGGCGCTCCTCTGCGCTTCCTGAGATCAAGAACTTTTGGGCGGCAGGAGATCAGTGATCGATCCATGCGCCATCTCTGCGGCCAGCCCTAGGGTCTCACACAGGGTCGGGTGTGGGTGGATAGTCAGCGCCAGATCTTCCATGTCCGCGCCCATCTCGAGGGCCAACACTGCCTCACCGATGAGTTCACCGGCATTGGGCCCGACGATCCCTGCACCCAATAGTCGTTTGCTCTCTGGGTCGAAGAGGAGCTTGGTCAGCCCTTCTTCGCGATGGAGCCCCAGGGCGCGTCCGCTCGCCGCCCAGGGAAAGACACCCTTGTCATAACGAATACCTTTGGCCTTGGCCTCAGTCTCGGTGAGTCCCATCCAGGCGACCTCGGGGTCAGTATAGGCGACCGCTGGGATGGCCAGCGGATCGAAGAGTGCCGGCAAGCCAGCGATGACCTCGGCAGCGACCTTGCCCTCGTGGCTGGCCTTATGCGCCAGCATCGGCCCGCCGGTGACGTCGCCGATGGCAAAGATGTGCGGTACATTGGTCCGCTGATGACGATCGACTCGGATAAACCCATGCCCATCGACCGCCACCCCGGCAGCCTCGGCATCGATCAGCTTGCCGTTCGGCTGGCGCCCCACTGCCACCAGGACCTTGTCATAGAGCTCGAGACCCGTATATCCGCCCTCGAAGGCAACGCGGATGCCCTCAGGTGCCGCCTCCATGCGCGCGACCCGCGTGTTCAGCCAGATATTCTCATAGCGGCGCCGGATGATCTTCTCGAGGACCTTCACCAGGTCGGGGTCGCAACCCGGTATCAACTGTTCCTTGAGCTCAACAACGTCAATCCTTGACCCCAGCGCGTTATAGACCGCGGCCATCTCTAGACCAATGATCCCACCGCCGACGATCAGGAGGCGCTCGGGGATATCGGTCAGCGCCAGGGCGTCGGTCGAATCCATGACCCGCGAGTCTTCATGCGGAAAGCCGGGGATGCGGATGGGCGAGGAACCACAGGCGATGATCGCCTGATCGAAACGCACCACGATCGGGCCCTCGGCGGTCTCGACCTGCAGCCGATTGGGCGACTCAAAACGCCCTGTCCCCTGGACGACCCGCACCCGGCGCTGCTTAGCAAGTGCTTTCAGCCCTGAGGTGAGGCGGGCGACCACCTGCTCCTTGCCGGCGCGCATCTTGGCAAGATCGATCTCCGGCGCCCCATAGTTTACCCCCATGGCCCCTAGCGTCTTGACCTCTTCGATGATTGCAGCGGTATGTAAGAGGGCCTTGGAGGGGATACAGCCGACATTTAGACACACCCCGCCCAGGGTTGGCTCACGCTCGATCAGGACCACCTGTTTACCGAGATCGGCAGCCCGGAAGGCTGCCGTATAGCCGCCGGGTCCGGCCCCAAGCACCGCTACCTCGGTCAGGAGCTCTTCAATGGGGCTGGATTGGGCAGCAGGTGCTAGTTGCTGGGGCGGCGCAGCCATTGATTCTGGCGATGCGGCGATCTCCAGGCTCAGGATCGGATCGCCCTGCGAGATCCGATCGCCGACCTGGACCGATAGAGCGCGGACCACCCCGGCAGCAGGGGAGGGGATCTCCATGCTGGCTTTGTCGCTCTCCACGGTGATCAGGGAGGATTCGACCTCGACCCGGTCGCCAGGCGCGATCAGCACCTCAATGACCTCGACATCCTTGAAATCCCCGATGTCCGGGACCTTGACCTCGATGATCTGGCTCATGCTGTCTCCAGTCTCAAAAACCTTGGCGGGGGGATATTCGCAAAACGGGGTGTAGGGTACGCAATGCGTACCCTACAGGTCTACCGGTGACCCGGTGAGTGCTCAAAGCAATAGGCGCCGGATGTCGCCGAGCAGCTCGCTGAGCAGGGTGATGAAACGTGCCCCGTCCGCGCCATCGATTACCCGGTGGTCATAAGACAATGCCAGCGGCAGCATCAGGCGCGGTACGAACTCATGCCCGTTCCACACAGGTTTCATGGAGGCGCGCGCCACCCCCAGGATAGCGACCTCGGGGGCATTGACGATGGGTGTGAAGGCGGTCCCGCCGATCCCGCCGAGGCTCGAGATCGAAAAGCATCCCCCTTGAAGGTCGCTGGGGGTCAGCTTGCCGGCACGGGCCTTGTCGCTTATTGCCGCAAGCTCTGCGGCGAGCTGATACAGGCCCTTGTGCTCGACATCGCATACCACTGGGACCACCAGGCCCTGGGGGGTATCCACCGCAACCCCGATATGGGTGTATTGCTTATAGACCAGGCGCTCGCCGTCCGGGGTGAGCGATGACTTGAAGACCGGCATCTGGGCAAGCGCCTTGGCCGTCGCCTTGAGCAAGAAGGGTAACAAGGTCAGACGCACCCCCTTCTCGGCAGCGGTGTCCTTTTGCGCCTGGCGGAAGGCCTCGAGCTCGGTGATGTCGGCCTCGTCGAACTGGGTGACGTGCGGGATCTCGGTCCAACAACGGTGTAGGTGTCGCCCGCTCAGCCTCTTGATCCGCGGAAGTTCCTGCAGCTCGATGGGGCCAAAACGGGCGAAGTCGGGGATCGCGGCTGTGAGGCCCGTATCCGCTGGCTGCGCCGGGGTGCTCGCTGCTACCCCCAGGGGCTCGGTCTCGGCCAGGCGACGCTTGACGTAGGCCTGGACATCTTCCTTGAGCACGCGGCCCTTGGGTCCGGACCCTTTGATGCCAGCGAGGTTCACCCCCAGCTCGCGGGCAAAGCGGCGTACAGCGGGGCTAGCATGGGCCTTGCGCCCGCGGGCGATGGCCGCCAGATCCTCGGGTCGCGGCAGGATGGGTGTTGGGCGCGGCTCGGGATCGCCGGGGGCGCGCTGGATGGCAGTTGATCCATCCACAGGTGCAGGGGCATCCGCCACTATCGGGTCAAAGACCGGCGTCTCGCTGGGCGCGATGATCTCACCCGACCTTGCAGCCTCCCGTTCCACCCGCATCAGTCGGTCGCCTTGGCTGACTCGATCCCCCGTTTTGACCAGGAGCTCTTTGACGACGCCGCCAATAGGTGCGGGGATCTCGATGGTCGCCTTGTCGCTCTCGAGGGTCAGAAGCGATTGCTCGGGCGCGATCCGCTCGCCGGGCGCGACGAGGATCTCGATGATCTCGACATCCGCGAAGTCACCGATGTCGGGGACTAGGATCTCTTCGACAATTGACACGCACTACTCCTTCAAGGTCGTCATTCCGACGCAAGCCATAACAAGTTGAGGCTAAGCGGTATCCCCCTGCTCGGCCCTAGACAGTGACCGGATTGGGCTTGTCTGGGTCGATCTGATAGCGGGTGATCGCCTCCAAGACCCGACTGATGGGGAGGCTGCCCTCGTCGGCGAGCGCCTTCAGCGCCGCCACCGCGATCTGATAGCGATCGACCTCAAAGAATTGTCTGAGTTTACGCCGGGTATCGCTGCGTCCGAAGCCGTCCGTCCCCAGGACCACATAGCGCCGCGGGACATAAGGGCGGATCTGATCGGCATAGAGCCGGACATAGTCGGTGGCGGCGATGACAGGGCCAGGTCTTTGCCCGAGCTGGGTCTCGACATGGGTTAGGCGCGGTGATTGATCCGGGTGCAGGCGGTTCCAACGCTCGATTGCAATCCCTTCGCGTCTCAGCTCGCCGAAGCTGGTTGCGCTCCAGACGGTCGAACCAATGCCAAAGTCCTGCTCTAAGAGCTCAGCTGCGGCGAACGCCTCGCGCAGGATGGCGCCTGAACCCAAAAGCTGGACCTGTTCCTCATAGCCATCGCTCTGTCTCACAGGATACAGGCCCTTGAGGATCCCCTCGCGGCTGCCTTCGGGCAGCGGAGGCTGGGGATAATTCTCGTTCATCACGGTGATGTAATAAAAGACATCCTCCTGCTCTTGATACATCCGCCGCAGTCCATCCTGGACGATCACCGCTAGCTCATAGGCATAGGCGGGGTCATAGGCGACACAGTTGGGGATGAGCGAGGCCAAGACCAAGCTGTGTCCATCTTGATGTTGTAGGCCCTCGCCGGCGAGGGTTGTACGTCCAGCGGTGCCGCCGATCAAAAAGCCGCGCGCGCGCATGTCGCCCGCCGCCCAGGCGAGGTCGCCGATGCGCTGAAAGCCGAACATCGAATAGAAGATATAGAAGGGGATCATGGCGACCCCATGATTGGCATAGGCGGTGGCGGCGGCGATCCAGGAGGACATGGCACCTGCCTCATTGATCCCTTCTTGCAGGATCTGTCCCTTCTGATCCTCGCGATAATACATCACCTGATCAGAATCCACCGGCTCATAGAGCTGGCCCTGCGAGGCATAGATCCCCAATTGACGGAACATGCCCTCCATGCCGAAGGTCCGCGCTTCGTCGGGCACGATCGGGACGATGTGACGCCCGATCTCGCGGTCACGAACCAGGAACCCGAGCAGACGGACAAAGGCCATGGTGGTGGACAGCTCGCGCTCGCCGCTGCCCTCGAGCAATGGCTTGAATGTCTCCAAGGCGGGGACGTTTAGGCGCGGGGCTGCGGATGAACGCGCCGGCAAGAAGCCGCCGAGCTGCGCGCGTATCCTCTGGAGATATTGTGCCTCTGGGCTATCCGGTGCCGGTTTATAGAAAGGCGTCTCGGCGAGCTGATCATCCGAGATCGGGATGTTGAAGCGATCGCGGAAGGCTCTTAAGGCCTCCTCGCCCATCTTTTTCTGCGAGTGGGTGATATTCATCCCCTCACCCGCGATCCCCATGCCATAGCCTTTGACCGTCTTGGCCAGGATCACGGTCGGCTGACCCGTGCATGCCATGGCCGCGGCATAGGCGTTATAGACCTTGATCGGGTCATGTCCGCCGCGATTGAGCCGCCAGATGTCTTCGTCGGACATATTGGCGACCATTGCCTTGAGTTCGGGATATTTCCCGAAGAAATGCTTGCGGGTATAGGCACCCCCTTTGGCCTTATAGGCCTGATAGTCACCATCCACGCACTCCTCCATGCGCTTGAGCAACAATCCCTGTTTGTCGCGGGCAAAGAGCGGGTCCCAATACCGGCCCCAGATCACCTTGATGACGTTCCACCCCGCCCCCCTGAAGACGGCCTCGAGTTCTTGGATGATCTTGCCGTTACCGCGCACCGGGCCATCGAGACGCTGGAGATTGCAATTGATCACAAAGACCAGGTTATCCAAACGCTCGCGTGCAGCCAGGGAGATGGCACCGAGCGACTCGGGTTCATCCATCTCGCCGTCACCCAGAAAGGCCCAGACCTTGCGCCCCTCGGTATTGAGGATGCCGCGGTGATGCAGATAACGCATAAAGCGCGCCTGATAGATGGCCATCAACGGCCCCAGACCCATTGAGACCGTGGGGAACTGCCAAAACCCCGGCATCAGCCAGGGATGCGGATAGGACGACAGCCCCTGCCCATCGACCTCACGCCGGAAGCGATCGATCTGGTCTTCGGTCAAACGACCCTCGAGGAAGGCGCGGGCGTAGATCCCAGGTGCGGCATGGCCCTGGAAGAACACCAGATCGCCGCCATGCTCGGGCGTGCGGGCGTGCAAGAAATGATTGTAGGCGACATCGACGAGGGTCGCCGAAGAGGCGAAGCTGGCGATGTGTCCGCCCAGCTCAGAGGATTGGCGATTGGCCTTGACCACCATCGCCATAGCGTTCCAGCGCACCAGCGAGCGGATACGCCGTTCGAGCGCCAGATCCCCAGGGAAGGGGCGCTCACGATTGGCGGGGATGGTATTGAGATACGCCGTATTGGCGCTATAGGGCAGATAGGCGCCCGAACGCCGCGCCTTGTCGATCAGACGTTCGAGCAAATAATGAGCGCGTTCAATCCCCTCGTGTTCGAGCACGGACTCCAGGGCGTCGATCCACTCCTGGGTCTCTTGCGGATCGAGATCGGGCTTGTGGGTCATCAGCGATTTCCAGGCAGGTTCGAGACAATGATGTTGACGGTTTTTGGGCCGCGAGTATACCGGAATATGAGTTTAATCAATACTGAAGATTCGCCAGAGCAATGCAAACGCCGCTCCGCGTACCGCTGACCTATCAGCCTAACACTGTGCAATAATCCATCGCTGAAATTCATCCTTTTGCGTAGCGCCCAGCCATGAGCGACCCTTATCTCTTACTCGCTGAATGTGAACGCGAGCAATTGCATCGCCTCCAGGCGATCCAACCTTGGGGTTGCCTGCTCGGCGGACAGCCAGGCAGTCCGATCATCCGCTTTGCCAGCGCCAATCTCGCCGAATGGACGGGCTGGGCTCCGGAGTCGGTGCTGGGAAGGTCCATTGCTGAGCTCCTGCCCGGCTTGATGCCATGCGATGAGTCGAGTCCCCTGGCAGAGACGGCTGAGTCCTGGACACAAGGGGGGGCAGACAAAAGGTTTTATGCCGATCTTCTGACTGGCCCGCGCGGGACACTGGACGCCCTGATGTCTTGCAGCGGAGAGACCTGGTTGATTGAGTTCGAGGCTTGCCTATCTGCGGATCAGCGCATTGCAGCCTACCGCCCAGTGCCGCATCGCTTGTATCGCATGCCTTATACCGACGATGATTGGGCTGGCCATTGCCAGTATCTGGCCGATGAGATCCGTGCCGCGCTAGGCTTTGAACGGGTCATGATCTACCGCTTTCGCGAGGATGGCTGCGGCGAGGTGATCACCGAAAGCCTAGAGTCAGGGCTTCCCCCTTATCTCGGCCTGCGCTATCCGGCCTCGGATATCCCGCAGATTGCGCGCAAGCTCTATCAGCTTAACTCGCACCGCCAGATCCCCGATATCCACGCCGCCTCGGTACCGATCTTGAGCCTTGAGGCAGGGGAGGTCGCGGATCTATCGCTCTCCGATCTGCGCGCTGTATCGCCGGTGCATCTCGAATATCTCAACAACATGGGGGTGACGGCCTCCATCTCGTTCTCGATCCTGATCAAGGACGAGTTGTGGGGCTTGGTTGCCTGCCACCACTCGCAGCCGCGTTATCTGCCCTTGCCGGTCCGCCTGCGTTGTGCCGACATAGCCCAGGTCTTCGCCCTAGCGGTCGTGGGTTATCAGAGCACGCGCCGCCTCTTGGATTTGAGCGAGAGCGATCAAGAGATCATGACTTTGCTCTCGGCCTTGCGCTTCGTGGATGCGCAGAATGGGTCCGATCTGCTCGTATTTCATGACATCGGCCAGGCGCAACTCAATGAGCCGGCCCTGGGTCAGGCCCTCTTGTCGCTGGTACGCGCCACGGGCGCCGCACTGATCGACGACTCGATGATTGTGACCTTTGGTCAGACGCCGGATGCTGCCGACATCCGGGCGCTGATCGACTGGATCAAGGCGGAGGCCAAGGAACCGATCTTTGCCACCGACCGCCTGCCCCAGCTCTTCCCCGATGCCCTTGCCTTTGCCCAGCAGGCCAGCGGCATGCTGGCGATTCGGGTCTATCACGAGCATGGCGACCGTTGGTTTGTCTGGTGGCGTCCTGAACAGCCACAGACCGTCTGTTGGGCCGGGGACCCGCGCAAGAGCACCCTCTTCGATGAACAGCGTCAAGTGCTCTCGCCGCGTTCGTCCTTTGAGCGCTGGATCGAGACCAGCGCCCGGCAGTCCGAGCCCTGGAGCGATGCCGATCTATTGCGTGCCAAGAAGTTCAGGAGGCTGGTGTTGCATGACGTCAATGCCAAGATCCTGGGGCGTTGACCGCAATGGAGTGCAAGGAGCGATCGATGCAGGGGATTAACCGCCGAACGCTGGTCTGTTTGCAACATGTCCCTTTTGAGGGACCGGGCGTCATCGCCGACTGGTCGCGCCAGCGCGGCCATCGCCTTATCCCTGTAAATCTCTTCGCCCAGAAGGAGCTGCCTGCCCCCACTGAACTGGATGTGCTGGTGGTGATGGGCGGGCCGATGGGCGTCGATGATGAATCGGCCTATTCTTGGTTGAAGGCCGAAAAGCGCTTGATCGCCGACTGTATCCACGCCGGCAAGCAGGTCATTGGGGTCTGTCTCGGCGCACAGCTCATCGCCCAGGTCTTGGGGGCACGCGTCTATCGCCATCGCCATGCTGAGATCGGTTGGTTTCCGATCGGTTTGACGGATAGGGCCAGGGCACATCCGTTAATGGCTGGGCTACCTGCAGAGATCCTCGCCTTCCACTGGCACAATGACACCTTCGATTTGCCGCATGGTGCCCTCCATCTGGCCCACAGCGCTGCCTGTGAACGCCAGGCATTTCTCTATGATGGGCGCGTGCTGGGTCTGCAATGTCACCTCGAGATCACGCCCCAGGGCCTGTGGGATCTGATCAGTCATGACGCCGACTCACTGCAACCCGGCCCCTTTGTCCAAACCGCTGATCAGATGTTGGCAATAGGTGCGGATGGGTTTGCCCAGATCCATCGCACCCTCTTTGATCTTTTGGATCGTCTCTGACGTCTAGACTGCTCTCAAGAAAGTGCGCAAACAGGCGCACTGTTCTCTTCCTGCCCCGAATGCGGAGCGCATTCGTCTCTGACAGGTGTGACTTTCCCGACTACGGCAGAGACCCTCTCTGCTGTAGCGCCGCCGTTACCGGACGGACTCGCCACGGGTAGGGCAGTTGCGGTTGCCAGCCGTTTGAGATTGAGCGCGGCATTGATGTCCCGATCATGGCGCGTGCCGCATTGAGGACACGTCCATTCCCGATCCTTCAACGCCAACATCTCATTCTCCCAACCACAGACCGAACACAGGCGGCTGCTCGGATCCCAGCGATCAGCTAAAACCAACCAGACGCCGTAGCGTTTCGCCTTAAGGCCGCTCGGACATTGGCAATGCGTGCGTGCAGCCTTGCCAACATCGCAGAGGATTTCCTTCGATTCTTCAAGATCGGCAGCCTCGTGCCTTTTGGCAGTCTGGCCCTTGGCGCAAACCCAGCCCCAACCTTGGCCGCATCAACCTTGCAGGAAAGGCGTCTGCCTCGAATCCTGAGACGACGAAGCGCAGAGGAGATTCAATAGACTCGCCATTGGAAAGCCTGGCCGCCGCCTCAACGCCCAGGTCAACACCAGTCGTTTCATGCGCCTGCGATAGAACGCAGCATCGACCACTTCAACCTGAATGGCGACGAACCTGCGATCCGCAGTACGCGAAACGGTCGAACCAAGAATCTTGCCATTTCCACTCGGCAAGCGCCCAATTCCAGACACACCGCCCCGTACCGCAGGCGCAGGTGAAGTAAACCGCCTGCTCAGGCGTCGGACAAAGGGCGATTTTGTGGGTCAGTTGCATGGCTTACTCATTGGTGTTCTGTCGAACGCCAAACAATTTCGCTAGATTCATGAGCTAATCAGATTCAATCATGATCACTCATGACTCACCCCCTTTCTTAATACCTCGTCCAGCTTTTTTCGATAGTTCCTCAACCCATACAGCCTGGACGAAAAACAATGCACGATAGTCATTAAGTCCTGCACCATCTCCCGCTCTGGCGAGAGCCGTTCTTGATTAAGCACCAGCACTTCACAACCGTGCGTTCTGGCGTAATGCTCGAACCACTCAAAACCAAAGCGGGTCAACCTGTCTTTGTGAGCAAGGATCAGGGTCTTGACCTCTTTCCTCAACGAACTCGACATTCGACAAGCCTTTCGCCACATCAAACTCTTCCAACACCTTGCGCTGGTCGGCGAGGTCTGGCTTCTGCGCAGCACTGGATACGCGACAGTAGGCATCAATCCGCATTGGCTCTGATACCTTACTGCGCAAGCCAATCAACTCGCGGATTTGTGCCTTGCGACTGTTCGCGCCACCAGGATCAAACCCCCTTCGCGCTCCCAGCGTTGCAAGGTCTTGACCAAGACGCCAAGCCGCTTCGCCGCCTTGCCTGTGCCCATCATCGCGCTTTCCATGTGGAAAATTATCCACTATCACGCACAGCTTGTAATACTAGGGTTGGCTCCCTCCCAAAATGGCGCACCAAGGCATCGAGCCCGCCGTTAAACCCCTGGCCGGTTGCGCTGAGGCGCCAGGACCCTCCTTGCGATAGATCTCCGCCAGGATCAAGGCCCGCTCCTCGGCAAAATCCGAGCCTTGAAAAGGAAAGACCAGTTGTTCACGACCCTCGGCGACCAGGGCCAGCCTACTCTGGGTCAATTGGCGCATCGTCCCCGGTCCATCGATCGCCGCCACCAAGACCAATCGCTCGATGCCGGCCGGCAGGCGATCGAGCGCTAGCCGAAAGCCACCGTCAAAACCCGCAGGTGCAGCGAGAGAGACACCCCCGCAGGGCGTTTGCGGCTGATTATAAAAGGTCATGTAATGTGCTCATCCGCTAGCCGCCCAGCGCCATCCAGCCCAAAACACGAGAGATCTGCCCTCAACCCTGCCAGCGCCACCCCGACCTCAAAGCCCATCCCCGGCAGCACCTCTGAAAGCCTTAGCCGTTGACCGCGTTGTACCTGCATCTCCATCCCCCTGTCCTCTATCAATCACCCTGAAATATAGGAAAAGCGCCTGTCCATCCCGCGCGATCCGGCCCTGATGGAAATATAGGACCGGCCGGGATAGATACCTGGCCCCGCTTCCCTTCAAAACATTGACATGCTAGCCAGCTCATCGGGAAACCCGATTAAATTGCTCAGCGTCATTGCGAACCTTAGGGAGGCAATCCAAGAAACATCTAAATCAGCGTTTCCTTAGGCTGGGCGTTTATTGTCGTTTTGCCTCATCGAACCTGATGAGTTGTTGCAGTAGTTGCAACAAGATCGCTGTACAAAAATCGCCAACGCCATTATTGATCCGAAACCAATGAACTTATATTACGCGGCATCATGGAGCTTGGGATGCTGGAAGTAGCACATGATGCGTTGGGGGGAATTGAGAAGGCGGCGCAGGTGGCTGACGGTCGCCTTCTTCAGATCGCCCTTGGCGCGGGAGGGCGCCTGCGCGGTGATGGTGGCCTTGAGCATCTCGTTGGGGTTCAGTGCTGGGCTGTAGGGGGGGAGGGAGGACGCCTCGATTTGATTGGCGCATGCAGCCAGCCAGGCTTTGACTGGCTTGGTGTGATGCACGCGCAGGTTGTCGAGGATGAGGAAGATCTTCTTGCCCCTGGCGTCCTTGACGAGCCGCTTCATGAAGTCGATCAGGATGTCGGCGTTCATCGCCCCCGCGAACGCCTTCCGACGCACCTTGCCGCGGTTGGTCAGCGTCGAGATCACCGACAGGCCTTCGCGACGGTGCGTGACGCGAATCTCGGACGTCTTGATCGCCGGCGCATAAGAGCGCCCGCGCACCTCGTCCGAGCGCAGCCCCGTTTCATCGCCCCAGTGGATTTCGGCGCCCTCGGCCTTGGCGCGCCGGGCAATGTCCGGGTAGGTCTCCTCAAGCCACGTCTTGCCCGCCGGCGGGCTTTGCTCATAGGCGCGCCGAATCGGTTTCTGGGGCGTCAATCCCCAGCGCACCATGTACTTGCCTTCCCCCTGCGGCCTGAGCTCGATGCCAAAACGGTCGAGGATCAACTGCCACAGCGCAAACGGCAGCTTCAGCTGATCCGGTGTCCCGTCGCACATGAGCTTGCGTATCTGGGCGTCCTGCTCCGCCAACAGCGCCCGCTTCTCACCCACCTTGCGCCCACCCCCCTTGCCCTGATGTCGAACACCCCTGCGCCCAACAATCCCCTCTGCGCGCCTATCGCTTCATACGTCCAGCCACGCCGCCGCTCTTCGCGCGCCGCAAACGACAGCAATCTCATGTCTCGTCTTTCCATGCCCACGACATCAGGACAGCTCACTCAATTTCAAAAGCATGTGTTTCTTAGAGGGCGACTGCGATGGCCGAGGCCCCGGCCCCGGCGATGAGGGTGCGTTTCATCTGCGTTGGACCTCCAGTCCAAGGCTATTGAAATGCGCTTCAAGCTCGCGCGCGATGTCTTCGCCGACCGTCTCGACCTGGAGGCCGAGGGCTATCCCTTTGTGGAGATCGAACGCGGGCGCTGGAGGATTGACCGAACCCGCCTGATTTCCGAGGTAAAGGTCAACCTGCACGAGGCGCTGACGCTTTACCTGGCGACGCGCAAGACCGCCCGGCAGACGCGCTTTCGCCACCCGCACGCCGCCAGCGGCATGGATAAACTGGCCGCCAACCGATGGCAGAACGCCTGCTCAAAACGGCAGAACGACTCGCCAACCGCGGCGAAGACTCGCAGAAGGTCAAGATCCTGGAAGCGGTGACTCAAGGCTGGGTGGGGCAGCGCAAGGTGCCCATCGAGTATCAGCGGCTCGGACGCGAAGGTCTCACCCTCCACACCATCAGCCCGTATCTCATCGAGCCGTCCATCTGGAGCGACAGCATCTACGTCATTGTCCAGAGTGACTTCGACGACAACATCTAGGCCTTCAAGATCGAGCGCATCCTGAACGCCCTTTTAACCGGAGAGACCTTTGAGATCCCCGCCGCGTTTAACGATGAGCGGCTGCTCAAACACGCCTGGGGCATCTGGTACGCCGACCGTCCGCCCCTCACGGTCAAACTGCGCTTCTTCCCCAACCCCGCGGTGATTCAACGCCTGGAGGAAAGCGTTTGGCACCCATTGGAACGGGTTGAACCGACCGAAGACGGCGGGCGCATGTGGAGCGTGGAGATTGCCGAATGGCGCGAAATGCTCCCTTGGATTCGCGGCTGGGGGGCGGATGTGGAGGTGTTGGAGCCAAAGGAATTGCGCGAGGCGCTGGAGAAGGAGGCGCGGAGGCTGGCGAGGGTGTATGGGGTGGGAAGTCTCAGCGAGCCAAAAACGCGTTTCTTTGCCCATCGCCGCGCTGGGGAAGACCGTGAAAACTGGCAGCCGCTGATTGACCATTTGCGAAAAACCGCCGAAATGGCGCGCGACTTTGGCGCGGACGCCAATGTAGCAGATTTAGCATACATCGCGGGGTTGATTCACGACCTAGTTTCAAAAGCGGCTGGAGGGCGATCCGCGCGTAGACCATTCAACAGCGGGCGCGAAGGAACTGAAAACCCTGCTTGAAAACACGCCGCAAAAAGTCTTTGCCCAACTTTTGGTGTATCCCATCCTGGGACATCACGCGGGCTTGCCTGATTACGGCAGCGAGACCGACCTGGAAGGCAGCACCGTTTGCGGGCGGTTGAAAAACAACATCCCCCATTACGGCGAATACAAGAGTGAGTTGGATTTGTCGGCATTACCATTTCCACAGCGCTTGCCCATCCGTCCGTTGCGACTGCCAGTTATTCCCGAAAAGCCGCCTAAAGATTATTTTGGATTTTCGCTTTCCTTCCTGACGCGCATGATTTACTCGGCGCTGGTGGACGCCGACTTTCAGGAAACCGAAACTTACATGAAGGGCGCAAGGCCGCGCGGCGGACATGACGACATCCCAGCCCTGCGCGACAAACTGGATGCGCACCTTAATCAATTCGCAAACCCGACCAGCGACATCAACCGCAAGCGCAATGAGATACTTCAAGCGTGCATCGAGAAAGGAAAAACCGAAAAGCCTGGCTTCTTCTCGCTCACCGTACCGACGGGCGGCGGCAAGACGCTGGCTTCGATGGCGTTTGCCCTGCATCACGCCGCTGAACACGGCTTGAAGCGCGTCATCTACGTTATCCCGTTCACCACCATTATCGAGCAGAAGATGTGGATGATGCTATCTGCGGCGTAGTCGGTGCGGATTGCGGGCGTCTTCAAAGGCTTTTTGGGCGAAGAAAACGTGCTGGAACATCACTCCAATTTCGATTGGGAGGGCAAGAAACGCGAGGACGTCGATAACCGCACCAATAGCGTCCTTGCCAAACTCAAACTGGCGGCGGAGAACTGGGACATCCCCATCGTGGTCACAACCAATGTGCAGTTTTTTGAGTCGCTGTTTGCCAACAAATCATCGCGCTGTCGCAAATTGCACAACATCGCCAAAAGCGTGATTATCTTCGACGAAGCCCAAATGCTGCCGCGCGAATATATGCGTCCTGCAATGGCGGCGGTGTGGGAACTGGTGACCAACTACGGCGCGAGTGCGGTCTTTTGCACCGCCACCCAGCCAGGGCTGGAGCGCTTCCTGCCCGCAGAGACAAAGGTCACCGAACTGGCGCCCAACCCGCAGGAATTGTTCGACTTTTACAAGCGCGTGGAAGTGAAACATTTGGGAACACTGACTGATGAGGAATTGCTCGCCCGTCTGAACGCGCACGAGCAAGCCCTGTGCATCGTCAACACCCGCCGCCACGCCAGCGGATTGTTCAGCGGGCTGCGCGGTGAAGGGAATTACCACCTTTCGACGCTGATGTGTCCTGCGCACCGCAGAGAGAAGTTGAAGGAGGTTGAGCAAAGACTGAAGGACAAACAGCCCTGTCGCGTGGTTTCCACAACGGTAATGGAGGCGGGCATTGACGTGGATTTTCCCGTCGGTTACCGCGCCCTGAGCGGGCTGGATTCCATCAACCAGGCAGCGGGGCGCGTCAACCGCGAGATGAAGCGCGGCGTGAGCGAGATGTTCGTTTTCGAGCCAAAGTTCGGCATTCATCAAGAAAACGCCGTCCTTCCTGAAACAGACAGCAGAAGTCGCCCGCATGGTCTTGCGTGACCATGCAAAAGCGCCGATGTACAACCTGCAAGACCCGCAGGCGTTCGATTACAAACGCATCATGGAATGCTTCGAGGACGCCGAGGGCAGGTTCGAGTTTGAGACGGCGGCGCACGCCTTCCAAATTATCGATGACCCGACCGTGACGGTGATTATCCCCTACAACGAGGAGGCAGAGCGGCTCATCGAGGAGTTGAAATACACCGAGTATCCCTTCTCCACACTGCGGAAACTTCAGCCCTACACGGTCTCAATTTACGAGGGCGAGTTCGATAAACTCAGTTCGAAAGGAGTGATTTTGACCATTGATGATACCTATCACGTTCTCAATCCAGACGCCATGAAAGAGTATTATGACCCGCATCGCGGTCTGCTTGTCCCCGAAAGCGGCGGCGGGGATGGGTTGTTGTTCTAATTTGCCAAGTGTCACTGCGAGGAGGGCGAAGCCCGACGAAGCAATCCCCTGTTCCGACGAGATTGCTTCGCCCCTGCGGGTCTCGCAATGACATAAAAACACGAAAAGAGGTTTGACACATGGGATACGGTATCACCATCCGAGTTCAGGGACCCTACGCCCTATTCACCCATCCCGAAATGAAAGTGGAGCGCGTCAGTTACGGCGTTATCACCCCATCGGCGGCGCGCGGCATTATCGAGGGGGTCTATTGGAAGCCCGCCATCCGCTGGGTGATCGATAAAACACACGTCCTGCGCGAAATCGAGTTCACCAACATCCGCCGCAACGAGGTGAGCGATAAAGCGTCGGTAGACAACGCTTTGCAGGTGATAAATGGCGCCAATAAGCCGCTCTATATCGCCGCCACGGAGTCTCGCCAGCAGCGCGCCGCCATGGTCTTGAAGGATGTGGATTACGTCATCGAAGCACACTTTGAGAAGGTAGAGAAGGAATGGGGCGAACGCGACACGGAAGAAGGATATTACAACATCGTCTTGCGCCGCCTGCGCAACGGACAGCATTTCCATGCCCCCTGCCTGGGGACGCGTGAGTTCCCTGCCAAAGTGACGCTCATCGAAGAGAAAGGCGCAATCCCCAAAAGCCCGCTGACGGGCAAGCGCGACCTGGGCTATATGCTCTACGACCTGGATTTCTCCAATCCGCGCGACATTCAGCCGATGTTCTTCCGCGCCATTATGGAAGACGGCATGGTTGTCGTGCCAAAGCCTGAGGAGGTGCGGCGATGATTTTGCCGTCGCTCTACAACTACTACCAGATTTTGCTGGATGACCCAGACGTGGAGATTGCCGAGCCTGGGTACAGCGCGGCGAAAATTAGTTTTGCGCTCAATCTTTCACCCGAAGGCGAGTTGCTGGACATTATTCCCTTCTCAGTTCCAGTTCAGCAAGGGAAGAAGACGGTAAATCGCCCCAAGCGCATGAATGTTCCCGAACAAGTCAAGCGCAGCGTGAACGTGACCGCAAACTTTTTGCGTGATAATGCCGCCTATGTGCTGGGGCTGACAGGCAAAAAAGCCAAAGACCCAGCGTATGCCTAAAAGCGTTTCGAGGCGTTTCAAAAGTTGAACATCGAAATTCTTGAGAAAGCCAATTCCCCTTCGGCGCGCGCGGTCATTGCTTTTCTGAAACAGCACAACCCGCAAACAGCATCTCAGCATTCTGGGATTGCTCGCCATCTGGAAGGATTGCTGGAAGGCGGCAATCTCATTTTTCAGGTACGAGGAAAGAACGTGCTGGACGACCCTGAAATTCGGCGTGTTTGGGAAGAATCTAGGACAGGGAGACAAGCGACTGAGATGCAATGCCTGGTCACGCGACAAAAAGAGCCTGTTGCGCGCCTGCATCCTGACATCAAGGGCGTCCCATGAGCTTCCCTCTGTTTTTCGTCTTCCAACCTATTGGCATTATGCCGCCAATTTCTGCTCATGCTGAGCGCTGATCCAGCCCTCCAGGAACTTCATGGGCGAGGCGTAGCCGAGCGGCGAATGCTTTCGCCTGCGGTTGTAGAACGGCTCGATGTGGTCGAACAGATCGGCCGCCGTTGCATCCCGCGTGCCGTAGCGGGTGCCATGCACCCGCTCATTCTTCAAGCTGTTGAAGAAGCTCTCGGTCGGCGCGTTATCCCAGCAGTTCCCCTTGCGGCTCATCGAGCAGATCATGCCGTACTCTTTCAGCCGCGCCTGAAAGGCGCCACTTGCATACTGGCTTCCCCGGTCGGAGTGATGAATCAGCCCCGGGGTCGGCTTCTTGCGGAACCACGCCATGGTCAGGGCGTCAATGACGATGTCCGTCGTCATCCTTGGCTTGATCGACCAGCCCACGACTTCCCTGTTGAACAGATCGAGGACCATGGCCAGGTAGGGCCAACCTTCATCGGTCCAGATGTAGGTCAGATCAGCCGTCCAGACCTGATTCGGCGCTACCGGCAGGCTGTGCCTGGAATCCGTCGTCGCCTTGAATCGCCGCTTGTGGCGGGCACGGATACCGTTCTCGCGCATCAGGCGTTCGACGCGTTCCTTGCTCTCCGGAAAGCCGCGCTCCCGCAACTCCCGCGTGATGCGCGGGCTGCCGTAGGCCCCTTTCAGTTCAGCGTGGATGGCGCGGATCAGCGCCAGCATCTGCGTATCCGTGAGCCGTTTGCGTTCCGCCGTGCCGCCGCGCTTCCAGGCGCGGTAGCCGCTGGCGCTCACCGCCAGCGCCTCGCACATTCCCGTCAGTTCGAATTCCTTCCGATGCGCGTCGATCCACGCGTACTTCATAGCGCATCTCTCGCAAAGTACGCCGCCGCTTTTTTTAGGATTTCGTTCTCGCGCTTGAGCCGAACGTTCTCCGCCCGCACCCGCGAGAGCTCCATTTGCTCCGGCGTGACCGGCTTCGTGCCAGGGCCGTTGAGCTTGCCCGCCTCGAACGCCTTGACCCAGTTGCGCAGCGTCTGCTCGATCAGCCCCAGCTCCTTCGCTACCACCCCAACCGTCTGGCCCGTCTTTACCCGCTTTACCGCCAACTCCCGAAATTCGGCCGTGTATTCCTGCTTCGGTATCTTTTTCAACTTCGTTGCTCCTTCCAATCTACGGGGCGTTATACCCCATCCCTTGGAAGACGAAATTTCGGGGGAAGCTCACCAGGAGCGCAAACAAAAGGCGCATCGTTGGTAAGTTTCAATCTGGATGCGTTTACTTCTTATGGGAAGGAATAGGGCGCAAATTCTCCCATCAGCCAACGCGTTGCATCGGGCTATGGTGTTGCGCTCAACTACTTGCTTTCCAGGTAAAACCCCAACCGTCCAATTTTTCTTGGCGATACTATTGATACTACTGTCGTCTATTGAGCGGACACGGCTGACAAACGTTATGCCAGTGCGTTCTAATCTTTTCTCCATCCAGAGTTCCAGCAGGAACAAGAAGAGAGCGAACCCGAAGAAAACAAAGGCAAGCGCAAGCGAGCCAAAGAAGCGGAAAAGGAAATGGGTCAAGTGGCTGAATCGGTACGGCAGGGAAAAGCGATTGACCTTGCCGCCTTGCGCAAAGGCTTGGATGAAAGTACGCGCTTCTACGTATTGGGACTCGCCCCAAATGCTTCGCGCCTGGCCGTGCGCTTCTTCCTCACCGAACCGTTTGGCGTGTTCGCCGAGCGCATCATGCAGCATTACGACGACCTGCAAATCGAAAAGGAATATGCCAATCAGCCAGCCTACATCTCGCCCTACCGCATCCTTGCCGAGTGCGTCTCGCCCAAAGTAACCCAGCGCGACGACGATGTGAAGAAGTCCTGGTCGCTATTGGGCGGGGCATTCATGCGTTCCATTCTCAAGGGCGGCCCTACCCCGAAGGGCTGTATGTCGCCATACTTAACCGCATCCGCCGCGACTCGGACGAAACCAGCGAGAAGGGCAAAGCGCGCAGCGTCAAAATCAACTACATTCGCGCCGCGTACATCAAGGCGCATCTCATCCCTAAGTACCGCCGTGGATGCAATAATCCCTATCAGGAGGCCTTGCAAATGTCACTCAATGAATCCTATACCCATCCCGCCTATGTGCTGGGACGCCTGTTCGCTGTGCTGGAAGACTTGTAAGTCGAAGCGGCCAAGCCCGTCAAACTCAATTCCACCATCAAAGACCGCCAAAGACCGCTACTTCACTTCTGCTTCGGCAAACCCCGCCAGCGTTTTCCCAACCTTGTTGCGACTTGCTCATCATCATATCGAAAAATCGCAATATGGCCATGTAAGTGACAGGAGAATCAAAGATTTACTCAACATGCTCGACGCCAAGCCCTTTCCCACTCGGTTAACGCTGGAAGAACAAGGCGTGTTTGTGCTGGGTTACTATCACCAGCGCGCCGCGTTCTACGCAAAGAAGGACAATGGCGAGGAAACAAACCAATCTGAATAACGATGTCACTGCGAGCCCGTAGAGCGAAGCAGTCTCCAGTTTGAGTTGAGATTGCTTCGGGCTTCGCCCTCGCAATGACACTAAAAACATCAATCAAACAATTTTATTCAAAAAAGGAGATATTCATGACCATTCTTTCCAACCGCTACGAATTCGTTATGCTCTACGACGTGGAGAACGGCAACCCCAACGGCGACCCCGATGCGGGCAATATGCCGCGCATTGACCCCGAAACGGGCTACAGTATCATCACCGATGTCTGCCTGAAGCGCAAAATCCGCAACTATATGGAGATGGTCAAGGGCGGCACACCAGGTTACCGCATTTACATCAAGGAAGGCATTCCGCTGAACGCCAATCACAAAGAAGCCTATCTCGCCGTCGGTCTTGAACCTGGCAAGAAAGCCGACGTCGCTGGCGTGAACAAAGCCCGCGCCTGAATGTGCCAGAACTTTTACGACATCCGCACCTTTGGCGCAGTCTTGAGCGTGGGCGATAACTGTGGTCAGGTACGCGGACCTGTGCAACTGAACTTTTCCCGCAGCATTGACCCCATCGTCCAGCAGGAAGTGACCATCACCCGCCTGACCGTCACCCCCGAAGACGAAGCCGACAAAGAACGCACGATGGGCCGCAAGCACATCGTCCCCTATGCCTTGTACCGCGTGGAAGGCTACATCTCCGCCAAACTCGCCAACGACCCGACTAAAGGCACGGGCTTTTCGGAAGAAGACCTGAACCTGTTCTGGGAGGCGCTCATCAACATGTTCGAGCATGACCGCTCGGCGGCGCGCGGCAAGATGGCCACCCGCAAGTTGTTCGTTTTCAAGCACGACAGCGACCTGGGCAACGCCCCTGCACACAAGTTTTTCGAGTTGGTCAAGGTCGAGCGCAAGCCCGAAGCCAATCCCCCGCGCTGTTTTGGCGATTATGTCGTGACGGTGGACAAGGCGAGCGTGCCGCAAGGCGTGCAGTTGATTGAGAAGTCGTAATGGCATGTCATTGCGAGCTGCGGAGCAGCGAAGCAATCTCCTGTTTTTGGAGCGCCTTCCCGTGCAAGGGGATTGCTTCGTCGTCGCCCATTCGGGGCTCCTCCTCGCAATGACGTGTCCTATAAAATCACTTATCTCAATGGCCAGATTTGTATTAGCAAAGACCTTACAACTTTCAACTACCTAGAAGCGGGGATGGTAAACTGATTGAAAGAGATTTCACGCCAGAATCAGCTCCCTATTTCCGCACTGGAGCATTGGGTCTATTGCCCGCGCCAGTGCGGGATTATTCATCTAGATGGCGAGTTTGAGGACGATATCCATACCGCCAGGGGTCAAGCTGTTCATCGATTAGTGCGCGAACCCACATGTGAGATAAAAAATGGAATCAAATTAGAACGCTCATTGCCGTTGTGGTCAGATCGCTTGGGCCTGATTGGCAAGGCCGATCTCGTAGATTTTCATCCAAATGGAACCATTTTTCCCGTCGAGTTTAAACATGGTCGCAAGCGCCAGAAACTTCATGATGATATCCAACTTACCGCTCAAGCGATGTGTTTAGAAGAGATGCTCGGGCGACCTGTGCCGCGAGGTGCTATCTATCAGGCAAGCAGTAAATGCCGGCGCGAGGTGGAGATCACACTGGACCTGCTGCAGCGGGTTGAAGCGGGTTGAAGAGACCATTCGCGCCATTAACACCATGCTGGAATCCGGTCGCCTGCCAATGCCGGCACACGATGCTCGCTGTCGCGAATGCTCGCTTAAATCGCTTTGTCAACCCGAAGCGATAAGTGCTAAAGCACGCCATGCTGAGCTTAGCCGTGCCCTCTACATTTTGGACGAAACCTAAATCATGCACACCCTTTTAAACACGCTCTATGTGCTGACACCTAATACCTATGTGCAGCTAAACAACAGTGCTGTGCACATAACTTTTAAACATGAAACTTTGCTGCGAGTGCCGTTGCATAATCTTGATGGCCTCGTTCTGTTTGGCAATATCTTAATTAGTCCTGCCCTCAGCACCGACTTTCCGATGAGGGAAAGAATTTAGTGCTACTAGAGGAAAGCGGTCGTTTTAAAGCGCGTTTGGAGGGACCCGTTTCAGGCAACATCCTGCTTCGGCAAGACCAGCACCGACAGGCTCATAATGCGTTATTTGTCTTGGAATTTGCCCGCGCCTGTATGGCCGGCAAAATTAGAAACAGCCGCGCCTTACTCATGCGCGGTGCCCACGAATCAGCAGATCCAGAGGAGTCGAGGGCGCTTAACCGGGTGGCGGATAATCTTGCTACTTCTTGTAGGACAGACAAAGAGGCTACTGACTTGGATGGTTTACGTGGGATTGAAGGCGAGGCGGCGAGTAATTATTTTGGTGCGCTGAATTTGATTGTCAAACCGCATATGCGCCCTGTATTTCAGCTCAATGGACGCACGCGTCGCCATCCACTCGATCGTTTTAATGCCTTGTTATCATTCTTGTATGCCCTGCTAATGAACGACTGCCGATCTGCACTAGAAAGCAAAGTGTCAGCCTTGACCTCCAACTAGGTTTTCTGCACGCTGTACGTCCTGGCAGGGCGGCACTGGCCTTGGATCTGATCGAAAAGTTTCGTGCGGTGCTGGTTGACCGTCTTGCTCTTACCCTTATCAATCGTGCTCAAATTAAAGAAGACGATTTTGAATTACGCGAAGGCGGTTCAGTGATGCTCAAAGATTCAGGTAGACGCAAGGTTTTAGTTGCTTGGCAAAACCGTAAACAAGAAGAGCTTACCAACCCACTTACCGGTAACAAACTGCCGCTCTGTTTGTTACCATTTATCCAGGCGCGTTTTATGGCTCGTACAGTGCATGGCGAGATGGCGTGTTATCTTCCATATCTTACTAAGTGATTTAAAATGCTATGTTGATCATTGTTGCCTATGATTTTTCTACGGAGACGGCTGAAGGTCGCCGTCGCTTGCGGCGTGTTGCTAGAATCTGTGAGGGTGCAGGTCAGCGGGTCTAAAAATCTGTCTTTGAGTGCCAGGTTAATGAAATGCAATTTGATAAGCTAGAGCGTTCTTTGCTGTTGGAAATCGATGAACGCGAGGATAATTTGCGTTTCTATCGGATTACTGAACCCGCGCGTGTTCTGGTCAAGCAATATGGTGCATTCCGTTCGGTTGATTTCGAGGGTCCGTTGCTTGTGTGAAACGCGAACCTTAGGCAACGGCCAAAGAATTGTGGGGATCGCGCGATGGTTAATATATTGATTAATAAAGCATTTTTTGTTTGGTCTAAGTTATGTATGGTGCGAAAAACACCGGTGTTTGCTGCGATCGCGCGGGCGCCGCAATCAACGCAGTCGAAACCGCAGGTTGCGGTTGTGGAGTCACCCGGCTTTTAATAACCGGGTGTGGATTGAAACTCCAGACCATCACCTGCGGCTTCGTTTGTGGCACTTGGAAAATGTGACTCGATCGCCGGGATCAGGCGCTCCATGCCCATCCCCCGAGACCCCTTCAGCAGCACCACATCCTGAGGCGTTAGGGCGGCGAGAATGGCCTCGATCACCTCAGTCGACCAATCGCTGTAGGCCGCTACCTGCCCTGTCCCTGGGGCCTTGTTGGGAGAGATCTGAGCGATGGCCGCCGCAAAGCAGGGGCCGACAAAGATGCAGTGCTCTGCTGCGGCCAAGGCCCAGGCGACAACCTCCTGATGGGCAGTGGGGCTGCGTTCACCGAGTTCGAGCATATCCCCGAGGATGGAAACGCGCCGCCGCCCCGCCCAGTCCTTTAGCAGGGACAAGGCCGCTGCCATGGAGCTGGGGTTGGCGTTATAGGCGTCATTGATGACCGTTGGACGCAGGGGATCTGCGGCAAATAGCACCTCGCTGCGCAGCGGCGGGGCGTTAGCGCAGTTGAGGGCGCGCCGGATCGTCTCATCATCTGCACCGAAGAGCCGTGCGACTAAGGCAGCGGCCGAGGCGTTGAGCCGGTTGTGGAGACCAGGTAGAGGCAGATCACTAGCCAGAGGATCGAGGTCAAAACGCGAGATGGACACACCTGGCCTTGCAGGCAGCTCTAGGGGCAGCGGCAACCAACGGGCCTCGGGCAAGACCACCGATCCGCCAGGGCGTACGAAGTCAAATACCGCTGACTCCTCCCGCGCCACCCCCGCGAGGTCGCCGAAGAACTCCAGATGCTCTTCACCGATGCTGGTGACCACAGCCAGATCGGGACGCACCAGTTCTGCCAGGGCCGCTAACTCGCCCGGATGATTGGTCCCGAGCTCGCAGACCACGAATGCATCCCCCAACTGGGCGGCCAGTAAGGTAAGGGGGACGCCGAGATGATTGTTGAAACTGCGTGGACTTTGCGTGCCGCGCCAAACGGCTTGTGTCAAGACATGGTGGATGAGATGACGGGTTGTAGTCTTGCCATTAGAGCCTGAAACGCTCAACACCCGGCAGCCAGAGGCACCCAGCAGATCGCGGTAATGGCGGGCCAAGGCGTGTAGGGCGCCGATCGTTGAAGGGACCTGGAGCAGCGCCCCGCCAGGCTCAGGCGAGGGGATCTCTTGCTCTACGATGGCCAGTGCGGCGCCCTGCGCCAAGGCATGGGCAACAAAATCGTGCCCATCCTGGCGTTCACCGCGGATAGCGACGAAGACTGCCCCTGGTCCTAACTGACGGCTATCGATAGAGACACCAGCCAAGGGTTGATCCAGGGCCGGCGGCGGGATCAGCCAGCGACCGCCGGTGATCTGGGCAAATGCAGCAGGGGTCCAGAAGGAGGCCATGGGGATAGGGTCAAGACATCGGGGCCAAGGGATATTTAAACATAGATGCGAACAGGATAGAGGCTACAGGCTACAGGCTACAGGTTCATGCGTTTGAGGGTAGGGGGACCAAGGGCCTGTCCAAATGGTCGGCGCCTATCCCCTCGGTCCGTCACAAGACCGTGGTACCCTTTAAGCAACCTCATCCATCGGATCTCGGTCGGCGTGTTCGTCGACCTTCACAGGCGGGACGGACCAATGACCCCTAGACCTCGGCAGGCCCCAGGATCAATGCACCCTCAAATCAGGCCATGGCCATGTAGGGCCAGGCCTCAATAGGGGATCGGCGATGGAGCCAACCCCAGCATTACAAACTATGCGCGATAGTGGATAATTTTCCACATAGAAAGCACGATGATGCGCACAGGCAAGGCGGCGAAGCGGCTTGGCGTCTCGGACAAGACCATTTGCCTGCCCAAGAGCGGTGAGGTCGCCATGACCGAGGCGTTGTGCTTCGATGGCAAGATTCTTGATGCGACCGTTTCGCGTACTGCGGATCGCTGGGATCCGAGCAGCCGCCTGTGTTCGGTCTGTGGTTGGGAGAATGAGATGTTGGCGTTGAAGGATCGGGAATGGACGTGTCCTCAATGCGGCACGCGCCATGATCGGGACATCAATGCCGCGCTCAATCTCAAACGGCTGGCAACCGCAACTGCCCTACCCGTGGCGAGTCCGTCCGGTAACGGCGGCGCTACAGCAGAGAGGGTCTCTGCCGTAGTCGGGAAAGTCACGCCTGTCAGAGACGAATGCGCTCCGCATTCGGGGCAGGAAGAGAACAGTGCGCCTGTTTGCGCACTTTCTTGAGAGCAGGCAGGCATGAAGGCGCTCTATCTCTATCCCTTGTGGGTGCGTCTTTGGCATTGGATCAATGCTTTGTTGTTTTTGACCCTCATCTATAGCGGCGCCAGCATGCATTTTTCCGGCGGCGATTGGCTGATGCCTTTTAAATTCGCCGTCAGGGTACACAATAGCGCAGGTATCTTATTGACCATTGCCTGGATCGGATTCATCGCCGGCAATATCATGACCGAAAATGGACGACACTATCTGATCCATATCAAAGGCTTTATCGACCAGCTCAGCGTCCAGCTGCGTTATTATGCCTATGGGATCTTCCATAATGAACCGCACCCCTTCCATGTCAGCGCAGAGATCAAGTTCAATGTCTTACAGCAATTGAGCTATCTCGGGGTCATGTATGGGCTCATGCCCATATTGATCCTCAGCGGCTGGTGGTTTTTATTTTCACCCTATCTGCCCGAGAACCTTTTTGGCATCCCAGGCACCTGGGCAGTGGCCATGGTCCATCTGACAACGGCCTATCTCCTCGTGCTCTTTCTCGTGGTCCATGTCTATGTCATCACTACAGGTGAGACCCTGACGACGAATCTCATGGCCATGCTCACCGGCTGGCATCGGGAGGGGCAGGCGCCATGAATCCGGTCGAATTTTTATTGAGACCCAAGGTCAAGCGCGGGTTACTGGTCTTCGGCCTCATCCTACTCCTGGGGATCATATTGTATCGCACCCTGTATCCGCGCATCTTCGAATCATACGTCGGCAAGGTCAATGCGCCCTTGATCTATGACAGCAGCCGGACGCTGAGCGCAGATGAGTTCGAGGCCATCGCCCAGGCATTGAGCGAACAGGCGCGCCGCCAAAAGGCCGAGGCGATCGTCTCCGAGGAGCAGGACCCCTTCGCCCGGCGGATCAAGATCGAGATCCTGATGAATACGGAATCGTTCATCCGCGATTCCGAACCGCGCCATATCAAATATTTCCGCAACGCCGGCATCCGCCGCTATGAAGGCCCCAAGACCTGTCTGCAGTGCCACCAGACCATAGCGATTGAACATCCGGATGGAATGCATTCTCAGGTCGAGACCCTGGAGGATGTGGTCAATTCGGTGCATTTTCGCTTCCAAAGTAGCTCGGGTGGCTTTTCGACCTATGGCTATGACGGACGCCAGGTCAATGCCGGACCCCGTAAGATCGCGGTCGGCAAGATCAATCGCGCCTGCGGCATCCCGGGGAGCTTTAGCTGGACCGGTTGGGCGGTCCTCATCACCAGCCGCCCGGAACATGCCGCAGGGCCCATACTGCGCAGCGAGGGCTGCGGCCAGTGTCATATCGGCGGCAACTATCAGCCGGCAACCGAAAAGATGTTGCCTTTCAGCGATGTCCCGCAGACCGCCAAGGAGGGGATCGACTGCCTGATCTGTCACGCCGCTGTCTATGACATGAACCGGCGGGTGGTGATTGAGGATCGTTATGGTCTGCGCTGGGATCAGGACCGCAGCCTCAAGGCGGCCTTGAGCGTGGGACCGATCCGCTCCGAACAATGTCTGCGCTGCCATCAGCACAATCTCGGCGGCGATGCCTATGCCTATAACCAGGCGGCGCAGGCACTGGGTGATCGCCATCAGCGCATCCTGCACCAGGGCGCTAAGCGCGGCAGCCCCTTTAGCCCACATGACGACGTCCATGCGGCGGCTGGACTCGAATGCACCGATTGTCACCGACCAGAGGGCCACAAGATCCCACGCGGGCGCATGGGGGTGGATCTGGTCGCCAATGACCTGCCGGATAAGGAGGTCTCCTGCGAGACCTGTCATGGGCGCGCCCCGCACAACGCCTCCCCCGACAAGGCACTGCTCAACGGGCATATCGCACGCCTGGCCTGTGAGACCTGTCATATCCCGCGCCTCGAGCCCAATAGCGTCGTGCTGCGCGATTGGGTGCATCCGACCTGGAACCCAAAGGAAGGGATCTGGGAGCCGACCGATATCTATCGCTCGGGCGAGCCGGGCAAGGGGTTGATCTATCTCTGGTTCAATGGCAACGGGACCTTCCTCGCCAATGCCCTGGGCAGCCACCCAGACGGTTCAGAGACCTATCATCCGCTGATGAACCAACTGGTGCGGATCACCGATCCAGAGGCGATCGCCGCGATCCGCACCAAGGCGATCGAGCTAAAGGGACGTTATCCAGACATCGATGTCGAGCGCTATGTGCGCCTGGCGACCGATCCGCTCTCTCAGCTGACACCTGAGCTCATCGAGCGGCGGCGCGCGATGATCGAAAACAACCTGCGCCCGGCGATGAACGAAGGGCAAAGCCGGATCTATCCGTTCAAGATCTTCAACGCCCTGATGTATGAGGACCTCAATAATCAGGGGCCATTTGGGGCCATGATCCTGCCCTTTGATTACAAGGTCTATTACGAGAGCGGAGATACCCTGGCCTCGCTCAAGCGCGCCATCCAAGACCCTATCGTCCAGCGCATGTATCAGGAGCCGTTTAAGCTCTACATGATGGATGAGTTTATGGCCTATTTCGGCGTGGAGGGGGGCTGGAAGGCGCGTTATCCGCTGGTCGGTGACCGATTGCTAGATGTCGAGCCACGCTGGATGCGCCAGATGGGCACGCTCATGGTCAACCACGGGATCAGGCGCCAGGGTCATGGGTGTGCGGACTGTCATGCCCCGAACGGGGTCATGGACTTCGCTGCCATCGGTTATTCGCCCGCGCGGGTCGCTGAGCTTCAGGATCTCAAACAGCTCACAGCAGGAGCCAACCCCAGCATTACAAACTATGCGCGATAGTGGATAATTTTCCACATAGAAAGCACGATGATGCGCACAGGCAAAGCGGCGAAGCGGCTTGGCGTCTCGGACAAGACCATTTGCCTGCCCAAGAGCGGTGAGGTCGCTATGACCGAGGCGTTGTGCTTCGATGGCAAGATTCTTGGTGCGACCGTTTCGCGTACTGCGGATCGCTGGGATCCGAGCAGCCGCCTGTGTTCGGTCTGTGGTTGGGAGAATGAGATGTTGGCGTTGAAGGATCGGGAATGGACGTGTCCTCAATGCGGCACGCGCCATGATCGGGACATCAATGCCGCGCTCAATCTCAAACGGCTGGCAACCGCAACTGCCCTACCCGTGGCGAGTCCGTCCGGTAACGGCGGCGCTACAGCAGAGAGGGTCTCTGCCGCAGTCGGGAAAGTCACGCCTGTCAGAGACGAATGCGCTCCGCATTCGGGGCAGGAAGAGCACAGTGCGCCTGTTTGCGCACTGTCTTGAGAGCAGAAGAGGCGAATGGCCCAACAGTGGCTTTACCCGCGCAGGGGGAAGGGGATCGGGGTTGATCTCCTTGCCCCCTTAGCCGGAAGGGATTACTGGGTCTTGGCGGGTGTCTGGACAAAGGTCCCGACAAAGGTTACGGGCACCGCCTCGCTGATGCTGGGTAGTCCGGCGATCTCGCGTAGCTTTTCAACCGCTGGACTCAAACTAAACTTACCTGCCTGAATCAGGACCGGCTCGGCGGTGGCGACCATTAGCCGGTCCTTATCGAGCCGACCGACCAAAAAGGAGAGGGTCAGGTTTTGGGTCTGACCGCGCAGGCTCAGTTGTCCCTCGGCCGCCAACCGCTTGACCTGGCCGGGTGCCAGCTCACTGAAGAGCTTGGGATCGACCTGGGCCTTGAGGGTGGCCTCTTTATAGTTGGCAGTCTCAAACAGGATCTCGCGCATGCGCTCGTTGCGGATCGGGATCAGGGTCTCGACGCTATCGAGCATCAGGATCAGGGTCGCTTGACCTCGATCATCGATCTGACCGCGCATCTCGTGGAAATAATTGTTCTCGGGGATGTCCTTGGATTTGATGCTGACATAGGTAATGGCTGAGTGTTCCGGATCGAGCGTCCAACCGGCACTGGCCGGTGCTGCCGTCACGGCAAGGGTCGCGATCAGGGCAAATGCAGGGACGATATCGCGCATCTTGGGGATCCTCCGCTCTCGAGTGGACAGTGAAGCAGTCTTGCAGCTGGCCTGCCGCAGGCGGGCTAGCCAGACAGACAGCAATTAAAATGGACCTGAACTCATTGGATACAAGACGCCTACCGGGTAGACCGAGATGTATGAGATCCGCATTGCCCTACCAGACTGGGTCGATGGATTCCTGGCTGCCTACCAGCTCTATCCAACGGATGATGAGGGACGCATGCAGTTGGTCTTAGCGCTTGCGCGCGAAAACATTCGCGCCGGGACTGGCGGACCCTTTGCGGCGGCGGTCTTCGGGCGAGGCGATGGACGTCTGATTGCCATTGGTGTCAACCGGGTCGTGGCCTCCCGCTGTTCGTTGGCCCATGCCGAGATGGTGGCCATCGGCCTTGCCCAGCAGCAGCTGGGGCACTATGACCTCGCTGCGGCGGCTCCCGGGGGCTGTGTGCTCTATACCAGCGCCGAGCCCTGCGCCATGTGCATGGGGGCCATCCCCTGGGCGGGGCTCCAGCGGGTGGTGATCGCTGCGCGTGATATGGATGCCCGCGCCGCGGGGTTCGACGAGGGGGATAAACCCCAAGATTGGCTGGCGGCCTATGCCAGGCGCGGGATTGAAGTGGTCAGCGACCTCTTGCGCGCCGAGGCCGCGGCGGTCCTCGCCCACTATGCCCGGTTAGGCGGTGAGATCTATGGACCCCGTGCCGATCCCTGAGATCTCCAGGGACATGTCTTTAGGCTGAGAGTCTGAGGATTGCCGCTGCTAGAATCGTTTCAGGGATCTAGTGCAACGCGTGATGAAGGCGCCCCAAGCCCCATGTCCATCCCAAAAGCCGCCCTGCTGATCCTCACACTCCTGCTCGCCGCCTGTAGCGAGCCCGCACCTCCCACCCTCAATCTCTACCGCGCGGTTGCCATCGGCGATCTGGATCAGATCAAGCGCCATCTCCACTGGGGCACGGACCTCAACCAGGCGGATGCCGCAGGCGATGAGCCGCTGCATGTCGCGGCGCGCCAGGGCAATGTTGCGAGCGCCCGCCTGCTGCTTGGCGGCGGTGCCGATCCCCAGCGCCGTAATGTCCAGGGTCGTACCCCATTGCAATTGGCACTGATCCACGGCAAGACGCGGGTTGCCGAGCTCTTGAAAGACCAGGGGGTGCCCATCGATTCCCAGACGCTCTTGATCGAGCTGGCAGGCATGGGCGTAGCCAATCGCGATAGCTTCGAGTTTCTCTTGCGCCAAGGGGCACACCTCAATCTCCCGGTTCCAAGCGGTGAGACGGCCCTGACCGCAGCCATTCTGGGTGGTCATCTCGAGACGGCGGCGCGCTTGATCCTCTTGGGTGCCGATGTCAATCAGTCAAACGCTAAAGGTCAAAGGCCGCTCGATCTTGCCCGCTCCCAGCTCGGGCCTAGGCGCGACGACCGTGCGCGTATCAGCGAGCTTTTAGAGCGCAACGGGGCGCTGCCAGGGGATCAGGAAGGGGGCAGAGGTGATCAGACAGACGAATGACGAGGGCCTTGCCGATGGGGGAGAGTCGCTGTTTATCTCAGATCTCCATCTTGGCGTCGACCGACCCGAGATCCTGGCTTGTTTCCTGCGTTTTCTAGAGGGGCGGGCGCGCGCCGCCCAACGGCTCTATATCCTCGGAGACCTCTTCGATGTCTGGATCGGGGACGATGACCTCAATCCCTTCAACCAGAGAGTGATCCAGGCGTTGCGAGATCTTACCCTCTCGGGTACGGCCTGCGCCCTGCTGCGCGGCAATCGTGATTTTCTGCTCGGTCGGCGCTTTGCCCGGCTCACCGGTTGTGTGCTGTTGTCTGACCCCCATCGGGTCCTGATCGGTGGCGAATCGACCCTATTGATGCATGGTGATTTGCTCTGCACCCAGGACCTGGACTATCAGCGCCTGCGTCGGCGTCTGCGCAACCCAGTGGTCCAGTGGCTGTTTTTGCATCGCCCCCTCGCCAAGCGCCAGGCGACCGCCGATGCCTACCGGCAGTTGAGCGCCTCTGCCATCGCCGAAAAGCCCCTGACCATCATGGATGTCGAGCAAAAGACCGTCGAGCGTTATCTACGCCGCCATCGGGCCCAACGCCTGATCCACGGCCATACCCATCGCCCAGAGGATCATGTCTTTTCGCTTGAGGGACGACCCGTCGAGCGCCTGGTGCTCGCCGAATGGCGCGATGGGGTCGGAGAGGTCTTGAGCCATTCGGCACACGGCTGGCAGCGGGAGGTCGTGCGCTGAGTACCGCTCGGTCATGAGTTGGTTATAAGGCCCGGTGGATGATCCTTTGGTCTGACCGGGCCTGGTGATAGCCAACCATGCCCCAACTTCATCGGCTACAATCAGCCCCCACCCGATCTCTCTAAGAGGACTGTTTGTATGCCGGTTTCGGTTCAGTCTATCTGGCAATGGCTCGCTGCTGCCCTTGCCCAAGGGCAAAAATACCTCGAAGCATCCGTTTTACCCTGGCTCAAACAGCGTGCGCTCGATCTCGCCCATTGGTTGCGGGAAGTCTGGGACCAGGCCCAGCCGGTGTTACAACGGCTTCAGATCGCCTGGCGGCTGAGCATGCGCATCCTACCTGACCCGGGGTTTGCCCAAACCGCCGCCGGGCTACTCGATGGGACGCAGTCAACTCCCACCCAGCCGGTGGCGCCGCCACCGCCCCCTGCTGCCGCCAGGCTGCTGCAAGAAAGCCTGCCAGATTCAGCCCTGATCCTGCTAAGTCTCCTGCAAAAGGAAGGCCGGTTCGTCGATTTCATCCAAGAGGACATCCGGCTCTACTCGGATGAAGAGGTCGGGCGCGGCGCGCGCGTGGTCCATCAGGGTTGCCGCCGGATCATTGCCGAGTATTTCACCTTGGCGCCAGTGCGCGCTGAGCCCGAGGGCAGCCGCATTACCCTGGAGCCCGGCTTCGATGCCTCCGCCATCCGTCCCACTGGAAACCTGGTTGGTAACCCACCGTTCACAGGCACGCTGGCGCATCGCGGCTGGCGGGTGATCGAGATCCGGCTGCCCAAGATCGTGAGCAGTCATGATCCACACATCATCGCTGCAGCGGAGATCGAATTATGAGCGGGCGTTATGCGATCGGGATCGATCTCGGCACCACTCACTGTGCACTCGCCTGGGTCGATAGCGAGCACAGCGAGGGCGAGCGGGTCGTCCTTGAGGTCTTGCCCATTCCTCAACTCGTCGCGCCTGGCGCAGTCGAGGCACGCCCCCTGCTGCCTTCGTTCTTGTATCTGCCACATCCCGATGAGTTTCAGGCGGGGGATCTCAGTCTGCCTTGGCCGTCTGACCCCAACCGGATCGTGGGTGAACTGGCGCGTGCCCAGGGCAGCACGACACCTATCCGCCTGGTCGCCAGCGCCAAGAGCTGGCTCTGTCACCCCGAGGTCGATCGCAGGGCCCCGATCCTACCGCCCGGTGTACCCGCTGAGATCCCCCAGGTCTCGCCCTTTGCGGCGAGCGTCCAGTATTTGGATCATCTGCGCCAGGCCTGGAACGAGGCCCATCCCTATGCCCCGCTTGAGGCGCTCGAGGTCACGGTCACGGTGCCGGCCTCTTTTGACCCGGCGGCGCGCGAGTTGACGGCTGAGGCCGCGCACACCGTTGGCATCGCGCATCTGGTATTGCTAGAAGAGCCGCAGGCAGCGCTCTATAGCTGGATTCAAGAGACCCAGGGCGGCTGGCGGCGCCAGGTCAGGGTGGGGGACGTGATCTTGGTGGTCGATGTCGGCGGCGGCACAACGGATTTATCGCTGATCGCGGTCACCGAGCAGGAGGGAGCGCTAGAACTCACCCGGGTTGCGGTGGGCGAGCATATCCTGCTGGGCGGCGACAACATGGATCTGGCCTTGGCGTACGGGCTCAAGGATAAGCTCAAGGCCAATGGGGTCGAGCTCGATCGCTGGCAGATGCAGGCATTGACCTACGCCTGCCGCCAGGCCAAGGAGACCCTGCTCGCTGACCCCGAGCTCGAGCGCCTGCCGGTGGTGGTCCCCAGCCGCAGCTCGCGGCTGATCGGGGGCAGCATCCGTACCGAGCTCACCCGCGCCGAAGTCGAGACCAGCCTGCTCGAAGGCTTTTTCCCTAGGGTTGAGGTGACCAGCCGTCCGGCGATGCGTCCCCGCGCGGCGCTCACCACCCTGGGCCTGCCTTATGCCCATGACCCGGCGATCACACGTCATCTGGCGGCATTCTTGAGCCGGCAGAGCGGGGCAACCCAGGAGCTTGCCGGATTCATCGCCCAGCCTGCCGAATCCTCTTTCCTGCGCCCGACTGCCGTGCTCTTCAACGGTGGGGTCTTCAAGGCCGAGGTCCTGCAAGAGCGAGTGATGGCGGTATTGAATACCTGGCTGGATGCCGAGGGTGCGCCGCCGGCGCGCAGGCTGTCAGCCCATGACCTCGATCACGCGGTCGCCAAGGGCGCGGCCTTTTATACCTATATCCGGCGTCACGGCGGGATGCGCATCCGCGGCGGGACCTCGCATAGCTATTATGTTGGGGTCGAGAGCGCCATGCCCGCGGTTCCCGGGATGGAGCCCGAGCTTCAGGCGCTCTGTCTGGTGCCCTTCGGTCTGGAAGAGGGTTCGCCGCCGGTCGCTCCGCCCCAAGAGTTCGGTCTGATCGTTGGGGAACCGGTGCGTTTCCGCTTCTTTGGTTCGAGCGTACGCCGTACCGACCAAGTGGGCGATCTCCTCGACTCTTGGGAAGAGGGCGAGCTCTTTGAACTTGCCGAGATTCAGACCACCTTGAACGCCGAGGGGCGCAAGCCCGGGGAGATCGTCGCGGTGCGCCTCCAGGCGGCGGTGACCGAGGTCGGGACCCTCGAACTGACCGCCATCCCCGTGGACGGTGGGGATGAGCGCTGGCGGGTTGCCTTCAATACCCGGGGGCAGATGGGGTGACTGACCCTAAGGTGCCGCATGTTCGACGCCGATCAAGCCCTAGCGTCTGTCGTCTGCTATGGCTCTGAGAACATCGATCATGCCAACAAGGCTGCCTGGGTGTTGCATGCAGACACCTGCTGGTGAGTCGATCTGACGCCGGTCTATCACGAAATGACGGGGCCGGCTGACGCCAGGATGAAACAGCAGGCGTTTTTAGGATCCCTTTGTGACAGAATGGCCGAATGAACAGCCTTAAGGACTCGCATCCATGGTCAAGAAATCCACTGGCGCTAGAGACCAGATAACCCAGAATCCGGCAAAGGACCCTCAGACCGTCCAAGCGGCGGATGATGCCTCGGCTCCTTCCCAAAGCCGCAAGACATCCACGCGTAAAGGGGAGGGGACCAAACGCCGGACCGATCCACAGGGGGTGGAACTGCCAGCGGAACCCGCCGCCTTGACCCCTGTTGTCTTCCGCGCAGATGCATCCGCCACACCCGAACCCCCTGCGGATGAAACGCCACAGGCCACTGGACTCACCGAGTCGGCGCAGATTGAGGTCGAGGCGTTAGCATCCGAGGTCGAGACGACAGCGCCGCCGAACCCGCCCGAGACCTCTGGCAGCCTGGAAGCAGCAGCGCCGGAGACTGCAGTCTCGGATGCACTGCCCGCCGAGGCCGAGACCGAGGCCATGGCTGAACCCCCGCCTCCCGCCGACTCTCCCCCTGCGCCAGACCCACAGCCAGTGCTGCCTCCCGTCTGGCGTCCAGCCCTATTCATCATCCATGTCACGCCTGAGCTGGCCTCGGTCGCTAAGGTCGGGGGCTTGGGCGATATGGTCTTTGGATTGACGCGGGAGCTGGCGATCCGCGGCAATCATGTCGAGATCATCCTGCCCAAATATGCCAGTCTGCGTTATGACCAGATCTATGGGCTTCAGGAGATCTATCGCGATCTTTGGGTGCCCTGGTATGAGGGCGCCATCCATTGCACTGTCTATTTCGGCTTTGTCCATGGGCGCAAATGTTTTTTCATCGAGCCGCATTCGCAGGATAATTTTTTTAATCGCCCGAGTATCTATGGTTATCACGATGATGTGATGCGGTATGCTTTCTTCTCGCGGGCAGCGATCGAGTTCATGTGGAAGACCAACAAGCATCCAGATATTATCCATTGCCACGACTGGCAAACCGCCTTGGTGCCGGTCTATCTCTATGAGCAATACCAGGCGCTCGGCATGACCCATCCGCGCGTCTGTCTGACCATCCATAACTTTGCCCACCAAGGTTTGGTCGGTCCCGAGCTATTACGTGCGACCGGTCTGCATCGACCTGAACGCTTTTTCTCCCACACCCAGCTCGGCGACCATCGTTACCCCAATACGCTCAATATTCTCAAGGGCGGGATCGTCTATTCGAACTTCGTCACCACCGTCTCACCCCGCTATGCCTTTGAAAGCAAGGACATGGGCCAAGGCTTTGGTCTAGAGCCAGTTTTGCATACGCATCACATCAAATATGGCGGAGTGGTCAATGGTGTCGATTATGATATCTGGAATCCAGAGATCGATCACCATATCCCTGTGCAATATGGCATCGATACCCTCGATCGTAAATATGACAATAAACGCGCCCTGCGCCATCGTCTTCTGCTCGCCGACAATGAAAAGGCGATCGTCGCCTTCATCGGCCGGCTCGATCCGCAAAAGGGTTTAGAACTGGTGCGCCATGCAATCTTTTACACCTTGGAGCGCGGTGCCCAGTTTGTGTTATTGGGTTCGAGCCCAGATGGACGGATCAATACCGATTTCTGGGGTCTCAAACGTATGCTCAACGATAGCCCCGATTGTCATCTCGAAATCGGTTTTGATGAGGATCTGTCGCATCTGATCTATGCCGGTGCCGACATGATCCTGGTTCCGAGCCGCTTTGAGCCCTGCGGCCTGACCCAGCTCATCGCCATGCGCTATGGAACCATCCCCATTGTGCGAGCAGTGGGTGGCTTGGCAGATACGGTATTCGACAAGGATTATTCCAGCCGTCCGCTGCATGAGCGCAATGGCTATGTCTTTAATGACTATGACAATCCTGGTCTCGAATCGGCATTAGGAAGGGCCATCGCGTGTTATCGTGACTATCCGGAACACTTCCGCGAGCTGATGAAGAATGCTATGCGCTGGGATTATTCCTGGAACCGTCCGGGTCAGGACTATCTCAATATCTATGATTATATCCGCGAATCCTGACGCGCGACCTGGTCAAAAGGATCGCGGCTGCCATGAAGATCTATAATCTCTTTCCCCGCCTGGTGGGTCGTTTAAGCAACTGGTCGCCACATCTCGAACGCGCGGCTGATATGGGTTTCGATTGGTTGTTCATCAATCCCATCCAGCAGGTTGGACGCTCGGCAAGCCTTTATTCGATCGCAGATTATTTCCGTATCAATCCCGAGTTTATTGACCGGCGTTCTAAGTCCAGCCCAGATGACCAGGTGCGGGCCATGATCGCGGAGGCCGAGCGTCTGGGGCTCAGGGTGATGATCGACCTTGTACTGAATCATTGCGCCATCGATGCCCCTTTGGTCGAAGAACATCCTGACTGGTTCGTGCATAATGCGGGTCGGGTGGTCAATCCCTTCTGTGTCGAGGCCGATGGCACCAAGATTGTGTGGTATGACCTTGCGCAATTTGATCATCTGCATTCCCCTGATCGTCAGGGATTGGAGGCGTTTTTTCAGCAAGTGATCGATCACCTGGCTGGGCTCGGTTTTGCTGGCTTTCGCTGCGATGCTGCCTATCAGGTCCCAACCGAGTTGTGGGAGCGTTTGATCGCGCGCACCCGACGATCATATCCGGATATTCTGTTTGTCGCCGAGACCCTCGGCTGCTCGCCCGAGCAGACGCTGGCAACGGCGAAGGCGGGGTTCGACGCCATCTTCAATAGCGCCAAGTGGTGGGACTTCGAAGGGGATTGGCTGCTCGAACAATACGAACTGACCCGCCGGGTCGTGCCTTCGATCGGTTTCCCCGAGAGCCATGACACCGAGCGGCTGTTTTGTGAATCTGGCTATAACCCTCATGCCATGCGCCAGCGCTATCTATTCACTGCGCTCTTTGCTACCGGTGTCATGATCCCGATCGGATTCGAATATGGCTTCTCGACCCGTCTGGACGTCGTGAATACCCAGCCCGATCAATGGGAGGCCATCAATCTCGATCTCACCCATGAGATTGCCCAGATCAACCAGATCAAGGATCGCTATCCGGTCTTGCACAGCGAAGGGCCGATCGAGCGGATCGCCAGCACCAATCCCGCCGTTTTGATCCTCCACAAGTCGCATCCGGCGGGCCAGGGCGAGGCACTCATCATCCTCAACAAAGACCCTTGGAATCGGCAGCGGATCTGGATCGAGAATCTCTATCACCATATCCGCACCCCTGGCCCCTTGCGCGATGTCTCGCTGGAATGGGTCATGGATTATCTGCCCACCCCCTTTGAGTTTGAGCTTGCGCCAGGCATGGGAAGGGTCTTGGTGATCGAGCCGGTATGAATCCGACCGACCGGGTGCTCGGCTGGACATTCGTTGCCCTCTATCTGACCGCTTGCGCTCATGCACCGGCGCGCCCTGAGCCGGAGGAGGCGCGCGAGACCCGTTGGCAGATAGGCCAATATATAGAGGAGAGTTCGACGACACAGATGCCAGCCGCTCACCCTGAACCTGGGCCTTCTGGGATCAAGCAGCGTCAGCTGGTGATCTCGCTGGCGCAACAGCGTTTTGTCTATCGCGAAGACGGGACGCTGGTCCGCAGCGGTCCGGTTTCCTCAGGCGCCCCTGGTCATTCGACCCCCAAGGGTCGCTTTCGGGTCTTGAGCAAGGACCCAGAGAAGGTGTCATCGCGCTATACGAACCAGCTCGGCATGCCAGCCTGGATGCCCTACGCCATCCAGTTCCATGGGCATTATTTTCTGCATGAGGGCTGGTTGCCCGGGCATCCAGATTCGCACGGCTGTGTCCGGCTGCATGAAGCAGATGCTCGATTCCTCTTTGAACGCCTCCAGCCTGGCGATCCCATTCTGATCCGTGACTAGATCCGACTTGGAGAGGGGGATGTTCGCTTATCGCCTGGCTCCATCGCGCGAAGCGGTCTTTTTTAGCTCTCAGAGCTCCTGTGAGGCGAAATCGGCCAGGCGCGAGCGCTCCCCACGAATCAGGGTGATATGCCCGCTGTGTGGCCAATGCTTGAAGCGATCGACCACATAGGTCAGCCCCGAGGTGGTCTCGGTCAGATAGGGGGTGTCGATCTGGCTGATGTTGCCGAGACACACGAACTTGGTGCCTGGACCGGCGCGGGTAATCAGCGTCTTCATCTGTTTGGGGGTAAGGTTCTGCGCCTCGTCGAGGATGATGTATTTATTCAAAAAGGTGCGCCCGCGCATGAAATTGAGCGATGAGATGCGGATGCGGTTGCGCACCAGGTCATTGGTCGCGGCGCGCTCCCAGTCGCCCCCCTCGGGGCGGGTGAGGACCTCGAGATTGTCCATGAGCGCGCCCATCCAGGGGGTCATCTTTTCCTCCTCGGTCCCCGGCAAGAAGCCAATGTCCTCCCCGACGGGGACAGTGACCCGCGTCATGATGATCTCGCGATAGAGATTGCGCTCCAGGACCTGAGCAAGACCAGCGGCCAGCGCCAACAGGGTCTTGCCGGTACCCGCGCCGCCAAGCAGGGTGACGAAGTCAAGCTCGGGGTTCATCAGCATGTTGAGCGCAAAGTTCTGCTCGCGGTTGCGCGCATTGATCCCCCAGACACTATGTCGCGGCAGGCGGTAGTTCTCGACCAGTTCAACGATGGCCTCGGTGGGACTTGGTTTATCGCGCACCATGGCCTCGAACTCGCCCTCCTCGCCATAGGCGATGCACTGCGCTGAATACCAGCCCACGATCTCTGGGCCGCTGATCCGGTAAAAGGTCCGGCCTTGTTCTTGCCAGGACTCGATCGCACGTGCATGGTGCTCCCAAAAGTCAGGCGTTAGGATCTCAAGCCCGGTATAGAGCAGATCGGCATCCTCAAGCACCTGATCGTTTGAATAGTCCTCGGCGGGGATACCGAGCACCGCGGCCTTGATCCGCAGGTTGATATCCTTGGAAACGATGATCACCTGACGGTCGGTGCGCTTAGTACGCAGGGACTGGGCGATCCCCAGGATGGTGTTGTCTGGGGTAGCGCCGGGCAGCGAATCCGGCAGATGGATCTCCAGGGGCTCGGTCTGAAAAAACAGGCGTCCGGTCGGCGGGTGGGTAATCCCACCGCCGACCGAGGCTGGAGCCAAGGGCAGACCCGCGTCGATCTCGGACTTGTCGGCATGGCACATGAGCTGATCAAAAAAACGGCTCGCCTGCCGGACGTTGCGCGCAACCTCGGAGACGCCTTTCTTGGCGCGATCCAATTCCTCGAGCACGACCATGGGGATGAAGATGTCATGTTCCTGAAAACGGAACAGACAGGTGGGGTCATGCATCAGGACATTGGTGTCGAGCACGAACAGACAGGGCTTGTCATTCTTGCGTCGGATCATCGTCTGCACCTTGCCCGCGATCAGCCCTTGACCGGTTCAAGCACAGCATCGAGGTTGAGCGCATCGCAATAGTCCATGAAGTCTTCCCGCAGCGCCGCAATATGGATATCGGCGGGGATGCCGACCGTCATATGGACCGCAAACATCGGGGTACCGGTATGGGCTGCAGCATAGGTAGTGGTCGAGAGGTCCTCAATATTGATGTCGCGCTCGGCAAAAAAGCTCGCCAGCTGATTGATAATCCCCGGATGATCCATGGCCACCACGTCTACCGCATAGGGTAGGAGGTTATGCCCGCTGGCCCGCTCGCCGGTGCGCTTGCAGACGATGGTCAGTCCAAGCTGGCGCTCGATCTCGGGGAGGGCGTTTTCGATCTTGGCGAGCATGTTCCATTTGCCTTCGACCAGGAGCATGGCGGCGAACTCGCCCCCCAAGACCGTCATCCGGCTATCTTCGATGTTACAGCCCTGATCCAAGATGAGCTTGGAAAGCTGGCTGACGATGCCTGGGCGATCTTCGCCAAGTGCTGAGATCACGAGATAGGTCTTTTGCTGCTGCCTGGTCATAGCCGTGCTCGTGGATAGGGAAGTGCGCTAGGATGGTTGTAAACGGGCAATTCTAGCACCACAAGTTATCTAAAGGCGGGCGATTGTACCCAGACGCTGTGCCGGCGGTTGCTGCAAGGCGGGATAGGCGGTGATGATTCCGACCAGACCGCTCGCCAAGGCCGATACCAAGACACCGATCAGCCACAGCGCTGGATCTAGGTCAAATCTCAGTTCAAAGAGTGTGTGCGCCAGCAACCAGCCGATTGCCTGGGCAAAGCTCGCGGCCAGCAAACCTGCTACCAGACCTGTCGCAGTCAATTCAATGACTAGGCTAGCCATGAGATGGGATCTAGATGCCCCGAGGGTACGCAGGATGGCATACTCGGCGCAGCGTCCTGCCAGCGTGGACTGGAGACCGACGGCGATCAACACCAGACCCGCCGCTAGGGTAAAGCCGAAGATCAGCTCGACCGCCTGGGCACCGCGCTCGATCACCCGCCGCACCTGAGATAGGACGGACTCGACATCGATGACCAGGACCCCAGGGAAACGCTGGACGAGCGTATCGATCAGCGACTCTTGGCCCTTGGGCAGATAGAGGCTGGTGATGAAGGTCGCCGCCTCGCCTTGAAGCAGGCTCGGTGCGGCGACGACGAAGAAATTGACATTGAAGCTGTCCCAGTGCACGGACCGCAAGCTGGTGACCGGCGCGTCGAGTTCACGCCCTGAGACCCAAAAGCTCAGGGTATCGCCGAGCCGAATCCCTAGGGTCTCGGCGATCCCCTCCTCGACCGAGAATTGCGGCGGTGCCTGCTCATCTGACCACCACTGCCCGGCGATGATGCGGTTGTCGGTTTGCAGGAGGCGCGCATAGCTCAGATTGAACTCGCGGCTCGCCAGCCGTCGGGCGCGCGGGTCTGGATAGGCCGAGGGGACGACGCTGCGACCGTTGATCCGGGTCAGGCGCCCACCAAGCATCGGATGCATCCCCGAGGTCTGGATACCGGACTCTTGCAGCAGGGTCTGCACTGCCTCGGCCTCATGCGGCTGGATATTGAGCAAAAAATGATTCGGCGCCCCCTCAGGCAGACCCGTCCGCCAGGACTCGATCAGATCCAGGCGCACCAGGGTCAAGAGCAGGAGCGCTAAGATCCCCACGCCCAGCCCCAGGACTTGGAGCAGGGTCAAGGTGGGTCGGCGGGTAAGATGGGCAAGCCCCAGCCGCCAGCTGCCGCGGGCGCACCCGGCAAGGATCTTGAGCAGGCCGATCAATGCCCAGGCGCTGGTCGCCAAGAGCCCGAGGGCAAGTGTCACCCCGGCGAGCAATTTGAGACCGAGTGCCAGCTCACCGGCCTGCCACAGGCTCAATAGAGCCAAAGTCGAGGCTGCAGCAACCAGGCTCAAGGCCGCTGGCATTCGTGGTGCCCCGAGCTCACCGCGCAGCGCCAAAAGCGGTGGTACACGGCCAAGCTGAAGCAAAGGCGGTAGACCAAAGCCGATCAGAGCAATGAGACCGACCGCGACCCCGATCCCCAAGGGCCTGAGCGAAGGCGGCGGGAGTCCGTCGACCTTCAGCCATTCGCCGAGGAGCGCGCTAAGCCCCATCTGTCCCAGCCAGCCCAGGAGACAGCCGATCAGGCTTGCCCCCAGGCCGAAGAGGAGGAGGCGGGCAGCGAAGACCCAGAGCAACAGGTGACGCGGCGCCCCAAGACAACGCATCATGGCCATGGCTGCGACCTGGTGCTGGGCGAGACGCTGGCTAGCGAGGGCGATCGCTGTCCCGGAGACCAACAGGGTTGAGAGGCTGGCCAGGCGTAAAAAACGGGCGGCGCGCTCAAAGGCCGAGCTGAACTCGCTCTGCGCCCCGCCCGCCTCGGTCAGGCTGAGGTTGGGATTGAGACGAGCACGCAGCCAGTCGCGATAGCCCGCGACCGTTTGTGGCTCGCCCGCGATCAACAACCTGTGGCTGGCGCGGCTGGCAGGGCCCAAGAGCCCGGTCGCCTCCAGATCCGCAAGATTCATCAGCACCCGTGGGGCAAAGGCGAAAAGATTGCGCCCTTCATCCGGCTCATGGGTAAGGATCCCGGCGATTGTGAAACGCGCCCCACCCAGCTCGAGCGGCTCACCGACCTGAAGGCTGAGCACCCGCAAAAGAAAGTCATCGGCAAGGACCGTCCCCGGGGAAGGGACGGCAGCTGTCTGTTCGGCAGCACCCTGCGCAGCGCGCGCCCTCAGCTCGCCGCGCAAGGGATAGCTGGGATCTACCGCCTTGAGGACCACAAGCTGCGACTGTGCACCCATGACTACGGTGCGCAGCTCGATGACCGAAGCGGTCTCAAGGCCCAGCCTCCCGGCCTCGGCGCTGAACGATCCGGCGATCGGTCTTGAGGACTCGAGCATCAGGTCAGCGGCGATGAGCTCGCTGCCTTGGCGCCTTAAGACCTGTTCGATGCGCTCGGCAAACAGCCCGACGCTCACGATCGCGGCTACGGTCAGCGCCAGGGCTGCGCCCAAGAGAGACAGCTCGCCGCCGCGCCAATCGCGCTTAAGCAGGCGCAAGGCAAGGAGCCAAGCCCTCATGCCAAGGGCTCCAGGCACCCGTTGTTCAACCTCAAGCGCCGATCGCAATGACCCGCAAGCTCCGGATCATGGGTGACCAGGACCAGGGCTGTGCCCGTCTCCCGACGTAGGGTAAACAAGAGCTCGATGATCGCCCTGCCTGTAGCCTGATCCAGGTTGCCGGTCGGCTCATCGGCAAAGAGGACCTGGGGTCTCGGGGCATAGGCGCGGGCAATGGCTACCCGCTGTTGCTCACCGCCCGAGAGCTGATGTGGATAGTGATGCGCGCGCGGGCGCAAGCCCACCCGCGCGATTGCCTCGGCTGCCCGCTGCTCGGCATCTGCAGCGCCAGTCAATTCTAACGGCAGCAAGACGTTCTCATAGGCGGTGAGGCTGGGCAGAAGCTGAAAGTTTTGAAAGACGAAGCCCACGTGCCCTGCGCGCAGCGCCGCCCGTTCATCTTCGCTCAGACCATTCAGCCGCCGGCCGCAGAGCCAGACCTCGCCTGCCGTCGGGCGGTCGAGCCCGGCCAGGAGGCCCAAAAGGGTCGATTTGCCAGAGCCAGAGGCCCCGAGGATAGCCAGTGCCTCACCTGCCTGGATCTCCAGGTCTAGACCGCTGAGGATGGTCAGGTGACCCTCGGGCCCGGTAATATCTTTGGTCAGGTCAATGGCATGGGCGATAATTTGTTCAGACATGCGAAGGTGGATGGTCTTTTGGTTCTTGTTGGTCTCTCTCATGCCCGCAAGCCCCTTTGCCCAGGGCCCGGTGGTCTTGATCCTGGGTGACAGCCTCAGCGCGGGCTATGGGATCGACCTCGAGCGAGGCTGGGTCGCCTTGTTGGAGCAGCGGCTACAGGCATCTGGATTGCCGCATCAGGTGGTCAATGCGAGCCTCTCAGGCGAGACTAGCGGCGGCGGCCTAACGCGGCTGCCGGCCCTGCTTGAACGCCACCGCCCGGCGGTCGTGGTCATCGAACTGGGCGCCAACGATGGTCTGCGCGGTCTTGGTCTCGATCGGCTGCGCGCCAATCTCGAATCCATGATTGCCCACGCCAAGACGGCAGGCGCGCGGGTCTTACTCATCGGGGTGCGTCTGCCACCAAACTATGGTGCCGCCTATACCCAGGGCTTTCAAGGTGTCTTCTCTGCGCTTGCCCAAGGGTATGGCTTGCCCCTGGTCCCAGATCTATTGCAAGGGGTCGCCGAAGAATGGGACCTGATGCAGGCGGACGCCCTGCACCCCACCGCTGAGGCCCAACCCCGTCTCCTAGATAATCTCTGGACAGCCTTGGAGCCCTTGTTACTTGAGACTGCCCAGGCGCTAGGGCGAAGGGATGGGCCCTGAGGAGACGCTGCAATAAACCCGCGCCCGCCATGCCGTGCCCTTAAATCCGCATTTTTTAACCGTCCCATCAGACTTACTCGTTCCTGCTCAAACGGGAACAAATCTGACTTCCTGCTTCATCGAGGCGGTTTCACGCACCAAGCACAAGCTTGGTGCGCCAGAGTCTTTCTCTCCACAGGCTTCAGGTTCGGCGGAACTCGCCGTAGGGCCGCTTAGGCGGGCCAGACCATTGGCCAGGATATTCCTGGCCGCATTCACGTCACGGTCGTGGGTTGTGCCACACTCAGGGCACGTCCAGCGCCTCACCGACAGCGGCATCTCCTCCATCACATGGCCGCACGCCGAGCACCGCTTGCTGCTTGGGTAGAAGCGATCTACTACCATCACCCACCCGCCACGCATCGCCGCCTTGTACTGCAGTTGCCGACGGAACTCGGTAACGCCCATATCGGCAATACTGCGGGCCAGATGCCGGTTGCGCGGCGTCCCGCGCACGTGCAGGTCTTCGATGCAGATGGTGTGGAAGCGTCGTGTCAGGCTTGCGGTGAGCTTGTGCAGTGCATCCCGCCGGATGTTGGCGATGCGCGCATGCAGCCGCGCCAGGCGCATCCTGGCCTTGGCCCGGTTGCGCGAGCCTTTGCTCTTGCGCGAGAGACTTCTCGAGAGCCTTCGCAGGCGCTTGAGCAGCGCGGTGTGTGGTTTGGGACCAGCAAAGACCTCTCCCGTCGAGAGCGTTGCCAAGGTGGACGCGCCCAGATCCACACCCACCGCGCCTTGGTTCTCGGCGCGGCATCGAGGCGCGTCTTCGGTGTCCACCGTGACGCTGGCAAACCAGCGGTCGGCCACGCGGGAGACCGTGACCGACATGATCTTGCCGGTAAAGCGCAACGGTTCGCGCATGCGCACTCAGCCAAGATTGGGAATGCGTATGCGGCAACCGTCGATATTCACCTGGTCGTTGGTGAGGGTGAAGCGATCGTGCCCGCCCTTCTTACGGAAGGTTGGGTAGCGGGCACGGTCAGCAAAGAAGCTCTTGAACGCAGCCCCCAGCTGGATGATCGCCAGCTGCGGCGCGCATTTGGTGACCTCCAGCATTCACGGAAACTGCTGCCGCTTGATCGCGTTGAGCTGTCGGCGCAGCGCCGCCTCGCTTGGCTTGGGCAGGCCGTTGTCCCGCTTCCACGCCTCATACTGCTTGCCCCACTGCTCAAGCGCCCAGTTATAGGCAAAACGCGCCACACCGCACGCCTTGGCAAAATACGTGACCTGCGCATTATTGGGATCGGGCGCGATTTTGTGCGCCATCAGCATACTTGTGCCTCCTCCACGGCGCGGTGCACGCCAGCCGTGCGCTCATCGGGAAGCAGCCGACCCTCGCGCCCCCAGCGCCGCAGCGTCTGCACGTGTACACCCAGCGCTTCGGCGGCCTCGCGAATGCTGATAAGCTTGCATTTCATAAACAAATCATTAAACGCACAACAATGGTCAAATAATTGGCGAGCAGTTCAAGCCCTGGACCTTTGAGGGATCACCAGATCAGGCGTGATCTGTAACCGGCTGTTTAACGTGTCCCCGGACGGAGCCCACTCTGGGCTTGAAATTGCAAGCTGATGTACCAAGGTTGCGCCCCAATCCTAATCGCCTGACATGCCCCTTGCATCAGGTGTTATTGATAAGAAACACATGCTTTTAAAATTAAGTGAGCTGTCCAGATGTCGTGGGCATGGAAAGACGAGACATGAGATTGCTGTCGTTTGCGGCGCGCGAAGAGCGGCGGCGTGGCTGGAGGTATGAAGCGATAGGCGCGCAGAGGGGATTGTTGGGCGCAGGGGTGTTCGACATCTGCAAACGCTATGGGCGCGAAGGGGCCCAAGGGCTCAAGGAAAGGTGGGTGAGAAGCGGGCGCTGTTGGCGGAGCAGGACGCCCAGATACGCAAGCTCATGTGCGACGGGACACCGGATCAGCTGAAGCTGCCGTTTGCGCTGTGGCAGTTGATCCTCGGCTGTTTTGGCATCGAGCTCAGGCCGCAGGGGGAGGGCAAGTACATGGCGCGCTGGGGATTGACGCCCCAGAAACCGATTCGGCGCGCCTATGAGCAAAGCCCGCCGGCGGGCAAGACGTGGCTTGAGGAGACCTACCCGGACATTGCCCGGCGCGCCAAGGGCGATCTGAAGAAGGCGACCGTCAGCCACCTGCGCCGCCTTCTCAATTCCCCCCAACGCGTCATGCGCTACTTCCAGCATCCCAAGCTCCATGATGCCGCGTAATACAAGTTCATTGGTTTCGGATCAATAATCCATTGTGTCAATTCGGAGTTACGCATGTCCCAACTCACCCGCGAAGCCATCGAAGCCGCCATCAAGGAGTATCAGGAACTGCATCTGGGACGCGATCTGATCGCTGCCCACGCCATCAAGGACATCGGGATCGAAGGGGATCAGGTGCGCATCGAGGTCGTACTCGGTTTCCCAGCCCAGGGCATTCAGACAGCACTGGCCGAGGCCATCCAGGAACGGGTAGCCCGGGTCGCGGGTGTTGGCGCGGTTGAGGTCAAGGTCGGGTGGGAGATCAGGGCGCACGCAGTGCAAAAGTCCTTGAAGCCCATCGATCATGTCAAAAACATCATCGCCGTGGCCTCGGGTAAGGGCGGGGTGGGCAAATCGACCGTGGCCGTGAATCTGGCCCTGGCGCTTAAGGCCGAAGGCGCCAAGGTGGGTCTCTTGGACGCCGATATCTATGGTCCATCTCAGCCGCGCATGCTGGGTCTCCAGGGCCGTCAGCCCGAATCGCGCGACGGACAGCATCTCGAACCCATGATCAGCTATGGCGTGCAGACCATGTCGATCGGGTTTCTGATCGAGGAAGAGACCCCAATGATCTGGCGCGGCCCCATGGTCACCCAGGCGCTCGAACAGCTCCTTAAGGATACCAACTGGAGCGAACTGGATTATCTGGTGATCGATCTGCCACCCGGGACAGGCGATACTCAGCTCACCCTTGCCCAAAAGGTGCCGGTCTCGGGCGCGGTCATCGTCACCACCCCGCAGGACATCGCCCTCTTGGATGCGCGCAAGGGCCTAAAGATGTTCCAGAAGGTCGAGGTGCCGGTGCTGGGGATCGTGGAGAACATGAGCCTATATATCTGCCCCAAGTGCGGGCATGAGGAGCCGATCTTCGGTCAAGGGGGAGGGCAGCGGATGGCCCAGCAATATGGGCTGGAGCTGTTGGGTTCGCTGCCACTCGATCGCCGGATCTGCGAGGAGACCGACAGCGGGCGCCCCACAGTCGTGGCCGACCCCGAATCGCGCATCGCCCAGAGCTATCGCGAGATCGCGCGCAAGACCGCAGCCAAGCTTTCGCTTCAGGCCAAGGACTATGCCGCTAAGTTCCCCCGTATCGTGATCCAGAACACCTGAGCATCTGCGGCGCCGCCCTTGAGCGCGGTGCCACGCCCGACCATCCATCGCTCAGCGCGGGGCGGTGCGCTCAAGCGCCAGCCCGAGCAGGGTCTCAAGACAGTCATCCACCCCTCGTTCGGCTGTGCGCAGATGTAGCTCAGGCGCTTCGGGCGGCTCATAGGGGCTGTCGATGCCGGTGAAGTTTTTGATGAGCCCGGCGCGCGCCTTGGCATAGAGCCCCTTGACATCGCGTCGCTCGCACTCCTCCAAGGGGGTATCGACATAGATCTCGATGAACTCACCTGGAGAAAAGAGCGTGCGCGCCATCTGGCGCTCGCTGCGAAAGGGCGAGATGAAGCTCACCAGTACGATCAGTCCGGCATCGACCATGAGCTTGGCGACCTCGGCCACCCGCCGGATGTTTTCGACACGGTCGGCTTCGGTAAATCCGAGGTCGCGATTCAAGCCATGACGTACATTGTCGCCATCGAGGACATAGGTATGTCGGCCCAGGGCATGGAGCCGTTGATCGAGTAAGTTGGCGAGCGTCGATTTGCCCGAGCCCGAAAGCCCAGTGAACCACAGGCAACAGGGGGTTTGATGCTTGAGTCGCGCCCGGCTCAACCGGTCCACCTGGAGCGCCTGCCAATGGATATTGGTAGCGCGGCGCAGGGCAAAGTCGATCGTCCCCACCCCGACCGTCTCATGCTTCAAGGGATCGATCAGGATGAAGCCGCCCAGCTGGCGGCTGGTCTGATAGGGGGCAAAGACCAAGGGGGACTGGGTGGCGAGGTTGACGGTCGCTAGCTCGTTGGTATTCAGGGTGCGTGCGGCGAGATGGGCACCGGTGTCCGGGTCTTCACGATACTTGAGCGCCGTGACCGAGGCGCGGACATCCTGCGTGGCCAGCTTGAGCAGATACTGGCGCTCGGGGATGAGGGGATGGGTATCCAGCCAGAGGAGACGCGCCTCAAACTGATCGGCAACCTCGGCGGGCGCTTCGGCAGCGACCAAGACATCCCCGCGCTTGAGCTCGCTGGCATCGGCAAGGCACAGGGCGATCGCCTCGCCCGCCCGGGCCGATTCGACGGCGGCGAAACCGCGCCAGATGGCTGCAACCCGGGTCGAGAGACCCGATGGCAGGATACGCACTGCCGTTCCGTTGCCGACCTGACCCTCGGCGATCCGCCCATACACCACAGCCGCCTGCCCCGGCTCTGAGTCCTTGACCCATTGCACCGGCAAGCGGAATGCCTGGACCTCGTCCTGGGGCGCTGATACCCATCCCTCCAGGGCCTCCCACAGGGTCGGACCCGTATACCAAGGGGTGCGCGGACTTGGCGTATGGATATTATCGCCTGTCAGTGCCGAGATCGGGATGGATTCATACACCCTGAGGTCAAGGGTCAGCGCCAGATCGCGATAGGCGGCACAAAGCGCGGTGAAGCGCTCGGCAGCATCATCGATCAGGTCTATCCGGTTGACGACGACGATCAGATCCTTAAGCCCCAGCATGGCGAGTATCCGTGCCTGCTGGCGGGTTTGGAGCGAAAGACCGGTGCGAGCATCCACCAGGACCAGGGCGAGATCGGCGGTCGCGGCGGCGGCGATGAGCTCTGGCAACGCCTGGGGGTGGCCCGGCACCTCAGCGATGCGATAGTGCCTTCGGCCAGTTATCAGCAGGGTAGGTGACGACAGATGTGCCGCCCCCCCGCCTGCATGCAGGCGCTTGCAACCTGCCGCCAGAGACTCGATGAGCGCACTCTTGCCCTCATGGACATTGCCGCACAGGATCAGACGCAGGGCCCGGTCTTGCGCAGGCCAAAGCTGTGTCGGCGATGTGTGATGGCCCTCAGCGGCATCCGTGGCCGACCGGCTTGTTGCCGCTTGCATCCCTGCTCCCTGACCCTGCATCGCTTCGAGCACCACGGGATAGGGCCGCAAGACCTCGGCAAGCAACAGCCCTAGGGTCTGGGCATGACTCTCGACGGCCACAGGCGGCCAGGTGCTCAGCGTCGGCACCCGGACCCGCCGTTGCTCTAAGTGTTCGGCCTGGGCTTGTGGCTGCGGATCGGCGAGCAACCAATGGCTACCGTTGCGCGCGACCCAGCGTTCAGCGGCCAGATACAGCGGGGCAATGGAGATACCCTCGCTCTTGATATATAACCAGACATCGCGCTCGGTCCACTGGGCCAGGGGAAAGACATGGAGGATCTCGCCAGGGCGGGGATGGGTGTTGTACAGACCCCAGGGTGCAGGGCGCGGGGCGGCTGGGACAGGCAGATCCTGGGTGAAAATAGCATGGATGCAACTGGCAGGGGGGTGGCGGCCCTCATCGCCCCTGAACCCCCAGAGGACTAGGCCGACCCCCTGATGGCTGAGGGCGGTACATATCGTCTCGGGATGCACTGTCCCCTGGGCGGCGGATGGCAGCGGTTGGATGATCCATTCGGCCCCCGCCGCGGCCATTTGTTGCGACCGATAGCGTGTCAGTTCCGGGTCTTGGCGTCCGCCATCGAAATAGAGCAAGGGCAAGGGCAGGGGATGGGGATAGAATGCTTTGCGCGCCAGGTGCAGGAGCACCGCTGAGTCCTTGCCCTCGGCCCAGAGCATGATCGGCCTGGGTGTCGTGGCCACGGCCTCGCGGATGATGGCGATCGATTCGGATTCAAGTGTCTGCATGGATGGATGCCCATCAGCTTGGTAGCATCGTGGAGGAGGGTGACAGACCCATCAGCGTGGTGTCCAGAACAGGATGGAACTGGCTGACCGCTTGCGCCGGCATGACGAGGCCCCTAACGCTGGAATGACAGAGAAGGTATTTTGCTAGGTCTATAGGGATAAATGGGTCCTGATGTTCGCAGCCGACAGCCCTTCTCCATCCTGGGGCTGGATTCATTGCCTAAGGGTCACATATTATTAATCCGAAACCAATGAACTTGTATTACGCGGCATCATGGAGCTTGGGATGCTGGAAGTAGCGCATGATGCGTTGGGGGGAATTGAGAAGGCGGCGCAGGTGGCTGACGGTCGCCTTCTTCAGATCGCCCTTGGCGCGGGAGGGCGCCTGCGCGGTGATGGTGGCCTTGAGCATCTCGTTGGGGTTCAGTGCTGGGCTGTAGGAGGGGAGGGAGGAGGCCTCGATTTGATTGGCGCATGCAGCCAGCCAGGCTTTGACCGGCTTGGTGTGATGCACGCGCAGGTTGTCGAGGATGAGGAAGATCTTCTTGCCCCTGGCGTCCTTGACGAGCCGCTTCATGAAGTCGATCAGGATGTCGGCGTTCATCGCCCCCGCGAACGCCTTCCGACGCACCTTGCCGCGGTTGGTCAGCGTCGAGATCACCGACAGGCCTTCGCGACGGTGCGTGACGCGAATCTCGGGCGTCTTGATCGCCGGCGCATAAGAGCGCCCGCGCACCTCGTCCGAGCGCAGCCCCGTTTCATCGCCCCAGTGGATTTCGGCGCCCTCGGCCTTGGCGCGCCGGGCAATGTCCGGGTAGGTCTCCTCAAGCCACGTCTTGCCCGCCGGCGGGCTTTGCTCATAGGCGCGCCGAATCGGTTTCTGGGGCGTCAATCCCCAGCGCGCCATGTACTTGCCTTCCCCCTGCGGCCTGAGCTCGATGCCAAAACGGTCGAGGATCAACTGCCACAGCGCAAACGGCAGCTTCAGCTGATCCGGTGTCCCGTCGCACATGAGCTTGCGTATCTGGGCGTCCTGCTCCGCCAACAGCGCCCGCTTCTCGCCCACCTTGTCCTTGAGCCCTTGGGCCCCTTCGCGCCCATAGCGTTTGCAGATGTCGAACACCCCTGCGCCCAACAATCCCCTCTGCGCGCCTATCGCTTCATACCTCCAGCCACGCCGCCGCTCTTCGCGCGCCGCAAACGACAGCAATCTCATGTCTCGTCTTTCCATGCCCACGACATCTGGACAGCTCACTCAATTTCAAAGGACAGCTCACTCAATTTCAAAAGCATGTGTTTCTTATCAATAATGCCGTCGTGAGCTTGTGCGGTCGTCTTTCTGAGCACCTGGCGTGGTCCAGGTAGATCGAGAATCCGGATAGGGCAAACAATCCTGTGGGAGGTCTTTATGCTATCGCAGACCATGGTCCAGCATCTCAATGCCCAGCTCAACCGCGAGCTGTATTCGGCCTATTTTTATCTCGGGCTTGCGGCCCAGGCCGAGTCGATGAATCTCACTGGGGCAGCGGCCTGGTTTTTTGCCAAGCACGGTGAGGAACAGGCCCATGCCCTGCGCTTTTACCGTTATCTGCTTGATCAGGGGGCCTGTATTGAATTGAGTGCGGTCGCAGCCCCCGAACCAGTCGAACGGCGGGTGCTCCCGATGTTTGAGCGCACCCTGGAGCATGAGCGCGGAGTGACCGCGACGATCAACGAGCTCATCGAATACGCCTTGGTCGAGAAGGACCATGCGACCCAGATCTTTCTTCAATGGTTCGTCACCGAACAGATCGAGGAGGAGGCGACGGTCAATGATATCCTGGGGCGGCTGCGCCTGTTCGGCGACCAAGGTCAGGCCCTGTTGATGATCGATACCGAGCTCAGCAATCTCGCGCGGCAGCTGACTGTTGCGGTGCAAAATGCGGCTGCGCCCTAGGGCGGGTAAATAGCAGCCGATTGCACCACCAGTGGGCAGCAGCTCACCAACCCCCAGGGTGCAAGCGTTGCAAGCACTGTCCCAAGGGCTGAATCCTTGAGCGCTCAGGTAGTTGAACAGGCGTCCTTGCTCCATAAAATCGAGCAATGCGCCCTCGCGTCCGCTGGGTCGATCCTCGATCGCTCGACGACGAAGCCTGCTCTTTTATTTCGGCTCGGGATCAAGACGGCGCCATTGTTCGTCGGTCAGGCGCTGTTTATCGCCGAACAAGCGATCATCGACGACGTCGAACGGATCTATTTCTTCACCCGCGAAGGTGAGTTCTTTGCCCGTGTCTTTTCCGCAGTGATCCCCAATGGCCAGCTCGCTAGCCATCATTTACCGCCTCACTGTGTCTTAGCGGTTAGCCGCCTCTCTACCTTTGCCGCCTCGCTGCGCGCGGTGAGCCTGCATGAGATGCAGCGGCTGTGGAGCCTCTATGACAGCCAGTCACTCTTTGCCCTGGCCCGCTCCTTGGGCCTCGAGCCTGAGTCTATAGAGCCCTTGGCCAACCGGCATGGACTGCCGCTGGCTGAGACTATCGTCTATCCTTGGCTTGATCCAAGGGTCAAGGCGCTCTTCACCGATCCGGCCTTCGAGCACCTGCTATCCGTCAAGATCGCTGCCGACCGCAAGGCCGCCTTGTTATATTTTGCCGAACAGGGTCTCATCGATGGCCAAGGGCCCTTTGGCCTGGTGGATATTGGCTGGCGCGGGACCATCCAGGATAATCTTGCCTTGATGATGCCCAAGACGCGGTTTTATGGCTATTACCTGGGACTCCAGCGTTTCCGCAATCCCCAGCCGCCCAATTGCATCAAACGCGCCTATGGCCCCAATGCCAATCTGAGTCTGTTTTATAGCCATCTCCTCGATGCCATCTCGCCGATGGAGATGCTCTGTAATTCTCCCAACGGTAGCGTCATGGGTTATCAGCTTGCAGAGGGAAGGGCAAGCGCGGTCCGTCTGCGCGAACCCGCCGAGGATGCCGTCTATGCCGAGGTGGTACGTCATTTCCAAGAAGGCGTCCTCTTCGCCTGTCGGCATTGGGCCCCCTATGTCGCAGGCCACTCGATCCGCAGTCAGGACCTACGCGAGGTTGCTTGTGGGCTGTGGAGCGAATTGATTGAACGCCCCGACCGCCAGATCTCCGAGGCCTATGCCGCACTCAAACACAACGATGTCTTCGGGGTCGGTTGTTTTGTGGACAAGCGCATCGTCCCTTCGCCCTGGCGGATGATCCGCGGGCTCTTTTCCGTTGCGGATCGGCGCGAGGTCATCCTGTATATCAAACAGACCCAATGGAGCCCAGGTCTTTGGCAACGCCGCGACCTTGGCACCGTCCATCGTTTAATGCTCATTGCCGCCCTAAGCCTCGGTCGTGCCTATAAACATCTGCGCCTATGGATTCATTATCACTTGGTCACCCGACGTGACTGAGAATCTATTGCCGCAAACGTAAACGGGGCATGAATTCTCTCCTTTCCCCTGTTAGAGATGCCGACCGGCCCTGAGGTCCGGGCCTATTCGCTCTATGAACGCGAAGAGGCGGTCATCGCTTCGGGCATGCCAAGGCGATATCGCTGGGCGTTTCGGCGGCGAGGAGTTCCTGGTGATCCTGCCGGATACCGAGCTCGACGCCGCAGCAGCCATCACCGAACGGCTCTGCGCCCTGGTAAGTCATAGCCCTCATGCCCGCGAAGGCCGGAACCCAGAAACATCGGTGGCATGGGAACGGGCCGGATCCATGGCTCGAATCGATCATTATCCCTAGATGATATCGGTTAGCCGCCATCCAGCCCCGATACGGGTCAGGCGCAGATGGGTCGCGTTTTCTCCCAGTCGTCCCAGGCGCACGAGAAAGCGATCGGGCGACTCGAAAAAGGCAAAATCCACAGCATCGAAGAGCGAGGGCGACGAGGTTTGACCCGTGACCCGGATAACGGCCTCGCCGAGGGTCTGGCGCACCCAGTCGAGGGTGATGGTCTGTTCGAGGGCGCGCTCGCCGAGCTGTTCGGCACTCTGCCTGATCCAGCCGGCGACCCCTTGGGCCTGGGGGGTGGTAGGCGGCAGCAGGGTGTTGATGCCGGCGGCGATACGGGCTTTGTAATTAGCGCGGATCGCCGGCAGATCGACGAGGATGGCGAGCTCGGTGTCGTCGGGGCGCAGGAGCGCGCCATCGAGACGATACAGGCTGTAATAGGGCCAGAGTCCGTAGATAATGAGCAGGAGTAGCAATACATAACCGAGCAAACGCATGTGGTCAGGTCCAGCATGGCCTTGGGGTCGTCAGAGTCTAAATCCTTTTGGGGCATCGCCGCGACTGGGGGGCTCGAGGTCTATCTGGTCGGCGGGGCGGTGCGCGACCTGCTCCTAGGGCGCACCCCGACCGAATATGACTATGTCGTCGTCGGGGCGACGGTCGATGAGATGCTTGCGCGCGGCTTTAGGCTGGTCGGCAAGGGGTTTCCGGTCTTTCTCCACCCCGAGACCCAAGAGGAATATGCCCTGGCGCGCATCGAGCGCAAGATCGCCCCTGGTTATCATGGATTTGCGATCCAGGCCGATCCCAGCGTGACCCTGGAAGAGGACCTCCGGCGACGGGATCTCACCATCAACGCCTTGGCGCTCGCCCCAGATGGTCGGCTGATTGACCCCTATGGCGGGCAGGCGGATCTCGAGGCACGGGTGCTTAGGCACGTCTCGCCGGCATTCGCCGAAGACCCGGTGCGTATCCTCAGGGTCGCCCGCTTTGCCGCCCGCTTTGCCGAGCTAGGGTTTGAGCTCGACCCTGAGACGCTCGCCCTGATGCGGGGCATGGCCGAGGCGGGCGAGGTCGATGCCCTGGTCCCCGAGCGGGTGTGGCAGGAGCTTGTGCGTGCGCTTGCCGAGCCCCGCCCATCGCGGTTTTTTGAGGTCTTGCGGGACTGCGGGGCGCTCGCGCGACTCTTTCCCGAGATCGATCGGCTCTGGGGCATCCCGCAAAAGGCCGAATGGCACCCGGAGATCGATTGCGGCGTCCACGTCATGCTGGTCATCGATATGGCGGCGCGGCTCTCTGGGGCGCCCGAGGTGGTCTTTGCTGCGCTCTGTCACGACCTTGGCAAGGGGACCACGCCTGTCGAGATCCTCCCGAGCCATCATGGTCATGAGGAGCGCGGTCTGCCCCTGGTCGCTGACCTGTGCAACCGGTTGCGCGCCCCCAATCGCTTTCGCGAGCTTGGGCATCTAGTCACCGCCGAGCATGGGTTGATCCATCGGGTCGCTGAGCTGCGCCCTGCCACCATCCTGGATCTCTTGGAGCGCGCCGATGCCCTGCGCCGGCCCGAGCGCTTTGAACACTTGCTTGTCGCCTGTGAGGCCGATTTTCGCGGGCGTTTGGGCTATGCTGAACGCTCCTATCCCCAGGCCGAACACTGGCGGGCGCTGTGCGCGGCAGCCGCTGCGGTCGATGCGGGGGCGATCGTCCGGACGACTGAACGGCCTGAGCTCATCCCTCAGCGCATCCGCACGGCGCGCCTCGCCGCCATCCACGCCCTGCACCCCGCCCCCCTAGATCCAGTCTAGGGCGCGTGGCGCAGCTCACCCTGATTTCCATCGCAAGATCGAGGATTGAAACCCGATGTCCGAGACTGCCTGTACCGCCGAGGGACTAGAGCGCCGGCCACTCAAGGTCTTCACCGAGAAGGCCTATCTGGATTATGCCATGTCCGTCATCCTCGATCGCGCCTTGCCGCATATCGGGGATGGCCTAAAGCCCGTCCAGAGACGCATCCTCTATGCTATGTCTGAGCTGGGGCTGGGGCCGGATGCCAAATTCAAGAAATCGGCGCGTACCGTGGGCGATGTGCTCGGCAAATATCACCCACACGGCGATGCCGCCTGTTACGAGGCCATGGTCCTCATGGCCCAGCCGTTCAGCTATCGCTACCCACTGATCGACGGTCAGGGCAACTGGGGCTCGCCCGATGATCCCAAGTCGTTCGCCGCGATGCGCTATACCGAGGCACGCCTGACACGCTATGCCGATCTGTTACTTGCCGAGATCGACCAGGGGACTATCGATTGGCAGCCGAACTTCGACGGCACGCTCAAGGAACCGCGCCTGCTGCCCGCCCGTCTGCCCAATATCTTGCTCAACGGGGCCTCGGGGATCGCGGTGGGGATGGCGACCGATATCCCGGCACACAACCTGCGCGAGGTGGCGCAAGCCTGTATCCATCTCCTCGAACACCCGGAGGCGAGCGTCGAGGAGCTGATGCGCTTCATCCAGGGGCCGGATCTGCCGACTGAGGCCGAGATCATCACCCCGCGCGATGAGTTGTTGAAGCTCTATCAAACGGGGACCGGCACCTTCCGTCAGCGCGCGCGCTATCTTAGCGAGCGCGGCGAGATCGTGATCACGGCGCTCCCCTATCAGGTCTCAGGGAGCCGGGTACTTGAGCAGATTGCCGCCCAGTTCAACGCCAAGAGGCTCCCAATGATCGAGGACTTTCGCGATGAGTCCGATCATGAATATCCCACCCGCCTGGTGATCGTGCCGCGCTCCAACCGGGTCGATGGTGAGCGTCTGATGGCACACCTCTTCGCGACGACGGATCTCGAGCGCAGCTATCGCGTCAACCTCAATCTGATCGGGCTCAATGGCCGCCCACGGGTGATGAACCTGCGCGAGCTTCTGACCGAATGGCTGGTCTTTCGCACCGAGACGGTGCGCCGGCGTCTGCAGCATCGCTTAGAGAAGGTCCTAGAGCGCTTGCATCTCTTGGAGGGGCTGTTGCGCGCCTTGCTGGATCTAGATCTGGTGGTCGAGATCGTGCGCACCGAGGACGAACCCAAGCCTGTGCTCATGGCGCGTCTGGGGCTCACTGAGGCCCAGGCCGAGTTTGTGCTCAACACCCGGCTGCGTCAGCTCGCGCGTCTGGAAGAGCTCAAGATCCGTGCCGAGCAGTCCGAGCTTGGGGAAGAACGCGCGCGCCTAGAAGAGCTCCTGCGCGACGAGGGGGCATTGAGGCGCCATCTTCGCGACGAGATCGCCGCCGATGTCCAGCGTTACGGCGATGATCGCCGCTCGCCCCTGGTCGAGTGCCCGTCGGCCTGTGCCTTCGATGAGACCGAGCTCAGCCCCAGCGAGCCCCTGACTGTGATCCTGTCAGAAAAGGGCTGGGTACGCGCAGCCAAGGGGCATGAGATCGACGGTGCGACCTTGAGCTATCGCGCCGGCGATGGATTTTTGATGGCCGCGCGCTTGCGCAGCACCCAGATGGCGGTATTTTTGGATTCGACCGGACGTAGCTATGCCCTGCCGACGCACAGCTTGCCGTCGGCGCGCGGTCAGGGCGAACCCCTGACCGGCAGGCTCGCCCCCCCCTCCGGGGCGCGTTTTATCGCCGTGCTCGGGGATGAGCCCAAGGCGCGTTATCTCCTGGCCTGCGATGCCGGCTATGGGTTTATCATCCGCTGTGAAGACCTGGTCGCCCGGCCCAAGGCGGGCAAGGCGGTCTTGACCCTGCCGGAGGGGGCACAGATGTTGCGGCCGATCAGGCTCGAGACGGGCTGCGACTGGATCGCGGCAGTCACCAGCGGCGGGTATCTTTTGGTCTTTACCCGCTTCGAGCTGCCCGAGATGCCGCGCGGCAAGGGCAATCGGCTCATCGCGCTTCCCGACCGCAGCGAGCGCCTGCTGGAGGTGGCAGCCCTCGCCGAGGGTGGGGGCTTGATCGTCGCTGCCGGTAAACGCGAGCTGAAGCTCAAGGCCGAAGAGCTTGTGGCCTACCGCGGCGAACGCGGGCGGCGCGGGCGGCTCCTGCCGCGTGGCTTTCAGCGGGTAGAGGGGCTGCGCGCCTGGGTCTGAGCACATCCAGGATCTTGATCAGATGCCTGCTCCCGGGTACGGCGGTCTATTATGTTTTTTAAAGATATTAACTGGATGGTCATGTCAACCCAGTCGCCGCAAAGTGCCACCACGATGGACGATAGCCAGCCTACAATCCTCATTGTCGATGACGCCCCGGAAAATCTTGCCGTGCTGAGCGAGCTGCTGCAGAGCGAGTATCGTGTGCGGGCGGCGACCTCGGGCGAACGGGCGCTGAAGGTCATCAAGACCCCGCCCAAGCCGGACCTGATCCTGCTTGATGTCATGATGCCCGGGATGAATGGCTATACGCTCTTCGACCGGCTGCGCGTCGATCCCGAGACTGCCGATATCCCAGTGATCTTCGTCACCGCCATGGACAGCACCGAGGCCGAGATCCAGGCTCTGGACGTCGGCGCGGTTGATTATATCGTCAAGCCGATCGTCCCCCCGATCCTGCGTGCGCGGGTGCATACCCAACTTGAGCTGAAACGCGCCCGCGACTGGCTTAAGAATCAAAACAGCTATCTCGAGGCGGAGCTCCAGCGGCGGATGAGCGAGGTCCTGGCGATCCAGGATGTCGGCATCCATGCCCTGGCGCATCTCGCCGAGATCCGCGACCCCGAGACCGGCAATCATCTGCGCCGTACCCAGGGTTATGTGCGTGCCCTGGCCGAGGAATTGTCCACCCATCCGCGATTCAAGGACTTTTTGACCCCGCACAATATCGAGTTCTTGGTCAAATCGGCACCGCTCCATGATATCGGCAAGGTCGGGATCCCCGATCATATCCTGCTCAAGCCGGGCAAGCTCACCCCAGAGGAATGGGAGATCATGAAGACCCATACCCGGCTGGGGCGCGATGCCATCGAACAGGCCGAACGCGATGTCGATCGCCAGATCGAGTTTTTGGCGATGGCCAAAGAGATCGCCCATTATCACCACGAGCGCTGGGATGGAACCGGCTACCCTGAGGGTTTAGCGGGTGATCAGATCCCGATCGCTGCCCGTCTCATGGCGCTCGCCGATGTCTTCGACGCCCTGATCTCACAGCGGGTCTATAAGCAGCCGCTGCTGTTCGATGAGGCCTATCGGATCATCGTCGCCGGACGCGGCAGCCATTTCGATCCAGATGTTGTGGATGCTTTCATCGCGCGCTTTCCCGAGTTTTGCACGATTGCGACTCGCTATGGCGATCTGGAGGAAAAGGCGGCCTGCAAGCCCCTGGCCGGGGCGAACGGTTCTATCCTGACCTAGGTCAGGCACCACAGCTGGCTATGTTTTGCGTCCTTGGCTCGCATGACCCGAGCGCAGGGTCTCAATGCGCTGCAGGCCCGGGCAACTCCATTGCGCATCCGGCGCGTGATATGTCCTAAAACCAGAGCGCCCTGGGCCTGACCCCTGACAGCGCGAGTATCCCGCCATAGAGCAACAGGCCAGCCAAGATCCAACCGGTCAGTCCCAACCAGCGGCTGATACCTGGTTCGGCGAGCCAGTCCTCAAGCGAACCTACACCCCAGCCAAGTGCCAGCCCCATGCATAGACCCGCAGCTAGGGTTTGGAGCATAAGCCGCTTGAACGCGGCCGAGGGACGGTAGATGCCGGCCCGCAGCAGATGGTGCAGCAGAAGGGCGGCATCGAGCAGAGCAGTGAGTGTTGTCGCCAAGGCAAGCCCTACATGCCCGATCCAAGCCATGAGGATAAGATGGAGGATCAGGCCTAAACCAAGGACAATCAGGGCGATCTGAGCGGGTGTGCGCACCTCCTGACGGGCATAATAGGCAGAGACCAAGACCCGGATCAGGATGAAGGGTGGGATGCCGAAAGCGTAGGCAATCAGACCCCAGGCAGCCATACGGGCATCCTCGGCACCAAACGATGAGGAATGAAAGAGGGTTGCCACCAGCGGGCCGGCGAGTACCGCCAAACCGATGGCCGCCGGCAGGCCGAGGACCAAACCTAGGCGCAAGGCCCAATCGAGGGTGTCGGCGAACAGCTGATGGGCGCATTCGTTGTGATGGCGCGTCAGCCGCGGCAGGACCACGGTCCCGAGAGCCGCGCCCACGAGACCCAATGGGAGCTCCATCAGCCGGTCGGCGTAATAGAGCCAAGAGATGCTACCGGTGGCGAGCAAGGATGCCAGGACCGTATCGAGCAATAAACTGATCTGGCCGACCGAGCTCCCCAGGATCGAGGGCCCCATGCGCCTAAAGACCTGAATCACCTCCGTAGCGCCTGGGGCAAAACGGGGGCGCGGCATGAGTCCAAGCTGAGCCAAGGGCGGGAGCTGGACAGCGAGCTGTAACAGACCGCCGAGCAGTACGCCCCAGGCCAGCGCCATGATCGGCGTCTCCACACATGGTGCAAGCCACAGGGCGCAGGCGATCATCGCCAGATTGAGCAGGGCCGGAGTGATGGCGGGGACTGCGAAGCGCTCTTGGGTATTCAGGATACTGGCTGCCAAGGCCGCGAGGCTGATCAAGGCGAGATAGGGCAGGGTGAGACGCAGCAGGCTAACGCTCAGGGCGAATTGATCGGGTGCTGCGCCAAACCCAGGGGCAAAGGCGAGGATCAAGGCAGGCGCCCCCAGGATCCCGAGCAAGGTGATCAGCGAGACCCCGAGCCCCAAGGTACCGGTCAGGTCGGCGATGAACGATGCTAGCGCCGCCTTGCCCCGCTGCCGCTGGGTCTGAAGCGTCGGCACCAGGGCCATGGCAAACGCGCCCTCGGCGAATAGCCGGCGTGCAAGGTTGGGGATCTTGAAGGCGACAAAAAAGGCATCCGTCGCAGCATCGGCGCCGAATAGCCGGGCGATCGTCAGGTCGCGGATGAAACCCAATACCCGCGAGACGAGCGTTGCCCCCCCGACCGTTGCGACCGATGATGCCAATCTCACCATCCACAGCCCCCCAAAAAAGTAAGGGTTTAATTGACAATCTGCGGCGAGTTCGCGATACTATACAGCCTTTAATTGGGGCCGAGTCCTTTTCGGTCGGTTCAATCTCAAAAAACAGTTCTCAGGAGACGCATTTGGCTAATTCACCCCAAGCGCGCAAGCGCGCACGGCAAGCAGAAAAGCGCCGCATGCGCAACAAGGCGCAGATGAGCGCCTTGCGTACCTTCATCAAAAAGGTCATCAAGGCGATTCAGTCCGGAGATAAGGAATCGGCCCTTCAGGCATACCGCGATGTCGAACCGCGCCTCGACCGTGCTGCGTGTAAGGGATTGATCCATCGCAACAAGGCCGCCCGCCATAAGAGCCGCTTGAGTGCACACATCAAGGCGATGTCCGCCTGAGGGCAGTGTTTTGATATGTTTTGTAAAAAACCGGCACTACGCCGGTTTTTTCATGTCGAGCGCCTGAGGGACATGACCTGGCGACGATAGGCCAGGGCCATCAACAACAATCCGCCGACGATCATCGGCAGGGATAGGACCTGACCCATGGTCAGCCAGCCGAAGGCCAAATAGCCGATGTGGGCATCTGGGGTGCGCACAAACTCGACCAGGACGCGGAAGACCCCGTAAGCGAGCAAAAACAGACCTGAGATGGCCATTGTCGGGCGGGGTCTGCGGGCAAAGAGCCACAACAGGATGAACAATGCCATCCCTTCGAGCACAGCCTCATAGAGCTGCGAGGGGTGGACTGCTGGGCTTAAGGTCGTGCCTGGCGCTTGATCCAAACACTGTTGCGCAAAGCGATCGCAAGGGAGCTGCACCCCCCAGGGGACCTGGGTGCGGTGTCCCCAGAGCTCGCCATTGATGAAATTACCGATCCGCCCAGCGAATAGACCCGGCGGGACCAAGGGGGCCAAAAAATCGCTGACCTGAAAAAAGCCCAGGCGATAGCGCCGCGCCAAGAGATATGCGGCAACCATCACCCCCAGGAGACCACCATGGAAGGACATGCCGCCTTCCCAGACCTTCAAGAGATTGATCGGGTTGGCCAGGAGCTGATCGAGGCCATAAAAGAGCATATAGCCCAGGCGTCCGCCGACCACCACCCCGATCACACCGTAAAAGATCAGGTCATCGACCATCTCCGGCGTCCAGCCTAGGTCGGGGCGGCGGGCGCGCCAGCGGCCCAGCATCCAGGCGGCGATGAAGCCGATGAGATACATCAAGCCGTACCAATGGATCTTGAGCGGACCTAGGCTGAGAGCAATGGGATGGATGTCAGGATAGACCAGCATGAAATATGCGAGCGGATGAGGGACGGACGGTCGTATTTTAACTGAAAGGATGTATCCATTTCGCCGCCCATTCTATGGACGGCGCGGTCTGCGGCGCAGGTTCCATTTATCCGGATTGCGCAATAGCACATAGACGGCACCGCTTCCGCCATCGCGCTGGGTGGCCGAGCAAAAGGCCAGCACCTGATGATACAACCTCAGCCAATAATTGACCTTGGCCTTGAGTACGGGCACAGCCCCCTCTGAGCGCTTCCCCTTGCCGTGGATGATCCGCACACAGCGCACCCGCCGCTCGCGACAGTCGGCCAGAAACTCGGCCAGGACCTGATGCGCATGCTCGACCTTGAGCCCATGCAGATCGACCTCGAGCTCGATGGGAAAGGCGCCGCGTTGCAGTGCAGCCAGCACGCGGCGTTGCAGACCTGGGCGGGCAAAGAGCAGATAGTCATGGGTCTTGACCTCGGACTCGGAGAGTGCCATCTGCCCCTCTTCCTCCAGGGGTTCTGGCGGGTGTGGGCGAGGGATCGGCGGTGGCCGCCGGTGAAAGGGCTCGGCAAGGTCAGAGTACAGTGGCTCGACATCCTCGACCTGTTCGCGAAAGAGCTTGCATTCGGACTCGGGGAGTTTGGATCGCATCGGTCTGGCTCGGCAGCTGGCAGAGAGATGCCTGGACTGCGAGTATAATCGGCACTCAGCGCGTCGTCCTGCGGATCTATCCGGATACTCGCCTTTGCGCCCCATATCCTCATAACTGAAGTGATCAACATGAAGATCCTTGTCAGCAATGATGATGGCTATCAGTCCCCTGGCCTGATCGCCCTCGCCGACGCCCTGAGGTCCCTAGGCGAGGTCATGGTCGTAGCCCCGGATCGCGATCGCAGCGGGGCGAGCAATTCGCTCACCCTCGATCGCCCGTTGCGCGCAAGGCGCATGCCCAATGGCTTCATCCAGGTCGATGGTACACCCACCGACTGTGTCCATCTGGCGCTCACCGGCCTGCCGTCGATCGATCCGGATATCGTGGTGGCGGGGATCAATCATGGCCCAAATCTAGGCGATGATGTCTTGTATTCGGGAACGGTCGCTGCAGCCACCGAGGGGCGTTTTTTGGGCCTGCCGTCCATCGCCGTCTCCCTGGCCTCGAGCGTGCCCCAACATCTCGATACCGCTGCCAGGGTGGCCGTGTACCTGGTCAAGCGACTCCAGGAGGAGCCCCTTGAGCCCAGCATCATCCTGAACGTCAATGTCCCCGATGTGCCCTACGAGAAACTACAGGGCTTTAAGGCGACGCGCCTTGGACACCGGCACAAGGCCGAGCCCGTGATCGAGGCGCGGGATCCGCGGGGTCATCCGATCTACTGGGTGGGTCCAGCGGGACCGGAGCAGGACGCCGGCCCGGGGACCGATTTCCATGCCTTACGCGCGGGTTTTGTCTCGATCACCCCTCTGCAAGTCGATCTGACACGGCACGCGGCCCTTATAACCCTGAGCGACTGGTTGGCCGGTGGATGCCAAGACACAGGGGCTGCGTCTTGACCCCGCTAGCCCAGGCAGGGCAGGCGATGCGCCCTTGTACACTCATCGATGGGTCTTGCGCCCCCTGCGCTGGACGGCAATAACACCTCACTTTATCATCGCTCTCTGCGGGTGGGAGATAGACCCTTGATCAAGGATGGCTCACCTCGAAAACCGCCGAAGCGGTTGAAACGACGCGGCGCCCTTTCGACCTAGGTGATACGGTGGGTGATGTGGATGGCAAGCGCCAAATACCGCGAGACCGATAAGCTCAGCGAAAGCGATGAGGATTTCCTGCTGGATCTCGATGAGGCGATAGAGTCCACGGGGAGCGAGGAGACAGATGTCGATCTGCTCGACGAGGAGACGGCGGATCTTGCCGAGGAGCGCCTGCTTGAAGCCGCCGAGGGCGATCTCGATGCCACGCGGCTCTATCTCAACGAGATCGGCGAATCCAAGCTCCTGACCCCCGAGGAAGAGATCTATTACGCACGGCGCGCCCAGGCCGGCGACAACGAGGCGCGCCAGCGCATGATCGTCAGCAACCTGCGCCTGGTGGTCAAGATCGCGCGCCGTTATCTCAATCGCGGCCTACCGCTCCTAGATTTGATCGAGGAGGGAAATCTGGGATTGATCCGCGCGGTGGAAAAGTTCGATCCAGAGCGTGGTTTTCGCTTCTCGACCTATGCAACCTGGTGGATCCGCCAGACCATCGAACGGGCGATCATGAATCAGACGCGTACGGTGCGTCTGCCCATCCACGTCGTCAAGGAGATCAACGCCTATCTGCGCGCCTCGCGCAAACTCTCCCAGCGTCTGGATCACGACCCGACCTCAGAGGACATCGCGCAATCGCTCGACCGCTCGCCCGAGGAGGTCAAGCGTCTCCTGGGTCTCAACGAGCGTATCACCTCGGTCGATACCCCTTACAGTAAGGATGCTGACCGTTCGCTGTTGGAGATGCTCCAAGACGAACGCGTCCCCGACCCCAGCGACGCGCTCCAGGACGAGGGGCTGTATGCCAATATCGAGCATTGGCTCAGCCAGCTCAACGATAAACAGCGCGAGGTGGTCGAGCGCCGGTTCGGGCTGCATGGTCATGAGAACTCCACCCTAGAAAGTGTGGCGCGCGAGCTCGGCGTGACCCGCGAGCGGGTGCGCCAGATCCAGATGGACGCCTTGCGCCGCCTGCGCGACATCTTGGAAAAGGAAGGCTTTTCCGTCGATGCGCTCTTCAAATAAGGGCCCGGCCGTCTATGCAACGTCTCTATTTCAGCCTCAATATCCCTCGGGATGACTATCTGCGTTATTACCGCGGGGCGGCAGCACGGGTGATGGCGCGCGCCCAGGATGGACGCACCCTATCACTGCCGGCCTCCAGACTGCGTCCGTTTGTCACCCATACGGGTATCCAGGGCCGGTTTTGTGCCGTCCTTGGCCCAGATAACCGTCTGATCAGTCTCGAACGCCAGCCGGATTGACGCAGATCCTCTGACCGTCGGCGCTGTCCTTTTGGAGTCTCAAGTGCCCTGTCGCATCCAGATCCTGCAATGCAATGCCCATGTCGGCGATCTCAACGGCAATGCCGGGCGGCTCATCGATGCTGTAGCCCAAGCGCGCGCCGCCGGTGTCGATCTGCTGGTCTGCCCTGAATTGGTCCTCACCGGCTATCCGCCCGAAGATCTGCTCTTGCGCCCCGACTTTATCGCCGCGGTGGAGGCGACACTGCGGCGTGTCCAGGAAGGTGTTCAGGGGATCACCCTGGTTCTGGGTTATCCGCGCGCAGCGGTCGGCGGCCTTTACAATGTCGCAGGGGTGATCCGCGATGGGGCCTTGATCGCTGAATATGCCAAGCAATATCTGCCAAATTACAGCGTCTTCGACGAAAAACGTTACTTTCAGTCGGGACGCTTTCCTTGTGTCTTCGCGCACAATGGGCTGCGCGTTGGCTTGAGCATTTGCGAGGACATCTGGCATGAAGAGCCCGTCCGTCAGGCAGTCGCCGCCGGCGCCCAGGTCTTGCTCAGCCTCAATGCCTCGCCCTTTCATGTGGGTAAATCCGCCGAACGCGAGGCGCTGGTAGCAGCGCACGCGCGTGCGCATGGTCTGACGATCCTCTATGCCAATCTGGTTGGCGGTCAGGACGAGCTGGTCTTTGACGGCGCCTCCTTCGTCGTCGCCCCCGATGGTCGGGTTGTGCAGCGTGCGCCCGGGTTTATCGAGGCGACCCTGACCCTGGAGCTCGATCCTCTAGGCCAACCGCATCCACTGGACCCAGAGACCCTGGGTGCCCTTCATGCGGAAGAGTCCGCCATCTATGACGCCTTGGTGCTCGGTGTGCGCGATTATGTGCGCAAGAACGGCTTTGGCGGGGCGATATTGGGGCTTTCGGGAGGGGTCGATTCGGCCCTGACCTTGGCCATCGCAGTCGATGCCTTGGGGCCAGAGCGGGTAGAAGTGGTGCTCATGCCCTCGCGCTATACCGCAGCGATGAGCATCGAGGATGCCCTGGAAGAGGCCAGGCATTTGGGGGTCAAGGCCCATCTCATCCCGATCGAACCTGCCTTTCAGACCTTCATGGAGATGCTCGCGCCGGTCTTTGCCGGGCAGCCGGCGGATGTCACCGAAGAGAACATCCAGGCGCGCTGCCGTGGTCTGATCTTGATGGCGCTGAGCAACAAGCTGGGCAAGATCCTATTGACCACGGGCAACAAGAGCGAGCTGGCGGTCGGTTATGCAACCCTCTATGGCGACATGGCCGGGGGCTTCGCGCCGATCAAGGACGTCCCCAAGACTTTGGTCTATCGCCTGGCGCGCTATCGCAATGCGCAGGCACCCGTGATCCCCGAGCGCGTCATGACCCGTGCACCCTCGGCGGAGCTGCGTCCCAATCAAACCGATCAGGATAGCCTGCCGCCCTATGAACTGCTCGATGCCATCCTCAATCACTATATCGAGGGCGATGAGGGGGTTGAGGCCATCATCGCGCGCGGTTATCCCCCGGAGACCGTCAGACAGGTGGTGCGCCTGGTCGACCGCAGTGAATATAAACGCCGTCAGGCCCCGCCGGGCGTGCGGATCTCGCGACGCGCCTTCGGGCGCGACCGCCGCTACCCACTGACCAACGGGTTTAAGGCGTGAATGGTCAGGGTGGCGCGGCCAATTTATACTGAGTGATTACTAAACTGTTTCATGTATTTATTGTCGGCAGCCGAGCCGGCATGACCCTGCGGGTGCAGCCAAGGGCTTCTGCTGGCCCAAGATCCCCTCAAGATTGCATCCACGGGAAAAGTCAGAGATGAAAAAGATCGAAGCCATCATCAAGCCCTTCAAGCTGGACGATGTACGCGAGGCGCTCTCCGCCGTGGGCATCAGGGGTATGACCGCAATGGGGGTCAAGGGCTTCGGGCGCCAAAAGGGGCACACCGAGCTCTACCGCGGCGCAGAGTATGTGGTCGATTTCCTGCCCAAGGTCAAGATCGAACTGATCCTCCCCGACGGCCGGGTCGAGGAGTGTATTCATGCCATTATGGGTGCCGCACGCACCGGTGAGATCGGTGATGGCAAGATCTTCATCTCTGCGGTCGAGCGGGTCGTACACATCCGCACCGGCGAGGAGAACGAGGCCGCAATCTAGTCGTGGCCGTTCCCTTCTAATCCTCGTCGAGCTTGAGCGCCTCCCAGACCCGCTGGAGCAGGTCTGGACGCTCGGGGGGCGCCGGCTCTGGGGCAAAGCGCCCGGCCTGGCGGTTGAGATCGAGCACACGCTGGGCATCGGCGGCAAGGTCGTCCTTGCCCAGCGCGCGATAGGCGGCGATCAGCACCTCGAGCGCGTCGTCCACGGCGCTGGTGCGCTGATAATGCTGGATAACGTGATTGGCGCGGTTGGCAGCAGCGAGATAGGCCCCGCGTTTGAGATAATAACGCGCGACATGGACCTCATTCATTGCGAGGTTGTTGCGCAGATAGACCATCCGCTGGCGCGCATCCTCGGCATATTTGCTGTTCGGGAAGCGCTCGACCAGGACGGCAAAGTCCTTGAAGGCATCCAGCGCCGCGCCGGGGTCGCGCTGCGAGGCATCGGTGGGGATGAGGCGATCGAGAAAGCTGATTCCGCGGTTATAGTTGATGATGCCCTTGAGATAGTAGGCATAATCGACATACGGATTCTGCGGATAGAGCTTGATGAAGCGGTCGGCGGCTGCCAGCGCCTCTTCAGGCTCATCGGCGCGATAATGGGCATAGGCGACATCCAACTGGGCCTGCATCGCATAGCGCCCGAAGGGATAGCGGGCCTCGAGCTTTTCATAGAGCTCGATGGCGCGCTGATAGGACCCTGCCTTCAGTTCAGCCGAGGCCTCAGCATACAGCTTAGCGGCGCTCCAGCCCTCGGTCTCGTCGCCCTTTTTGCCAAAAACACCGCAGCCCGCGAGTAGGGCCGCGAGCATCACAATGGCTAACTGTTTGCAACTGCTTGGCATAGCGCGTATGCGTCTGTTTCAAATTGTCCCCAGTATACCCGAACCCTCTGGTCAAGCGGGCAGGCTTGGTCCACGGTTGGGCGTATGACCACTAGGCAAGTTTTGTACCTCCGCCGTGAACTGCGCATCGGTCCTACCGATGGCAGCGAGCGGCTAGACCGTGCCTTGGCGCGGCTGTTGCCTGAGTTCTCCCGCAGCTGTATCCAGCGATGGATCGAGGCGGGGCAGATCCTGGTCGATGGACGCCCTTGCCGCAGCCGCGACCCGGTCTTCGGAGGTGAATCGATCTCCATTACGGCCGAATTGACGCCGGTCGATGAGCATCGGCCACAGGCGATCACCCTCAATATCGTCTATGAGGACCCCCATCTTCTGGTCATCCATAAACCGGCTGGACTGGTGGTGCATCCAGCGGCGGGCAATCCGGACGGCACGCTGCAAAATGCGCTGCTCCATCATGATCCTGCCCTGGCCACCCTGCCGCGCGCGGGTATCGTCCACCGCCTCGACAAAGAGACCAGCGGGCTAATGGTGGTAGCGCGAACCCTGGAGGCTCATTGCGCCTTGGTCGAACAGCTGCGACAGCGCCTTGTCTATCGCGAATATCGCGCCCTGGTACAGGGTGCGCTCGTCGCCGGCGGGCGGATCGAAGCGCCGATCGGTCGCCACCCGACCCAGCGCACCCGGATGGCGGTGGTCTCCCATGGCCGGCCAGCGGTGACCCATTACCGGGTGCTGGAGTCCTTGCCGGGGCATACATTTTTAGCAGTACGGCTGGAGACGGGACGCACCCACCAGATCCGCGTCCATCTGGCCCACATTCATCATCCTCTGGTGGGCGACCAGACCTATGGGGCACGACCGCGCCCACCGCGCGGCGCCTCGCCGCAACTCATTGCGGCGCTCCAGCATTTTCCGCGTCAGGCGCTGCATGCCATCCGCTTGGGATTGATCCACCCGCAGCGCGGCAGGGAGATGCAGTGGGAGATACCGCTGGCCGCTGATCTGGCGGCGCTGTTGGATCTGTTGCGAAGAGAGCAGGCACATGGAATGGCTGACGCCTGACTGGCCGGCGCCCGCTTGGGTGCGGGCCTGTTCGACCACTCGCAGCGGTGGGGTGAGCCTTGGGCCCTTTGCCAGCCTGAATCTCAGCGACCGCGTCGGCGATGACCCGGAGCGGGTGGTCCGCAATCGCACCCTGCTGGCGGAGCGCCTGAGTCTACCCGCCGCACCCCTGTGGCTGGAACAGGTGCATGGCTGTCAGGTGGTCACCGTCTGGCCCGATAACGGCTGTCCTCCAGCCGATGCCGCGCTCGCCGTTGAGCCAAGCCGGGTGTGCGCTGTCATGACCGCCGACTGTTTGCCGGTATTATTGTGCGACGACCAGGGCACACGCGTTGCTGCGGTGCATGCCGGTTGGCGGGGGCTGACAGCGGGGATCATCGAGCAAACGGTCGCGGCCCTGGCGGTAGCGCCTGAGCACCTCCTCGCCTGGCTAGGCCCTGCGATCGGACCCGATGCCTTTGTGGTAGGCGACGAGGTGCGCGCCCTGTTCATCGCCGGCGATCCTGTGGCCAGCGCCGCCTTTCGACCGACCGCTGGGCGCTGGCGGGCCGATCTCTGGGAGTTGGCACGCTTGCGCCTGGAACGCTTGGGGATCACTCGGGTCTACGGCGGCGGCGCATGTACCTTTTCCCAGCCCGAACGTTTCTTTTCCTATCGGCGCGATGGTCTGACTGGGCGTCAGGCGAGCCTGATCTGGCTGGCGCCGACTGACTAAAGGGGCACTAAGAACATGTCTGACTGGACCCTCCTGACCTTGGTCGGTACCGACCGTCCAGGCATCGTAGCGCGGGTGACCCGGGCGCTCTATGAGCTCGGCTGCAATCTGGGCGAGGCCTCGATGAGTCGCTTGGGCGGCAACTTCACCATCCTGCTGATGGTAAGCTGCCCCCGCCCCCAGGCCGAGGTCATCGCTGCACTCCAGCCTATGGCGGATGAGCTGGAGTTGCGCATCCATCTCGATCCCTTGAGCGGTGGCCTCCACCAACATCTGGTACCCAATGTCCAGGTACGGGTCTTCGGCGCCGATCGTGCAGGGATTGTTGCTGAAGTGACGGGTATCCTGGCCGAATTAGGATTCAATATCCTAGAACTCAACTCGGATGTCGCCGGCGAGCCCCAGCGTCCGGTGTATATCATGAACATCCAAGGTTATAGTGAGCGCACCATCGAAGCCTTGACCAAGGCGCTTGCCCCTTTGTCCGCACGCGGGGTATCGGTCGATGTCGCGCCGGTCGAGTTGTTGATCGGGTGATGCATGGCGGTCCTCGAGGTCCTCACCCTCCCCGATCCGCGCCTCAAACAGGTCTCTGCGCCGGTCGAGCACTTCGATCAGGCGTTGCGCGACTTTGTCGCCGATCTCGAAGAAACGCGCCGGGCCGGTCCTGCCGCCGTGGGTATCGCCGCGCCCCAAGTCGGGATGTTCAAGCGTATTGTCATCGTGGATGTCTCCACCCGCCCCAAGACCCCCAATCATGGTCATCTGATCCTGATCAACCCCCAGATCCTGCATTGGGAAGGGTTTGCCATGGGACGCGAGGGCTGTCTGTCAGTCCCCGACTATACGGGCAATGTCATCCGCGCTACCCATATCCGGTTGCTCGCCCAGGACCTGGACGGGGTCGAGCATCTCTATGAGATGGAAGGCTTCGAGGCCCGCGCCGTCCAACATGAGATGGATCATCTCGATGGTCTGTTGTTCGTCGATCGCGTGGTCAGCCGCCGCACCGATCTCTATCGCCGCAAAGTCTATCAATCCGCCGGTTCCCCGAGAGTAGAGCCTCAATGAGACAGCGTCCCCTTTGGTTCAGCCCTTTGCTTCTCTCCCTGTCGATCAGCGCTGGCCTGACCCTGGCCGCGCCCCTGCCGGTGCCCCTGTCGGATCTCTTCCCGACCCCGACCCAGACCAAGACCGCGATCGTCATCAACAAAGTGCTGGAGCGTTATCACTATCGCAAGTTCGCGCTCGACCGCGCTTTTGCTCAGGCGGTGCTCGCGCAGTATCTCAAGGTGCTTGATCCCAACCGTAGCTTCTTTCTGGCGCGTGACGTCGAGCGTTTTCAGACCGGTGCGCGCCAGCTCGATGAACAATTGCGCCGCGGCGAGCTCGATATCGCCTTCGACATCTTTCGCGTCTATCGCATGCGGGTCGATGAGCGGGTGACCTATGCCCTGCGGCTGCTCGACGGGCCGTTCGATTTCACCACCGCGGAGACCTTTGCCTTTGAATCAGATAAGACACCCTGGGCCCGCGATACCGCTGAGCTCGATGAACGCTGGCGCAAGCGGGTCAAATACGATGTTTTGTCGCTGAAGCTGGCAGATAAATCGGACGCCGAGATCCGCGAGCGCCTGCGCAGGCGTTATGAGGGTCTGGCACGGCGCATCCGCCAGTTCCGTGCCGAGGATGTCTTTCAGACCTTCATGGGCGCCTATACCCAAACGATCGAGCCGCATACCAGCTATATGTCCCCGACCACCTCGGAGGATTTCGATATCAGCATGAAGCTTTCGCTGGAAGGGATCGGTGCGGTATTGCGCTCGGACAACGAGCACACGGTCGTCCAGAGTACGGTCCCGGGCGGGCCGGCGCGCGAGTCCGGGCAGATCCAACCTGGAGACCGTATCCTGGGCGTGGCCCAGGGTCTGGATGGGGCGATGGAAGATGTGGTCGGCTGGCGTCTGGAGGACGTGGTCAATAAGATCCGCGGACCCAAGGGCTCGGTGGTACGCCTCCAGATCCAGCCCAAGGCGACTGGCTCGGCCAAGCCGGTGCGCGAGGTCACCTTGGTGCGCAATGAGATCAAGCTCGAGGATCAGGCGGCCAAGAGTTATCTTATCAGCGATCTCGCCGAGGCTCCGGGGCTCAAGATCGGCCTCATCGAGGTCCCCGCCTTTTACCGCGACTTTGAGGCCGAGGGGGCAGGGGCCGCCGATTTCCGCAGCACCACCCGCGATGTACGCCAGCTCATCCATGAGCTGGTCTTGCGCGGGATCGATGGGTTGGTGATCGACCTCCGGGGCAATGGTGGCGGTTCGCTGAACGAGGCCACGGCCTTGACCGGGCTTTTCATCGACACGGGCCCGGTGGTCCAGGTCAAGGACGCCTTTGGCAAGGTGGAGGTCGAGGCCGACCGCGATCCTGGGGTGGCCTACGAGGGCCCGCTTGCCGTCCTGGTCGATCGCGAGAGCGCGTCGGCCTCCGAGATCTTTGCTGCTGCCATCCAGGATTATGGGCGCGGGCTGATCATCGGCGAACCGACCTTCGGCAAGGGGACGGTGCAGACCTTGATCGACCTCAATCGCTATATGCCTAATGAGCGGGCCAATCTGGGACGGCTGCGCCTGACCATGGCCGAGTTCTTCCGCATCAGCGGCGGCAGCACCCAGTTGCGCGGCGTGGAGCCGGACATCCGCTTCCCGACCGCCCAGTTCGTCAACGAACATGGCGAACGCGCACTGCCCAACGCCTTGCCCTGGACCCAGATTACGTCGGCCAAGTTTGTGCGGGTAGGGGAGGTCCGCCCCGAGCTGCTCAATCAACTCACCCAACGCTCGGCGGCACGCATCGCCAAGGACCCTGGATTCAGGATGCTGGTCGAGCGCAGCCGGTTGGCGCGCGAGGCCGAAGAGCAAAAGGAGATCTCGCTGCGTGAGTCAGACCGGCGGGCCGAGGATCAGCGGCGCAACCAGCGCTTCAAGAACGAACAGGAGCGTTTTCTGCGCACGCGCGGGCTGAAGCCGGTCGATGAGGATGCTGATCAGGTCGATGAGGAGGCGCTGGATGCCCAGCGCAAGGCGATCGCGCGCATCGAGGCCGAGGAGGCAGCGCGTATCCTGGCAGACAGCATCCTGTTACAGCGCAGTGGTACTGCCAAGACGCGCGCGGCACTGAGGGACTAAGGCAGATGACCGCCGCAAGGGAGTGGGAGCTGCTTATCCAGCGGCTCCAAGGCCTGGGTGCGAGCGCAACCCTGCACGCCAACCGCATGGGCCTAGAAAAGGAGGGGCTGCGTGTCGCGCCGGATGGCCTCCTAGCCCAGACCCCCCATCCGCCGGCACTCGGGGCGGCACTCACCCATCCCTATATCACTACCGACTTCTCCGAGGCCCTGCTCGAGCTGATCACCCCCCCACTCACCGATCATCAGGCGGTCCTAGACTTTCTGCGCGATTTGCATGTCTTTGTCATCCAGCATCTGGGCGACGAGCGCCTGTGGTGCGCCAGCATGCCCTGTGTCATCGAGCGCGCCTCAGACATCCCCTTGGCCTATTACGGGACATCCAATGCCGGGATCATGAAGACAGTCTATCGGCGCGGGCTCGCCAACCGCTATGGGCGGATGATGCAGATCATTGCCGGGGTGCATTGCAATGTTTCGTTTGCCGATGCCTTCTGGGACCTCTATCAGGAGCAGTGCCGCGATCCCCGCGAGTCGGTTTGGTTTCGCGCCGAGGCCCAAATAGGCATGATCCGTAACCTCCAGCGGGTCGGCTGGCTGATCCCCTATCTCTTTGGCGCCTCGCCTGCGGTCTGCGAGAGCTTTGTCCGCGGGCGCCAAACCGAGCTTGTCCCCTTCGCCCCCCATACCCTCTATGACCCTTACGCCACCTCGCTGCGCATGGGCAACATCGGCTATCAAAATAAACAGGAAGAGGGCTTGGGGATGAAAGCCAATTATGACAGCCTGGACACCTATGTGCGCAGTCTGACCTGGGCGATCGAGACACCCTGTCCGCGCTATGAGGCGATCGGGGTCAAGATCGGGGAGCGTTATGAACAGCTCAATGCCAATGTACTGCAGATCGAGAACGAGTATTACAGTACGGTGCGCCCCAAACAGATCACTGGCTGGATGGAAAAACCGACCCACGCCTTGCGTCAGCGCGGCATCCGCTATGTCGAGCTGCGTTCGCTCGATGTCAATCCATTCGAACCCCTGGGTGTCGGTCTTGAACAACTGCGGTTCATCGAGACCTTGATGCTTTATTGCCTGCTCAAGGACAGCCCCCGCATCGACGCGCGCGAACGGCGCGACATCGATGACAACCTAGCGGTGGTCGCTCATCGTGGGCGTGAGCCTAGGCTTACCCTGAGGCGTGCGGGCGCAGCCGTGCCCTTGCGCACCTGGGCGCACGAGATCCTGGCCGAGATGCAACCCATAGCCGAGCTCCTGGACGGCGAGGGCAACGGAACGCGCAGTCAGACCCTCGGCGCGCAGCGCGCAAAGATCGATCATCCCGAACTGACCCCATCAGCGCGGATGCTTGATGAGATGCGGGCGCGCAACGAAGGCTTTTTCGCTTTTGCCTGGCGCTGGTCCGGGCAGCACTGCCAAGACCTCAAGGCAAGCCCCCTCGCCCGCGAGCGTCAAGCGCTCTTGGCGCGTCTGGCGGATGAGTCGATCGCGCGCCAAGCTGAGATAGAGGCCCAAGACCAGGTGGATTTCGATACCTTCTTGCAAGATTATTTCGCCGGTCGGCTCGCGCCCCAGAAGGCCCCATGAAGCCGTACCTGACTGAGAAGGTTGTTGATTATCTTGATCGCCCTGAAAACTGCAAGGCGGATGCTCAACCCAGACGTCTGGTAATGCCCATGTTCGGGCAGATAGCGGTGCGCATCACCTAGATCCATCTCAATCATGCTTGAAACACTCACCCAGCCCCCTGTCGGACTGCGCCCGCGCACGGTCGCTGCGGTCGATCTCGGTTCAAATAGCTTTCACATGGTCGTTGCCCGCATCGATGACGGCCATCTCCAGATCACCGACCGGCTTAAAGAGATGGTGCGTCTCGGCGAAGGCGTGACTCCGGCCCATACCATCGAACCGGCGGTCGCCGAGCGCGCCCTCGCCTGTCTTGAACGTTTCGGACAGCGTCTACGCGGATTCGCCCCCGAGGATGTGCGAGCTGTAGGCACCAATACCCTGCGCCAGCTTGCACCGGGCTCGGACTTCATCGAACGTGCCGAGGCGGCCCTTGGCCATCCAATCGAGGTCATCGCCGGACGCGAGGAGGCGCGCCTGATCTATCTTGGGGTAGCCTATGGCCTGGCCGCGGGCAGCGAACGACGGCTGGTGATCGACATCGGCGGCGGCAGCACCGAGATCATCGTCGGTCAGGGCTTTTCACCCCGTCTGCGTGAAAGTCTATATATGGGCTGTGTCAACATGACCCGCCGCTATTTCGCCGATGGCCGCATCACTGCCAAATCCATGCAGCGCGCCGAATTGGCTGGCGCGCTCGAGGTCCGCCCAGTGCGCGAACTCTTTCGGAGGACGCGCTGGGAGCGGGCAGTCGGGAGTTCAGGGACCATCCGTGCCATCGCCACCGTGGTACAGGACGAGGGTTGGTGCGAAGATGGGATCTCGGCTGAATCCTTGATCCGCTTGCGCGCAGTCTTGATCGAGTCGGGGAGGGCAACGGCACTCAAGCTCAAGGGGTTGAGCGATGAGCGCCGCTCTGTCTTTGCGGGCGGTGTAGCGGTATTGCGCGCCGTCTTCGAGTCGCTGGGGATCGAGTCTCTCCAGGTCTCGGATTACGCCTTGCGCGAGGGGGTCCTCTATGAGATGGTCGGACGCAGCCAGGGAGATGTACGCGAACGCACGGTGCGCGCGCTCTGCCGTCAGTTTCATGTCGATCTCGAACAGGCACAGCGCGTTGAGGTCACGGCGCTCAAGCTCTATGAACAGGCCCGCGCGTCCTGGGACCTGATCGACCGCGAGCATCCCTTATTGCTTGCCTGGGCGGCGCGCCTGCATGAGATCGGGCTCATGGTCGCCCATAGCCAATATCAAAAACACGGCGCCTATCTCATCCGCAATGCCGACCTACCGGGGTTCTCGCGTCAGGAACAAACGATGCTGGCTGCCCTGGTCCTCGGTCACCGGCGCAAGTTTCCCAGCCAGGAGTTCGCTGATCTGCCGCGCGCCGTGCAGCTCTGTTCCCGTCGGTTATGCGTCCTCCTGCGGCTAGCAGTCTTGTTGCATCGCGGGCGCTCGCCGGACGCCAAGCCCAACCCGATCCTGATCGTGGATCAGTCAACCCTGCTGTTGCGCTTTCCCGAGGGCTGGCTGGATGCCCATCCGCTGACCCGCCTCGAGCTCGAAGAGGAGACCGAGCGCCTAGCCGGCGCGGGTTTTGAGCTCCAGTTTGGTTGAATATAGCGCTCTCGCTTAAGAAAGCGCATCATCTGGGCGCCCCAGCAAACGCGCTTAAATACTAGTTCTGCCCAGATTGTGGATGCAGGAACGCGCCGATCCTCCAGGTCCTTAGGTGTTGAGGATGCGCCGATCCAGCACCCGCTTGGCCTTGCTGGTGAAACGTTCGAGGCTCTTGGGTTCGACCAGATCGACATGGGCGCGGATGCCGGTAACCGACTGAATCTCGCGGCTGATCCGCTCGCATAGCGACTGCATCCGATCCATGCGGTCGGAGAAGATCTCAGGGTGCATCTCGACCTTGACATGGAGTTCATCGAGCGTCCCCGAGCGGCTGACCTCGATAGATCGTTGGTTTAGCAGATCGAGAACAACAGTCCCATCCTTCGGCTAATCGGCGAGATCCGCGGCGCAAGCAGCCTGCTGTTCCGCTGCAGCCTTCTGGTATTGGCGGATCTTGGGCGCGGCGAGGACATAGGGCTGGCGGGCGACGATGAGTGAGGTCTCGTTGCGGTTCAGGAGATCATGGATGAGGGCATGCAGGGCGCCGTCCTTGAGAGTCGTGGTATCCACAACATGGACGTTTTGGATCCCCATCGCCCGCGCTGTCTCTTCGAAGCTGAGCCTATGGGCCGGCGTATGATCGAGCTTGCGCCCGGTGCCCGGATGCTCTTGCTGGCCGGTCATGGCGGTGGTGTCGTTGTCGAGGATCAGGACCAGGTGTCCGCTCGGCGGCAGGTTATAGACCATCTCGGCTAGGCCTGTGAGCCCCGAGTGGACGAAGGTCGAATCCCCGATGACGCTCACTACCCGCCGCGCCTGATACTTGGGCAGGACGTGGCACAACCCCAGTCCTACGCCGATGCTTGCCCCCATGCAGACGCGGGTATCCATCGCCGAAAAGGGCGACAGGACCCCCAGGGTATAGCAGCCGATGTCGCCGACGACGATGCAATCGAGGTCGCGCAGCGCCTCGAAGACCCCGCGGTGCGAGCACCCCGGGCAGAGCTGCGGCGCTTTGCCTTTGGGCAGTTCGGGTTCCAGGCTCATGTCCTGGGTCAGGATACGCCGCACCCGGGCAACATCGAGCTCACTGAAGCGACAGGACTCCGGTTTGCCCTCGGCTGGGATACCGGCGGCGCGCAGGGCCTCGACCAGGACCGGGTCGCCCTCCTCCACGACCACGAGGCGCTCGACCTCGGCGGCAAAGGCACGGATGCGCTCAATCGGCAGGGGATAGGTGAGCCCAAAGTTGCAATGACTGGCCGTGGGCTCGGCCTCGCGCGCATGCATGGCGGCGATGCCGGTGGCCATGATCCCCAGGCGCCGGTCGTCACCCCAATGGATGACGAATGGGCCCTCCGCTTCGTTCCAAGCAGCGATCTCGGCGAGCTTCTGACGCAGGCGGCGATGCGCCGGTCGGGCATAGGCGGGGATCATCACCCGCCCGGGGATGTCGCGTTCAAAATGGGGTTCGGGCCGGCTTGCCGGCGTAGGACGCGGGCAGACGATGGTCTTGGCGTGACAGGACGCGGGTGGTCAGGCGCAACAGGACAGGGATCCGCCAGCGCTCGGAAAGCTCAAAGGCCAACCAGGTGTAGTCATAGGCCTGTTGGGAGTCGCAGGGCTCGAGCATCGGTACGCCAGCGGCGCGGGCATAGTGCCGATTGTCCTGTTCGTTTTGGATCGAGGCCATGCCAGGGTCGTCCGCCGAGACCACCACCAGACCGCCCTTGACATCAGTATAGGCAGCGGTGAACAAGGGATCGGCGGCGACATTGAGCCCCACGTGCTTCATGGTGACCAGAGTGCGGGCGCCGGCGAAGGCGCAGCCCAGGGAGATCTCGAGCGCGACCTTTTCGTTTGGCGACCATTGTGCTTGTCCACCTAGACTAGCGAAACTCTCCAGGATCTCGGTCGAGGGTGTGCCCGGATAACCTGTTTGTGCCCGGATAACCTGTTCCTAAGCGTACACCCGCATGCAGGGCTGCTAAGGCCACCGCCTCATCGCCGTTGAGTAAGCAGTCCGGGCCTATATAACCGGGCCTATATAATAGGCCCTGCCCTAAAGAATCATGTCCGCTAACCCAAGACGATGTCTGCCCACGATAAATCTGCCCCCGACAAACCTGCATTCCCCAATCCACTCGATATCGAAAGTCGGGCGCGTCAGTCGCTTGAACAAGGCAATTTCGACTGGGTCGGGCAATCCTTGGCCGAGGGCGAGCTCAGTCTCTCTGAGCTCAGCGAAAATCTGCTGATCTATCAGGCCGAACTTGAACTGCAAAACCGCGAGCTACGCGAGACGCAGGGGGCGATCGAACGGATCGCTAATCGCTATACGGCGCTGTTTTACGGCATCCCGCAGCCGGTCCTGGTGATCGATCGGCATGGGACAATCCTCATGTCCAATTACGCTGCAGACCGACTGTTTGCATTCAAGGAGAAACACAGGCGCAACTATTATCTGTCGCGTCTGGTCAGCGATCATGACGAGCCCCTGTTCTCTCAGGTCTTGATCAGCGCCTGGAACGATGGGGAGGGGCACTGCTCGGAGATCGGTTTCTTGACTGCTGATAAGCGTACGTTTATCGGTGAGCTGCATATGCTGCGTGTGCCCTCCGAGGGCCCCGATACCTTTCAGCTCATCTGTTCAGTGGTGGATCTCACCGAGCGCTTCGACCAGGAGGTTAAGCTGCGCGCAGCCTATGTGCGCCTGGCCGAGAGCGAGCTGCGCTATCGCGTGCTCGCCGATTATTCGTCCGATTGGGACTATTGGTTGGGTCCAGATGGTGAGTACCGTTATGTCTCGCCGGTCTGTGAATCGGTCTGCGGCTATCCGCCGACGGCCTTCATGTCCGACCCCAAGCTCATTGACCGCCTGATCCACCCCGATGATTGGGAGATCTGGCTGGAACATCGGCGAAGGGTGTTGAGCTCGCCCACCCAAGAGCCGCACACCTCGCTGCAGGTACGCATCCGTCGTGCGGACGGCACCTACCGTTGGATCGAACATGTCTGCCGCCCCATCTATGGACAGGATGGGACCTATCAAGGTCGGCGGGGGGTCAATCGCGACGTCACCGAGCGCAAGGAATACGAAATGCTCTTGGACCTGCAGAAACGTCGTGCCGAGGCTCTGCTGCAACTGCCGAAACTGGCCGAGCAGCACGATGAGCACGGTTTCATCGAACATAGCCTGGCATTCGCCGAATCTCTCACCGCCAGCCCCATCGCCTTTGCCAGTCTAGTCAATCCGGACCAGGAGACCATCGAGCTTACCGCCTGGTCACGCGCCATGTTGGATCAGGGGCTTTGCCCCTTGCCGAGCGATCTTTTGCATTATCCGCTCAGTCGGGCCGGGCTGTGGGCCGATGCGATCCGCCAGGGGTGTCCGATCATCCGTAACGACTATCCAGCCTCTCCAGATAAGGTCGAACTCTACCCCGAGCGCATCCCCTTGCAACGCTTCCTGGTAGTGCCTGTGCTCGAGGGCGGGTTGGTACGCATGGTGGTAGGTGTCGGCAACAAGGCGAGCGATTACAACGCGCTCGATATCGAGACAGTTCAGCTCATCGCCAATGCCCTCTGGCGCACCGTTTGTCAAAAGCGCGCCGAGCGAGCGCTGCGTCTCAACGAACTCCATTTCCGGCGCCTGTCGCTCTTGATGTCGGACATCGTCTATGCCTGTCGTCTCGATGAACGCGGGCGCTATTGGCTCGAATGGATCAAGGGTGCGGTCGAGCGAATCACCGGTTATCAAAGCGATCAGATCCTGCGGTTGGGAACCTGGCGCCGCCTGGTCATCCTAGCGGATCGCCCCATATTCGACCAGCATCTGGCCCAGATCGGTCAAGGTGGTATCCAGACCTGCATCTTACGCCTGCGTCGGCGCGACGGTGGTCATGTCTGGGTTGAACTGACCCATCAACAGTTCGTCGAGGAGGATGGGCAGCAGCGGCTCTATGGCGGGATCAAGGATGTCAGCGAACGCAAACAGGCCGAATCCCAACTCAAGCTGTATCTCGAGCAGATCGAAAGTCAAAACCAGGAGCTCGATCGCGCGCTGACCAAGGCATCGGCCTCAGTCGAGGCCAAGAGCCGTTTTCTCGCCAACATGAGCCATGAGATCCGCACCCCGATCAATGGGGTCATCGGGGTCACGCGCTTGCTCCTGGACACTGACCTTAGCCCAGAACAGCGCCGGCTGGCCGAGATCGTGCGCGATAGCGGCGAGACCCTCTTGGCCCTAATCAACGATATTCTGGATTTTTCCAAGATCGAGGCAGGCAAGCTTGAGCTCGAGCCGGTGGAGTTCGACCTCTATCTGCTGGTCGAAGAGACGCTTGAGATGCTGGCCCTCAGCGCCCAGGCTAAGGGGCTGGAGCTCACCTATCGTATCGCGCCCGAGGTACCGGCGATAGTCTGCGGCGATGCCAGGCGCCTGCGCCAGATCATGGTGAATCTCCTGGGCAATGCTATCAAGTTCACCCATCAGGGGGAGGTCGGGATCGAGATCACGCTGGCGCGCCTTGAGGCGCATCGCGCCCTGATCCGTTTCGAGGTCTATGACACCGGCATCGGCATCCCTGAGGATCAGCTCGACAAGCTGTTTACTCCTTTCAGCCAGATCGATAGCTCTCTTGCCCGACGTTTCGCTGGTACAGGGCTGGGGCTGGTCATCGTCAAGCAACTGGCCGAGCTCATGGGCGGTGAGGTCGGGCTGGAAAGTCAGGTGGGTGTAGGTTCGCGTTTTTGGTTTACCGTCGAGCTCGAGTGCCGGTCGTCTATTGAGAATACCCTTTCCCAACCCAAAACATTGGCCGCTATCTACGCCCTGGTCATTGACCGCTATGCCGCAAACCGCGAGCAGGCAGCTTGGCTCCTTAGGGAAGAGGGCTGTAGGGTTGAGACAGCGGGCGATGTCTGGGAGGCGCTCGCCATCCTCGAGAAGGGGGGGGATCAAGGCTCCCCCTGCGATGTGATTCTGCTCGATGCCGACCTGCCGAGCGCTAAGGGGATCTCTACTGCCCAGCTCATCAAGGGTCATCCCGTTGCTCGCGCCATCCCTTTGGTTCTCCTCGTTCCCCTGAGCCGTCAATCGGCTGAACTGGAAGGCGATGCGAGGCTGATCGCTGCTACCCTCACTAAACCCCTGCGCCGTCATCTGGTACGCTACTGTCTGTTGCGTCTCTTCGGGCGGGATGAGGGAACAGTCGAGCCTTTATTGCCGGGCTCAGAGGAACGCGATGCCTGGAAAGCCCCCCAGACTCCTGTCTATCCAGAGGCGCGCATCCTGGTTGTCGATGACAATCTCACCAACCTGATCGTGACCCAGGGGATCCTGGAGAAGCTCGGTTATACCAAGATCGATACTGCAGAGAGCGGTTTTAACGCCATAGAACTCTTGGCCTGTAACCCTTATGACTTGGTGCTGATGGATGGTCAGATGCCGGAGATGGATGGGTTCGAGACCACGCGCCGCATCCGTCACGGCGAGGTAGAGGTGTTGGATCCAGAGGTACCGATCGTGGCTATAACCGCCTTGGTCATGCCCTGCGATGTGCAACGTTGTCTTGAGGTCGGCATGAACGCCTATATCTCCAAGCCGGTCGCGCCGAAAGAGCTGGCGCGCGTCCTCGCCGAGCAGCTTCAGTGCCGCTATGCCTCAGAAACGGGCCAGTCCATAGCCGTGTCTTTGACGACGCGCCAAACTGCCCAACTAATCTTTGATAGCGACGACCTTATGGGACGGCTGTATGGGGATCGCAAGATCGCCGGCGGAATCATCGAACAGTTCTTGATCGATGCACCGCAGCGCCTGGATGAACTGCGAGCAGCCTGGATCCAGGGAGATATAGAGGGCGTCCGGCGCAAGGCCCATAGTCTTGCTGGCTTGTCCGCCAATATCTCGGCCCCCTCGCTGCGCTCATTGGCAGCCAAGATCGAGATGGGGGAGGTGTCGGTGGACCTAGAGGTCATAGCCACCCTTGAAAAGAACCTCGAGCAATTGTGCGCGGTCTTGAGAGATTGGCTCTGCGATCGCTAACGGCATTATTGATCCGAAACCAATGAACTTGTATTACGCGGCATCATGGAGCTTGGGATGCTGGAAGTAGCGCATGATGCGTTGGGGGGAATTGAGAAGGCGGCGCAGGTGGCTGACGGTCGCCTTCTTCAGATCGCCCTTGGCGCGGGAGGGCGCCTGCGCGGTGATGATGGCCTTCTTGACGAGCCGCTTCATGAAGTCGATCAGGATGTCGGCGTTCATCGCCCCCGCGAACGCCTTCCAAGGCACCTTGCCGCGGTTGGTCAGCGTCGAGATCACCGACAGGCCTTCGCGACGGTGCGTGATGCGAATCTCGGGCGTCTTGACCGCCGGCGCAAATTCACCATCTGACGCCGCCGCTCTTCGCGCGCCTCAAACGACAGCGATCTCATGTCTCGTCTTTTTCAAAAGCATAAGATGGAGCGGTCTTAAGTGAATCTCAAGGTCTCGACGCGGCTCGCCTTAGGCTTTAGCGGTGTGTTGTCCCTGTTAGTATTGATTGCTGTTATTGCTTGGTACCAGATCAGGGTCCTAAAGCAAGATATCGATTTCATCGTCAACGACCTCTTCCCCAATACCATCACCGCTACCGCTATCATCAATCATGTCAACGAGGTAGCCCGCGTCGTTCGCGATGTCTTGCTGCTCGAGGGCGAGCCCGCAGATATGGCGCGCGAGCGCGCCCGCTTACCTGAACTGAGCCGCGCGATCACCGCGCAGATCAATCAGCTCACCGCCAGCGTCCGGACGGCAGATGGTATCGAGCGGATCGAGGCCATGAAGCAGGCCCGCGAGCGTTATGTCAATGCCGTTCAACATATCTTGGATCTGGTGGATGCAGGCGATCGGGCCGCAGCGCACACCTATTTCGCCGCCGAGTTTCTCAAGGTTGGCGATGCCTATCTCAAGGCGATCCAGTCCCTGATCGACAATCGGGTCGCTCAGGTCAATGAGGTCGGCAGTATAGCGATGCGGGTTGCCGTATGGAGCCAGTCCCTAACCGCAATCCTCGCTGTCCTGTCCCTGGCCCTCGGGCTGGGCGTTGGCTTCTGGACCAGCCGCTCGGTTCTCCATCAGCTCGGCGGTGAAACCGCCGAAGCGCTGGCCCAGGTCCGTGCCGTCGCTGCTGGCGATCTTTCCGCCGAGATTGTGCTTCGCCCAGGCGATACCACCAGTCTGCTCGCCTCTCTGCGTGAGATGCAGCAAACACTGAAACAGTTGGTCGAAGAGATCGGCGCGGTGGTCCAGGCCGCAGGCCGGGGTGATTTCAGCCGGCGCATCGCTCTCGACCGCAAACAGGGGTTCGGCAAGGAGGTTGGCGGCTATCTCAATCAGCTCAATGAGATCACCGAATGCGGCCTGAATGACATCAACCGGGTCGCCAAGGCACTCGCCGCAGGCGATCTGAGCCAGACTATCAGTCGCGATTACCCGGGACTTTTCGGCGAGAGCAAAGAAGGGATCAATGCCACTGTCCAGGCCTTGATCGGCGTGGTCACGGAGATCCACGGGCTGGTCGATGCCGCCAACCGCGGCGATTTCGGCCAACGGCTCGATCTCGCCGGCAAGCAGGGCTTTTCCCGCGACATCGTCGAGCTCCTCAATCAGCTCCTCGACACCACCGAGACTGGGCTCAAAGACTTTCTGCGCGTCGCCCAGTCCTTGGCCCAAGGGGATCTCACCCAGACGATCAGCCGCGATTATCCTGGGCTCTTTGGGGAGACCAAAGAGAGGGTGAATGCTACGGTTGCCAATCTACGCGAGCTGGTCGAGCGCATCCGTGAGTCGGTCGATGCCATCAAGACTGCCGCCAGTGAGATCGCCAGCGGCAATCAGGACTTGAGTCAGCGTACTGAAGAACAGGCGAGCTCATTGGAAGAGATCTCCAGCACCATGCAGGAGCTGACTAGCACCGTCAAACAAAATGCCGATCACGCCCGCCAGGCCAATCAGCTTGCCATGGCCACTGCCGAGTTTGCGGTCAAGGGCGGTGCCGTGGTCGAGTCCTCGGTGCAGACCATGGCCGCGATCGCCGAATCCAGCAAAAAGATCGCCGATATCATCGGGGTGATCGATTCGATTGCCTTCCAGACCAATATCCTGGCGCTCAATGCCGCAGTCGAGGCAGCACGCGCGGGTGAGCAGGGGCGCGGGTTTGCGGTGGTCGCCGGGGAGGTGCGCAGTCTCGCGCGGCGTTCGGCCAATGCCGCTAAGGAGATCAAGGCCTTGATCGCCGATAGTACGATCAAGGTCGAGCATGGTGCCGCCCAGATCAACGAGGCTGGCAGGCGGATGACAGAGATCGTCGAATCGATCAATCGTGTCACCACCCTGATGTCAGAGATCGCCGCCGCCTCGCTCGAGCAAGCCTCAGGGATCGAGCAGGTCAATCAGGCCATACTCCAGATGGATGAGTTCACCCAGCAAAACGCCGCCTTGGTCGAACAGGCCGCAGCCGCCGCCGAGTCGCTCGACGAGCAGGCACAGGCCTTGGTCGAGCAGGTAGCGGTCTTTAAACTCACAGCAGCTGAGCAAACGCGCGCCGTAGCACCTTCCGGACAGCGCCCGATCGTTCACAATGCTGGGCGTACGGGTCAATTGTGCTCCCTGCCTGCCTCAGATGGTAATGAATGGGCCGATTTTTAGGTCTTGGTATCGCTGACCATGAATGAGACCTCTCTGAGCGTACCGACTGTCTGCTCTGAGGGGCCTCGTGCATCCTCCGGCGGGCGGGGGCTGGCCCTGATCGTTGACGATGATCGGGCGATCCGCTCCTTGCTTTCTGCCATGTTGGTCAAAGAAGGGTTCGCGGTCATGGAGGCGACCAATGGGCGCGAGGCCCTCCATCGCTTCGCGCAAAAGCGCCCAGACATCGTATTCATGGACCTCATCATGCCTGAGATGGACGGGTTAGAGGCGACGCAACGCATCAAAGAGCTCGCCGGCACCGACTTTATCCCCATCATCTTTTTAACCGCCAATCAGGATGAATGCACACTGATGCGTTGCATCGAGGCAGGAGGGGATGATTTTTTAGGTAAACCATTTTCCTTTATCCGATTGCGGGCGCGGATCATGGCCATAGAACGGATCCGCGATTTGCAACGGACCGTGACAGCCAAACAACGTCTGCTCGAGGAGCTCATCGCCCGCGATCAGGAGGAACAGCGGCTCGCCGAGCGGATCTGGAGCCAGGCGATCAAGGCCCAGAGCCCAAAGATCCCTGCCATCTCTGTGGTCGAACGCCCGGCGAGCCTGTTCAATGGCGACCTATTGTTGATGGGCTATCTGCCGGATGGCGGGGTGCGCATCCTCTTGGCTGATTTCACCGGCCATGGTCTGGCCGCAACCATTGCTGCCTTGCCGGTTGCCGATATCTTTCATGCCATGACTGCCAAAGGTTTGGGGGATACGGTGCTGCTCGCCGAGCTCAATCGCAAGCTCCACCGACTGCTGCCAGCCGATCGTTTCATGGCCGCTTGTCTGGTCACCCTGACCGCCTCCGGCGAATATCTGACCTGGTGGAACGGAGGAATGCCCATGGCCTATCTGCGTACCCGAGAGCGATTGCATGAATTGCCCTCACAGCATCTGCCCCTTGGGATCTTACCCGAGATCCCTAACCTACAGGTCAAACACCTGGACTGTCGCCCCGATGATCGCCTGCTTCTGATGACTGATGGCCTGACCGAGGCAGCCGACCGGCAGGGGCGTCTGTTCATCGATGGCGCATTCGGCGAGGTACTCGCCTGCTGGCAAGCGGGCACACCCATCCTGCCGGCATTGATGGCCGCCTTTGAGGCCCATTGCAACGGGATTGAGCAAGCCGATGACCTCGCCCTAATCGAGGTCCCGCTCGATCCTATAGCGCTCAACCCAGGTTTAAATCGGCGATAGACCACACCCTCTTGCTGCGATCTTCCCCCCAAGGACCTACTATGCATCGCATGAGTCGCGTCGATCAGCTCTACCGCAAGACCGCCCGTATCCTGGTGGTGGACGATGAACGCCTGAGCCTCATCCTGATGGAACGCCTGCTAAAAGCGGCTGGCTATTCAAATATCGTCCTGGTCCAGGACCCCTATGCCTTTATGAAGGTCTATGAGGAAGCGCCGACCGATCTCATTCTGCTCGATATCGATATGCCGGGCTTAAGCGGTTTTGATCTGATCGAACAGCTTGCCGCACGCCACGATCCCTTAACCCCCCCTATCTTGGTCCTCACCGCTCAGCATTCGCGCGATTATCGGATGCGCGCGCTCGAGTTGGGTGCCAGCGACTTCATCGCCAAGCCATTCGATCAGGCTGAAGTCGCCGTCCGCGTGCGTAATATGCTCGATGTCTATATCGCCCATCGCCTGGCCCAGGACCAGAAAGCCGTGCTCGAGCACCTGGTCCATGAGCGAACCCATCAGATCCGCGCGACCCAGTTAGAGATCGTGCGACGTTTAAGTAGGGCTGCCGAGTATCGCGATAACGAGACCGGCGAGCATATCCTGCGCATGAGCCATAACTCGACCCTGATCGCGCATCATATCGGTTGGGACGAAGAGCGCTGTGAGCTGATGCTCCACGCCAGTCCCATGCACGATATCGGCAAGATCGGTATCCCAGATCACATCCTGCTCAAACCCGGCAAACTTGACCCCAAGGAATGGGCGATCATGCAGACCCATGCCACGATCGGCGCCGACATCCTCGCCGGCAGCGATTTGGAGCTTTTGCAACTGGCGCGCGAGATCGCCCTCTCCCACCACGAAAAATGGGATGGGAGCGGTTATCCGCGGGGGCTGGCCGGTGAGGCGATCCCAGAATCGGGGCGCATCGTGGCCCTGGCCGATGTCTTTGATGCCCTGACCTCAGCGCGGGTCTATAAAGTCGCTTGGAAGGTCGAGGATGCGCTCGACTGGATGCGCGCTCAGTCCGGCAAGCACTTCGATCCGCAGCTCCTTGCGGTCTTTTTTGAGCTCCTGCCCGAGATCCTTGAGATCCGCGAGCGCTTCAAGGATCCTGAGCTCACGGCTAGCGCTTGAGCTGAGGATCATTGTCCTGGACCAGGCGTATCCCATCGAGCGCCTCATCGACCTCGGGCGCGGCCTTACCGCCGGCCAGCTTGATCATCAGTCGCACCTCATTGGCCGAATCGGCATAACGCAGCGCGTCCTCATAGCTGATCTCGCCCTCCAGATAGAGGTTATAGAGCGCCTGATCGAAGGTGATCATCCCTTGTTCGCCTGAGCGCTTCATCAGCTCCTTGAGCTTATGGACCTCGCCGTTGCGGATGAGATCGGCGGCCAAGGGGGTATTGAGCAGGATCTCGACCACGGCGCGCCGTCCTTGGCCGTTTTTGCGCGGCACGAGCTGCTGGGCGATGACCGCCTTGAGGTTGAGCGAGAGGTCGAGCAGCACCTGCGCCCGCGCCTCTTCGGGAAAGAAATTGATGATGCGATCCATCGCTTGGTTGGCATTGTTGGCATGCAGGGTCGCAAGCACCAGGTGACCGGTCTCGGCAAAGGCGATGGCATATTCCATGGTCTGACGGGTGCGGATCTCGCCGATCAGGATCACGTCCGGCGCCTGACGTAGGGTATTGCGCAGGGCGACCTCGAAGGATTCGGTGTCCACCCCCACCTCGCGCTGGGTGATGATGCACCCATCATGATCGTGGATGAACTCGATCGGGTCCTCAATCGTGATGATATGACCCGAGCTTTGGTGGTTGCGATAGCCGACCATGGCCGCCAGCGAGGTCGATTTGCCGGTGCCCGTAGCCCCGACAAAGATCACCATCCCCCGCTTGCTCATCGCCAGATCCCGGAGGATCGAGGGAAGTCTGAGTTCCTCGAGGGTCGGGATACGGTTTTCGATCCGGCGCAAGACCATCCCTGCCGCATCGCGCTGGACGAAGGCGCTGACGCGAAAGCGCCCCGCCCCCTCTCGTCCGATAGCGAATTGACACTCCTTGGTGTCCTCGAACTCGGCCCGCTGGCGGTCATTCATGATCTCATAGACCATCTCGCGCGACTGTTCGGCACTCAGAGGCTGCTTGGTCACCGGATAGAGCACACCGTTGATCTTGATCGTCGGCGGCCAGCCGGCGGTGATAAAGAGATCCGATCCCTTCTTTTCGACCATGGCCTGGAGCAATTGGTCGATCACGCGCTTGGCATCCATCGCTTCGCCCTCCAAATTCTAAGGCCCTTGAATTCCCCAACGCACAGCAGATGGGGAGCAAGGGGTCGATTACATGAAATCTTCCTTGTTTTGCGCTCTGGCGCGCGCATCGCTGCGAGCGACCAGTCCCTTGGCGACCAGATCCTTGAGACACTGATCGAGCGTCTGCATCCCATGCGCCTGACCGGTCTGGATGGCTGAATACATCTGGGCGACCTTGTTTTCGCGGATCAGGTTGCGGATGGCTGGGGTGCCGATCATGATCTCATGGGCCGCGATCCGTCCGCCGCCGATGCGTTTCAAGAGGGTCTGGGAGATGACCGCGCGCAAGGACTCAGAGAGCATGGCGCGCACCATGTCCTTTTCGGCGGCGGGGAAGACGTCGATGATGCGGTCGATAGTCTTGGCCGCCGAGCTGGTGTGCAGGGTCCCGAAGACCAGGTGGCCGGTCTCGGCAGCGGTGAGCGCCAGGCGGATGGTCTCAAGATCCCGCATCTCGCCGACCAGGATGATGTCTGGGTCCTCGCGCAGGGCCGAGCGTAGGGCCTCGTTGAACCCCAGGGTATCCTTGTGCACCTCGCGCTGGTTGACCAGGCATTTCTTGCTGACATGCACAAACTCGATCGGGTCCTCGATGGTCAGGATATGCGAGTATTCGGTCTCGTTGATGTGGTCGATCATGGCCGCCAGGGTGGTGGATTTACCTGAGCCTGTCGGGCCCGTGACCAGGATTATGCCGCGCGGCACATCGATGATGTCCTTGAAGATCTTGGGCGCCTTGAGCTCCTCCAGGGTCAGCACCTTGGAGGGAATAGTGCGAAAGACCGCGGCTGCACCCCGTTTTTGGTTGAAGGCATTGACGCGAAAGCGCGCTACCCCCGGGATCTCGAATGAAAAATCGGTCTCGAGAAACTCCTCATAGTCCTTGCGCTGTTTATCATTCATGATGTCATAGACCAGCGCATGGACAGTGCGGTGTTCCAGCGGCGGGACATTGATGCGGCGCATGTCGCCATCCACCCGGATCATGGGCGGCAGGCCCGCCGAGAGATGGAGGTCCGAGGCATTATTCTTGACGCTGAAGGCCAAGAGTTCGGCGATGTCCATGGGATCGACCTCTCTAACTCAAGGGATAGGGGATTCAAGGGTCTGGCTGTTCGAGCTGGGCGGCCTTAACGATGACGACTGATTCTAGATCCCGCTTATACCGAGCGATCGCTTCGCGGATCTGGGGATCGGCGCTGCCCAGGATCTGGGCGGCCAAGAGCCCGGCGTTCTTGGCGCCATCGATCGCCACCGTTGCCACCGGCACCCCTGCCGGCATCTGGACGATCGAGAGCAAGGAGTCTAGGCCAGATAGCGCCTTGGTCTTGACCGGTACCCCGATCACCGGCAGGGGGGTGATAGCAGCGACCATCCCGGGCAGATGGGCCGCGCCGCCGGCACCAGCGATGATGATGCGCAACCCTCGCTCAACGGCCGTTTGGGCGTAGTCATACAGCCTTTTGGGTGTGCGATGCGCCGAGACGATGGTCAACTCATAAGGGACTGCGAGTTCGGCCAAGATATCTGCCGCCTGCTGCATCACCGGCAGGTCCGAGTCGCTGCCCATGATGATACCGACCTGCGGCGACCGAGGCGTTTGGGTCATGGATGGTCCTCCCCTGAGATCTCGATCAGTTCGCGTACCCGCAATGCCTTGCGTTCGGCGGTGGCGATGTCGGGGTCGAGCACGGTGACATGACCCATCTTGCGATGAGGAGCTGTCACCGCCTTACCGTAAAGATGCACGCACACCCCAGGGATGGCGAGTGCCTCTTTGAGCCCACGGATGACCGGACGCCCGCGATGATCAGGGGCGCCGAGCAGATTGATCATGGCCGCCGGTGAGAGCTGATCGGTGGACCCTAGGGGGAACCCCAGGATGGCGCGCAGATGCTGCTCGAACTGATCCGTGACATTGGCCTCGATGGTGTGATGCCCAGAATTATGGGTACGGGGTGCGATCTCATTGACCAGGAGCTCACCCGTCTCGGTCAAGAACAGCTCGATACCAAAGATCCCGACCCCGCCGAGCATCTCGACTGTGCGAACTGCCAGATCCATCGCCGCCTGAGCGGTTTGTGGCGCGATACGCGCCGGAGCCAGGAGATGATCGAGCACATTCTCGCCCGCGCGAAAGACCATCTCGACCAACGGATAGCAGCGGCAATCGCCATTTTGCCCGCGTGCGACCACCACGGCGAGCTCCTTGACCGCCGGCACAAAGCGTTCGACCAACGAGGGTGCCGGTAGGTGGCGATGATAGTCATCGGGGGTCTGGAGCACCGCCACCCCCCGCCCGTCATATCCTCCGCGTCTGACCTTCTGGACTAGGGGATAACCGAAGGTAGCGAAGGCATCTGGGCTGGGTTCGGGCATGGGGATGAAGGGTGCGGTCGGGATGCCGGCAGCGGCGAGCGTCTCCTTTTGCATCAGTTTGTCTTGGATGACCGCCAAGATCCGCGGCGAGGGGTGGATGCGAAAGCCCTCGTGTTCGAGTTGGATGAGGGTCTCGGTATCGATGTCCTCGATATCGAAGGTGACGATGTCACAGCTTGCGGCCAGCTCGCGCAGCTTCGCCGGATCGTGATAATGCCCGACGATCTGATGCCCGGCGATCTGACCGGCGGGAGAGCCTGGAGTCGGGTCGAGGACCACACAGGTGCAACCCAACCGCTTGGCCGCTTTGGTCAGCATCCGCCCGAGCTGGCCACCGCCGATGATACCGATCCGCGCGATCGGAAAGGGAAACACATCCATGGATCTCTTGTTTGTCTGCGATGATGAATCAGTGTGCCCTTGGGTTTGGGGGCAGGGTATAGCAGTATTGTGGACCTGGAGCCCGGCTTCGGCCAGACCCTATTGCGGGTTGAGGCGTTGTCTTGCCCAGCCAGGTGGGGGATGGCATGCGTACCCTACAATTGGCCGACAGGAAACCCAAATCCTCTTCCCAGCTGACTTGGATCATCCCGAGAGAACCGACCGCCATGTTCGACCGCCCCGACACCGCTGCCGTCAGGTCCTATCTGCGCAACCTGCAAAAACGGCTTATCCAATCCTTCCTGACACTCGATCCCACTGCCCAACTCATCGCCGACGATTGGAGCCGGCCCCAGGGCGGGGACGGGTGCACCCGGGTGATTCAAGGGGAGATCCTCGAGCAATGCGGGATCAATTTCTCGCATGTCCAGGGTGAGCGCCTGCCGCCGAGCGCGAGCGCCCAGCGCCCAGAGCTTGCCGGGCGAGGCTTTGAGGCCATGGGGGTCTCATTGGTCGCTCACCCCTTGAACCCCTATGTCCCCTCATCGCATCTCAATGTGCGCTTCTTCATCGCTGCTGGGGAGGAAGGCGAACCTATCTGGTGGTTCGGCGGCGGGTTTGATCTTACCCCCTATTATGGCTACGAAGAGGATGTCATTCATTGGCATCGGACTGCGCGCGCCCTATGTGAACCCTTCGGCACTGATCTCTACCCCCGTTTCAAGGCATGGTGCGATGAGTATTTTTATATCCGTCACCGTCAAGAACCGCGCGGGGTCGGCGGGATCTTTTTCGATGACTTTGCCGAGGGCGGATTTGACCACACCTTTGCCTTTGTGCGCTCAGTGGGCGATGGCTATCTTTCAGCCTATCTACCTATCGTTGAACGGCGTAAGGATCAGACCTACGGTGAACGCGAGCGCGCCTTTCAACGGCTGCGACGCGGGCGCTATGTCGAGTTCAATCTAGTCCAGGACCGCGGGACCCTCTTTGGGTTGCAATCGGGGGGGCGGGCGCAATCGATCCTGGTCTCGCTGCCGCCGGAGGTCAGTTGGCGCTATGACGACCGCCCAGAGCCCGGCACCCTAGAGGCTGAGCTCTATGAGCGCTTCTTGATCGTGCGCGATTGGCTCGGCGAATAGGCATACCTAGGGGTTGGGTATGGTGCGGCGGTCTAGTCGTCAAAGGGATCTTCGGCTTAGTATTCCTTTTTTGCCTTGTGAGCCATATCAACAGCCATGCACTGGGAAGCCGTCATCGGTCTTGAGATCCACACCCAACTCCTGACCCGCTCCAAGATCTTCTCAGGTGCCCCAACCGCCTTTGGCGCCGAGCCCAATACCCAGGCCTGCGCCATCGACCTGGGGCTGCCTGGGGTCCTGCCGGTGCTCAATGCCGAGGCGGTGCGCCTGGCGGTGCGCTTCGGGCGGGCCATCGATGCCGAGATCGCCCGCCGCTCGGTCTTTGCCCGCAAGAACTATTTCTATCCGGACCTGCCCAAGGGCTATCAGATCAGCCAGTACGAGCAGCCGATCGTCGGGCGTGGGCATGTCGAGATCCTGCTGCCCGATGGCACCACCAAGACCATCGGGGTCACCCGCGCCCATCTCGAAGAGGATGCCGGCAAGTCGCTGCATGAGGACTTCCATGGCATGACCGGTATCGATCTCAACCGCGCTGGGGTCCCCTTGCTTGAGATCGTCTCTGAGCCTGACCTGCGCTCGCCGGCAGAGGCGGTGGCCTATGCCAAGAAGATCCATCAGATCGTGCGGTATATCGGGGTGAGCGACGGCAATATGCAGGAGGGGTCGTTTCGCATGGATGCCAATGTCTCGGTGCGTCCCTTGGGTGAACAGACATTCGGTACCCGCACCGAGCTCAAGAACATTAATTCTTTTCGGTTCTTGGAGCGCGCGCTGGTCTATGAGATCGCGCGCCAGATCGAGGTTCTCGAGTCTGGCGGGACGGTGGTCCAGGAGACCCGGCTCTATGACCCCACCAAGGACGAGACCCGTTCGATGCGCGGCAAGGAGGAGGCGCATGACTATCGCTATTTTCCAGACCCCGACCTGCTCCCTTTGATACTGGACGATGAGCTAATCGCTGCGGCGGTGGCTGACCTGCCTGAGCTGCCCGATGCCCGGCGCGCGCGTTTTCAGACCCAATATGGCCTGTCGGCCTATGACGCTGAGCTTTTGACCACCAGCCGCGAGCTGGCCGATTATTTTGAAGCCGTTGCGCACACCTGTGGGGATCCCAAACTGGCGGCCAATTGGGTTAACGGGGAGCTGGCAGCTGCCCTCAATCGTGCGGAGTTGGAGATCACCCAAAGCCCGGTGACGGCCCAGGCCCTGGCTGGGTTGTTGAAGCGGATTCAAGATGGCACGGTCTCGGGGACGCTCGCTAAACAGGTCTTTGAAGGTATGTGGGAGAGCGGTGAAACCGCAGATCAGGTGATCGAGGCGCGGGGTCTCAAACAGATCACCGATGTGGCGGCCATCGAGTCGATCATCGATGCCATCCTGGCAGCCAATCCCGCGCAGGTCGAGCAATACCGGGCAGGTAAGGAAAAGATCTTCGGCTTCTTCATCGGTCAGGTGATGAAGCAGACCGGCGGGCGGGCCAATCCGGCCCAAGTCAATGAGATCCTCAAGCGCAAGCTGAGCAGCTAGGCGAGGGGAGAGCTCGAGATGCCTTCTTCATCCTCTCCCCGCAGCGCGCTCATCGAGCGCAAGACGCTCGAGACCCAGATTAGGGTCTGCTTGGATCTCGATGGCAGTGGGCGCTCGGCCTTGCAGATCGGTGTGCCCTTCTTGGAACACATGTTGGATCAGGTGGCGCGCCATGGCCTGCTCGATCTGGAGATCGAGGCCCAGGGGGATCTCCAGATCGATGCCCATCATACGGTCGAGGATATCGGGATCACCCTGGGCCAGGCGCTCGCCCAGGCGCTCGGCGACAAGCGGGGGATTGCGCGCTATGGTCATGCCTATGTCCCGCTCGATGAGGCCCTGTCGCGGGTGGTGATCGATCTCTCGGGTCGCCCTGGACTGGTTTACAATATCAACTTTGTGCGCGATCAGATCGGGACCTTTGAGGTCGATCTGTTTCGCGAGTTCTTCCAGGGCTTGGTCAATCATGTCGGCATGACCCTGCATATCGACAACCTGCGCGGGGTCAATGCCCATCATCAGGCCGAGACGGTCTTCAAGGCTTTTGGGCGGGCGCTGCGCATGGCGGTCGCGGTCGATCCCAGACTGGCCGATCAGGTCCCCTCGACCAAAGGGTCACTCTAGGGCTGCAGGCCAGTGCCAGCGCCTAGGGTAGGCGATACGTACCCTGCACCCTGGAGTTTCGAACAAGGCTTCTAACAAGCGAGGGCGAGCGTGCTTCTGATCCCTGCGATTGACCTCAAAGATGGCCGCTGCGTGCGCCTGCGCCAGGGGCGCATGGCGGATGAGACCGTCTTTTCTGATGATCCGGTCGCTACGGCGCGGCGTTGGGTCGAGGCCGGCGCGCGCCGGTTACATCTGGTCGATCTCAACGGCGCATTCGCCGGCGCGCCGGTCAACGGTGCCGCCATCCGCGCCATCGCCGCTGCCTTTCCAGAACTCCCCATCCAGGTCGGCGGGGGGATCCGCGACGAAGCGACGATCGAGGGCTATCTCAAGACCGGCGTGCGCTATTGCATCCTCGGCACCCAGGCGGTCAAGGACCCCGAGTTCGTCGCGCGCGCCTGCCGCGCGTTTCCTGGGCAGATCCTGGTGGGTCTGGATGCCAAGGACGGCTGGGTAGCGATCCAGGGCTGGGCCGAGGTCACGGATCAGCGGGTTGAGGACCTGGCCCGCCGTTTTGCCGAGATGGGTGTCTCAGGTATCATCTATACCGACATCGGGCGCGATGGGATGCTCTCCGGACCCAATATCCCTGCCACCCGCGCCCTGGCGGTGAGCATCCCCGTTGCGGTCATCGCCTCGGGCGGGATCAGCACCCTGGATGACATCCGCGCCCTCTGCGCGGCGGGGGGGATCTTCGGCGCGATCATCGGGCGGGCCCTTTATGAGGGAACCCTTGATCTTGCTGAGGCCCAAGCCCTGGTCGATCGTCTAGCGGAGGAAGCTCATGGCCAAGGATGAACCCTGGCTGGAGCAGATCGCCTGGGGCCCGGATGGGCTGGTACCGGCCATCGCCCAGGATACACGAAGCGGGCGGGTGCTGATGGTCGCCTGGATGAACCGTGAGTCGCTGCGCCTGACCCGCGAGACAGGGCGGGCGGTCTATTGGTCGCGTTCCAGACGGCGCCTGTGGCACAAGGGCGAGGAGTCTGGGCATATCCAGCGGGTGTGTGCCATCCGCCTCGATTGCGATGGCGATGTCGTCCTACTCGAGGTCGAGCAGGAGGGTGGGATCGCCTGTCACACTGGGCGCGAACGCTGTTTTTATCGCCAGCTCGATGAGGCGGGTCGCTGGATCGAGACCGATCCCATATTGAAGGACCCAGAGGCGATCTATGGGGGCGGACGATGAGCGAGATATTGGAGCGTCTGGCCGAGGTACTCGAGGCGCGCAAGGGTGCAGACCCCAAGTCTTCCTATGTCGCTGGGCTCTATGCCAAGGGGCTCGATGCCATCCTCAAAAAGATCGGCGAGGAGGCGACCGAGACGGTGATGGCGGCCAAGGACGGGGTCCCCGAGCGGATCGTTTCCGAGATCACCGATCTCTGGTTTCATACCCTGGTGCTCCTGGCCTATCAAGGACTCAGGCCTGAGCAGGTCCTATTGGAGCTCGAACGGCGCTTCGGTGTGTCTGGGATCGAGGAAAAGGCGGGCCGCACGGCGCGCTAAGGCGGTTCTCCAGAGAGACACTGTTTAGTGCATCCTTGAGCTTCGAGTAGCCGCGCCTGCGGCAGGCTGACCTGATAACCCCTTGCAGGCAATGCACATCGAGCCTTGACCATGTCATCCTTGATCCAGCCCCACGACCCGGAGGCCGAGCAGCCGTTTATCGCCCATCTCGCCGAGCTGCGCGCGCGCATCATCCGTATGCTGATTGCCGTGGGCATCGTGGTCCTCGCCCTCTTGCCCTTCGCCAATCCGCTATACGGCTATGTCGCTGCACCCTTGCTGGCCAAATTACCGACCGGCAACACCATGATCGCGACCCAGGTCGCCTCGCCGCTGCTCGCCCCGCTCAAGCTCTCGCTGATCGCGGCGGTGTTTCTGGCCATGCCCTATCTGCTCTATCAGGTCTGGGCCTTCGTCGCCCCCGGGCTCTATCAGCATGAAAAGCGCCTAGCATTGCCCCTGTTGGTGTCGAGCATCCTGCTCTTTTATCTCGGGATGGCCTTCGCCTATTACATCGTCTTCCCGCTGATCTTTGCCTTTCTCACCGCCACTACCCCGCCAGGGGTGGAGATGATGACCGATATCTCGGCCTATCTGGACTTTGTGCTCACCCTGTTCTTTGCCTTCGGGGTGGCCTTCGAGGTCCCGATCGCCACTGTGCTCTTGGTGGCGATCGGCGTGGTCACCCCCGAAGGGCTCAAGCAAAAACGCCCCTATGTAATCGTTGCTGCCTTTGTGATCGGGATGCTGCTGACCCCACCGGATGTGATCTCCCAGACCCTGCTGGCGGTGCCGATGTGGATGCTCTTTGAGCTTGGCCTTTTGGCCTCGCGCCTCCTGGTCAAGCGGGGTAGCGAGGATGACCAGGGGCCGCGCCCGCCAGCTGTCCAGACCCCTCAGCCGTCCCCAACACCAGCCCCTTCCGCCGCGGCCTGGGGGATGGCGGGTGCATCCGAGCGAGAGACTAAACACGCTCGGGGCGAGCGCGATGCGGCGTTAGCGACAGATGCAGCCCCCTCAGCGCCCATCGATCCCGTCGAGGACAAGATCCGCCGCGCCAATCTTCTGCGCGACCTCGGCAATGAGCTGGCAGCCCGCCAATTGCTCTATCAAGTCCTGGAAGAGGGTGATGCCAACCAGCGTCAGGTGGCCCGCAATATCCTCGGTCAGCTTGATCAGTCCGTTTGACCAGACCTCTGCGCGCCTGCAACCGGCCAAGGGCGCGGCCGGTTAAGATATTGCTTTTATCAATGGGCCTTGTGCTATACCATCAATTATTATCAAGAGTACAGCGATGGGTGTGACCGTGGGCTCGGGTTCTCAGATCCATTACAAACAAAACCGGCTTAAGCAACTGCGCGCATTTTGTCATGCGGCGCGGATGGGTAGCGTCAGCGCCGCGGCGGAAAAGATCTTTTTAAGCCAGCCAACGGTCTCGCTCCAGATCCAGGCCCTGGAGCGCGAGCTCGGCACGGTCTTATTCGAGCGCCGCGGTCCCAAGATCAAGCTGACGCCTGAAGGCAGTTTGTTGTTTCAGATCGCCGAGCCCTTGGTTGAAGGGATGGACAAGCTCCACGAGACCTTTGCCACCCAGGCAGGGCGGGTCGATCGGGGGATCCTGAACCTCGCCGCTGGTGAATCGACCATCCTCTATATCCTGCCGGAGCCGATCCGCAGTTTTGTCAAGCAATATCCTGGGATCGAACTGAAGCTGCACAATGTCACCGGACGCGATGGGCTGGCGATGCTGCGCGCCGATGAGGCGGATCTTGCGGTCGGCTCGATGCTCGAGGTCCCAGATGACATCAGCTATCGCCCGCTGGTGACCTATGACCCGACCCTGATCACCCCCCTCGACCATCCATTGGCCGGCAAGGAGAGCGTGACCTTAGAAGAGATCGCCCCCTATGGCTTGATCCTGCCGCCGCGTCATCTCAGCACCTGGCGCATGGTGGACCTGGTGTTCAGACAGCACAATCTGAGCTATCGCGTCACCATGGAGGCGGGCGGTTGGGAGGTGATCAAGAAATATGTCGAGCTGGGGCTGGGGGTCTCGATCGTGACCGATGTCTGTCTGACAGGCAAGGAGCGACTCGGGCGCATCCCGCTCGGCCAGTATTTTCCGCGCCGCAGCTATGGCATCGTCCAACGCCGTGGCAAGTTTCTCTCGCCCCAGGCCAAATGTTTCATCAAGACGCTCGAAAGCGTCTTTGCCGATCGTCTCGGCGAACCACCGCCGCAGACACCGCCGCCCTCCGGCGACACCAAATGGGAAGATGCCTTGCTCGGCTGACCCCCTGCTGCACGCCGGGCGCGCACCATCCGGCGTTTGATGATCCTCATCCTTGGTATGTGCGCCAGCCGCGCGCGGCGGTCAATATGCACATCCCCTTGATTTGACCAACTGAGAAACCGTCCTTGCATAAACTGACGCTCACCATGGACCTTACCAAACGTATCGGTCAACGCCTGCGCTCAGCCCGCCATGCACAAGGGTTGAGCCTTGCTGATCTGTCCAATCGGACTCAATCGCTGTCTAAATCGCGCATCAGCAACTATGAGCAGGGCATCCGGCGGATGGGCATCGAGGAGGCTCAGGAGCTGGCCACTGCCTTGGGCAATGTCACCCCCACCTATCTGCTCTGTCTCGACGACCGCGGGCCGTTTTCAGTCCGCGAGCTCGAGCTGATCGACCATTTCCGCCGCACCGACGAACGCGGACGCGAGACTCTGCTCGCCCTCGCCCGTTTACAACCCGATGCTCCACCCCAACCGGCGTCTGCAGCGCTGGCCATCCCCGAGGTCGCCGCTGAGATCTGAACAAGCGCGTCTTAACAGATCCGCGGCAGCGGCTCGCCCGCCAACCAATCGAGCAGTCGCTCTCCGCCCAACCGGGTCCTCAGGCTGACGAAACACTGAGGATCGGCGATGACCTCGCCGATGATCGCAGACTCAGTGCCCAACGGATGGGCGCGCATGACAGCCAGCAGGGTCTCGGCGGCATCTGGCGGACAGATCGCCACTAGCTTGCCCTCGTTAGCGAGATAATAGGGATCGAGCCCCAGGAGCTCACAGGCGGCAGCGACTGCGGGGCGCAGGGGGATCGCCTCCTCGAAGACCCGCATCCCGACCCCGGATTGTCTGGCGAGCTCATTGAGGGTCGTCGCTAGGCCCCCGCGGGTGGGGTCGCGCAGACAATGGATCTGGGGGACAGCGGCGATCATGGCGGCGACCAGGTCGTGCAGGGCCGCCGAGTCGGAGCACACCTCACTCTCAAACCCCAGATGCTCGCGTTGTGCCAGGATCGCGACACCGTGATCCCCGACCGGCCCGTTGATCAGGATCTGGTCGCCGGGCTGGGCGCAATCACCCGAGATCGCGATTCCTTCAGGGACGACCCCGATTCCCGTGGTGGTGATAAAGACCCCATCCCCCTTGCCGCGCTCGACGACCTTGGTGTCACCGGTCACGATCGCCACTCTTGCCGCGCGCGCCGCGCTCGCCATGCCCTCGACGATGCGTGCAAGGTCGGCGAGCGGCAGGCCTTCCTCGAGGATGAAGGCGGCGGCGAGATACAAGGGACGCGCACCGGACATGGCGAGGTCGTTGATTGTGCCGTTGACCGCGAGTCTCCCGATGTCACCGCCAGGGAAAAACAGGGGGGAAACGACATGGCTGTCGGTGCTGATCGCTAACCGTCCAGGGGGGACAGCGACCAGCGCCTGATCGTTGCCTTGGGCCAGCCATTCATTGGCCAAGGCGCGCTGAAAGAGGTCAGTGATCAGCTCGGCCATCGACCGCCCGCCAGCACCATGGGTGAGATCGATCCGCCCTGTCGTAAGATCGATACTAGATGGGGCCATGGGTTTCATTGAGGGCTCACAAGAGTTTGAACAAGGTGGTGAGCAGTGCAACCTGACCTAGCATCAGAGGGCTGAGTCATGTCAGCAGGTCGTTCTTGACCCGCTCGATCTCGGTCTTGAGGTCAGCGCGCACCGATTCGATCTCCCTTTTGATGCGCAGCTCGGTCTTGCGCACCTGCCCCTGGGCCGCTGGATCCGGTAGATGCGGATAGCGTTCCTCGAGGCGCTCGACCGCCGCAGGGATCAGGGGCGCCCGCGTGCGCTCGTCCGGAACCTGGGTGAGGGCTTCATAGAGTTCGATGGCAGAGCTCATCTTGGCTTGTCCTCGACACAGACCCTGTAGATTCAACCAGCCGCTGCTCTCTGGCCGCTAGAACCCCGCCCTGCGGATCGACCATAGCTCCAATAGGCGGCGCAGGCCCCCTCGCTGGAGACCATACAGGCCCCCAGGGGATGCTCGGGTGTGCAGGCGGTGCCGAAGAGCCGGCAGTCGGTTGGTTCTTTCAAACCCCGCAGGATGGCTGGGCATTCGCAGCCCTTGGTCTCTGCCGTAGGGTTGTTGACCTCGACCGGAAAGCGTTGCTCGGCGTCGAAAGCGGCAAATTCGGGGCCTAAAGCCAAGGCGCTGGCGGGGAGGGTCCCTAACCCGCGCCACTCAAAGCTTGGCCGGATGACAAAGACCCTAGACATGAACTCGAGGGCGCGGATGTTTCCGGCCTCGCTCACCGCGCGCCGGTATTGGTTTTCGACGCAAGACTGGCCGGCATTGAGCCGGCGGATCAGCATCAGTGCTGCTTGCATCACATCCAGCGGCTCGAAGCCTGCGATGACCAAGGGGATATGGAACTCACGGGGCACAAACGCATAGGGGCGGCTGCCGATGATGGTGCTGACATGCGCCGGCCCGATGATCCCATCGAGCTGAACCCCTTCTGGCCCGGGTTCAGCGAGGATGGCACGCAGGGCCGGGGGGGTGAGGACGTGATTGCAGAGAAACGAGAGATTGCTCAGACCCTCGGCCTGGGCCTGAAGGACCGCCACCGCAGTGGCCGGCGCTGTGGTCTCGAAGCCGATGGCCATGAATACCACCTGCCGGCTGGGTTCAGCGCGTGCGATGCGCAATACATCCTGGGTTGAATAGATCATGCGCACGTCCGCTCCTGCCGCCTTGGCCTTGAGCAGGCTCTGGCGGTGGCTCGCGGGGACGCGCATCAGGTCGCCATAGGTGCACAGGATCACGCCGTGGGCAAGGGCCATCGCGATCGCCTGATCGAGTCTTGCGATCGACAGTACGCACACCGGACAACCTGGGCCGTGGACGAAGCGCACATTCGGGGGTAAGAGTTGCTGGAGCCCCGAGCGGACGATGGCATGGGTATGTCCGCCGCAAAACTCCATCAGCCGGTAGGGGCGGACGGGATCGGTCTCAGCCGCGATCGCGGCTGCCAGGGAGTGGGCAAGCCCAGGGTCGCGAAACGCATCGAGATAGTTCATTGACAGCCCCTTAATCGTCCGTCGTCTGGGCCTGCGACTCTGGCTCGAGCAAGCAGGCCATCTCGGCCATCAGGCGCAGGGTCTCCTCGGCCTCTTGCGGGTCGATCTTGCTGATCGCATAGCCGACATGGACCAAGACATAGTCCCCGACCTCGGCCTCAGGCACCAAGGCAATCGAGACCTCGCGTAAGACCCCACCGAGCTCGACTACCGCGGTATCAATGGCTGGGTCGATGCGATTCATCTGAACGATGCGGGCGGGGATGGCAAGGCACATGACTTGAGCGTCTCCTGGCTGGGATCTTTAAGGGCCATTGAACTATGATCCAAGGCCGCGCTCAACCATCGGGCCGACAGAGGGGGGCGCCCAGCGCCACGGAGCAGGCAGATGCGCCCTGGATCTCGTGAAACAATCGATAGACCCTTGACCGTCATCCCGGCACTCGTCATTCCGGAGAAAGCCGAGACAGAATCCAGAAACATCGGGATACGGGGACGCCACGTGCATTGCTGCGAATGAATCAGCGCTTCCCCGGTAAAGGCCCATTCCAGACCATCATCGACGGGATCTTTGGTCCATGCTGACCCCTGAACAACTCGCCGCCCTGCGGCGCGACATCGAGTTTAGTGCCGAGCTCGTCGGCAGACGTTTCGTATTTCGCAGCACCTGGGGGCTATTTTCGCCCCGCGAGATCGATGAAGGCACGCGCCTGTTGCTCAGACATGTCGAGGCTAAGCCAGCCGATGACTGTCTGGACCTCGGTTGTGGCTATGGGCCGATTGGCCTGGGGTTGGCGGCACTTGCACCCGAGGGTCGCACCCTGTTGGTCGATAAGGACTGTGTCGCGGTCGAGTATGCGCGGCGCAATATCGCCCTCAATGGTCTTTCCAATGCCGAGGCGCTCTTGAGCAACGGTTTTGCTCAGATCGAGCACGGACGCCGCTTCGATGTCATCGCTAGCAATGTCCCCGCCAAGGTTGGCAAGGAGCTGCTCGCCATCCTCTTGCACGACGCCCATGCCCGCCTGCGTCCAGGCGGTCGGTTGTATCTGGTGACCATCAATGGGCTGCGCGACTATATCAAGCGCAATCTGTTAGAGGTCTTCAGCAACTACGACAAGCTCAAACAGGGTACGCATTACACCGTCGCCTTGGCGCGGCGGGACTGATGGAACCCCCTTGCTCAGGAAGCAGATCTGGTCCTGGGGTCATGAACAAGGGGGAGGGGAGTAGAACCCTAAGATCTGAGTCTGCACTTATCACTGAGCGAGTTGGCTGAGGTTCAAAACGGCTCGAATGGCTCGCAAAAGCCGGGCATACGGTCTCTGAGCTCTGCACCCGAGGGAAGGGTAGCAGCAGGGTCGCGCAGCCAGGCGGCTAGATCGGCAAGCACAGTCTCGCCTTGCAGGTCGCGGGTGAGCATGTGCCAGCCGCGCGGATAGATGACCAGGCGATGGACCGCCACCTCTGGCCGGATGGCGAGCCAGCGGCAGGTGGGATACTTGGGGATGATCTGATCTTGGGCGCCATAGAGGATCAAGACCGGCAGGCGTGCGGGCGGTGGGGTGGTCAATGCCTGGTCCATGAGGTCGGTTAGGCCCCAGAGGACTTCGACCCGTGCGTCCTTGATCACCCAGGGGTCTGCGCGCAGCTTCTTGATCGCGGCGTCGTTGTCGGTGGCGCGGATATTGAGGTCGCGCCCGGTCAGGCGGACCTGGGGGATGGTGTGGGCCACCAGCCACAGCATCCCGCGCTGGATCCAGGACATGGTTGCCCGCCCCCAGACCGCAGGCGCCATGAGCACCGCCCCATCGACTGGGGTATCGGGATACTGGGCGAGGGTTAGGAGAACAACCGCCCCACCCATGCTCTCGCCAAACAGATAGAGGGGCACGCCTGGGTGATGTTCGCGGATGAGGCGGGCAGCCAGATGGGCATCCCGACTTAAGCGCTCGACGCCGAACCAATCCCCAGCGCCTGCCGTCTCGCCGAAACCGCGCTGATCATAGGCATAGAGCGCAATTCCCCGCACCGCTAGATACTCACCAATCTCCTCGAACGCGCGCCGATAGTCGTTGAAGCCATGCAGTCCCAGGACCACGGCCTGCGCTCTGCCTACGGGCGACCAGGCCCGCAGTGGCAGGCGATAGCCGTCTTCGGCGAGGAGGTGATCGGTGTAGAGTGCGGGGGTCGTCGGCGTGCCTACATAGTGCTGTAGACGAGGTGAAGCGCAACCGGCAAGGAACGGCAATGCCAGGGCCAAACCGTAGCGCAGCAGCGCCGATTTAAGATGGACGGCGGATTTGATCATGGTATGAGCCGTTCTCCCGTTAGCAGAGCCGTTCTCCCGTTAGCACGCCACATGTCTGATAAGGGGATTGCCTGATGACTAGGCCGCTCATCCCTGTTCTGCAGAGTAAAGGCTTAAGCTGGGGGCCTTCGATCTCAACGGGAGGTCGCCAGGCAGGAGATCTTGCAGGATGCTTTGGGACGAAAGTTGACGGTCTGGGATGCGATACTTACATTCCAAGACACAGTCTAATCGATGGAGTACGAGCACATGCTGCAACCCGGCGACCCCGCCCCTGATTTCACTCTGCCCAACGCCGATCTGGAACAGGTCAGTCTTGCGTCGTTTAGAGGGCGGCGTCATTGCGTGATCTATTTTTATCCCAAGGATGACACGCCTGGCTGTACCATCGAGGCGATCGATTTTAACGACCTGCAGCCCGAGTTCGAGGCGGCGGCCACCGAAATCATCGGCATTAGCCGGGATAGCTGCGCCAGTCATGGCAGATTTCGCGATAAACATGGGCTATCGATCCAATTGTTGTCGGACAGCGATGGTGAGGTTTGCGAGGCCTATGGGGTCTGGCGCGAAAAAAACGTGCACGGGCAGAAACGGTTCGGCATCCTGCGTTCCACCTTCATCATCGACAAGGATGGTGTCATCCGGCATACCCTGTACGATGTCAAACCTAAAGGCCATGCCGCCCAGGTCCTGGAATTGGTGCGCGAATTGGTGCGCGCGCCCTAGGGATCAATAGCCCTGTTTCGTGGATCGGTGCTCAAGCTGCGCATCTATATCCTGGTCTTTTTATTGATCTTTGGTCTGCTGCCCTTGAGCCTGGCGGTGCTGATCAACCTACCCCTGGTCTTAGACCGCACCGCCTTGTTCTACCAACGTGCCTATCTGCAAAACCTCAGGGCCGACTTTCGCGACCTTGATCAACACCTGGCCAGCCGCCATGAGCTCATTCGCTTCTTGGCCAAGCTGCCCGAGCCGGGGCTGCTCCTGGGCGCGCACGGTGACCTCGAACAGATCGACATCGCCCGCGCCCGCTATACGACTTGGATCAATCAGATTCTTTCTGATCAGCGCGATGTGATCCAGATCCTGTTTACCGATGCCCAGGGTCAGGCGCGCTTCTGGTTGGTGCGGGATGCGCGCACCCAGGAATGGCGCCCGCTCCCGCAGCCGGTCCAGCTCTCCAATCATCATTTCATCGAAGCGACGATCAGGGCCCAGGCGGGCGGCGTCATGGTGAGCCCTATCCGGCTCGATCCCCGCCGTGGGCGCGATGACCCGCGCCAGTTTATGACCCTCGACCTTGCCAGTCCGCTTGGCAGCGAGCGTAATCATTCAAAGACCGGCGCTGTAGTATTGACTATCGATGTCGGGGGCCTGGCCCAATCCTATCCCCATACCCTGTGGGTCAATCAGGAGGGTCGCTATCTGCGTCCTGGTGAGCCGGTCGAGGCACAGCCCAACGCCTTCAGGGTCTTCCCGGGGTTAGAGTCGATCTTTGCCGAGGGCAAGCTGGCGCTATGGAAAGGCGAAGGTGGGCGGCAGATGCTGTGGGTACCGATGTTCATGACCGAGGATGGGTCGCCCTTGTGGGTAGGCCGGATCGTCGATCCTTCACCGCTCGATGCCTTTCGCAATGAGCTGATGTTGCGGGTCTTAAGCATCATCGCCCTGCTGTTTATGGCGGTGATGGTCTTGGCGCGCTGGATTGCGGCCCGGGTCGAACAGTTTGGGCATGAACTGCTCGGCGGGGTGCGCCGAATCCTCAGTGAGGGACAGCCACTCCAGTTCAGCTGGTCAGGGCCACGCGAGCTGCAGGAATTAGGTGAACAATTGACTACGCTTGCAGCAACCCATGCCGAACACCTCCAGGCGGTGCGCGCCCATACCCACGAGCTCGAGCAATCCAATCGCTATAAGTCTCAGTTCCTGGCCAATGTCAGCCATGAATTGCGCACCCCGCTCAATTCGATCCTGTTATTATCCAAGATGCTCAGCGCCGAGGGCAGCGGCTTGAGTCCTGCCCAGCGACGCCAGGCCCAAGTCATCCATGAGGCTGGGCGCGATCTGTGCGACATGATCGATAACATCCTCGACATCTCGCGGATCGAGGCGGGTCAGCTGGCGCTCAATATAGAGCCGGTCGAGCTGTGCCCGCTGCTCGAGGATTTGATCGAGCTGTTCAGCCCGCAACTCGCGGATAAACCGGTCGAGTTGATCCTCCGTCTTGATCCCAATCTGCCTGACTTGATTGAGACCGATCGCGACAAGCTGCGTCAGATCCTCAAAAATTTTCTCTCAAATGCCATCAAATTCACCGAGCGTGGCGAGGTGCGTCTGGAGGCGAGTCTTTTTCCTGGCATGCCCAAGCCACTGGTCTTGAGCGTGATCGATACCGGTATCGGTATCCCCCGCGACAAACAGGAAATCATCTTCGAGGCCTTCCGCCAGGCGGATGGATCGACGCGCCGACGTTACGGGGGCACCGGCCTGGGGTTGGCGATCAGTCGCGAGCTAGCCAATCTGTTGGGGGGGGTCATCGAGGTGGAGAGTACTCCAGGCACTGGTTCGTGTTTTGCGCTCTGGTTGCCGCTCGTCCCGAGCGCTTCAGCGAGCGCCTTGCCATCAACCGCTATGCCGCCTGGCAATGACCAGGCACCTGAGCCTTTGGACAGCGATGGCACCTGCTTGCCGCTTGCGCTTGCCTCGGAGCGGGATGCGCCCTGGGCCCTGGTCATCGAGCGCGACGTCAAGACGCTGGTCACCCTGACCTCCGCGCTTTCGCAAGCAGGTATGGGGGTACAGACTGCTGCCGATTTCGACGAGGCCAGCGAGACCCTGCGCGAGGAAGGGCAGGGATGTGCCTTGGTCCTTGCGGCCGCCCAGCTCCTCCCCGAGCAGCCGGCAGCGGCGATCCAACACCTGCCGCTGGTGTTGTTGGTCGAGGCCGAAGATAATCGGCAGATCTCGGTGATGGGCATGTGGGTGCTCAGCAAACCCATCGACCCGATAGCCTTGGAATTGCTTTTAGGGCAGGTGTGGCAGCGACTGGGCAATCGTCGCAAGAGTATCCCAGAGCGCGGAACGGACGAATCATGATGACCAAGCCGGGCTTCACGATCCTCATCGTCGATGATCATGCCCACAACCTTTTTACTCTGCGCACCCTCATCGAGCGTCATCTACAGGAGGTGCGGGTCCTGGAGGCGCGCTCAGGTCAGGAAGCGATCGATCTGACGCTCAGCCATCCGGATATCGATCTCATCATCCTCGACATCCAGATGCCCGAGATGGATGGCTTTCAGACCGCTAGGCTCTTCAAGCTGCGTAAGCGCACCCGCAACATCCCGATCATTTTTCTGACCGCGGCCTTTAAATCAGAAGAGTTTCAGCGTCAGGGCTTCGCCGTCGGCGCAGTGGATTATCTCCTCAAACCGATCGAGGATACCCTGCTGATCAACAAGATCAGCGGCTATTTCCGGCTGATCGAGAAAGAACGGACATTGAACCGGACCCTGGAGCTCAAGGTCGCCGAGCGCACCCGCGAACTCCTCGAGGCACGCCAATATCTCGAAAACATCATCGACCACATGGGTGAGGCCTTGTTGGTCTTGGACCCGGAGGGCCGGATCAAGTTGACTAACCCAGCGGCATGCCGCATGTTGGGTTATCGTGAGTCCGATCTGATCGGGATGTCGATCGGCGATATCTTCGAAGAAGAGGGCGATGAGCAGGCAGGCGCCTTCATGGGTCTGTGGCTCGAGGCCTTGATCCGTACCGGTGCCTTGAGCAAGATCGAGGCGCGCTTTATCGCCAGCGATGGCCGGCGCGTCCCGATCCTGTTCTCACGTACGGCGATCAAGGATGCCGAGGGCCGGATCACAGACATCATCTGTATCGCTAAGGACATGACGGGCTATACCCGCATCGATGGCGACTGAGGGTGTTTTGAGGAGCAATGCTTCGGCCTTCTGCTGGCGGCGATCTAGGAGAGTACAGCAGCGCCCAGGCAGTCCTGCCATCTTGCAAGGGGGAGTGAACAATGAGTGATTCGCATACAACAGAGTCATCTGCGGCGGATTCCGCAATGGAAGAGAACACCACCTTGACCGCCAATGCGCTCAAGGCAATGGCCCATCCATTACGCTGGAAGATCCTATGTTCGCTCGGCGACCAGGAGCTGTCGGTGAGCGAGATCGTCGAACGCACTGGGACCTCACAGAGCAATATCTCGCAGCATCTGGAGCAGCTGCGCAACAAAAACATCGTGGTTGCCCGCAAGGAGGCCAACCGGATCTATTATCGGATCCGCAACGCCCAGCTGCTCGAGCTGATCGGTATCATGCGCGAGGTCTTGTGTCCAGCCAACCTCGATGATCGTCCTGGTCGCTAGCCCTCATCCTGTATATTGCCACTTATCGACCCAGGACCTGAACTGTACGCGCAAGCCAAGGTCAGGGCAGCCTGCTCATCCTCCCCCGTCCTAGGGTCGTACCCGGGGAAGTAGGGTACGCAGTGCGTACCCTGCAACTGCAGAAGAGCGGGTCCAATAGAACAATCAACGTATTCTCCTTGTGCAGATACCCCCCTTGATCGCTGAACTTCCTTACTGCCCCCCTGCAACGGGCTTTATGGCGCACCTGATCGCCTCACCCTGGGCGGTCTGGCTCGACAGCGGTCATCCCATGAGCCCACAAGGCCGATTCGACATCCTCAGCGCCGACCCCGCAATCACCCTGGTCACCCGCGGTGAGACGACCGAATGGCGCAGTGCATCGGGTATCTATCTCTCTAGTGATGAGCCTTTGCGTCTACTCGCCGAGGCCCTAGGTCCAAGGCGCTCTGGGATCCGTGGACTGCCCTTCATCGGTGGCGCCATCGGTTATTTCAGCTATGACCTGGGGCGGCAGCTAATGGGGCTGCCGCGCCGGTCACCCACTGCAGATGCCTTGCCCGAGATGGCGATCGGTATCTATGACTGGGCCTTGATCCTCGATCACAAGAGACAACGCGCCGCTCTCGTCGGCCGGGATGAGGCGCGGCTGCGCGACTGGGGTGCGCGCTGGCGCGCCGAGCTGGGGAGCGCCGGCGTCTCGTCGGCAAACCATAGCCCCTCACGCACCCCCGTCGCCGCCGAGCCTCCTGTCCCCCCGGCGGGTATCGCCCCCAACTTAACGCGTGCGGCCTATCTCGCTGCAGTCGGTCGGATCCGCGACTATTTGGCGACGGGCGATTGCTATCAGGTCAATCTCGCAGTGCGCTTCTCAGCACCGCGCAAAGATGACCCTTGGTTGAGCTATCAGCGCCTGCGCGCGCTCAATCCTGCCCCTTTCGCTGCCTATCTCCAGACCCCAGAGGTCCAGATCCTGTGTTCATCCCCCGAACGTTTCTTGCGGGTTGGAGCCGATGGCATAGTCGAGACCAAGCCGATCAAGGGCACCCGACCGCGGGCGCTCGACCCTAGAGAGGACGCGTATCTTGCCGAGTCTTTGCGCCTAAGTCCCAAGGATCGGGCCGAGAACCTGATGATCGTGGACCTCTTGCGCAACGACCTGGGCAAGGTCTGCGCCTTGGGCAGTGTCCAGGTCCCCGGGCTCTTTGCCATCGAACGCTTTGCCCGCGTCCAGCACCTAGTCAGCACAGTCACCGGTAGGCTCGCTGAGGGGCAAACAGCCATCGACCTCCTGCGCGCAGCCTTCCCTGGGGGCTCGATCACCGGCGCGCCCAAAAGACGCGCGATGGAGATCATCGATGAGCTTGAGCCTCACCCGCGCGGGGTCTATTGCGGGGCGATCGGTTATCTCGGCTTCGATGGGGCGATGGACACCAATATCGCGATCCGCACCCTGGTCTATACGCCCGATCGGATCCACCTTTGGGCAGGCGGGGGGATCGTGTTCGATTCGGACCCCGAGGCTGAATACGGCGAGCTCTTGCATAAGGCAGCGCCTTTGTTCGATCTGCTCGAATAAGGAACACATCGCGTACCCTACGGCGGTCTTGGATGCCCAACCCCAGCCCCGCCCTATCCCCATCCCCGTGCCGATGGCGCGTCGAGAGACCTTATAATCCGGCGCTCGGCGAGCGGATGATCCGCTGGCCTCAAAGGAGATCTCAACTATCCATGTCATCCCTTTCCCCCAAGCCGAGACATCGCTGGCGTTTCCGCCGGCTCGGCGGATTCGATCAGGTGTCAATCGAGTCCGGCGAGGATATCCGCCACCTCCCCGAGCTCGATCCCAAACTCTGGGCGGTCTTGGGCTGCCCGACCAAGGGTCTTCACTTTGATGCCCATACCCTCAAATTGCTCGATACAGACGGGGATGGGCGCATCCGCGTCGCCGAGATCCAGGAGGCGGTACGTTGGACCTGCCAGCGACTCAAGGACCCTGGCTCGCTCTTTAAGCACGAACAGGGGCTGCCGCTCGATGCCATCGACGATCACAGCGAGGAAGGGCGCCAGGTCCTGGCCGGCGCCTTTCATATCCTCGATCACCTGGAGCGCACGGATTCAGGGGTCATCACTGCCGCCGATACCGCCCAGCTCGCCCAGGTCTTTGCCGGCACCCGTTTCAATGGGGACGGAGTAATCCATCCAGGATCGGCGCGCGATCCAGCGATCGCAGCGGTGATCACCGACATCATCCGCTGTGTCGGCTCGGTTCCTGACCGCAGCGGCGAGCCGGGGATCGATCAGGCACTCTGCGATCGTTTCTTTAGTGAGGCCGCTCAATATCTCGAGTGGTGGGCTGAGGCCGAGCAAGACCCCTGGCATCTTCTGCCGCTCGGCCCGGCGACAGAGACGGTGGCTGCGGTCCTCAGCAGACTCGCGCCCAAGATCGATGACTATTTCGCTCGGACGCGGCTCGCCGCCTATGACCCCCAGGCCACCAGCGCTCTGAATCCTGATCCCAGCCGCTATGCCGCCTTGTCCACCCAGGACCTGGCCGCCGGTTGCCCTGAGCTGGCGGACTGGCCGCTCGCTCGGGTTGAACCGGACCGCCCTTTGCCCCTGACCCAGGGGGTCAATCCCTATTGGCGCGAGCCGGTCGCTTTGTTGCGCACTGAGGTGGCCGCACCGCTCATCGGTCCCCTTGAGTCGCTGACCGAGGAGCAATGGCAGACGATCAAGGTGCGCCTACAACCACATCTCGCTTGGTGCGATCGGAGGCGCGGCGAGGCCTTGGCGCTGCTCGGCCCGGAGCGGGTCAAGGAACTGGTTGCGGGGCCATTCAAGGACGCCATCGCCTCACTGATCGAACAGGACCTGGAGTTTGCGGGGATTGCCGAGGCCATCGAGTCGGTCGATCGGCTGGTGCACTATTACCAGCACCTCGAGACCCTGCTTCAAAACTTCGTCGCCCTGCGCGACCTCTATATCCCTGGGCGCTGGGCGGTCTTTCAGGCCGGCACCCTCTATCTCGATGGCCGCGCTTGCACCCTGTGCGTGCAGGTCGAAGACAGCGACCGCCATACCGAGCTTGCGCGCCGCAGCGGGATCTATCTGGCCTATTGCTTGTGTCGGCGGCGCGGCGGCGATGAGACCCTGACCATCGCCGCTGCCTTCACCGCCGGGGATGAGGAGGATCTGGCGGTCGGGCGCAATGGTATCTTCTATGACCGAGAGGGCCGCGACTGGGATGCCACCATCATCCGGCTCATCGAGCATCCGATCGGCCCGGGGGAGGCCTTCTGGTCGCCTTACAAGCGGTTTGGCAGGCTGATCGCCCAGCAGATCGAACGGCTGGCCGGTACACGCGAGCAGGCGGTCGCGGTTCAAGCGGAACAGGGGCTTACCCAACTGATGACTGGTCCTGCGCCCGCGGCGCCTTTCGATATCGCCAAATTCGCTGGGATCTTCGCCGCCATCGGCCTAGCCGTCTGGGCACTCGGCACCGCCCTGGCCTCGATCCTGACCGGCCTGTTGTCCTTGGCCTGGTGGCAGTTCCTCTTGGTGATCCTGGGGCTCATCCTAGCGATCTCGGGTCCATCGGTTCTGCTCGCCCATCTGAGGCTACGCCAGCGCAACCTGGCCCCCTTGCTCGATGCCTGCGGTTGGGCGGTCAATGCAAGTCCCAAGATCAGCCCGCTGTTCGGTGCCACCCTGACCCAGCAGGCGCGCCTGCCTCAGGGGGCGGTGCGGGTGCTGCAAGACCCCTTTGCCAGACGCGGGTCTCGGTGGAAGACCCTGTTGGCGCTGGGGTTTGTGGCCATCGCCCTGGCTTTGGGGATCTGGGCGTTCTATCAGGGTGGGATAGCGGCTAGGTTGGGGAAGTTTGCCAATTCTAAGGACTCGCAGACCGCGCAAGCGCCCGCCATACCCGATTCCCCACCCTCTGCGCCGCCATTGTCAGCACCACCCGCAGCGGCGACACCCGGGGGCGCGGCATCCCCGCCTGCGGCAGTGCCGGCAGCGGTCAGCGAGGATGCGCCAAGCTTAGAGGTTGGCATGGATCGAACGCAACCCCCCAGTGGAGAAGGGCAGGTCAGCGCCGGTGCCCCGCCGACAGAAGCGGTGACAAACTCGCCGGATCAACAACGACCATCAGAGGAATGAACGGATGATGCAGATCTCTGACCTGATGCGGCAAAGCGGCGTCGGCTTTGGGACCAGCGGCGCACGTGGTCTGGTCTCTCAGATGACCGACTGGGTCTGCTATGCGTATACCCGCGGGTTTTTGAGCTATCTCACCGAGATCGGTGCATTTGCGGGGGGGATGGCGGTGGGGATTGGCGGCGATCTGAGACCCAGCACTCCTAGGATCATGACTGCCTGTGCCCGCGCCATCGCCGATGCTGGCGGGCAACCAGTCAATCTCGGCCTGATCCCCAGCCCTGCTGTAGCGCTCTATGGGTTTCAGCGGCGCATCCCGACCCTGATGGTCACCGGCAGCCATATCCCGGATGATCGCAATGGCATCAAGTTCAATCGGCCAGAGAGTGAGGTCCTGAAGCGAGACGAGGAGGGGATTCGCGTCCAATGGATCGACCAACCCGCAGGTCTATTCGGGGCGGATGGCGTATTTACCTCGGATCAGTCGGGGTATCTCACCGAGGAGAGCGATGCGGCGCGTGAACTATATTTTGCGCGTTATCTCGGGTTTTTTCCGGCAGGCCCTCTTCAGGGTCTGCGCATTGGGGTCTATGAGCACTCAAGCGTCGCCCGCGAGCTGTTGAGCGAGTTGCTCTCCCGTCTGGGGGCCGAGGTCGTGCGCCTAGGGCGCTCTGCAACCTTCGTCCCCGTCGATACCGAGGCCATCCGCCTAGAGGATCAGGAGTTGGCGAGGCGATGGGTCCCAGAATACCGGCTCGCTACCCTGGTCTCGACCGATGGCGACGGCGACCGTCCCCTGATCGCCGATGAACAGGGACACTGGCTGCGCGGCGATATCTTGGGTGTGCTCTGCGCGCGCGCGCTTGGTATCCAGGCCGTGGCGACACCGGTGAGCAGCAATACGGTGGTCGAACGTTACGGGGCCTTTACCCGCGTGTTGCGCACCCGCATCGGCTCGCCCTTCGTGATCGAAGGGATGGGATCTCTGCTCGATGGGGGGTTTGCGCCGGTCGCCGGTTATGAGGCCAATGGCGGATTCTTGCTGGCTTCAGCCCTCGAGCATGAGGGAAGGCGGCTCGATGCCCTGCCGACGCGCGACGCCGTATTGCCCATCCTGGTCCTCCTCGCTGAATCCAAGCGGCGGGGTCTTCGGCTGTCTGAACTGACGGGCGAGCTGCCGCCGCGTTTTACTGCAAGCAGCCGGCTCAAAGATTTTCCGACCGAGCTCAGTCAGGCGCATCTTGCAGCATTACAGCAAAACCCCGCGCGCATCGAGAGCGAGTTCGGTGCGGACTTTGGTCTATTGGCCGGTCTAGAGACGACCGATGGTCTGCGGATGATCTTCAAAAACGGCGAGATCCTGCACCTTCGGCCCTCGGGCAATGCGCCCGAGCTTCGCGTCTATACCGAGGCAGATACAAGCGCACGCGCAGAGGCAATGGTCAAAATCGCCTTAGCGCACCTCGAGCGCTGGCGATCATAAAAAATAGGGTATGCAAAAGGGTATGCAAAGCGTACCCTGTGGAATCGGCAAGGGGCAGGGTACGCAGCGCGTACCCTGCTAGAGGTCAGTTGACCTTGGGATCGAGCTCGCCCTTGGCGTAGCGATTGGCCATGGCCTCGAGCGAGATCGGCTTGATCTTGCTCGCATTGCCCGCGGTGCCGAAGGCCTCATACCGCGCCTTGCAAATCTCCTTCATCGCCTTGGTCGCTGCAATGAGATATTTGCGCGGGTCAAAATTCTTACGGTCCTCGGCCAGGTTCTTGCGGATGGCACCGGTCGAGGCCATGCGCAGGTCGGTGTCGATATTGACCTTGCGCACGCCATGCTTGATCCCCTCGACGATCTCCTCGACCGGCACGCCATAGGTCTCGCCCATGTCGCCCCCGTATTCGTTGATGATCTTGAGCCACTCCTGGGGCACAGAGGAAGATCCGTGCATGACCAGATGTACGGTCGGGATGCGGGCATGGATCTCCTTGATGCGCTCGATGGCCAGGATGTCGCCGGTCGGCGGGCGGGTGAACTTGTAGGCGCCGTGGCTGGTACCGATGGCGATCGCCAGGGCATCGACGCCGGTTTTCTTGACGAAATCCGCCGCCTCATTGGGATCGGTCAGCAGTTGGCTGTGATCCAGATGGCCCTCGGCGCCGATCCCGTCCTCTTCACCGGCCTTGCCACTCTCTAGTGAACCCAGGCAGCCCAGTTCGCCCTCGACCGACACCCCACAGGCGTGGGCCATCTCTACCACCTTGCGCGTGACCTCGACGTTATAGTCATACGAGGAGGGGGTCTTGCCGTCCTCCAGCAACGAGCCGTCCATCATGACCGAGGAGAAGCCGAGCTGGATGGACCTCTGGCAGACTGCAGGCGAGGTGCCGTGGTCCTGGTGCATGCAGACGGGGATGTCTGGCCATTCCTCGATGGCAGCGAGGATGAGATGGCGCAGGAAGGGTGCGCCAGCATATTTGCGTGCCCCCGCCGAGGCCTGGACGATGACCGGCGAGTCGGTCTCAGCGGCAGCCTCCATGATGGCGCGCATCTGTTCAAGGTTGTTGACATTGAAGGCCGGCACGCCATAGCCGTATTCGGCGGCATGGTCTAGCAATTGACGCAATGAGATGAGAGCCATGGACGGGTCCTCATGTTGTTGGGGTAAAGGTTGATTGTGAATGACCGACTAGGCATAGCAAGAGAGACGGCTAACCGAAGAAGCCGCACACTGTCCGCTGGATCCAATTTCCCCGCAGCATCTTAGGGGCATAATTCGTATAGTCGCGGTCGTCCTTCTGGATATGGTTGGTGAGCCAAATCTGGAGTTCGGACAGCAGCCTCATAGGTCATGGCTTCTAGTCCTCATTTAGGATCCGATGTTCGCCGACGCGCATAATCTTCATGATATTGGTCTGCCCCTCGACGCCTGAACGGTCACCCTTGGTGATGATCACCAGGTCGCCGTCCTGAACCGTCCCCCGGCGCAGCAGTTCGTCGATCACCTTGCTGTTGACCTCGTGGATATCGGTGCTGACCACATCGAAAAAGACCGGATAGACCCCGCGAAAGAGGCGGATCTTGCGCTGGGTGGCTACCGAGCGGGTCAGGCCATAGATGGGGATCCCGGAGCTGATGCGCGACATCCACTTGACCGTCGAACCAGTCTCGGTCAGCGCCGCAATCGCCTTGACCCCCAAGTGATTGGCGGTATACATGGCTGCCATCGCAATCGCCTCATCGACCCGCCCGAAGACCGAATTGAGCCGATGACCCGAGCGGGTCACGCTCTTTTCGGCCTCCAGACAGATGCGATCCAGGGCCTCGATGACCTTGACCGGGTTTTTACCGATCGAACTCTCAGCCGAGAGCATCACTGCATCCGTGCCATCCAGCACTGCGTTGGCGACATCAAAGACCTCGGCGCGGGTGGGGATGGGATGCTCGATCATCGACTGCATCATCTGGGTGGCGGTGATGGCCACGCTGTTGAGCTCGCGCGCCCGGCTGATGAGCCGTTTCTGGGCGGCGGGCAGCTCAGCATCGCCGATCTCGACCCCTAGGTCCCCACGCGCCACCATGATGGCGTCTGCGGCCTGGATGATGTCATCGATATTTGCCAAGGCCTCGGCGCGCTCGATCTTGGCGACGATCCCGCCATGCCCTCCGGCGGCATAGAACAGCTCGCGAGCTAGACGGACATCATCGCCGTTGCGCACGAATGAGACCGCCAGATAATCGGCCTGGATCTCGGCTGCGAAGCGGATATCTTCGCGGTCCTTATCGGTGAGCGCGGGGGCAGAAAGCCCGCCGCCCTTTTTGTTGATCCCTTTGTTGTTGGACAATGGACCGCCGGTGATCACCTGGCAGAGGATGCGCCCCTCCTCGACCGCATCGACCCAGAGCTCGATCGCACCGTCATCGAGCAGGAGGGTGTCACCATGACGCACATCGTCCGCCAGCCCCGGATAGGTCGTTCCGACCCGCTCGCGCTCGCCGGCGTCGAGCGGACAGTTGACATCGATGATGAAACGATCGCCCTTGGCAAGCTCGATCGGCCCATCTTTGAAGCGCCCGATGCGGATCTTGGGTCCTTGCAGATCCAAGAGGATCGCGATCTCTTGTCCGGCGGCAAGCGCCCGTTCGCGGATCAAGGCAGCGCGCTGACGATGGCGCTCATGGGTATCATGCGAGAGGTTGAGCCGCGCGACATCGAGACCTGCCGCGAGCATCTCGTCGATGACCTCGACCGGATCGGTCGCAGGCCCCAGCGTCGCGATGATCTTGGTACGTCTTGGCATGATCTACTAGCCTTGCGCCCGGGCCTCGAGCATCGCCACCGCAGGCAGGGTCTTGCCCTCCAGATATTCCAAGAAGGCGCCGCCTGCGGTCGAGATATAGGAGACCTGGTCGTAGATATCGTATTTCTGGATCGCCGCGATGGTATCGCCGCCGCCGGCGAGGCTGAAGGCAGAGGATTGGGCGATGGCCTGGGCGATGGCCTTGGTGCCCTCTCCGAACTGGTCGAACTCGAAGACCCCAACCGGCCCATTCCAGACGATGGTGCCTGCTTTGTGGATGAGTTCGGCCAACGCCTTGGCCGATTCGGGCCCGATGTCGAAGATCATGTCGTCCTCTTCGACCGCAGCAAGCGACTTGATCACCGCCGGCTCATGCTCGTCGAAGCGCTTGCCGCAGACGACATCGGTGGGCAAGGGGATGCTGCCGCCGCGCGCTGCGAGCTTGTCCATGAGCGCTTTCGCGGTGGGGATGAGATCTGGCTCATGGAGCGATTTGCCGACCTTGTGTCCGGCAGCGGCGAGGAAGGTGTTGGCGATCCCGCCGCCGACGATGAGTTGATCGACCTTCTCTGAGAGCGACTCGAGCACCGTGAGCTTGGTGGAGACCTTGGACCCGCCGACGATGGCGATCATGGGGCGGGCGGGATTGGCCAGCGCCTTTTCCAGCGCATCCAGCTCCTCGGTCAGGAGGATCCCGGCACAGGCGATCGGGGCAAAGCGGCCCACTCCGTGGGTCGAGGCCTGGGCGCGGTGCGCCGTGCCGAAGGCATCCATGACGAAGACATCGCACAGCGCCGCATAGCGCTGCGCCAGGGTCTCATCGTCGGCATTCTCACCGACATTGAAGCGCACGTTCTCCAGCAAGACCAGCTCACCCTCAGCGACCTCTGGGGGCTGATCGAGATAGTCGCGGATCAGGCGCACTGGGCGCCCCAGCCTGTCGCTCAGGACCGCAGCGACCGGCGCCAGGGAGTTCTCTTCGGAAAAGACCCCCTCCTCCGGGCGCCCGAGGTGTGACATGACCATGACCCGAGCTCCGGCCTTAAGACAATGCTCAAAGCTTGGCATCGAAGCAGTGATCCGCGCATCCGAGGTCACCCGGCCGTTTTTGACCGGAACATTGAGATCCGCGCGGATGAGCACCCGCTTGCCAGCGAGATCGAGATCGGTGAGTTTGATGAATGCCATTGCCAATGCCCTCTATATCGCAAGAATCGATTGATTGGATCTAGTGATCAGGTCAAACCGTCCCCGGCGCCAGGACGCGCGGCTGTGTTGATGCTCGGCTAAGCACGGAATCACTGATTGATTCGTCACACCGACGCGCAGGTATACAGTTTGTCGAATGGGCTGGATCCCGTTTCGGCTTTCGCCAAAGTGACAGACGCCGGAGTGAAAAATAAATCAGCGCATCCTTTAGGAATTATTTTTGGCACACTTTATCGGGACAATGGCCATTATCAAGAAAGATGGCATCGTACCAAGGGATATCGACACCGCAGTTGTAATGGAAACTGACGCTGTGCGAATGACCCACGAATAGGGCATACGCCAAACCGCCGATGACAACGAGTAGGATCAGGATGACAAACTCTCTCATTGCCCTTCCCTCCACAAGACAGCTTGGTTGAATTTGCAAAGCCCTAGACCGCATGGCCCTTGGCCATGCGGTACTGATGCTACTAACCCGCGATATGCTCGACCAGACGCAACATGTTGCAGGTATACCCGTACTCGTTGTCGTACCAGGCCACGACCTTGATGAAGGTCGGATCGAGCGCGATCCCTGCCTCAGCGTCGAAGACCGAGGGGTAGGGGCAGCCACGGAAATCGGTCGAGACCACCAGCTCATCGGTATAGGCCAGCACGCCGACCAGATCGCCGGAGGCCGATGCCGCCTTCATCGCCGCGCAGATCTCGTCGTATTTGGCCTCCTTGTTGAGCTCGACAGTGAGATCCACCACCGAAACATCCGAGGTCGGCACGCGGAAGGCCATGCCAGTGAGCTTACCATTGAGCTCCGGCAGGACTTTGCCCACCGCCTTGGCCGCACCAGTCGAGGAGGGGATGATGTTCTCGAGGATCCCGCGTCCACCGCGCCAGTCCTTCATCGAGGGTCCATCGACCGTCTTTTGGGTAGCGGTGGCCGCATGGACGGTGGTCATCAGCCCGCGCTTGATCCCCCAGTGGTCATGGAGCACCTTGGCGACCGGTGCCAAACAGTTGGTCGTGCACGAGGCCGCCGAGATGATCGTCTGCCCGGCATAGCTCTTGTGATTGACGCCATAGACGAACATCGGGGTGGCGTCCTTGGATGGGGCACTCTGCACCACCTTCTTGGCGCCGGCCTGGAGATGTTTCTGGCAGGTCTCTTCGGTCAAAAAGAGACCAGTCGATTCGATGATGATCTCAGCGCCAACCTCCTCCCAGGCTAGATTGGCCGGATCCTTTTGGGAGGTGAGGCGGATTGACTGGCCGTTGACGACCAGGGTGTTGCCTTCGACCGCGACCTCGCCCTGGAAACGCCCGTGGACCGAGTCATATTTCAACATGTAGGCCAGATAATTGGGCTCAAGCAGGTCATTGATGCCCACCACCTCTAGATTGGGGAACTCCTTGGCGATGGCGCGGAAGGCCATACGCCCGATGCGGCCAAACCCATTGATGCCGACCTTGATTGTCATGCGTGACAAGCTCCTGTGATGCGTTTTTTTAAGGATTGGGGCGGTTCGATGCCCGCCCCTTCTCAATCGCGGTTTGAGTTTCAGAGAACGCTTTTGACCTTCGCGACAAGGTTCTCGACCGTAAAACCGAATTCCTTGAACAGTGCACCCGCCGGTCCGGATTCGCCGAAACGGTCGATGCCGAGCACCGCGCCCTTGCAGCCGACATATTTCCACCACAGGCCGGTGGCTGCGGCCTCGATGGCGATACGGGCGGTGACAGACGAGGGCAACACCGACTCGCGATAGGCCTCATCCTGGGCATCGAAGACATCGGTCGATGGCATGGAGACCACGCGGATCGCCTTGTCGGGCATGGCCTCAGCGGCCTTGAGTGCGAGCTCGACCTCTGAACCAGTGGCGATGATGATGGCATCGGGCGTGCCTGCGCAATCGCGCAGAATATAGCCGCCGCGGGCGATATTGGCGATCTGTTCCTCGGTGCGCTGGATATGGCTGAGGTTCTGGCGCGAGAAGATCAGGCTGGTCGGACGATCGCGGCGCTCGATGGCCAGTTTCCAGGCAACGGCTGATTCAACCGCATCGCAGGGGCGCCAGACGCTCATGTTCGGGATCAGGCGCAGGGTCGGGATCTGTTCGATCGGCTGATGGGTGGGGCCGTCCTCACCCAGACCGATCGAATCATGGGTATAGACGAAGATCGCATGCACCCGCATGAGGGCCGCCATGCGCAGGGCATTGCGTGCATATTCCGAAAAGATCAGGAAGGTCCCGCCGTAGGGGATGAAACCGCCGTGCAGGGCGATGCCGTTCATGATCGCCGACATCGCAAATTCGCGCACCCCGTAATAGATGTAGTTCCCGCCGCCGGTCTTGCTCACCCCCTTGCAGCCCTTCCACAGGGTGAGGTTCGAGCCGGCCAGGTCCGCCGAACCTCCGATGAGCTCAGGGAGCAGAGGGCCGAAGGCATTGAGCGCATTCTGCGAGGCCTTGCGCGAGGCGATGGTCTCGGCCTTGTCCGCTACGCTGCGGATGAAGGCACTGGCTTGCTCGGCCCAATGCGCAGGCAGCTCCCCAGCCATCCGGCGCCTAAACTCAGCGGCCTCTTGGGGATACGCCTGGGCATAGGCCGCAAAACGGGCATTCCACTCCGCCTCGGCAGCCGCACCTCGTTCCCGGGCATCCCAGGCCTGGCGGATCTGCTCGGGGATGACGAAGGGCTCATATCCCCAGTCTAGGTTCTGACGGGTCAGGGCCACCTCCTCGGCACCGAGCGCCGCCCCATGGCACTCCTCCTTGCCCTGTTTGTTGGGCGATCCATAGCCGATGATGGTCTGACAGCAGATCAAGCTCGGGCGATCGGTGACCGCGCGCGACGCCTCGATGGCTGACTTGATCGCTTGCGGATCATGGCCATCGACCTTGGGGATCACATGCCAACCATAGGCCTCAAACCGCTTGGGGGTGTCGTCGAGGAACCAGCCGGGTACCTCGCCATGCCCGCGCACCTCGCCATCGATCGAGATGTTGTTGTCGTCATAGATGGCGATCAGCTTGCCCAGGCCAAGCGCACCGGCGAGCGAGCAGGCCTCGTGCGAGATACCCTCCATCAGGCAGCCATCGCCAAGGAACACATAGGTGTAGTGATCGACGATGGTATGCCCTGGACGATTGAACTCGGCAGCCATCACCTTCTCGGCGATCGCCATGCCCACGGCATTGGTGATGCCCTGCCCCAAGGGGCCGGTCGTGGTCTCGACCCCAGGGGTATAGCCATATTCGGGGTGCCCAGGGGTTTTGGAATGGAGTTGACGGAACTGTTTGAGGTCCTCGATGGCCAGATCGTAGCCTGTCAGGTGCAGCAGCGCATAGATCAGCATCGAGGCATGGCCGTTGGACAGCACGAAGCGATCGCGATCGACCCATTTGGGGTTGGCCGGGTTATGGCGCATGAAGTCGTTCCACAACACCTCGGCGATGTCCGCCATGCCCATTGGGGCGCCAGGATGGCCGGAATTGGCCTGCTGAACCGCGTCCATGGCGAGCGCCCGGACGGCATTGGCAAGTTCTCTGCGTGAGGACATGAATCCCCCTCCTAAGCAAAGGATACAGGTTGGTGATGAACAAAACTGGTGCGGTCTATGCGCCCCCTGTCTGGGCCGCGCCAGGGCGATCGCTGGGGCTCAGGGAGCTGAGGCGGCGAACCGGGATACCTAATCATCCCAGTGGACATGGACACGCTCAGGGAACGCCCACTGTGAGCGGCGTCTCTGGCGGTGGCAAACGCCCACCCCTGATTGCGCGACAAATCGATTGGCTTCAATCGTTCGATTGATTTGCTGGATACTCAAAATTGGTAAACGCTAACATGTTTATCCCCCCCTGTGCCAGTGGCGGACAGGGGCCGAGCTTCAGCCGTCGCCCGCGCTGCTGCCCTGAGCAGCGCTGGGGCAAAGCCGTATGACTGCGGGACCACAGAGACTTGCGCCCTAAGCCAGCTTCCATTTGATTGAACAGCCGATGCTCGGGATCTGCTCTGCAGGCCCTTGACCTGTCTCGGCGACCTGCTTCATGGCCTCGAACAGGTCGCGACGTACCTCGGGCGGAGCGGTCTCCTTGCGGCTGGCATCGAGCCGCCCGCGATATTGGAGTTTCAGGTCTGCGTTATAGCCAAAGAAGTCGGGGGTGCAGACAGCACCATAGGCACGCGCGACCTCTTGGGTCTCATCGAAGAGATAAGGGAAGGGGAAGGCATATTCCTCGGCGACCCGCTTCATATTCTCGAACGAGTCATCGGGGTATTGGCTGGCGTCGTTGGCATTGATGGCCACACAGCCGATCCCGAGTGCCGTCAGATCGCGTGCATCGCGCACGATCCGTTCGCGCACCGCCTTGACATAAGGACAATGGTTACAGATAAACATGACCAAAAGACCACGCGGGCCGCTGCATTGATCGCGGGTCCAGATCCGGCCATCAACGCCGGCGAGGGCAAAATCGGGCGCGGGGGCGCCAAAATCGCAGACAGGGGTTTCGGTTGATGCCATATTCACTCCACAAGGGCATTGAATAGAATGCGCATGACGCGATGGTACCCAAAGCGCGCCCGCTACAAAATCGTGCACTGCACAATCCTGAATTGGCGTGTCTAGTCGGTTTCAAGCGCTGGCGCGGTGCATTATCATTGCCCAATTTCACCAACGCGCCAGTCGGCGCCCAAACCTCAGCCTCCTGAATCGACCATGCGCAAAGACTATCTCTTCACCTCCGAATCCGTCTCCGAAGGCCACCCCGATAAGATGGCCGACCAGATCTCAGACGCTGTGCTCGATGAGATCTATCGCTGCGATCCTAACCCTGCCAAGGCGCGCGTCGCCTGCGAGACTCTGGTCAAGACGGGATTTGTCATGCTGGCTGGTGAGATCACGGTCACCAACGCCGATCTCAAGATCGACTATGAGCGGGTCGTGCGCCGCGTGGTGACCGAGATCGGCTATGACAGCTCAGAGGTCGGCTTTGACGGCAATACTTGCGGGGTCCTGATCGCCCTCGGCGAGCAGTCCAAGGACATCAAACAGGGCGTCGATCGCGAGACCGAGGAGGCTCAGGGCGCGGGCGACCAGGGGTTGATGTTCGGCTATGCCACCAATGAGACCGAGATGCTGATCCCGGCACCCATCGCCTATGCCCATCGCCTGGTCAAGCGGCAGGCTGAGATGCGTAAACAGGGGATCCTCCCCTGGCTGCGTCCGGACGCCAAGTCGCAGATCACCATCCGCTACAGCGACGGCAAACCGGTCGCCGTCGAGGCCGTGGTCCTCTCGACCCAGCATAGCCCGGAGGTCAGCGACAGCATGCTGCACGAAGGGGTAATGGAAGAGATCATCAAGCCGGTGCTCGGACCCACCGGCTGGCTGCATGCTGGCACCAAGTATCACATCAATCCAACAGGTCGTTTCGTCATCGGCGGGCCCATGGGCGACTGTGGAGTCACCGGGCGCAAGATCATCGTCGATACCTACGGCGGCATGGCACGGCACGGGGGCGGTGCCTTCTCGGGCAAGGACCCTTCCAAGGTCGATCGCTCGGCGGCCTATGCCGCGCGCTATGTCGCCAAGAACATCGTCGCTGCGGGACTGGCCGATCGCTGCGAGATCCAGGTTTCCTATGCCATTGGGGTCGCCGAACCGACTTCGGTCTCGATCGAGACCTTCGGCACACACAAGATCAGTGAGGGGCGTATCGCCGAGCTGGTAAGGGCGCATTTCGACCTTAGGCCCTATGGCCTGATCCGCATGCTCGACCTTGCCAATCCCCAGCGGATCAAGTACCAGGATACCGCGGCCTATGGTCACTTCGGGCGCGATGAGCCCGGATTTACCTGGGAGCGCACTGACAAGGCGGAGGAGCTGCGCGAGGCGGCGGGGATATAAGCGCAGCGCAGACCCCAGGCGCGAGGCTATCTGTCTTTATTGATCCGAAACCAACGAACTTGTATTACGCGGCATCATGGAGCTTGGGATGCTGGAAGTAGCGCATGATGCGTTGGGGGGAATTGAGAAGGCGGCGCAGGTGGCTGACGGTCGCCTTCTTCAGATCGCCCTTGGTGCGGGAGGGCGCCTGCGCGGTGATGGTGGCCTTGAGCATCTCGTTGGGGTTCAGTGCTGGGCTGTAGGGGGGGAGGGAGGAGGCCTCGATTTGATTGGCGCATGCAGCCAGCCACGCCTTGACCGGCTTGGTGTGATGCACGCGCAGGTTGTCGAGGATGAGGAAGATCTTCTTGCCCCTGGCGTCCTTGACGAGCCGCTTCATGAAGTCGATCAGGATGTCGGCGTTCATCGCCCCCGCGAACACCTTCCGACGCACCTTGCCGCGGTTGGTCAGCGTCGAGATCACCGACAGGCCTTCGCGACGGTGCGTGACGCGAATCTCGGGCGTCTTGATCGCCGGCGCATAAGAGCGCCCGCTTCTCGTCCTTGAGCCCTTGGGCCCCTTCGCGCCCATAGCCTTTGCAGATGTCGAACACCCCTGCGCCCAACAATCCCCTCTGCGCGCCTATCGCTTTATACGTCCAGCCACGCCGCCGCAAACTCACCACCTGACGCCGCCGCTCTTCGCGCGCCGCAAACAACAGCGATCTCATGTCTCGTCTTTCCATGCCCACGACATCAGGACAGCTCACTCAATTTCAAAAGCATGTGTTTCTTAAATCAATAAGCGGGGTGCGTCATGCAGGTCACTGCCTTTCTGCTCGGTCTCCTGATCTTCGTGATCTACCGGCTTTTCAAAGGTGGCATCTATACCGTCAAGCCGGATGAGCGCGCGGCCATCACGACCTTGGGACGCGCCCAGCGCCTAGGGCATCTGATGGTTGAGGACCCAGCGGTGGAGGGCGATGAAAGGGCCAGTTATCGCTATCCTGGCTTGCGGGTCATCGGTCCAGGTGGGCCTTATTTCAAGTGGCCCTGGCAGGAGGTGCACAAGGTGCGGGTTGTGACTCAGGCGATCGACCTTACCTGGGACCCGACCAAGACGCAGAGCACGATCGAGGCGGTGACCAAGGATAACCTCACCATCGGGGTCAGCGGCCAGATTCGCTTTCGCGTTGCAGAAAATAACCTCTATGCCTATCTCCTCGGGGTCGATAGCCCCTTGGAGCATGTCATGGGGTATTTCATCTCCGTCTTGCGCGAACGCATTGCTAATTTTGTTGATCCCAAGGCTCAGACCCTGGGCAGCGGTCCTGATACCAATAGCATTGGTCCTGAGCTTTTAGCAGTGGTCCTGAGCTTTCTGAAGGCGTCTCGATCAACGACCTACGCAAGAACCTGCCCCTACTGATGAATGCCTACATGGAGGAACAATGCCGTTCTACCGCGGCGCGTTATGGGATCGAACTGGATGCCGCCTTAATCACCCAAATCGACCCGCCATCCGAGGTCGATCGCGCGCTCTCGGCGATCAATACAACCCGCAACCAGATCGCCGCTGACATCTCAACCGCACGTGCTGAGGCTGAGCAGCAGATCACCATGAGCGAGCGGGCGGTCGAGATCGCGCGTAACAAGCCCAGGCCGAGGTTGCGCCCTTGAATGAGCTGGCAGCGACACTCGCCCAGATCAAGGACCAAGGCGGGCCGACGGCGCTCAAGAGCTATCTGCCCAACCAGAGGTTGCCTTTGCTCGCGCGCGCTGTCCGTATCATCCAGAGCTCATCAAACCCTTGATAGAACCCCAAGGCATCTACCTCCCTGGCTAATGGGTTTAAGCCTGGCTAATGGGTTTAAGGTGAGGGCTTTGATTGCCTGTTCTTATAGAGATCGGTCCGAGTTGCCGCCTTCCGTGTGCGGGATCACAAGTGGCGCGTAATCTCTCCCTAAGGGAGGAGGCTTCATGTTACTTGACCTAGAGTCCATCCTTGGCACAGTCCTCGGTTTTGTATTGGGTCTCGTCTATTTGCCGCTGCTGCTCTTCATTGCCCGGGCGTGCGGGCTCTATACCATCGTGCGCGAGCGCGAGGCCCATGTCTTCACTCTGTTTGGTAAGGTCATAGGGACAGTGGACGAGCCGGGCTTGCGTTTTCCCTTAAGTCATTTCGGCCTTAAAGCATTGCTTTTGCCTTTATTTGGGAAGACCTACCGGGTTTCGATCTGCCTGCGTCAACATTATCTGCGCAACCTGACGGTCAATTCCGAGGAGGGTACGCTGATGGGGGTTGGCATCTGGTATGAGATGCGGGTCAGCGACCCCGTCGCCTATCTCTTCAATAATGCCAATCCCGATGCCTCGCTCCAGGCCAATGTCGCCAGCTCGACCATCTTGACCCTCAGCAACCTGAAGATGGACCAGATGCTCGAGGACCGGCACCAACTCAGCTGCCGAGTACGAACTACGGTCTCGCCCCTGTCGGAGCAATGGGATTATACCCTGGGATCGGTCTATATCCGCAAGGTCTCGTTCACTGATCAACAAATGGTCGAAAACATCACCGAGAAGGTGGTCAAGCGTCTGGTACAGGTCACCAGCGCCATGAAACAGTACGGCGAAAATCGGGTGGGGCTCATTAAGAGCGAGACCGCTTATAAGGTCTCACGGAAGCTTGCCGAGGCCGCAGCAAGCCGCCCAGCGATTGTAGGTGCAGCGCTCAATGCGATCGCGCGCAATGATCCGGAGATTCTGGAGGCGGTGTTGGCAGTGATGGAGACCGATCAGCTTCTAGCCTCCCATGCCCAGGTCGACGTCTTGCCGCAGGGGGCTGAGATACTGATCCAGGTCTAGCTATTGGGCATTATCGAGCGCCAGGCGAAAGCCGACAAAGCTATAGCGCGTTTCGGGAAAATTGCGGTTGCGATAGGCCGCGCGCACCAGATTCGGGGCGCTGTTCCAGCCCCCGCCGCGCATGACCCGCGGGGCATCGATCTCGGGGGGGGCGCAGATCTGCTCAGCGCCCCGATAGTTGGTCTCGTACTCCGAACAGGTCCATTCCCAGACGTTGCCGAGGATGTCGAACAGTCCCCAAGGATTGGGCTTGAGGCTACCGACCGGCGCGACCCATTCGTGACCGTCGTCACACGCAAAACCGGCATCCCAGCCTTGACCGCGATCAGCGGAATTGACATAGAGACAGGGGTTAGCAGCGGGATCTGTTTCCCAGAACCGTGCGCCTGAGGTGTCGGCGCGCGCGGCATATTCCCACTCGGCCTCGGTCGGCAAGCGAAAGGGTAAAGTGGTCTCGGTCTTGAGCCAAGCGATATAGGCCAGGGCATCGTTCCAGCTCACACAGGTCACCGCCTGGCGGTCAGCAAGTGCCTGTTGGCGATTGGGCTCGCGCCAATGGGCCCAGGGCTTTATGCCCCAAGGGGTTTGGCGATCGGTGCGGTCGAGGCTCTCGCAGCCTGGCCCGTCGCCGCGCCCGCGCTCGGCGTCGGTGCGATAACCGGTCGCTGCGACGAAACGCTTGAACTCACCGACGCTCACCTCGCGCACCGCCAGCTTGAACGGCTCGATGCAGACGCGATGGAGCCCCTCGTCGGGCTCATGACCGGGCTCGTTCTCCGGACTGCCCATCATGAAGCAACCGCCTGGGATCGCGACCATCTCGGGCAGGAAGGCGCGATGTTGTTTGAGGGTCTCGCTCAGGCCGGCGAGCTGGGGGTGATCTGGGGCGATCGCCCGCAGGCGCTCGATCTGGCTTTCGGCTGTATCCAGCCGGTAGCGCTTGAGGAGCTCGGCGGCCTCCGCGGCATAGCGTTCGGCGGTCTCTTTAAGATGTGCACGCGCCGCCTGGATCTGAGCATTGATCAGCCGTTCGCGTAGGGCGAGTAGCCCAGCATGCCCTGGGCTAAACTTAAGGCCCTCAGCGATCAGCCTGAATGACCCCGTAAGATCCCCGAGGTCATGAGCGGCGATCGCCTGGTCATAGAGCTGTTCGGTTTGGGATTGGCGCGCGCGGATCTGATCGATCGCAGCCAACAGGGCCAAAAGACCTGGATGGTCCTGAACCTGGGCAAGCCCCTCGCGGGCTAGACGTTCGGCGCTCGCCAGATCGCCCCTTGCCTGGGCAGACTGCGCCTGTTCGAGCAGACGCTCGGCGGCGAGTCGCCGGCGGGCGGCAAAGCGCTCCTGGATCTCGGTACGCAGTGCCAAAAGGTCGGCATGCTCGGGGTCGAGGGCAAGTCCGGCCTCCACCCCTTGAGCGGCGTCGTCGAGGCGGTTTTCGAGCAGGGCGCGGCGGGCATCGGCGAGCCGCTGGGCAAGGCGGTTCTGATCGTCGAGATGTTTGCGCAGCGCCAAAAGGCGTTGATCATCGGGTGTGGTAGCAAGCGCCAGGCGGAGGATCTCTTGGGCCTGCTCGCTCTGACCGCGGCGCAGATGATCCAGAACAAGCGCCTCGTATTGGGTGGCGGTCTGGGGGCGATCGGTCGGGGCAGGGGGGAGCTTGATGGCAAACTCGGGCTGGGGAGGTGCAGGCGGCAGCGACCGCTGTACGCCGAGATAGATGACCGCGACCAAGCCCAAGAGGACCAGCGCCAGTCCCCACGGCCAGGGTCGGGGGCGCCGGATCTCGGGGGAGGGAAGGGCCGCTGGGCCTTGCGTCGGCTCTAAGACCGCTGGGGTAGCGGGCCGAAGCAAGCGCGTGGCGTCATAGGAGTCTCCGAGTTTGGACCCCAGGGCGTCCAGGGCGCGGATGAGCTGACCGGCGCTGGTGAAGCGATCCTCTGGGCGCTTGGCGAGCAGCTTTTCGATCAGGGGTTGATAGGCAACCAGCGGCTCAGGCAGGCGCGGGATGGGGTCCTGGCAGTGTTTCATCGCCAGGCTGACGGGATCAGCCGCCTCATAGGGCAGGTGCTGGGTGAGCATCTGATAGATCACCACCCCAAGACTATAGAGGTCGGAGCGCGGATCGAGGGGCTGGCCCAGGCATTGCTCTGGGCTCATGTACTGCGGGCTGCCGATCACCATCCCGATCCGCGTGAACTGGACCGACTCAGGGCCGGGGGTGATGGCGCGGGCAATCCCGAAATCGGTCAGGACCGGGGTGCCGTCGGCGCGAAACAGGATATTCTGCGGCTTGACATCGCGATGGATCACCCCGCGGGCATGGGCGACGGCGAGCGCCTCGGCGACCTTGTGCGCGATGGAGAGGGCGCGCCCGACCGGCAACCCCTGCTTGATCTCATCGAGCAGGGTCCCACCCGGCAGATATTCCATTGAGAAGTAATACAGGCCGTCTGCAACGTCCAGGTCATAGATGGTGATGATCTGCGGGTGCTGGAGACGGGCGATGATCTGGCCTTCCTTGATGAAACGGGCGATAAACTCATCGCCTGCGAGGGCCTGCGGCTTCATCACCTTGAGCGCCACCTCGCGCCCGAGACGATCCTGGCGGGACAGATAGACCGTCGCCATGCCGCCCTGTCCGAGTTCGCGGAGGATGGTATAGCCAGGGATGTTCACGCTATCTTCAAGGTCTTCAACTAATTCCAGGGATCGGCTGGATGATATAACCGATTCCCACGCCGACACATAAAAGAGAGGTCTGCATCCGGTATGGAGATTATGGTCTGCGTCATCCATCGCGCTGGGGCGGTGCGCCCTCGCGCCTTGCCGTTTGTGGTCAACGAGACGGGCATTGAGATCGGGCGCGCCTTAAGCTGCGATCTTTGTCTTGAGGATACGGAGCGGGTCATCTCGCACCGGCATGCGCGCATCTATGAGGCGGAGGGGAGGCTCTGGGTGACCGATCTCGGCCGCAATGGGACGCTGCTCAACGACAGGCCGCTGCCCTTAGGCCAGCCGGTGGCGCTCAAAGACAGAGACGTGCTGACGATCGGGGCCTATGACATCTGGATCGGCTTGGACAGCGGTCTGGAGGGGATCGACCCGCCCCAGCCGGCGGTTGGGCCAGAGGCGACAGCCCTGGTCACCTCGGCCCAGCGTGTGGTATGCGCCGATCAGACCCAGGTGCTGACTGAGTCCCAGACTGCAGTTATGGGCGAGGTTACGCAAAGGCTTGAAGGTACCGGCTGCACCCAACCGGGGCCCAAGACTATACCCGCTGAGGACAAAACGGTCTGCCTGGATTGGCCCACAGACCCCCCGCTGTCCGGCGACCCAACCGCAGTCCTCGCGCAACGCACCCAGGTTCTCTCCCCACCACCCCCTTCTGCTAAAGGCTCGACCCAGATCATGGCGCAGCCGTCGGAACCAGGATGCAGCCAGGCGCTTGTGCCTGGCAAATTTGTATCGGATGCCCTGATCGATGCAGTCATAGCGGAGCTCAGTACGCGCCTCGATCCCGTCCGCTGGGAGCAAAGACTGGTGGGTCATGCCGGACCGGATCTCAGCGAAGAGGGGCAGGCGCGTTGCTGGCAGGGGTTTAAGGCCGCCTATCCCGGGATTTTGCTTGAGATCCGCGCTGCCTTGGTTGGGCAAAGGGGACGGCGCTGAGGTATGTTCGGGGTCACGCCCGCGGGGGCAGGCGGCCATGAGGCAAGACAATGAGGGCAGGATACAGGCTGCACACCTCAGATCCATGGCTCAAAGATATCTCTGCGCTTAATCCTCGACCAAAAGACCCTTGGGTTCAAGTAGTGTCTTGAGGCTGTCCTCATGGAACTGGATGCGGTTGAGGGTGTCACGAAGACGCTGTTCGGCCTCGCGCCGTTCGTCTGATTTGGCTGTCAGGCGTCGTTCAAGCCCCTCAAGGGCGCCTTTAAGCTTAGCGAGCTGTTCAAGCTCGCTGCGCTCGGCCTTCTCCGCGCCTCGCAACTCCCGTTCGATGTCGCGGGCGTCATCCGGGGTCTGGGCCAACCGCGACCAGAGGCTACGTCGGACCTCTAAGGACTCGTCTGTCTTGACGGCTTGATGAACAAGGGCCGTCTTCAGCGCGGCGATTCGCTGTCTTAGCTCGGCCAGCTCGACCTCAGAGACCGCTATGCTGGCGCGCAACATCCCCGCCTCGTCCTCGAGCCGGCGTTCGGCCTCGCGCAGGGTCTGGTAGTCGGCGCGCTGTTTGGCCTCGAGGGCGAGCAGGCGGCTGATCTCTTCGCGCACCGCCTGGATGCGGGCCTTGCGTTCCTCGCGCTGTTGTTCCTGCTGGAGGGCAAAGCGCTTGCGCTCATGTTCTAAGCGCTCGGCGAGCTCGGCCTGTTGGAGCTCCGACTCGGCGCGGGCCTGTGCCTCGAAGAGCTCTTGCTCGCGCAGTCGCAGCTCGGCCATCGCCCGTTCATGCTCCTGCGCAAGTCGTTCGCGTTCCAGACGCAGTTGTTCCTCTTCATGCAACTGGCGCAGGTTCCAATCTTGACGCGCCTTTTGCAGCTCGATGGCCAGTTGCACCCGCCTCTGATCCTTGAGGGTGCGGGTCTCGAGGGCAAGCTGGGACTGGAGGGCATCGGTGCGTAATTTCAGCTCGCGTTCGAGCGCCACCAGCTCGCAGCGGCGCCGTTCGCGGATGAAGCTGAACTCATCATCGAGGTTGGCGCGTCGCAAGGCAATCCGATCGCGCTCGAGCTCGCGTTCGGCAAGATAACGCAACAGGGGCTCGCGTACCTCAATGATCGCCTGGCGTTCGGCAAAAAAGGCCGCCGGGTCCTTTTCATAGGCGAGCCACAGGCGGGCAAACTCGACCGGATTGAGCCTTTGGCCCGGATTTGCCGGCGGCGCAAAGCCAGGGATGTCGTCGAGCCCACCCTCGAGATATTTGCAATATTGCATCTGCAGGGTCTCGCTGAAATAGGCGCGCACCGCGGTTGGCTCGAAGAGCTTGAGTGCGATCAGCGACAAAAACAGCACCCCGAGCAGTGCCTGCGAAAAGCCCTCGACCCTTTCGAAATGGGGGACACTTTGTTCCTCTGGGCTTTCCTGGATCGCTTGCAAGATCTTGGAACGGGCGGCAAAGGTCAGACGCGGCGGATTGGGCGGGGGCTGCTGGGCCTTGAGCTCATCGGCGATCGCGCTGACCCGCTGCTCGTATTCCTGGGTCAGACGTTGCAGGCGCTCGGTCTGCTCGGCCAGCCGCTGTTCCCACTCCTGAATCCGCCGATCGATCTCAGACACGCGCGCATCGCGCTCGGACTGCTTGGCATTGAGCTGCTCGGCGAGCAAAGCAGCATTGGCCTCCCATTTGCGCGCCTCCGGCCCGCGCCCCGAAGGGCGCCCATTGCGCCCGAGGATCTCATCGCCGACCTTCGCTTGGGCGGCGGCCAGATCACGGCGCAAGACCTCGATCTCCGGGGCATATTCGGACTCGATCGCAGCACGGCGCGCGCGCTCGGCGACAAGGCCCGCTGAGAGCTGCTCGATCTCGCCTTTGATCGGCTCGCTGCGCGCACGATAGGTCTCGTCGATCTGGGCGGTGCGCGCCGCGATCTGGGCCTTGAGCTGGGTCTCGCGCTCGGCGAAATAGCGCTCCACCTGCTGTTGGTGATAGACCTCGATGTCATCGGCGCGGATCAACTTGCCGAGGAAGGGTGCGGTAACGTAGAGCGAGAGGGCCACGATCGCCAGGCGCGCGATGAAACCAAACAACCAACGCAGCAAGGCGCCGAGTCCTTGATTTGCCCCTGGGTCCCAGCGGCGTGCGCGCACTACCGGACGCTCGGACATGATGAGCGAGGCGTCGATCACCCAGACCACCCCAAAGATAACCGCAAATAGCAGGGTGCCAATGAATGGTTTTAGCCAGGCGCTCTCTTGCGGGACGATGGTCGAGCCCACCAGCCCCCAGACCAGGCCCTCGATGGTCGCCATCAGCAGGATGATCGCCCAGGCAAAGGCAAGCCACACCCGTACCGCAGGGGTGAGCATCCTGTCACCATAGGGCCGCAGGCGCAGCTGGTCCCACAGGCGCGGTTTTGGGGCACTACGGCCTACCCCTTGGTCTAGGGTCATAGCGATGGGTTCTTCAATCGGTTTTGGGGATCTCGGATCTTGTTTGGCAAGCGCAGGTGGGTCCGTTGCCAGGCCGGACATAGTTTAACCGGACTTACCGCCCGCTTCGCATTTGGCCATTGGCCCCAGCTTTTGTTTCAATAAGGGACCTCGAAACATGCCTGCCGGATCGTTCCGACCGTTCCGGCGCAAGCCGGCCCGCCATTGCAGCCTCAGCCGCAACCAGATCCATGCAGCTTGGATAGCGGGGTTCGCCAGTGTCATAGTGCTTTCACACCTGCCTGTAGGCAATGCCCAGGCAGAGGCGTCGGTGCGATGGATGTTTCGAGTATTCTGGCAAGGCGGATATCGCCTCCCTTAGGCTCAACCCAACTGGCAAAAAAGGTCGCAACATCCCTCCCATGGACCGTCTAACACTCAGCGCTATCATCGCCTCGGCTGCCTTTCTGGTCTTTCTAATCGTCACCCTAAGCTGGCACAATGACGAACTGCGCCCGCGCATCTGGCGACTCAATGAGATCCTGGAACAGGACCCGATGCTCGCCAGCTATCCCTATCGTTTCCGTGCGCTGGTCTTTCTCAACGGCACTGTCACCCTGAGCAGCCCGCATGCCCTGGAGCGCCCCTTGCGCCCGTTCTTGGACCGCATCGAGCCTGCACTCACCGGCAAGCCGGACAATGCGCCTGAGGTCCAGGACGCCGAGAGGCGTTTTCGGTCGGTTGAGGCCCATGCGGTCGAAATGATGATGAATGAGCCGGATGTGCAAACGGTCAATTGGGCGCTCGATCGCGCCTGGTATCACCAAAACGGGATCGAGCTGCCGCCACCGCCACCCTTGAGCCCAGTGGCCCGTTGAGATGGCGCACTTGTATGCCCTGCTGGGATTGGGGGCGCTGGTCGTTCTGGCCCTGGTGTTCGATCTGGCGCAAGCCCTTGGCTGGCGCAGGCGCGAGCCTTATGTCTTTGACCCACATTGGCTGACGCCTCGCGAGCGCATCCTGCTCGCGATGCTTGAACACGTGCTGGGCGATGGCTATCGCGTCTTCGTGCGGGTGCGGGCGAGCGAGGTGCTGGCGCCTGCGCCTGGACTGAGCCGGCGCGAGCAGGCACGCATACTCGCGCGCCTGGAGCGCCAGCGTTTTGATTATCTGATCTGCAAGCGCGATACCCTCGTTGTCCGTGCGGCCATCAAGCGCATCTCCCCTCCCCGCTGGCGCAAGACATTGCCGCCGGATGAACTGGAACCCCTATGCAAACGGGTAAGGTTGCCGTTGCTGCGTCTCATCGAGCGTCCGCATTATGTACTCGCTGAGCTGGCTGCCGAGCTTGAGCAGCTGCTCCAGGCAGACCGCTGGGTTGAGCCAACGCCCGTCCAACCTCTCAGTAAGGACCAGGACGGTCTGCCTGCCGATCGCGATGAGCTGGCAGCGCTCGCAGACCTGGCACAGGCCATCAAGGCGCAACGCGCCACAGATCCTGCAGAGGGTTAGGTGCCTTCTACCGCGCATCTCTTTGCCAAGAGGGTCTCTGTCCCAGGTGGGAAAGTCATGCCTGTCGGAGACGACAGTGGTCAACGAGACCCCACGGAGTAGGAAGAGAACGATGCGTATGGATGCACACCTTAACTTGATAGCAGATTGAGGGGCGCTCAGAAATGATGCATGGGCGGGGTATCTGGTTAGACAATGGGATCGACCCAGACCTTTTCATCCCTGATCTGGACGGGAAAGACCCGGATCGGCTGCTCAGCAGGTGGGCTGAGGGGCTGACCGCTCGCAAGATCAAAGGCGCTACCGTGTAGTGAGCACTTGATGGTCGCCCCATGTAGACAGCCGAAGGAAAGCGGATAGTCCTCATGGCTGCACAGGTCCTCGATTGCGTAATAGCGCCCGCCAGCATGGGCGATGATGAGGTCTAGACTCTCCACCTTGACCTTGATGAATCGCCCCTCGGGGATGGCAGCGCAATCAGCTACAGGGATCGAGCCGTCAGCCATTAGCAGAGCCTCCGCGCGGCGCACCCCGAATCGAGGACATCGCGGATGCGATCGGCAGCGAGCTCAAATGTACGCTCGCGCCCTAGATGCCAGAGGATCAGCGCCCCGGCGCAGACCAGGCTGTCATAGGTCGGACCCTTCTTGCCTGAGAGCGCCTCTATTCCCGCAGCAGCAGCGGCCTGGGCCGTGGCCTCGACATCCACGGTAATCGCAACATCATCGTCTGGGCGGGTGGTCTGGGGGAGGTTCTCGGGCAGGGGCACAGCGCGCGACGTCTGTTCGATCCCCAGGGCAGTGGGGTCGATCTCAAAGACCTGTTCCTCTGCATGATGCTGATAGCTGAAACAAATGCTCTTTTGGCGCAGCGAGGGGATAACCCCCCCTTCCACCCCGCGGATGATCAGGGCCGACTCAAAGCCGGCATGACGCGCCAGCATCGCATAGATGCGCGGATAGGGTGGATGGACATAGCCGGTGATGAGATGGGTATGGCGGCGTCCATGGATCGGGCGCGCCAAGACCTCGGTGGTGGTGATCGCCTGGCGCTTGACGATAGCGGTGCGCAGTTCAGCCAGGTTATATAAGGAGGCACAAAAGGCGCGCTGATCGACATAGCTCCAGCCGATCTCTGGATCAGAGAGGCGATCTGCGGCCTCGACGGGGCTGAGGTCCACAGGCAAGCCTGCGGCCTCCAAGACATGGCGATGGGTGACCCCAAACTTAGGACCGATGGCATGGGCGCCGTGACTGATCGCCGGGACCCCGCATTCGGCAAGCACCGCCGGCAGAAATGGCGAGGCCGGCAGACAGCGGTTATAGCCGTCATAGGGGTCGGCGATATCCACTACCTCATCGACCTCGGCCACCACATGACCCGTGGCCTCGCGGAGGCCATCCAAGATCCCTTTGAGCTCCTCATCGGTCTCGCGCTTCATGCGCAGAGCGATCAAAAAGATCCCTGCCTGGACGGGATCGACCGCGTTGTCGAGGATGGCGCGCATGCCGGCGTGCGCCTCCTCGCGGCTGATGTCCTTGGATAGCTCTGGACCCGTCGCGATACGCTGGATGATCGAGCGCATCAGGGTTTTGGGGTCGGCGGCCTGGGTCATGGGTGCTCCTCATCATCGGTTGATCATCTGGGCTAGAGCATGGGGCAAATGCCTGGGGTCTTTCAATCGCGGAATCGGCGCGCCAGATCGTCATAGGATTCGATGCGCCGGTCGCGCAAAAAGGGCCAGCGCCGGCGGATAGGTTCAGTGCGCGCGAGATCGACTTCGGCGATGAGCAATTTTGGCGTCTGATCATCGGCCTGGGCAATGAGCTCACCCTGCGGCCCGCAGATGAATGAATGGCCCCAGAAACGCAGACCGGATGTAACCCCGCTGGGGTCCGGTTCATAGCCGACACGGTTGCAGGCCGCGACATAGAGCGCATTGGCGATGGCATGGCCGCGCTGGATGGTCAGCCAGGCATCGATCTGACGCCTGACCTCGTCCTCATCCTCGTTCGGATCGGCGCCCATGGCGCTGGGGTAGAGTAGGATTTGGGCGCCCCCTAAGGCCATGGCGCGCGCAGCCTCTGGAAACCACTGGTCCCAACCGATCAGTACCCCCAGCCGCCCCAGGCTGGTATCGATCGGGTTGAAGCCCAGATCACCCGGAGTGAAATAGAATGTCTCGGCATGTCCAGGGAGGTCGGGGATGTGCATCTTGCGATAGATCCCCGCAAGGCTGCCATCGGCATCCAATACCACGGCGGTGCTGTGGTAGATCCCGGGCGCGCGTTGCTCGAAGAGCGAGCCCACGATCACCAGGTTGAGCTCGCGCGCCAAGGTGCTCAGGCGCTCGGTGCTGGGACCTGGGATGGTCTCGGCCAGGTCGAACAGGTTGTTATCTTCGATCTGACAAAAATAGGGGCCGTTGTGCAGCTCCTGGAGTACGACCAGGTCACAGCCGCGGATCGAGGCCGCGCGGATCGCCGCCTCGCAGTCCTCGAGGTTGGCCGCGGTGCTCCCCTGATCGGACTGCTGGACGAGCGCAAGGGTCAAGGACGAGCCGGGCATGCAATGAACTCCAGTTGATGAGAGCGACGGGACGGATTATCCGCTTAAATACCGTTCTTGAAATCCTGATGGCCAATTTTCAAACCCATCTCAATGTCGGCATCCTGATGAGCGCAGGGACGGTGTTGGCCCTGCATCTCGGCGGACTCGCGGGCTCGGCGCAGATTCCGCTCTTGTTCGCCCTCGGGGTGGCCGGCAGTCTGGTGCCAGACATCGACAGTACGCACTCGGTCCCCAGCCATGCCCTATTCAATGTCTTGGGCGCAGCCTTGGCCTTTGCCGTGACCCTCCCTTTAGGCGGGCGCTTTGCGCCTTGGGTCATGCTCGGCCTGTGGTGTCTGGTCTTTGTTGCGGTGCGCTATGGGGTGCTTCGGCTCTTCGGATGGCTGACCGTCCATCGCGGGATCTGGCATTCTTGGTTGGCTGCTGCTACGGCGGCGACCGCAACCGCTGATCTCGCCTATTGGCTCGGTGGACAGCGCCCCGAGGCAGCCTGGCTCGTGGGGCTAATGGTTGGTGTCGGGTATCTCACCCATCTGGTGCTCGATGAGATCTATAGCGTCAATCTGTTCAATGTCCGCATCAATCGTTCGTTCGGCAGTGCCCTCAAGCCCTTTAGCCTGAGATATCCCCTAGGGACCTTTCTGATGGCGGTGGGTCTGGCCGGACTGATCTTGCTCGCCCCACCGCCCGATAGCCTGATCGCGCGGCTCGGCTGGGATCCCCAGACAGCCTGGGCCGAGCTCGAGGCCGCGCTGACATCGGGGATGCGCTGGGCGCGCAGCGAGTGGGCCGGCTGGTGGAACTGGCTGGGCCCGCGGCTGACGGCCCTGGTCAGCGGCTGAGCGAGGCTACCTTGTGGCCTCAGCACCCGGCTTTGGTATCCTATCTCGCCTACAACGATCGCACGGGGCGAGTTTCAACCCTAAAGACAGGCTACATGGATCTCAATTTTCTTGATTTCGAACAACCCATCGCCGAGCTCGAGGCCAAGCTCGATGAGCTCAAGCGGGTCGGTTTCGATAACGCGCTCAACATCCAAGAGGAGATCGAGCGTCTCCAGGCCAAATGCCGGGCACTTACCGAGTCCATCTTCGCCAACCTCACCCCCTGGCAGATCTCGCAATTGTCGCGGCATCCGCAGCGCCCCTATTTGCTCGACTATGTGCCGCGGATCTTCGATGAGTTTTACGAACTGCACGGCGATCGTGCCTTCGCCGATGACCCGGCCATCGTCGGTGGTCTGGCGCGGTTAGACGGGCGTCCGGTGATGATCATCGGCCATCAAAAGGGCCGCGACACCAAGGAAAAACTCTTGCGTAACTTTGGCATGCCCAGGCCAGAGGGTTACCGCAAGGCGTTGCGTCTGATGGAGCTCGCCGAGCGCTTTCGTCTGCCAATCCTGACCTTTATCGATACCCCAGGCGCCTATCCAGGTGTCGGTGCCGAGGAGCGTGGGCAAAGCGAGGCGATTGCCCGCAACCTGCGCAAGATGTCACGTCTGCGCACCCCCATCCTGGCGACCGTGATCGGTGAGGGCGGTTCGGGCGGGGCCTTGGCGATCGGGGTCAGCGACTGGCTGGGGATGTTGCAGTTCAGCACCTATTCAGTGATCTCACCCGAGGGCTGCGCCTCGATCCTATGGAAGAGCGTGGACAAGGCCCAGCTCGCCGCCGAGGCCATGGCCATCACCTCAGAACGCTTGCGCGAACACGGTCTAATCGACGAGATCATCCCCGAGCCCCTGGGCGGGGCCCACCGCGATCCCGGAGCCATGGCCAGTACTCTCAAAGCGGCGCTATTGGCGCGGCTCGACCAATTCAGCGCTATCGATCCCGACGCCTTGGTCGCCCTGCGTTATCAGCGTCTCATGCGCTATGGGCGCTTCAAGGAGGGATGAACGGGACGGGGTAGGGCGCCTGCTTGAACATCTGCACAGACAGCTTGCTGCGCTCGGTGATGTCCAACGTTATTGGCTTGCCTATAGCGGTGGTCTGGATTCGAGCGTCTTGTTAGCTGTCCTTGCCGAGCTGCGCCGACAGGCACCCGATCTCCCTGGTATAGGGCGGCTTGCAGCCGTCCATGTTGATCATGATCTGCATCCGGCCTCAGGCACATGGGCCGAACACTGCGCCGCCCGTTGCGCCGAGCTCGCCATCCCTCTGATGATCGACTGGCCGGACCTACCGCCCACCCGAGGCACAAGCATCGAATCCTGGGCGCGTGCAGCGCGCCGCGCCATCTTTGGGCGCCTGCTCATGCCAGGCGAGGTATTGCTGCTCGCCCAGCATGGCGATGACCAGGCTGAGACGCTGCTCTTGGCCTTGCTGCGCGGCAGCGGGCCTGCGGGATTGGCCGCCATGCCGGCCCTTGCCCCCTTGGGCGCTGGCCGTCTCTTCCGCCCATTCCTCGACCTCGACCGGGCCTTGCTTGTCGCCTATGCCCAACATTATGGCCTGTTCTGGATCGATGATCCCAGCAATGCCGAGACGCGTTTCGACCGCAACTATCTGCGTCATCAGATACTGCCGCATTTGCGCGCCCGCTGGCCGGCAACCGTCCAAAATCTCGTGCGCAGCGCGCGTCTATGCGCCGAAGCGGCTGAACTGAGCGAGCGGCTGGCGGCCCAGACCCTGGAGGAGGTGCGGGGCGCTCTGCCGGGGACGCTGTCGATCGCCCATCTCATGTCTCTAGATCCTTCCTTGGCCAAGGCGGTCATCCGTCTCTGGCTCAGCGAGCAGGGGTTTCAGCCTCCGGATGCCCAGCGCCTCAAGCGTCTACTCACCGAGTTCATCCCCGCCCGTGCCGATGCCTATCCGCTGATCCAGTGGTCAGGGTGCGAGATCCGGCGCTACCGCGATCTGCTTCTGGCCTTGCCGCCATTCCCACCCTTGCCCAGTGAGACAACGCTGCTGTGGCTACTCGGAGAGCGGTCGGTGCATCTGGAGCTGCCGGCCGGTTTAGGGCGCCTCGTATGGGAACCGCTTAAAAGATGGCGAGACGTTCCGATCCTGACCCAAGTCCGCTTTGGCCAATGGGGTCGGCCCTGCCGCGCCCGCCCCGGGGGAGCGCGGCGCGATGTCAAAAAGCTGTTCCAGGAGGCTGGCATCCCAGCCTGGCTGCGCCCGCGCTGGCCCATGCTCTTTTGCAATGGGCGACTGATCGCGATCGCAGGGATCACAGCCTGTCACCCAGACGGGATCAGGGATACCCCGGCGGGGTCATTGACCTGGCAGGGCTGCCCTTGGCAGCAGCTCTGGCCTGGGCTTACGTACCCCTTGTCAATCAATCTGGATTAGACTAGGTGCCGTTTTGCTCTGGCCCGAAGGTCTTCATGAGTATCCTAGTTGATATGAGTATCCTAGTTGATCTGATCAACAACGCTGCTTTGCTGCTGACCCTGGTGGCAGTGCATGGATTGATACTGGCGCGGCTTCCGCGCGAATGCCTCTGGGTAAGACTTCTCAATGGCCTAAGCTTTGGGCTAGTCGCAGTCATCGGCATGATCTATCCGGTCAGGCTCGATCCCCAGTTCATCTTTGACGGGCGCACCGTGGTGATCAGCCTGGCGGGCTTGTTTGGCGGTATCCCCTCTGCTGGGTTGGCGGCGGCGATTGCAGCCGGTTATCGTCTCTGGATCGGCGGTCCGGCGATCTATATGGGCGTGGGAAGCATCTTGGGCGCCGCCCTTCTAGGCAGTCTCTGGCATGTCTGGCACGTGCGCCGTGGGCTCGAGATCAATGTCTGGTCGCTGGCGGCATTAGGCCTGCTGGTGCATATTCTATCCCTGAGCTTGATCATCACCTTACCACTGAACTGGCGCAACCAGGTGATCGAGCAGATCGCCATCCCCTGCCTCATCGTCCTCCCGGGGTTAACGGTCCTCATGGGACTACTGCTCTATACCCAAGAGAAACGGATCGAGAGCGAGCAGTTGCTGGCAGGCGAACGCACCCTGTTACAGAGCCTGATCCGCTCGATCCCTGATCTCGTCTGGCTCAAAGACCTCGATGGGGCTTATCTTGCCTGCAATGCCCGCTTTGAACGCTTTATCGGGAAACCTGCCTCCGAGATCGTAGGGCACAGCGACCGCGATTTCTTTCTCGAGGCCAAGGCCGAGGTCTTTCGCGAACATGATCGCAAGGCTATCGCCGCCGGCGGACCAACGGTCAGCGAAGAGATCTTGACCTTTGCCGACGACGGCCACCAGGAGCATCTCGAGACCATCAGGGCCCCGCTGTATGGCCCGGATGGACGGCTGATCGGGGTCTTGGGGATCGCACGCGACATCACTGCCTTGCGGCGAGCGGAGACAGAACTAAGACAGCATCGCGATCAGCTCGAGGCCATCGTTGAGGCACGCACCAATGAGCTTGCCGCTGCCCGCAATGCCGCCGATGCCGCCAATCGCGCCAAGAGCGCATTTCTGGCTAGTATGAGCCACGAGATCCGCACCCCGCTCCATGCCATCTCCGGCATAGTGCACCTCTTGCGCCAGACGGGTTTGACCCCCGAGCAGGAGGTTCTGCTGGTCAAGCTGGATAGCGCCAGCCAGCATCTCCTCAATCTCATCGACGCCATCCTCGAGTTCTCCAAGATCGAGGCCGGTCAGCTCAGGCTCGCTGCTCGCTGAAGAGCCATTCGTACCTGCCGAGCTGGTGGCCCAGGTCATAGAGATCCTCCAGAGCCAGGCCCAGGCCAAGGGGCTTGTGCTTAGCAGCGAGCTTGTCGATTCCTTGCCGCCGCTCATCGGCGATCCCACCCGAATCAAGCAGGCCCTGATCAACTATATCGGTAATGCCATCAAATTCACCGAGCGCGGTTGGGTCAGGGTGCGAGTTAAACAGGTCGAGGAGGATGGACAAGGCATCCTGCTGCGCTTCGAGGTCGAGGACACAGGCAGCGGGATCGCGCCTGATGTATTGGCGCGTCTCTTCAAACCATTCGAACAGGGCCAGGATGCAAATGCACGGCTGCGCGGAGGCACGGGGCTAGGTTTGGCCATCACCCAGCATCTGGCGCGCTTGATGGGCGGCGATGCCGGCGCCGATAGTACGCCTGGGGTCGGTAGTCTGTTTTGGTTTACCGCCCGTCTGCGCAAGGCCCCCGCCCCCGTCTTGACCCCTCAGTCTCAGTTGACTGGAGCGAGCGCCCAAGAACGCCTCAAGCGCCATCATGCCGGGAGGCGGGTCCTGTTGGTCGAGGATGAACCCATCAATCAAGAGATCGCCCGCTTTTTGCTTGAAGCAGCGGGTCTGACTGTTATGACGGCCAACGATGGGGCCGAGGCCGTGCGCCTGAGCGCGACCCAGTCCTATGACCTGATCCTGATGGATGTACAAATGCCGGGGATGGACGGTTTGGCAGCGACCCAACTGATTCGCCAGCAGTTGTCGAAACGTCCGCTGCCGATCATCGCCATGACCGCCAATATCTTCGTCGAGGATCGCGAGCGTTGTCTTGCAGCGGGGATGGATGGTTTCCTGCCCAAGCCCGTGCGTCCCGAAACCCTCTATGACATGCTCGATCACTGGTTGTCGCGCTCGCAAATGCGCCGAGAGGCAGCCGATCCCGACCAAGCGGGGGCGATCAGCCATGATATGCCCTAAAAAGCGGCCGCAGCGACAATTTGCTGTCAATCGTTTTGGCCGGGCGCAGTGGCGTCTTGACAGGTCAGACCGTGCATCGGCAGTGTTTTCTGGCCAGCACCCCAAGAGGGATCCTTTAGCATCTCGCCCAGCAAAACGGCTTTGACGATGACCCATGACCGCTCTGCACTTTCAAACCGCTGTCCTGAGCATGGCCGGCAGGCGAGCTGATAATCAGGACGCCTATTGTTGGCGCGATGGGTTATGGCTGGTGGCCGATGGTCTGGGCGGGCACGGCGGTGGGGCGGTCGCCGCGCGGGTTGCTGTTGAAACCTTCTTGCAGGTGTTGCCGCCTGAGTGTCCACTTGAGTCCCAAGTGCTTGCGTCCGGGATAACCGCTACAGCCGCGGTCTTACAGGCATACCAGCAATCTCACCAGGCATTGGCTGGGATGCGCACCACGCTTGCGCTCCTGATGAGCGATGGCAGACAGGCGCTCTGGTTGCATCTGGGCGACAGCAGGGTCTATGGCTTTCGCGCCGGCAGGATTATGTTTCAGACCGCTGATCATAGCGTGGCCCAGGCCTTGGTGCGCGCCGGCGATGTTGCGCCCGAGGCGGTGCGCTTTCATGAGGATCGCCATCGCCTGTTACGGACCCTGGGCGATCAATACCCACCGCGCCCGACCCTTGCCGAGGCGCCGCTGGCCCTTCTGCCGGACGATGCCTTCTTGCTGTGCACCGATGGGTTCTGGGAGGCGGTGACCGAGGCCGAGATGCTCTCCACCCTTGCCGAGGCATCCAGTACGCAAGATTGGCTCGACCGGATGGAGGGCATCCTCCGCACGCGCCAGTTGCCCGACCAGGACAATTACACCGCGCTCACGGTCTGGGTCAGTGCGATTGATCCATCGACTGGACCAACGCTGTCCAGCGATAGGTGAGGGATGTCCCGCGGGCACACCGAGATGCTTCGGGTATCATCAGACATCCAATCAATGCCGGCGTGCCGCGTCGGTCATGCGGGGGATCCATGCTTGAACTGATCTATGCCGGCGGTTGGGTGATGGCGCCGATCCTGGCCTGTTCGATCCTAGCCACGGCCATCGTGATCGAGCGCGCCTGGACATTGCGCCGCAGTCGGCTCATGCCTTCCGGTCTGATCGAAGAGATCTGGCGACTCGATCAGCAAGGCCGGCTGACCGAGACGGCGATCCTCGACATCCGCGATGGTTCTGCCTTGGGGCGAATCTTGGCCGCCGGGCTGATCAACCGCCGGCATGCACGTGAGGTGATGAAGGAGGCGATCGATGATGCTGGACGCCATGTCGTAGCCGAGCTGGAGCGTTTTCTCAACACCCTCGGGACCATCGCCGCGATCGCGCCCCTGCTCGGGCTGCTCGGCACGGTTCTGGGGATGATCGATATCTTTGGTGTAATTATGCAAGCAGGTGTGGGTAATGCGGCGGTGTTGGCCGGCGGGATCTCCAAGGCGCTGATCACCACGGCGGCTGGGCTTTCGGTCGGTATTCCGGCGCTGATGTTCCATCGGTTCTTCGAGGGCCACGTCAACCGCTTGGCGCTGGAGATGGAGGAAGAGGCGCTGCGTCTGATCGAGATCTTGCAGAGCGGACGTGAGTTGAGTACCGAGGTGGATGCATGAACTTTCGCCCGCGCCGCCCCCCACCGGTCGAGATCAATCTGGCGCCTTTGATCGACATCGTCTTTTTGCTCCTGATCTTTTTTATGGTCTCGACCACTTTCAAGGACGATGCGCGTCTGCGGGTACAGCTTCCACACGCCCAGGGCGAGGATGTGCCTGCCCAAGAGCAGGCGATGATTCGGATTGTCATCGATCGCGCCGGGCGTTTTTTCATCGATGACCGCGAGGTGATCGATCCGCGTCTCTCGACCCTGGTCAAGATCCTCACCGAACGCCGCGGCGAGGATCGCAGCCTGCCCGTCCTGATCCAGGCCGACGCCGCCACACCGCACCAGGCGGTGATGAGCGCGATGGATGCCGCCAGCCAAGCGGGTTTGAGCCGGATCGCCTTTGCCGCCAACCGTGCGGAAGACGCTGCCCCATGAGCCAGGGCGTCGGGCTTTCCTCGACAGGGGCGCGTCAGGTCTATCGGCGTCTGCTCGGGTATGTCCGTCCCTATTGGCGGGTCTTTGCGCTGTCGATCGCCGGCATGCTGGTCTTTGCCGCCACCGAGCCGGTGTTTGCCGCCCTGATGCGGCCCCTGATCGACGGCAGCTTCGTCCAGCGCGACCCCGCGGTCGTGCGCCTGATGCCCTGGTTATTGATCGGGCTGTTTCTGGTGCGCGGGGTGGCGGGCTTCGTGAATACCTATTTCCTGAGCTGGGTCGGGCGGAGGGTGGTGGCCGACCTGCGCCAGGAGATGTTCGAGCACCTACTGCGCGCACCGGCGCGTTTCTACGACCATCAGGGCGCGGGGACATTGCTGGCCAAGCTGACCTATAACGTCGAAAACGTGGCCACGGCTGCGACCTCGGCGGTCACCACCTTGGTGCGCGACGGTTTCAGCGTGCTTGGGCTCATGGCCTATATGCTGTATCTCAACGCGGGGCTGGCGCTGATCTTTTTGATCATCGGGCCGACGATGGCGGGGGCGCTTAAATATGCCACCAAGCGCCTGCGCCGCCACAGTCGGCGCATCCAGGAGCGGGTCGGGGAACTCACCCAGGTCGCGCAGGAGGCCATCGAGGGCCATCGCCTGGTCAAGGCGTTCGGGGCGCAGGCGCGTGAGGCAGCGCGCTTTTCGGCAATCAACGAAAAGACCCGCTCATTGCAGATGAAGCTGATCGCCACCGAGGCGGCCAGCGTCCCGCTCGTCCAGCTTATCTCGGCCATCGCCATCGCCATCGTTGTCTATCTCTCCACCCTGCAAGGGCTCAAGGAGGACATCTCGGTGGGGACCTTCATGTCGTTCGTGGTGGCGATGGGCCTGTTGTTGCCGCCGGTCAAGCGGCTCACGGCGGTCAATGGCCAGCTGCAGCGCGGGATTATCGCCGCAGAGAGCCTGTTCGAGCTGATCGACGTCGAAGTGGAGCCCGACACCGGTCAGCGAGTGATTGCCCGTGCCCAGGGGCGGATCGAATATCGGCAGGTCACCCATCGCTATGCCCCGGATCAGCCGCCGGCACTGCGCGGGATCAATCTGCTGATCGAGCCGGGCGAGCGGGTGGCCTTGGTCGGACGCTCGGGCAGTGGCAAGAGCACGCTCGTCAATCTCTTGCCGCGGTTCTATGACCCGAGCGAGGGCGAGATCCAGCTCGATGGCATACCGATCCATGAGTTGACCCTGGCCAGCCTGCGCGCCCAGATCGCCTTGGTCAGCCAGGAGGTGATGCTGTTGAATGATACGATCGCCAACAATATCGCCTATGGCTGCCCCCATCCGCCCAGCCGCGCCGAGCTTGCAGCGGCGGCGGCCAGTGCCCATGCCCTGGAGTTCATCCAGGCGCTTCCCCAGGGGTTCGAGACCCTGATCGGCGACCGTGGGGTCTTACTCTCGGGCGGCCAGCGCCAGCGGCTCGCCATCGCCCGTGTCATGCTCAAGGATGCCCCCATCCTGATCCTGGACGAGGCAACCTCGGCGCTCGATGCCGAGTCCGAGCGCCATATCCAGGCCGCGCTCGAGACCCTGATGTCCCGCCGCACTACCCTGATCATCGCCCACCGGCTCTCGACCGTCGAACGTGCCGACCGTATCCTGGTGCTCGACGAGGGGCGCATCGTCGAACAGGGGCGGCATGCCGAGCTCCTGGCGCGCGGGGGGCGTTATGCACACCTCTACCGGCTGCAATTCAGTGATACTGCTCGGTCGTATACTGACCCGGCGCATCGCGCCGATGGCGTTTGAGCCCCCGCGCCTCTAAGATCGCCTTGATGTCCTTGATCATCGCCGAGTTGCCGCAGAGCATGACATGGCTGGTCTGGGGGTCGATCAGGGTGCCCGCCTGTTGCTCCAGGGCGCTGCTGGTCAAGAACTCGGTGATCCGCCCGGCGAAGGCCCCCGGCCAGGGCTCGCGGCTGACCGCATTCAAGCGCAGCAACCGGCCTGGATACTGGGCCCCGACCGCATCGAGACACTCGCCATAGGCCAGGTCGGCGCCATGCCGCACCCCGTGGACCAGGATCACCCGCTCGAATAGCCGCCAGGGGTCGGGCGTGCGCAGGATCGAGAGATATACCCCCAGACCCGTGCCCGTCGCCAAGAGCCAGAGGGTAGAAGCGGGCTGGACGGTTTCGAGGGTGAAGACCCCGCTCGCCTTGCGGGTGAGCCAGACGGGGTCGCCCGGTTCAAGCGCTGACAGTCTTGGGGTCAATGGGCCTTCGCTGATCTCATTGAAAAAGATCTCAATGGGTTGCTGCCCGGGTGGATTGACCAGCGAATAGGGGCGCCCGATGCGCTCACCCGCGATCTCGAGCGCGACCTTGATGAATTGACCAGCAACAAACTCGATCGGCTCCGACTCAAACTGGAGGCTATGCAGACCTTCATTCCAACGGTGTTTGCCGACGACCTGCGCCTTGACCCAATCGTTCATGATCCTGCCCTATCTGTATCAACGGACAATCTAAGGCCCTATGATTCGGGCTTACCCGAACGATTGCAATACTGCCCCAGTCGCCCCAGTTAGGGGCACACCGAGAATCCTCTGAAACGGAGATATGCGATGAAGCCATTGGTCTGGTTGGTGGGTCTGTTGGCCGTAGGGATGGTCCTGGTCGCCGAACCCAAGGATTGTCCGCCCTTGCTCGATCTGGAGATACGGCGCCTGGCGAGCGATGAGCGGATCAATCTCTGCGAGCAGTATCGCGGTCAGGTCATCTTGGTCGTCAATACAGCCAGCCGTTGCGGCTTTACCCCTCAATACGATGCACTTGAGCGGCTCTATCGCACCTATAAGGATCGCGGTCTGGTCGTCCTGGGCTTTCCGTCCAATAACTTCGCCAATCAGGAACCGGGCAGTGAGCGCGAGATCCAGGACTTTTGCCGTCTGACCTATGCCGTCGAGTTCCCCATGTTCGAGAAGGTCAGCGTTAAGCCCGGCAAGGCCGCACCACTGTTTGAGCGGTTGGCCCAGGCAGGTGCGCCCTACCCGCAATGGAACTTTTTCAAATATCTCATCGATCGCGATGGCCGGTTGGTCGCGCACTATCCGAGCCAGACCCCGCCCGATAGCCCGCAGATCATCCAGGCGATCGAAGCGCTATTGTGACAGGCTCAATCCCGGTCCCCGCTTGGGGAGGGTACTCGAAATGGCGCCCGCCCAGCGCGCTGGCGCAGCCAGTTCAGCGCCGCCAGGATACGGGGATCGGCGGCAAGGCGCCGTTCGAGCGCATGCTTGCCTGGGAAATCGCTCAGGATCAGGCCGACAAAAAGGGTCAGGATCCCCTGACCGGGCAGGACCAACATCGCAAGCCCGGCCAGGATCAGCAGCCACCCCAGGGCGTTTTTGATGAGCCGCAGGCCGATAGATGCCAGAGGATGCCCGGCCCGAAAACCGCTGCTGCGTCGGTCCGCCGCAAAATAATCCTCGGGGATCGCAGCGATCGCGAAGGGGAGGGTCAAGAGGGACGCGATCAGGATCAGGGCCGACAGACCGACTAGGGCCAGCAACAAGGACTCATGGGTGCCGATCCAGGTCCAGAGCGCATCGATCATGAGGGCGAGACCAGGCTCCAGGCTTAGGCGCCGGCGTGCAACTCGGCGGCCTCGAGGGTGTTTTCAAGCAGGCTGGCGATGGTCATGGGCCCGACCCCGCCGGGCACCGGCGTGATCCATGCGGCGCGTTCGGCGCAGGTGGCAAACTCTAAATCCCCGACGAGACGACCATCGGCCAGGCGATTGATCCCGACATCGATCAGGATCGCGCCCCGCTTGATCCAATCGCCCGGAACAAAGGCAGGGCGCCCGACCGCAGCGACCAGGATGTCGGCGCTGCGTGCCTTGTCTGCCAGATCGCGGGTACGGCTGTGGCAAATGGTTACGGTGCAGCGTGCGGCCAAAAGCTCCAAGGCCATCGGGCGCCCAACGATATTGGATTGACCGATCACCACCGCATCCAGCCCCTCCAGCCGTGCCCCGGTCTCGGCCAAGAGACGCATGATCCCCTTGGGGGTGCAGGGGCGCAGCCTGGGCCGGCGCAGTACCAGCCGTCCCACATTGTCGGGGTGAAAGCCATCGACGTCCTTGGTCGGGCAGATGCATTCGGTGACCGCCGATTCATCTAGATCCTCGGGGAGCGGGAGCTGGACCAGGATGCCATCGATGGTGGGATCGGCGTTCAAGCGGTTGATCAGCTCCAATAGCTCGGCTTGGGTGGTCGTCGCCGGCAGTGCATGGAGCGCGGAATGAAACCCGGCCTCTGCACAGGCGCGGCGCTTGTTGCGCACATAGACCTGGGAGGCTAGATTGTCGCCCACCAGGATCACGGCTAGCCCTGGGGGGCGTCCCTGGCGTTCAGCGAACAGGGCGGCGCGTTGTTTGATCTCGCCCTGGAGCGCAGCGGCGATGGCCTTGCCATCGAGTAGAGCGGCGGTCATAGCTGTCTCATCGAGAGATCTGGAATCACCATCATGATACTAGGTCGGGCGCCTGACATAAAACAGACGCATGGCAGCGCACTGGCAGTACCTGGCCATCGACACGGTGGCGCGCGTGCCCGACGGTCTATAGCACAAGTTCTCCGAGGCCTGAGCGCCTTCACCACCGCTTGGGCCAGAAACCCATGCTCTCATACCTGCTGAGAATGGCATCCTGAGTGCCAAAGGTGGTGGACACATACAGGTCCTTGTCAGAGGATCTGGGATGATAGATAATATGATGCCTAGCCTAGGTACTGCCATGGTCTAAGCAGACCGGAACAAGGGGCCGTAGCTCAGCTGGGAGAGCGTCGCGTTCGCAATGCGAAGGTCAGGGGTTCGATCCCCCTCGGCTCCACCAAGTCCCCAACCCCGCCATTAGCGCGGGGTTTTTTATGGAGCAGCGACGGCCAAATTGCTCCCCAGCCGTTGTGACGGATAGCGCACCGATCAAGCGCTCAATGATCCGGCTGCACCCAGCAGCAGGATCGTCCCTCCCATCCCGACGAGGGATAGGCCTTCTGCCCCCGCCGGGCTAGGGCTAGAGGCCCATCCTCAACGGCGTCCGCCCACCACACCCGATTCGGGTAGGATGATATTCAGCTCCAGGATCTCATGTGATTCGGCCTGCTCATAGTTCACCGAGACCGAATCCATATCGACCTCGACATATTTGCGGATGACCTCGAGGATCTCTTGCTGGAGCTGTGGTAGATAGGATGGTTTGTCGCGCGCGATGCGATCGCGGGCGACCAGGATCTGTAGCCGTTCCTTGGCAAGGCTGGCGTTTCCCTTGGGGCGAGATGAGATGAAATAGTCGAGCAGACCCATGGCTCACCCCTTAAAAAGACGGCTAAGTAGGCCCTTCTTTTCCGGCTGGAGGAAGCGATGCGGGATATCCTCGCCGAGATAGCGCGCAACCATGTCGCCATAGGCCTGGCCTGCGTCACTCTCGCGATCCAGAATGACTGGGATGCCGGCGTTCGAGGCATTGAGGACCGCCTTGGATTCGGGGATCACGCCGAGCAGACGCAGCGATAGGATCTCTTGTACGTCGTCGACGCTCAGCATCTCGCCGCGCGCCACCCGCACCGGATCATAGCGGGTGAGGAGAAGATATTCGCGGATCGGCTCGCGGTTCTCCTCGGCGCGTTTGGAGCGGCTGGCCAGGATGCCCAGCATACGGTCGGAGTCGCGCACCGATGAGACCTCGGGATTGGTGACCACAATGGCATCATCGGCGAAATACATGGCCATGGTGGCGCCGTGTTCAATCCCCGCCGGCGAGTCACAGACGATGAAATCGTAGTGCTCGCAGAGCTGGTCGAGCACCCGCTCCACACCCTCGCGGGTTAGGGCATCCTTGTCGCGCGTCTGGGAGGCTGGGAGAATGTAGAGATTATCGCAGCGTTTGTCGCGGATGAGGGCCTGATTGAGATTGGCTTCGCCGTTGATCACATTGATGAAGTCATAAACGACGCGGCGCTCGCAGCCCATGACGAGATCCAAGTTACGCAGGCCGATGTCAAAATCGATAACAACCGTACGCTTACCGCGCTGGGCTAGGCCCATCGACATGGCAGCGGCGGTCGTGGTCTTGCCGACGCCGCCTTTGCCAGAGGTGATCACAATGATTCTTGCCAAGTTGTTGACTCCTTGGGGTGATGAGGCGATTCACTTGAATTGGGTTTAGAGCCTTTCGATACGAAGGATCTGCTGGTCTAGAAAGACCTGGACCGGTACACCGCGCAGTTCGTTAGGGATTCCTTCGCTGACCCGGTAATGGCCGGCGATTGAGATGAGTTCGGCCTGAAGGTCCTGGCAGAAGATCCGCGCCTCGGTGTTGCCACGCATGCCGGCGAGCGCGCGCCCGCGCAACGGCCCATAGACATGAATATTGCCATCGGCCATGAGTTCGGCGCCCGAGCTGACGGGTGCGACGATCGACAGGTCGCCACCCTCAGCATAGATCCGCTGACCCGAGCGCACCGGTTTGGTGATCAGGGTAAAGGCAGGTGGAGCTGGCGGAGGCGGTGAGTTGGATGCCACCGTTTGCAGCCGCCGGCCATTGGGTAAGGCAACCGCCTGGCCTGCAGGGGGCTCCTCGGCTGGTCTGGGGCGGCGGCCCGCACCGTCGCGCAGCACGGCGAGCTCGATAGACTGAGCGGCCAGCGCTTGGTCAGTATTGGCGCCACTGACCCCGACCGGCAACAGGCCATAACCGCGTAACATCTTGACCAGCTGTGGCAGGTCGATCGGCGCCTTGGCCTGGTTGACAGCGGTCAGGTCGATGACAATCGGGGTATTGCGAAAGAAATCAGGGGCACGTTCGATACGATTCCCCAGATGCAGTAGCAGGGTCTCGAGGTCAACGGCGAGCAGGCGCATGACAGGCAGGCTGAAGCTCGCCATCTTGAGCTCGAAAGGGTCGGGGCTAGCGGATGGGGCAACGGGTTTCTCAGCCATGTCTTGCGTCTGTGACCAGCTTGCAAACCGCTGACATCAAGGCAGTCAGGGTCTTAAGGTGGCGAACAGGGCTTTATAAGGATTCATGAGCACATCATGTGTAAGATGTTGTCAACGCTCAGCCTGGCGGCCAATTGAATGGGCGTCCGCCGAGGACATGCAAATGCAGATGATAGACGGTCTGACCTGCTGCAGCGTTGCAATTGATCACGGTGCGATAACCCTGTTCGGCAATGCCGGATTCACGGGCAACCTGAGCGGCAACGAGCAAGAGCTTGCCGAGCAGGGTGGCGTCTTCGGGGCCGGCAGCGTCGAGCGTGGGGATGGGTTTGCGCGGGATCACCAGGAGATGGGTCGGCGCCTGGGGATTGATGTCGCGGAAGGCGACGACCTCATCGTCCTTATAGACGATGTCGGCAGGGATCTCGCCGCGTGCGATCTTGGTAAAGATGTTGTCTGACATGGCCTAATGCTCTTCCAACAAGGGTTGAACGGACTTTTAAGCTGCATGCGGTCTCTTACAGGGTACACCGTGTCGAAAAGGCGAGCGCCAGGGTGCCGCCATCGAGATATTCGAGCTCCGTACCCAGGGGGACACCCTGGGCGAGACGGGTGACGCGGATACCCTGTGCTGCCGCACGCTCACCGATGAAATGCGCCGTTGCGCTCCCCTCAACGGTGGGGCTGATGGCCAGGATGAGCTCTGCGATCGGCTCATCATGCAGGCGCCTTGCCAAGAGGTCCAGACCCAGCTCCTCAGGACCGACACCGTCGAGTGGCGAGAGCCGACCGCCGAGTACGAAATAACGCCCGCGGTAATCGGTCGCTTGCTCGATCGCCAAGATATCGGAGGGCTGTTCGACGATACACAGGAGGCCATCATCGCGCTCTGGATTGGTGCAAAGGGCACAGACCTCGCGTTCGGTCAGGGTGCGGCAGCGCGAACAGCGCTTAATCCGGACCATGGACTCGGCCAACACTTCGGCTAGATGGATGCCCCCGGCACGATCGCGTTCCAGCAGATGGAAGGCGATGCGCCGGGCCGATTTGGGCCCTACCCCCGGCAAACAGCGCAGGGCCTCGATCAGACGGTCGAGCAGCGCGTCCGCGTTCACCCCATTAGGACCAGGGCAGCTTGAGTCCAGGGGGTAGGGGCATCCCCGCCGTCAGGGCAGCGAGACTCTCTTTGGCCTTTTCGGCGATCTGCTGGCTGGCGGCATTGATCGCCGCTGTGATCAGGTCTTCCAGCATCTCCTTATCCTCAGAGAGCAGAGAGGGGTCGATCTCGACCCGTTTGGCTTGATGCTGGCCATTCATGGTGACCTTGACCAGACCACCACCGGCCTCGCCGGTCACCTCTTCTTGGGCTAGGCGCGCCTGCGCCTGCTGCATGTCTTCCTGCATCTTTTGCGCCTGTTTGAGCAGGCCACCGAGTGCCTTCATACCTGATACCTCAAGCTTAGTATCGATGAATTTGGTTGTATTGAGCCGAGTCCCTGTATGGGATATAGGCTCGTCAATCATCTGGGCGAATACTGCCAGGTCGCCAATCGGCCTCAAGTTGTTCTCGCAGCGCCTGGGCCACAGGGTCTGCATCCAAGCGGGCCACCGCCGCCTGCTGACGGGCAGCAGCAGCGCGTGCCTGACGCTGGGCCAGGGTCTCTTGGTCTGGTGTCCCGAGCTGGATATCGAGTATCACCGGTGTGCCAAGCGCCCGCTCGATGGCCTCTTTGAGGCGCGCCAAGGCATTTGGCACCTGTAGATGCCCGAGGTTTGGGTCGAGCTGGAGCCGTAACCGCCCAGCGCTATGGTCGCGAAAGACACAGTGATGAGCAAGCTCCCGGGCGATCCCACCGAGACCCAGATTTGCAATCAGCCGCTGCCAATCGTCCATATCTTTGAGAGGCAGTAGTGCGGTAGAAGGGCCTGGAGTCGGCGTCGGATCTGGCGATTTGGATGCCAGGGCGAGCCTAGGTTGGATATCGGGCGTATCCTGTCGCGCAGCGCACGGCGGTTGGGTACCGGCAGGGCGAAAGGCTAGCGCTCGCAGCAAGACCATCTCCAGTCCAGTCCGCGGATCGGGGGCCAGCATCAGATCGTTCTGACCCAGAAGCGCGATCTCATAAAACAGTTGGATGTCTTCCGGAGCGATCGCAGCAGCCAGGTCCTGAAGACGCTGGCGATCAGGGTCGTCTGGGACCAGGGAGGCGGGGACCTGCTGGATCAGGGCTAGGCGGTGCAAGAGGGCGATGAGTTCGCGCAGCAGTCCAACGAAGTCGGGTGTCAGGGAAGCAGCACGGGCAACCTGATCAAGCAAGGCCGCGCCATCGCCCTGGGCAAGGGCCCAGGCGATCGCGAAGACCAGATCTCCGCTGATGGTCCCCAACATGGTGCGGGTATCGGCCTCACCGACCTGGCCGCCGCCAAAGGCGATCGCCTGATCGAGCAGGCTTAGGGCATCGCGCAGGCTGCCATCAGCGGCGCGGGCAATCAGGGGAAGGGCACCCGGTTCATAGGGGATGCCTTCTTGTTCTAGGACATAGGCAAGCCGCGCGCTGATCTCGGCAGGGAGCAAACGGCGCAGGTTGAATTGGAGACAACGCGACAAAACGGTGACGGGGATCTTCTGCGGGTCCGTGGTCGCAAACAGAAACTTCACATGCGGCGGCGGCTCTTCCAGGGTCTTGAGCAGGGCATTGAAGCTATGCGCCGAGAACATGTGCACCTCGTCGATGAGATACACCTTGAAGCGCGCTCGCACAGGGGCATAGGGGACATTCTCCAGCAGCTCGCGGGTCTGTTCGACCTTGGTGCGCGAGGCGGCATCGATCTCCAGTAGATCGACGCAGCGTCCGCTGTCGATCTCGCGGCAGGTTGTACAGATCCCACAGGGATGCGAGCCGATCCCCTGTTCGCAATTGAGCGCCTTGGCGAAGATGCGCGCGAGTGTCGTCTTGCCGACCCCGCGGATGCCAGTGAACAGATAGGCATGATGGAGCCGGTCGCGGTCGAGGGCATTGGCCAGGGCACGTACGACATGCTCTTGCCCGACCAGGTCATCGAACAGACGCGGGCGCCATTTGCGGGCCAGGGCTTGGTAGGACATGACGGGATCTGTGGCCAGACGGTTTGGCGCGGCGCGGACCATGTCCACGCAGCTTCATCGTGATGTCTCTGGATCGAGGCCGGCAGCAGCAGGATCCTGGATAGGCGGCAACCCGCACCAGCCACACCCCGGCACCTACCTGCACCGCTACGGCTGCTCCCTTCCGGGCCTGACCGGGTTCACGGCTCGGCAGTGTGAGGGGACCGGCGCGGGCCGCCACGACACATGTGCGGCCAAGCGACCGCTCGATAGGACGTAGAGGGTAACAAAGATGGATAGCCAAGACAAACCGGCTTGGCCAAGCGCCTCACAGTCATGTGCAATCAATTCTTGATAAGAAACACATGCTTTTGAAATTGAGTGAGCTGTCCTGATGTCGTGGGCATGGTAAAGACGAGACATGAGATTGCTGTCGTTTGCGGCGCGCGAAGGGGCCCAAGGACAAGGGGGGTGGGCGCAAGGTGGGTGAGAAGCGGGCGCTGTTGGCGGAGCAGGACGCCCAGATACGCAAGCTCATGTGCGACGGGACACCGGATGAGCTGAAGCTGCCGTTTGCGCTGTGGAGCCGGCAGGCGGTGCGGCAGTTGATCCTCGGCTGTTTTGGCATCGAGCTCAGGCCGCAGGGGGAGGGCAAGTACATGGCGCGCTGGGGATTGACGCCCCAGAAACCGATTCGGCGCGCCTATGAGCAAAGCCCGCCGGCGGGCAAGACGTGGCTTGAGGAGACCTACCCGGACATTGCCCGGCGCGCCAAGGCCGAGGGCGCCGAAATCCACTGGGGCGATGAAACGGGGCTGCGCTCGGACGAGGTGCGCGGGCGCTCTTATGCGCCGGCGATCAAGACGTCCGAGATTCGCGTCACGCACCGTCGCGAAGGCCTGTCGGTGATCTCGACGCTGACCAACCGCGGCAAGGTGCGTCGGAAGGCGTTCGCGGGGGCGATGAACGCCGACATCCTGATCGACTTCATGAAGCGGCTCGTCAAGGACGCCAGGGGCAAGAAGATCTTCCTCATCCTCGACAACCTGCGCGTGCATCACACCAAGCCAGTCAAGGCGTGGCTGGCTGCATGCGCCAATCAAATCGAGGCCTCCTCCCTCCCCTATAGCCCGGCACTGAACCCCAACGAGATGCTCAAGGCCACCATCACCGCGCAGGCGCCCTCCCGCGCCAAGGGCGATCTGAAGAAGGCGACCGTCAGCCACCTGCGCCGCCTTCTCAATTCCCCCCAACGCATCATGCGCTACTTCCAGCATCCCAAGCTCCATGATACCGCGTAATACAAGTTCATTGGTTTCGGATCACTATCTTTGCCGGAAGGTCAGGAGCCGTGGAAAGCTATACCGTCGTTCGTCCCGAGCATCTCAATCAATATGGCCATCTCTTCGGTGGCTGCCTGCTCAAATGGGTCGATGAGATCGCCTGGATCGCGGCCAGCCGCGATTATCCAGGCTGCCGATTTGTGACTGTGGGCATGGACCGGGTCGAGTTCCATCGCGGTGTCAATCTGGGTGCGGTACTGCGTTTTGTCTGTCATGAGAGCAGGCGCGGGCGCACCTCGGTCACCTATGAGGTCCAGGTCTATACCGATGATCTGGAAAGCGGGCGCGAGGAGCCGATCTTTTCGACCCATATCAGCTTTGTGCGTCTGGATGAGCACGGGCGCAAGACACCCCTACCGCTGCGTCCTTGAGATGGCGAGCTAGGGCAAGGCGCAGGGCCTCAGGTAAGGCAAGGTCCTTCTCCCCGACCGCTGACATCAAGATATGGACGGTCCTGGCCTGGGCTGTCTCTGTCCCATCCTCCTTGCGAAACCAATAAGCGAGGGCAAACGAACGCCGTCTGATCTCCTCGACCCCAACCTCGACCCAAATCAATTCACCGTGATGAATCGGGCGTTGGTAATCGGCCTCGGCATGAATGACGGGTAGCAGCCATTCGCCCCGTTGGATCAAGTCGGGGATCGGCCAGCCAAGATGCGCCATGAAGGATTCAAAGGCATCCTGGGCATGGCGGAACAGATGGCCGAAGAATAATCGCCCAGCGGCATCGGTATCGTGCAGCCGGACGATGAAGCTGTATTGTGAGACGCTGTCATCCATCGGTGCTTGACCAGGGGCAGCCCCTTTGCTATTTCTTGAGAAAAATTCTCGTTTGTGGCTCGGCCATAGAGAGGGTCCACTGCGCCCAGCCAGCCTTTGCCTGCCAGGCGTTTCTTTAACCTTGCAGGAGAACAGATCATGCTGCCAAGAGAGGCTGTGGTTGATATCTATACTGATCACGGGTGGCTGGCCGATCCCGACCGTTCTGTCCATCCCCCTTCGCTGAGCGAGTCATTGCTTCATCTCGAGCCCCGAGACCTATCCGCCCGGCTGTGCGAACTCATTCGCCGCTATGTCGAGCAGGCGCATCCAGAATTGGCGGTATCCATCGTTGCCCATCTTGAGGCCCTGTATCTGCGTCCGGATTTCTGGCTTGATCCGGATGAATCCTGTCGCTACTGTCGACTGATGCGTCATTGGCGTTGGCTTGCGGCGCGCTCCCGGCAAGGCACCCTGTATCCAGTCTGTCAGGGAGGCTGAGCCTGTCTGCGCTGCCCAACCTCGCGTCCCTGAGCGCAGGGATGAAAGGGCGCGGTCGGCAGAAGGCATGAAGATCGCCGAGCGGTGATGCGAGCAGGTTGCCAAAGGGTGCGGCTCTGCTTAGCATCAGCGCCCGCCATCAACCGAGGTTCAAAGGTGTCCAATGGCCGAACAGTCAGTCCGCGAGTCGATCCAGGGTCAGTCATTCAATGATGTCTTAAATGAGCTGCATGCGCATACCTTTTCAGGCGCGCCAGGTGAATCCGATCCGTTCACCTTAAGCGAGCTCGAACGCGAGATGATCGCCTATGCGCTCGCGATCTATTACCAGTGCGAGCATTGTCAGCACTATCACGGGCACGCGATCGAACGCTTGCGGCGCGAACAGGCGCACACCAACCCCTGGAACTGGCAGGCCGAATTGGTCAAGATCGTATTGTTTTTGCGCATTAGCCGGTCCAATGTGTCGGCCATCGAATGGAAGGGATGGGTCGAGGTCTGGCGGCGCTTCGCCCAGCGGATTCATCATCAGCAGCCCGGCATCGCCTGCAATATCGCCTATGCGATCGGCATCGCACGCGCCGATGAGCCACTGATGGAATTAACCTTCGAATCGTTGAGCAGGCAGTATCCGGATCAACAGACCCTCCTCGGGGTGATCCGAGACATCGACCGGGTGGTGGTCTTCATGAAGGCAGCCACATCGAAGAATCGCACTGATCCGATCGTCCGGCGCCAACTCAAGGGACAGGGGGTTTTGATCTAAGAGGCCAATCAGTACTGGGCCTGATCAGTCTCGCTCTAGAACATGGGAAGGGCCGCTGCGTATCGAGCGGGTCCTGTCCGGTCTGTCGCCGCAAGCGGATAAGCACCATCTGCGCCCACCTCCACCTAAGCCTCAGTGGGCGCAGGAGGACTTACACCCGACGGGCCTCCATCATGCGTTCGATGATAGGTTGGAGGATGATCTCCATGGCAAAGCCCATCTTGCCGCCGGGCACCACGATGGTATTGGGGCGTGACATGAATGAGTCATGGATCATCGCCAGGAGATACTGGAAGTCGATATCGAACTTTTTGGGATCGCGGAAGCGGATGATGACAAAGCTCTCGTCTGGGGTCGGGATGTCGCGGGCGATGAAGGGATTCGAGGTATCGACCGTGGGTACGCGCTGGAAGTTGATGTCGGTCAGCGAGAACTGGGGTGTGATATAACGAACATAATCAGGCATGCGCCGCAGGATGGTATCGACGATGGCCTCGGCAGAATAGCCGCGTTCGAGGTTGTCGCGCTGGATCTTCTGGATCCATTCCAGGTTGATGATGGGAACGACCCCGATCCCGAGATCCACATATCGGGCGACGTGATATTCCTCGGTCACGACTAGGCCATGCAGACCCTCATAGAACAGCAGGTCGGTATGCGCTGGCAGGTCTTCCCAAGGGGTGAACTCGCCCGGCTTAAGGGCCGTGCCCAGGCGGGCATTGTGCTCGCGCGCCTCTTCATCGCTATGGATGTAATAGCGTTTTTTGCCGGTGCCGCTTTCACCATATTCGCGAAAGAGCGCCTCCAGAAGGTCGAAACAATTGGCCGCCGGTCCAAAATGGCTGAGGTTTTCACCGCGCGCGGAGGCTTCAGCCATGGCCGCCTTCATCGCCACCCGATCATAGCGATGGAAGCTGTCGCCCTCGATGACCGCGGCGCTGATCTTATCGCGCCGGAAGATATGCTCGAAGGCGCGCTTGACAGTGGTGGTGCCGGCCCCTGAGGAGCCGGTAACAGCGATGATCGGATGCTTTTTAGACATAAATCTCTCCCCGTTCTCTCGAGTGTCTTTGGTCGATCTGCCCCTAAGGAATGGGGCAGACCCTTATACGGTAATTGGCTAATATACCATGAACCCCAGGCTCGGCTTGCAGGATCAAGCGCGTGGAACCTCGGCGGGGGCGATGGGAACAGTTTGAGGCTGAGCGGGGGCGGGATGAGACCGGCGGCGTTTGATCTGCTCATCGATGAGGTTTTTGAGGGCGATCATGAGCCCCAAACCGATGAATGCGCCAGGCGGCAGGATAGCGATGAGCGCCCCCTGAAAGCCAGAACCGAGGTTTAAAGACAGCACCCGCGCCCAGTCGCCGAGTAAGAGATCGGCTTGAGCAAACAGGGTCCCTTGGCCGATGAGCTCGCGCAGGCCCCCTAGGGTCGTCAAGACCAGGGTCGCGCCCAGACCAACCGCTAGACCATCCAACAGGGCACCCTCGAGGCGGTTCTTGGAGGCGAACGCCTCGGCGCGTCCGATGATGATGCAATTGACCACGATCAGGGCGATGAATAGACCCAATACCCGATACAGTTCATAGAAAAAGGCCTGCATCAAAAGCTCGACCAGGGTCACGAACGAGGCAATGACCAGGACGAAGACAGGGATGCGGATCTCGGGGCGCACCAGATGGCGGATCAGCGAGACCGTGCCGTTCGAGCACACCAGGACCGCAGTGGTTGCCAACCCCATCCCCAGGCCATTTGTCGCCGAGGTAGTGGTCGCCAAGAGTGGACAAAGACCCAATAGGGCGACCAACATCTGGTTGTTGGTCCAAAGGCCCGTCTTTAGGATCTGCTGGGGTGCAAGGGGTGCAGACATCAGCCCTGACCTCTAGCGGCGATCGGCTGTTTGGATTGAGGTAGGGCATAGAGCGAGGGCCCCTGCTGTTGAACATAGATCAGGGTATCGCGCACCGCCTTGACCACCGAGCGCGGGGTGATGGTAGCTCCGGTAAACTGATCGAAGGCACCGCCATCGCGCTTGACCGCCCATTGATCGAGCGGGGGATTGGTCAATGATTTACCCGTAAAGCCGAGGATCCAGTCCGACTTGGTCTCCTCGATCTTATCCCCAAGCCCCGGGGTCTCGTGATGCGAGAGCACCCGCACCCCGCCGAGTGTCCCATCCGCAAGGACCGAAATCAGGAGCTTGATCGGACCCGCATAACCATCCGGAACCACTGATTCGATGATCAGTGCCGCAGGCTGATCGCTGCGGCGGGCGCGATAAACCCAGCTTGTAGGTGCCCCCAGTCGCTGGGGGTCGCTTACCTGGATGCGATCGGCCAGTGGATCATTGGTGATCTCGCCGATCGGCAAAATGGCATCGAGCTGGCGTCTCATCGCCTGATATTGGTTAGCAGCGATGCGTCCATCTACTGATCCGTGGGTCAAGGCAACGATGGTCACACCAGAGACGGCAAAGCCACCGAGCACGGCGCTGGATAAAAAAATGGATCGTATCTTGGATTTCATAGGCGCATGCTCCCATGACCAAAGACCCGAGGCTGGGTGTAATAATCGATCATAGGGGCGGCGATATTCATCAACAAGACGGCAAAGGCGATGGCGTCTGGATAGCCGCCCCAAGTACGGATGATATAGACGATGGCCCCGATACAGGCACCAAAGATGATCTGGCCGCGCTGCGTGGTACAGCCGGTCACCGGGTCGGTGGCAATAAAAAAGGCACCGAGCATGGTGGCGCCACTAAACAGATGAAACCAAGGGCTGGCATGGGTTTGGGGGGCGAACGCCCAAAAGAGTGTCGAGAGTGCGGCCAGACCGATCAACAACGCGATCGGGACATGCCAGGTGATGATCCGCCGGGCAAGCAGATAAATGCCGCCGATGAGAAAGCCGAGATTGACCCATTCCCAGCCATGGCCGCCGAGGATACCCCAGGTCGGCCCTTGGGCGATCTGGTCGATGGTATGGCCGAGATCGAGCCTGCCGCGCAGATGGTCAAGCGGGGTGGCCGAGGAGATGGCGTCCCAATGAAGGCCCTGGGGGAGGGTACCGGTTAGGATCAGCTGTAACGAATCGGCAAAACCTAGACGGTCGCTCCCAAGACCCTCAGGGGCTATCCAGGCGGTCATGGCCACTGGATAAGAGATCAACAGAAACACATAGGCCGCCATCGCCGGATTGAATGAGTTATAGCCAAGCCCCCCATACAGCTGTTTGACGATGACGATGGCAAACACGATGCCCAAAAGGGTCAACCACCAAGGGAGAGAGGGAGGTACGGCGATGGCAAAGAGCGCGGCCGTCACCAGGGCGCTGAGATCGCGCAGCGCGACCCAAGGCGAGCGGCGGCGAAGCAACATCACCGCTGATTCGGCCATGACCGCAAACAAAGACGCCAAGGCGATATTGATCAGGGTGCCCCAACCAAAGACCCAGGTCAGAGCGACGACCCCGGGGATCAGACCCACCAGGACCTCGGCCATGACCCGATTGACCCGGTTGATGCGTGGGACATGAGGGGAGGAGATGATCGGTTGGGTCATGGATAATGCCTTTGGGTGACTCGAATCCGGTCGGCGCACCCCAATTGGTTGTTAAAGGTCATGCCCAGCATAGGATGCGTTGACTGACTTATTGCACACTGGAAAGTCAGGGACGATGTTGCCAAGGATCAGACGCTCAAGCGCAGGCCAGGTAAACCAACTCGGGTCGCGCGGGAAATAGCGGGCGATGCGTCCTGCGCGATCGAAACGCACAAAGCAGAGGATCTCCCCGCGCCAGCCCTCGACGATCCCTAGACCAGCAGCTGCCAGACCCCTTGGCTCGGGGAGAGGCACGGTGATCTCTCCTCCCAGGAGCTCATCGAGCAGTCGATCGAGCAACCAGAGGCTGTTGCGGACCTCCTGGATGCGCACCCGCACCCGCGCTGCCACGTCTCCTTCCTGCTGCACGGGCACCTCGACCCGCAACCGGTCATAGGGCGGATAGGGACAATCACGGCGGACATCGCAGCCAAGGACGCTCGCCTTGCCGACATGGCCAGTACAACCCAGGGCGTGCGCATCGGCCTCAGAGAGGATACCCGTACCGATCAGCCGGTCATCGAGCGAGTGATAATCCTCGATCACATCGAAAACTGGTTCGATCGCCTGGCGGAGGGCGGCGTGATCCTGACGCAGACGCTGAAACCCCTCGTTTGAGAGATCGCATACTACCCCACCTGGTACAAGCCGATCCATCAGCAGGCGATGGCCGAATAGCGCCTGATTGCGCCGCAGCCACTGCTCACGCAGGCGCGCGCCCTGTACCTGGGCAAAGGCAAAGCCGACGTCATTACAGATCGCCCCGATGTCCCAGAGATGATTGACGATGCGCTCGCGTTCAGCCAACAGCGCCCGCGGGGGGGCTCGCAGCCCAGCGCGCGCTCGATCGCCTGACAAGCCGCCCAGGCATGGGTAACCGTGGAATCACCAGAGACCCGGCTGGCAAGCCGCACCAATCCCTGCGGATCGTGACCAACCGCGAGTTTCTCGATCCCCTTATGCACATAGTCGAGCCGCTCCTCGAGCCGCAACACATCCTCGCCTGCCGCATGAAAGCGAAAATGACCGGGTTCGATGATCCCGGCGTGTATTGTCCCGACCGGGATCTCAAACACACCCGGACTCTGAACAGAGAGAAAGGGGTAATCGACATCGGCCGGGGTACGGCAGACAGATTCACCGAGCAGTGGAAATTGACATCCTCCCCGGCCTGAAGGCCGGGGATTCCAACGGCGCTCAGGAGTGGTATTGAAGCGCTCCTGAACCGCTTCGGTGGGTTCCTGCTTCCGGCCGCCAGCGCGGCTCGATCCACAGGCCATCCGGGCTGACATGCTCATCACACATCCCGACAGAAGCGTCTGCCGTGTCCCGCCCTTAGCACATTGATCGCGCCGACCACATCGGCGTTTTCCTCAAAACCGCATTCCACGCACTCGAACCGATCTTGCGTCTGGCGGTTGTCCGCCGACACATGGCCGCAGCACGGGCAGGTGCGGCTTGTGTTCTGCGGCGGCACGGCAATGAGCCAGCCACCCCGCCATGCCAGCTTGTAGTCCAGTTGCCGGCGAAACTCAAACCAGCCCTGGTCGAGAATGGACTTGTTTAGGCCAGACTTGCCCCGAACGTTTCTGCCCGGCTGTTCGATTGTCCCAGCCGCCGACTTGGTCATGTTCCCTACCTGCAAGTCCTCGATACACACCATCGCGTGGTTTTTGCTGATCGCGGTCGAGGTCTTATGTAGGAAGTCGCGGCGGGCATTACGGATGCGGGAATGAATGCGCTGGACTCTGGCTTTCGCCTTCTTCCAGTTGTTGCTGAATTTCACCTTGCGGGAGAGCGCCTGTTGCGCCTTGCGCAAGCGCGTCTCATGCCGCTTGAAACTATTGAGCGGGGCGTAGACCGTCCCGTCGCTCAAGGTGGCGAAGCGGACAATGCCCATGTCGATGCCAACTGCGCCACCCTGCGGGATGGGCCGCTCTACCTCGCGCTCGGTCTGGATACTCACGAACCACTTGCCGCCGGACTGGCTCACGGTGACGTTCTTCACCACGCCAAGCACCTCACGGCTGTTGCGATACCTCAGCCAGCCAAGTTTCGGCAGGAAGATACGGCTGTTGGCCTGGTCGAGTTTGATTTTTTCCGAATCGGAGTAACGGAAACTGTCGGATTGCCCTTTCTTCTTGAAGCGCGGCGCGTCCGCGCGCTTGGCGAAAAAGTTGGCGTAGGCCTGGTCCAGATCCTTGAGAGACTGCCGCAAGGGATGAACCGGGACATCAGCCAGCCACGCCGTCTCCGTGCTGTTGCGCCACTCGGTAAGTAGCTTGCTCAGTCCAAAATAGCCAAGCTTCTTTTCGCCGGTCGCGTACCGCTCCTGTTGCAACGCCAGCGCCCGGTTGTAGACGAAGCGGCACGACCCCGCGAAGCGGCGCAGGTCGCGCGCCTGATCGCCGTTGGGCTTCAACTCAAATTTGAAGGCTTGAAGCCGTTGCATAGCTCAATCAGTCTCTTGGTCGATGACCATCGCCGCAATGTGTTCAACGGCGATGCCATCGCACAACTGCGAACGATCTTCACCAACGTCTGCACGGATTTTGAAGCACAACTGATCAAGATGGACGGCGAGGACGATCATGTCCACCTGTTGGTAGAGTACCCGCCCAAGGTTGCCGTCTCCAGCCTCGTGAACAGCCTCAAAGGCGCACGCCGATTGTCTGGCTGATCGAGCCAGTCGAGTCCGGTCAGGTCATGGGCATGGCGTTCCAGCCGATTGACCCCGGGATAGCAATGGCTATGTGAGCTAAGCCTGGGTTCGGCGAGCGGCACCTGGGTGACCAACACCAGATATTGGCCCGCTTGTTCGAGACAGGCATAGACCTCGATCGCTTCAGACTCATCCTCGCCATCGCGCACATCGGCCCATAGACCCGCATGGCGCAGACCCATTGCCTGGGCCACCTGGGCGGCTTGGCCCCAATGCTCAGGGGCGAGCGGCAGACGCCAGGCAGGAGCCAGGGCCCTGGGGTTGCTGTCCTTGACCTCGACTCCCGCTGCTGCAAGCTGCGTCAGATATTCGCTCAACCAGGGCTGGGAGTGCGATGAGCTTGCGTATCTGGGCGTCCTGCTCCGCCAACAGCGCCCGCTTCTCGCCCACCTTGCGCCCACCCCCCTTGCCCTTGGGCCCCTTCGCGCCCATAGCGTTTGCAGATGTCGAACACCCCTGCGCCCAACAATCCCCTCTGCGCGCCTATCGCTTCATACCTCCAGCCACGCCGCCGCTCTTCGCACGCCGCAAACGACAGCAATCTCATGTCTCGTCTTTCCATGCCCACGACATCTGGACAGCTCACTCAATTTCAAAAGTATGTGTTTCTTATCAATATATAAAATAACCTCCTAGCGATGCAAAACGGCGCGGTCATTCGGCCTGCTGCCCGGACATGCGAGGTTGCTAGGGTGTATTCTCAATCAAGTCAATCAGGCGATGGTGCAAGCCAGATAAACGAACGACAGGGAAGACGAGGCGAGCTTGTCGTAGCGCGTGGCGATGCGTCTGAATTGCTGGATGCGACAGAAGAAGCGCTTGATCAGATTGCGGTTTTTGTAGAGATGCCGGTTGAACGAGCGCGGATTGAGTCGGTTGGAGCGTGGGGGGATGACCGCCTGGCTGCCCTGTGCGGTCACCGTTTCGACAAGGGCATCCGAGTCGTAACCCTTGTCGGCAATGACGCACTCGGTCGGTTGGTCCTGGATCAACGCCGCGGCCTGCTCGATGTCGGCGACCTGCCCTGCCGAGAGAATGACGCGCAGCGGATTGCCCAAGGCATCCACCGCAACGTGCAGTTTGGTCGTCAACCCGCCCCGCAAGCGACCGATTTCCTGTTGGCCCGCTTTTTTTGGGGCGCCAGCAGAATGTGAGTGGGCGCACACGATGGTCGAGTCGATGAACAGATGCTCCATGTCGGCATCGCCTTGCAGTGCGGCGGCCACGCGCTCCCAAACACCTTTCTCGCGCCAGCGCGAGAAACGCACATATGTCCGGTGCCAGTGGCCCAGCTCGGCTGGCAAATCGCGCCACAGACAGCCGGTGCGCATGATCCAGAGCACGGCTTCGACAACGCGCCGGTTGTCCCTCGCTGTGCAACCCGGATCGCTCTTCTTCCCCGGTAACAGCTGCTCAATGCGTGCCCACCGCTCATCTCATAACATCTTCCGCTCCATCCTGACTCCTGCGCAAAAGTCAGGATATGACCAGACTTCACCCACTGTGAACAGCCCCTCGCCATGTCAGTGACTGTGAACGATTTATGCAACCTCGCTTGCATATGACATAGCACTATGCGCACGATTGAGAAGAGGACCTAGAGAAATACCGAATCAACCTATAACCATCATTTCGGCGCGGTCATGCCGGCCAAAAAGTCAGAACGGCATCCAGAGAGTTCACTGAGATACGGGGCAGCGCATGCGTGGCTGTGAATGAATCAGCGCTTTTCGAGTATGCATTGCGCAGCAAGAGAAAGGTCTTCAAGACCGCCGTTTATTTAAACCTCACAGATAAAGATGTTGCGTATTCTCAAAAAATCCCTGCAGACCGGTGTAGTCACCAAGGCGGTCCCAGTGACCGATTTTGAGCTCGAACGGTTTGGTATCGAGCTTCGTCTCGGGCGGAGCCTGACGATCCGCCAGGTGGATGCCGGTTCATGCAATGCCTGTGAGCTCGAGCTTCATGCGCTCACTAACCCCTATTGCGATCTCGAGCGGTTCGGTGTGCATTTCGTCGCCTCCCCGCGACATGCCGACGCGCTTTTGGTCACCGGCCCGGTCTCGCGCCATATGGAAACCGCTTTACGCCGCACCTGGCGGGCGGTCCCGGCACCCAAGTTCGTCATCGCTGCTGGCGACTGCGCCTTGCACTGGTGGTGAGTTCGGGATCTCTTAGGCAAGCTGCGGGCCAGTCGAGAACGTCATCCCAGTGGATATAAAGATCCCTGGTTGTCCACCCGCACCGGTAGAGCTCTTGCGCGGTTTGCTATGTGCCCTGGCACTTTAATTGCGCAATGTATCGGCGGCTGACCTCGCAACCTCCGCCGAGGTGGGCTCAATCTTCGGATGCGTACAACTTGCGCGCTGCGGCACGCTGACGGGCGGTCTCGATGGTCTCGATCATGGCCGCTTGAGCCTCTGGGTGCCCCTTGTCTTGGCTGGCAAGCGCCTCTTTATGTTGCTGTAACCTTGCCTGACGCTCGCGCGCCTGGCGTTCGAGCCTGGCCTGCTTGGCGAGATGGCGCGTGCGCGTTTGTTCGGCCTTCCGGCGCTCCTTTTCGCGCGCCCAGATCTCGGTCTTGGCATAGCGATAATACTGCACGAGCGGGATATGGCTTGGGCAGACATAGGCGCAGCAGCCGCATTCGATACAGTCGAACAGGTGATAGTCCTGTACCCGATCCAAATCCTTGGCGCGCGCATACCAATAGAGCTGCTGCGGCAAGAGATTGGCCGGACAGACCTCGGCGCAACGCCCGCAGCGGATGCAGGGCAGGGCGGGCCCGGGGTCAGGCGACTCAGCGGCGGTCAAGGCGAGCACACAATTGGTCCCCTTGGCGATCGGTGTTCGGGAATCTTCTATCTTAAAACCCATCATTGGGCCGCCGCAGATGAGCTTGGCAGGCGCTTGGCGATAGCCGCCGCACTGGTCGATAAGATGGGTGATCGGGGTGCCGACCCAGACCTCAAGGTTGCTTGGATTGGCAATGGCCCGTCCCGACACCGTCACCACGCGGCTGATCAAAGGTCGCCCTTCTAAAACAGCATCTGCGACCGCCGCTGCCGTCCCGACGTTTTGGCAGACGATGCCGATCTGGGCAGGGATACTGCTCGTGGGGACCTCGCGCCCACTGAGGATCTTGATGAGTTGTTTCTCGCCGCCGCTCGGATAGAGGGTGGGGATCGCAACGATCTCAGTGTAGCCGCCCATGTCAGTAGCCGCCAGGGCTTGGCGCATGGCAGCGATCGCCTCGGGCTTGTTGTCCTCGATACCGATCAGCACGACCCTGGGCTGCAGGAGATGATGGATGATCCGCACTCCCTCGAAGATATGCAGGGCGCGCTCGCGCATCAGCCGATCATCGCAGGTGATATAGGGCTCGCACTCGGCGCCATTGATGATCAGGGTATGGATCGGGCGGTCAGGCGCTGAATTCAGCTTGACATGGGTCGGAAAGGTCGCTCCACCTAAACCCACGACCCCCGCCCAGCGGATACGCTCGCGGATCAAGCCCGGATCGAGCTGAGGGTAATCAAGTAGGGGGGGCGGCAGCTCAGCCCAGGTCTCTTCGCCATCTGCTTCAATCAGGAAACAAGGGGCAGAGAGACCTGATGGGTGCGGTACCGGATGCGGCTCAATCGCCAGGATTCGCCCTGAGGTCGGGGCATGGATAGGGGCGCTCACCAAACCCTGAGGTTCGGCGATCAGTTGCCCTTTTAAGACCCGTTCGCCCGGGGCGACCAAGGGGCGGGTGGGGGCGCCGATATGCTGTTGCAGCGGGACCCAAAGGCGCTCCGGCAGGGGAACTGACTCGATCGGGCACTGGCTCGATAGTCCCTTTTCATCGGGTATATGGATACCGCCATGAAAGCACCAAAGCGGACGGGCGTTTGTGTCGGGAAGGGGATTTGCCATGAGTCGGGTCGATCCTAGGCGGCCTTGGTCACATCGATGGCGTTGCTGCTCAGCGGCCATGAGGCAGAGGACGGATAAGGCCAGCGCCAATTCTGGATGTCCTGAGGGATAGGGCGCATCTCGATACAATCTACTGGGCAAGGGGCAACGCATAGCTCGCAGCCGGTGCATTCGCTTTCGAGCACCGCATGCAGCTGTTTGGTCGCGCCGATGATCGCATCGACCGGGCAGGCCAGGATGCAGCGGGTACAGCCGATACAGCGTTCCGGATCGATATAGGCTACCACCGGGTCCTTGTGTTTGATCTCCATCGCCATCGGCTCACGGCCAAGCAAATCGGCGAGGGTCAGGACCAGGGACTCACCCCCCGGAAGACAACGATTGATCTCGACCTCGCCCTTGGCAAGAGCCTCAGCATAAGGCCGGCATCCCGGATAACCGCATTGCCCGCATTGGGTCTGGGGCAAGAGGGATTCGATCTGATCGGCGATCGGGTTACCCTCGACCCGAAAGCGCAAGGCCGAATAACCGAGCAAGGCGCCGAAAAAAGCAGCGAGGGCAGCGAGGGCCAAAATGGCGGCAGACATGGCTTAAAAACAGGTAAGGCGCTCAAGACAAGGATCAGTTGGGCACGAGCCCTGCGAAACCCATGAAGGCCAGTGACATGAGGCCTGCTGTGATCAAGGCGATCGGGCTTCCTTTAAAGGGCCCAGGGACATCAGCCACCGCCACCCGCTCGCGGATGGCGGCAAAGAGCGTCAAGACCAAGGAAAACCCAAGGGCGGCACCAAACCCATAGAGCGCCGATTCGACCAGGGTATGCCCCGTCTGTTGATTGAGCAGGGCCACCCCCAGCACAGCGCAATTGGTGGTGATCAGGGGCAGATAGATCCCAAGCAATTGGTACAAAAGCGGGCTTGTCTTGCGCATCACCGTCTCGGTGAACTGGACGACCGAGGCGATCACCAGGATAAAGGCGATGGTGCGCAGATAACCGATCCCTAGGGGCTCGAGGATCAGGGTATTGACGATCCAACTGATCACCGAGGACAGGGTCAGCACAAAGGTGGTCGCCAGACCCATCCCTGTCGCCGTCTCCAGTTTCTTCGAGACCCCCATGAAAGGGCATAGGCCCAAAAACTTCACCAGGACGAAGTTGTTGACCAGGATGGTCCCGACCAGGATGAGGATGTATTCGGTCATGCGGATCGCTTTGCTGCCTGCTCGCAAGAGAGACGCTGTATAGTCCTGTCTGGGCCGAGCGGGGAACCCCTCGGGGATACTATTGCACCCAGGAGCCCCGAGCTCCCCCCGGCAGTCGGATCAGGGCAGCAAGAATACGCTGCCCTTGGCTTGCCAGCAACACGATAGCGTTTAGGGATAAAGTCAGCCTCACCCAGTCGTCCGCCCTTACTAAACGTCCACCCCCGCCTCATGCGCCTCGGCTGCCTCGCGCCCGCGTCTTTCATCGATTCGGCCTGCGAGCAAAAGCGCGATACCAAACAACAGGGCGCACAAGAGCATCGCTTGTTGCAGCCCGAGCCAGGTCTGGAGCAGGCCGATCCCCATCAGCCCAAAGACCCCAGCCAGCTTCATCGCCAGCCCCCAAAAGCCAAAGAGCTCAGCTGAGCGCGAGGGCGGGGCAAAGAGTCCAACCAGGGTACGGGTGCTCGATTGGCAGGCGCCGAGGCTGGCGCCAGCGATACAGCCGACGACCAAAAACACCTGTTGCGCCTGCCAATCCAACCCCAGCCATCGATGCGCCTGGGCCGCAATCTGCGGGGTGAGATAGATCAATAGGATCGCGATGATCCACAACACCAGGGTCAAGACATAGGTCCGGCGCGCCCCGAACCAGTCCTGGATCAATCCGAAGACAAAGGCCCCGGCTGCTGCGGTCAATTGCACTAGAACGAACATCAAGCGGCGCGTCTCCTCATCCCATTGGATCACCTGCGCCCCATAGATGAAGGCATAGGTGATGATGATGGCGATCCCCGCCATCGAAAAGAAGACCGAAAGCAGGAGCCAGGCCAGATCGCGATGCCGATCGAGATGGCGCAAGGTATGGCTGACGCGGCTGAGGCCGAGACCGATATAGGTTTGGCCGGGGGGCAAGGCTCTGGGACTGGCGAGCTCGCGCACCCAGAGAAAGGTCGGGATGGCGGCGAGCATAAAAAACAAGGCGGTCCAAGGCCCAACCCAGCGGATGCGCTCAAAGTTTTCGGCGCTCACCTCGCCGAGCACCAAGAGGACGAACATCGCTGCGACCAGTCCACCGACATAGCCCAAGGCCCAGCCGAATCCCGAGATCTTGCCCAGGTCCTCGGGCGGTCCTAGGTCGGGTAAAAAGCTCGCCACAAAGGATTCGCCCAGGGCAAAGCCAAGGTTAGACAGGATCAAGAGCATTATGGCCAGCCACACCCAGCCTGGCGCAGCCCAATAGAGCCCGGCGGTGGTGATGACTGTGAGCACATAGCTTGCGAATAAAAAGCGTTTTTTGGCCGCTCGATAGTCCATGATTGCCCCGGCCACGGGTGAGATGACCACCACCAACAGATAGCTGAACGCCAAGGACAGGCTCCATAACAAATTCCCTAACCGGTATTCAGGCCCGTCGCCCACGATCACCCGGGTGAAGAGGTCGCCGAAGACCACGGTGATGATGAGGAGCGTATAGGACGAATTGGCAAAGTCGAACATCGCCCAGCCCAGGATCTCGCGGCGGGGGGCAAGGGTGCGGGATGGCATAGGGTCGGCCCCGTGGTTGCGGATGGACCCGGGGATTGTCGCTGAAAGCCGGGGCCGGCGGAAATGCGCGCTATAGTTCGAGTCCTCATTCATCTTGGCACCCACAGCTGTTCTATGTGCAGCATTCTGGCTGGCGCTGCTTGGGACGGATGTTCAGGAGGATGTTCAGGAGGCGCAGGGCGTTGGCGAGGGTCTCTAGCATTCAGCATGATCGCTGCTCGACCAGCGCATATCGCCCCCGTACCCTTGTCATAAACGCTACAAAATGCCCAGCGTTTAATCGCAAAAGATTGATTATCAAAGTATTTATTTTGGAATTCAAATTGCTTGATACCAGGCATAGAGCCTCATCACTCTATCCAATCAGCCATGATCATCTATGACACCACCTTGCACGATGGCGAGCAGTCGGTAGGGGTGGCCTTGGCTCGTGCTGAACGTCTGGCCATCGCCGGCCTGCTCGATGCTCGGCGTCCCCGAGATGGAGGTTGGCATCCCCAGGTTGGCATCCCCGCAATGGGCGAGGTCGAGCGCGATGACATCTGTACCATTTCTGCCCTGGGACTTGCGGCACGCCTGATGGTCTGGAGCCGGCTCAATGCCCAGGACATCGCGACCTGCGCGTGGCTGGACGTATGAAGCGATAGGCGCGCAGAGGGGATTGTTGGGCGCAGGGGTGTTCGACATCTGCAAAGGCTATGGGCGCGAAGGGGCCCAAGGGCTCAAGGAAAGGTGGGTGAGAAGCGGGCGCTGTTGGCGGAGCAGGACGCCCAGATACGCAAGCTCATGTGCGACGGGACACCGGATCAGCTGAAGCTGCCGTTTGCGCTGTGGCAGTTGATCCTCGACCGTTTTGGCATCGAGCTCAGGCCGCAGGGGGAGGGCAAGTACATGGCGCGCTGGGGATTGACGCCCCAGAAACCGATTCGGCGCGCCTATGAGCAAAGCCCGCCGGCGGGCAAGACGTGGCTTGAGGAGATCTACCCGGACATTGCCCAGCGCGCCAAGGCCGAGGGCGCCGAAATCCACTGGGGCGATGAAACGGGGCTGCGCTCGGACGAGGTGCGCGGGCGCTCTTATGCGCCGGCGATCAAGACGCCCGAGATTCGCGTCACGCACCGTCGCGAAGGCCTGTCGGTGATCTCGACGCTGACCAACCGCGGCAAGGTGCCTTGGAAGGCGTTCGCGGGGGCGATGAACGCCGACATCCTGATCGACTTCATGAAGCGGCTCGTCAAGGACGCCAGGGGCAAGAAGATCTTCCTCATCCTCGACAACCTGCGCGTGCATCACACCAAGCCAGTCAAGGCCTGGCTGGCTGCATGCGCCAATCAAATCGAGGCCTCCTCCCTCCCCTATAGCCCGGCACTGAACCCCAACGAGATGCTCAAGGCCACCATCACCGCGCAGGCGCCCTCCCGCGCCAAGGGCGATCTGAAGAAGGCGACCGTCAGCCACCTGCGCCGCCTTCTCAATTCCCCCCAACGCATCATGCGCTACTTCCAGCATCCCAAGCTCCATGATGCCGCGTAATATAAGTTCATTGGTTTCGGATTAATAACCCAATGGCTAAGGATTGGGCTGCTACCCTTCACCTTTTGGGGGTTGGTGGTGGCATCGGTATTCTATTCGCTGCCCTTTGTGGTGCAGCCGATCCAAAACGCTTTCGAATCACTCGGCGACCGACCCCTGGAGGTAGCTGCCACCTTGGGCGCCAAGCCGCTGGACGCCTTCTTCAGCGTGGTAGTCCCGCTCGCCAAGCCGGGTTTTTTGACCGCTATTGTCCTCTGCTTTGCCCATACGGTTGGCGAGTTCGGGGTGGTCTTGATGATCGGCGACAACATCCCCGACAAGACACGGGTGGTCTCGGTGCAGATCTATAACCATGTCGAGGCGCTTGAATATGCCCAGGCGCACTGGCTGTCGGCGAGCATGGTGATCTTCTCCTTCTTGGTGCTCGCCGCCCTCTATAGCCTGAACCCGACAGGGAAAAAGACATGATCGAGGCACGTTTCCGACTGAATTATCCGGCATTCACCCTGGATGTGGACCTCAAACTACCCGCCAGCGGGGTGACGGCGCTCTTCGGTCATTCGGGTTCGGGCAAGACCACGCTCCTGTGCGCGATCTGCGCGCGATCGCCGGTCTTGAGTGCGTCCCTGACGGGCGGCTGCTGTTCGACGGCGAGGTCTGGCAGGAGGGCAAGACCTTTGTGCCGACCTATCGGCGACCGCTCGGCTATGTCTTTCAGGAGGCGAGCCCATTCCCCCATCTGTCAGTGCGTGAGAACCTCGACTATGGAATGAAGCGACGCGGCGCCAATGGCGCCGGCTTCGCCGAAACGATCGAGCTTCTGGGGATAGGCCATCTGCTCGACCGCCGGCCCGAGCGTCTGTCGGGCGGCGAGCGCTAACGGGTGGCGATCGCCCGTACCTTGCTCACCAAGCCGCGCCTGTTGCTGATGGACGAACCGTTGGGGGCCTTAGATGTCGCGCGCAAGCGCGAGATCCTGCCCTATCTCGAACATCTACACGAGACCCTCAAGATCCCCGTGCTCTATGTCAGCCACGCCCCAGAGGAGGTCGCGCGTCTGGTCGATCATCTAGTGGCCCTGGAAGGCAGGCGGGTCATCGCCTCTGGCCCCCTGGCCGAGACCCTAACCCGTCTCGACCTGCTGATCCGTCTGGGCGAGAACGCAGGGGTAGTGCTCGCCGGGGCCCCGGTCGAACGCGACCCCGATTGGCACCTGGCGCGCATCGAACTGCCTGGCGGTATCAGTCTCTGGGCGCGCGATGAAGGCTATCCGCTGGGCAAACAGGTGCGAGTGCGGGTGCTGGCGCGGGATGTGAGTCTCTCGCACGCCGAGCTTTTGGGCTCCAGTATCTTCAACCACTTTCCGCTTACCGTCCAAGAGATCACCCCAGATGTCCATCCGGCACTGTGTTTGGCGCGCGTCGCCGTCGGCGAACAATGGCTCCTGGCGCGCCTAACCCGCCGCTCGGCTGAGTCTCTGGCGCTCAAGCCGGAGGATCGGGTCTGGGCCCAGCTCAAGGTCGCGGGCGTGCTGGTATAGGCGGTAAGGTGCGCGATGCGCACCCTATTGATTTAAAAAATCGAGAAAAATTCAAGTAAGGTGCGGAAGTCAGCGGGCACCAGGCTGTCGCTTGATCAGCGCTTCCCTAAAACCTAGGGTGTATTCTCAATCAAGTCAATCAGGCGATGGTGCAAGCCAGATAAACGAACGACAGGGAAGACGAGGCGAGCTTGTCGTAGCGCGTGGTGATGCGTCTGAATTGCTGGATGCGACAGAAGAAGCGCTTGATCAGATTGCGGTTTTTGTAGAGATGCCGGTTGAACGAGCGCGGATTGAGTCGGTTGGAGCGTGGGGGATGACCGCCTGGCTGCCCTGTGCGGTCACCGTTTCGACAAGGGCATCCGAGTCGTAACCCTTGTCGGCAATGACGCACTCGGTCGGTTGGTCCTGGATTAACGCCGCGGCCTGCTCGATGTCGGCGACCTGCCCTGCCGAGAGAATGACGCGCAGCGGATTGCCCAAGGCATCCACCGCAACGTGCAGTTTGGTCGTCAACCCGCCCCGCAAGCGACCGATTTCCTGTTGGCCCGCTTTTTTGGGGCGCCAGCAGAATGTGAGTGGGCGCGCACGATGGTCGAGTCGATGAACAGATGCTCCATGTCGGCATCGCCTTGCAGTGCGGCGGCCACGCGCTCCCAAACACCTTTCTCGCGCCAGCGCGAGAAACGCACATATGTCCGGTGCCAGTGGCCCAGCTCGGCTGGCAAATCGCGCCACAGACAGCCGGTGCGCATGATCCAGAGCACGGCTTCGACAACGCGCCGGTTGTCCCTCGCTGTGCAACCCGGATCGCTCTTCTTCCCCGGTAACAGCTGCTCAATGCGTGCCCACCGCTCATCTCATAACATCTTCCGCTCCATCCTGACTCCTGCGCAAAAGTCAGGATATGACCAGACTTCACCCACTGTGAACAGCCCCTCGCCATGTCAGTGACTGTGAACGATTTATGCAACCTCGCTTGCATATGACATAGCACTATGCGCACGATTGAGAAGAGGACCTAATAAGATCGATGCAGCCAATCGCGCACGACCTGGACATCGCGTTCGGGTAGATAGCTAAAACCCTCCTGAACGTTCTCCATGATCGCGGTGGCGACGGCGTGATGGACCTGTGATGCAGCAAAGAATCTCCACCGCATAGCGCTCTCTTGGGCGAGTGGCGCCCGAAGTCACGCCGATGTAGAAGAAGGCGCTGGCTGAGGTGGCAAAACCGAAGTGAAACCGGCCTCGGTGCAGCAGGCATCAGACCTGTCCTCTTGGGACAGGGTTTGCGCAACGGCTGGCCTCTTGGCGCCATTGGCGATAGTGGTCGAGATGGGTGCGGATGCTGAGGAGCCAATGGTTGGAAAAGACGGGGCTTGCCCGGCGCTGTTTCGCCCCCACTCCTCGACAAAGCGATGGATCGGCCGCGGTTCGGCGTATTGCGGGCGGATGTTCTCCAACAGCTCAGCCATGTCGGTTAGGCGTCCGAGCTGATAGAAGGTCTCTAACTGTCAGATTTAAGAGCGCAAAGCGATGCTGCGCCGACGCGGAATAACAGGGATGCTCGGCGATCCACCGCTCGATCGGCTCGGGCAGGGTAGGGGTGCTGCACCCGCCCGGGCGACAGCTGCCTTGCACAAGGGTCTTGATAGGCTGGGCCAAGCTGCGTCTCCGTCGATGGGTTTGCTGGTCATTATGCAAAAAATTACAATACATAAATTTTTAATTTTAAAGGGTATTTTTAATTTGGCGTGGCGGCCAACTTGTAAGGTGCAATTTGTCGTATGGGCGACCAATCCCTCTCTAGCCGTCAGGTTGTTTTTCGGCACCTGGCAAAAGCACACTCCGCTCCCCTCCGGCTAGGGCCAGATTTGCGCGGAACCTATCCAAGGCGTGTTGGTGTTGAGACGTCCATGCAGGCAGGTGCGCAGCGAGGGATTGCCATTATTGAAACGCCTCAATGAGCGTCTTGATGTCCTTGTCATTGATTCTAAGCGACCCCGCTGGGTCGCCTTGGATGCGGAACCGATGCCGGCTTGGGCCCTTGGACTGACGTTTCTCCTCACCCATGAGTTTAAGCACCACTGCTGCTGCCCTAAGACTACGCTGTTGCTCGGGCGGCTTGTTACGGGCGATCTCCTCGATTAGGCGATCTAGGTCCTGCACCCCTATCTCCAGATCTAGATCGAGGACTGCCGGCACAGAGGTTGCGGATCCATCGCTCTCCTTGACCTCCACCCTACCGGTTAGGGTCACCCGACCGGCAGGCATCCCGAGGTCCAGGGTCTTGACCTCAAGCACGGCCTTTTGTCGGGCGAGCCATTCCAGCGCCTGTTCCTGATCCGGCTGGGCAAGCGACAAGGCGAGCAGCAAGAGGCCCAGGTTGTCGGCTGAGAATGCTCCATCTAGCTCGGCCTGGGTGGGAATGAGTCCAGGGGGGACATCAGGATCAGGTAGCGCTTGGATGCCATCGTGTCGATAGGAGAGGCGCAGACTGGGGCGACAGGTATCCAGGTCGCTCAGGGTCAATCTGGCCCCCAGGGCTTTAAGGTCAAGGGGCTCCTTATCCAGGGGGCGGACGTGCAGACCTTCAAGGTCAAAACCAATCGCGCAAGAGGCGAGCAGTCGGGCAAGGACTTGGGTGAGGCTGTCAAGCGCCGGCGGTTGATCGGTCCCCGCTGCCAACAGGGTCTTAAGGAGCGGTCCCACAGCCAACCGCTCGATGGCAAGCTCCATCGACCAGGCGTCAAGGTCCATCTTGCCCTTCGGGCCTTGGATGCGCAGCTCTTTGAGCTCGGGTCGCAGCTTAAGCGTCCAGAGACTGCCGTCGAGCGCATTTGGGGTGCCCTGCGCCCTCAGAGCGAACCCCCCTAGGCGGTACTGGACCTGTGCTGAGCGATCAGCGACCTCGAGGTCGCTTAAGCTGACTGCGGCCTCGATCGGTTCGCTCCCCTGGAAGAGACGGGCGATGCCCTGATCCAAGGTCTCCGGATCGACCGTACCCGCATCAAGCAGCTCGAACAGGTCCGAGGCAGCAGCCATCTGTTCTTCAAGGTCCTGACTGCGGTAGTCAAACCTGAGTTCCAGGACCCCGAGCCTGAACGCGTTGTCTTCTCCCTCAGCGCTTAGATCTTTGATGGACAGCGACTCGTTATAGGTCTGCCGCGGTCCATGCCCAGAGATAACCTGATACTGCACCGAACCAAGCTGCAGGCTGCCTTGAGGGAGCTCCTCTAGCGGTGAGGTCAGGGCCAAGCCCTCATAGAAAGTCAGGAGGACCAGCGGGATACCTGGCTTGAGCTTCAGGTCTTCGAGCTCGAGGTCCAACGACTCAAGCCCCTGGTCGGACGACCAGCCTAGACCCAGGCGCCGCTCGGAGATTTCGAGGATGTCGGTCACAGACCTGGAGCGATCCCACAGGACGACCCGCGCCGGCCAATCAAGCACCCCTTGCCAGCGACCATTGGTTGAAATGAGCTCCCCCCTGACCCACCCGAGCTCAAAGGCGGCCAATGGTTCGGATTCCTCTGGATCTACAGGGAGTTCGAGGCGCGCAAAGGGTAGAAGCAGGCTTATGATTCCCTTATCCTCGCTGACCTCGGGGCGGCCGCCGAGCTTGAGCCAACCAGCGTCCGCGAGGCCCTCATCGAGCCAGGCAGCCAGGGCCCGCGCGCTCTGCGTAGGCTGAGGGGCCGCCAGGGGTTGACCGTTGCGATCCAAGACCGCCATCCACAGCCCAGGTGCAAGATCCACAGATGCTTGGCTGATCCCGCCGAGGAGTAGCGCTTCACCATGACGCCTCAGATCCGTCCAGCGATCGAGCCCTGGATCGCGGCCATAGACCCGAAGCCAAAGCGGTTCGGCCTGTGCTGAGAGCCGTGCAAGCCAGGCGTCCTGTCCCTGGGTCATGCCGCCCAGCCATAGATCCCCTGAGTCATCGCGTTCCAACAGCTCGAGGGTTGAAGCCCCCGCCAGCATCCCGCTGCCGAGCGCAAGGCGTTGGGTCTCAAGCGGCCTGCCATCGCCTGCACACCAGCGCAGCCATAGGCTAGCCGTCTCCCGTTCCACTCCAGCGAGCAGCATCCGGCCATCGGCAAGGGTAAGGAGGGGCGGTAAGCGTTCGGTCTTCAGCCCCTCATGCAGGCGCTCCCATCTGAGTCGACCCTGGCGATCGATACCGGCGGACCAGACCATGCCTTGCTCGGTGAGACCGACGGCCGCCCAACCCTCGGCAACCGCTGTCAGACCGCGGACGGTCTTGACGTGGGGGAACGATAGGCGCCAGAACATATCGCCATTGGGTCTGAGCGAGGCGACCAGACCCACGGGGATACCGTCCTCCGACCAGTACTGGCCCGCGACCAGGAGCTGACCGCTATCTCGATCCTGCTGGATCGCGAACGGCTGGACATCGATGATCCTGGACCACAGCGGCTCGCCCCCATCATCCAGCGCCAGCATAAAGCCAGGGTGCTCGGGCCCAAGCTCGCCTGCAACCAAGAGACCCACCCCTGGGTTCCACACCAAAGCGGTCACCTGGGCATCGAATGGGCCGTCCAAGGAGCGGGTCCAGAGCAGTTCGTGCTGGCGGCTGAAACGCGCCACCCAGATCTCCAATCCACCCGGGCCCTTGACGCCTGCCGCTGCGACATAGCCCCCATCGGGCAGGGCCAGGATACGTGTCCCCTCGAGATATTCGAGATCCAGTCCCTCGACAGACATCCCCCGCTCGAAGACACGCATGGCCGGGGCTGGGGACCAAAGGCGCTCTCTGATCTGAGGCTTGGATTGAGTCAGTTGAACAGGGGAAGGACTGTCAGTTTGGGAAACCTTCCCCGATGCAGGGGGCTCAGCTTGGGGGGTAGGGCCCTGGATGGGCAGAGCAGAGGAGGCAAAGGCCGGGCCTATCCGCATGGCTGGCCCATCGACGGCTAGCGTCTGAATCGCTTTACCCGATAAGACCGGTTGGGCACTGGCGTTTGCCTGCAGTAGGCAGCAAAGCGGGAGGACAATGACAGACAGGATCTCACCCCTAGCGCTTTTGAGAAGCTGTCGCCCTAAACAGATGAACTGCCTTAGGCGAATCCATGGTCTAGAGTCAAGCATGGTCTTGGTCCAAGGGGGTTCTATTCAGATCTCAGGGAATTGCCATTTAAGGTGAACGCCGGCGTGTCCCCGTATAGTTTCCGGTCAGATCACCTTCGCCATAGCCCCAGCTACCGGTGAATGTATTTTGATCTTGCTCAGAAGTGGCTTCCCCCAAAATTTCGTCTTCCAAGGGATGAGGTATAACGCCCAGTAAATTGGAAGGAGCAACGAAGTTGAAGAAACCAAAGTAGGAATACACACCCAGAATTTCTGGAGTTGGCGGTCAAGCGGGTAAAGGCTGGCCAGACGATCGGTGCAGTCGCGAAGGAACTGGGGCTGGTCGATCAAGCCACAGATGACGGCGGACATTGTGATCGCTAGGTTGAGCATAGCGTGGTTCCGCAGAAAGCCTGCACCGAGACTGATTCACCATTCGGACAGGGGAAGCCAGTATACGAACCACGCCTTTCAGGCGCAGTTGCAAGAGTACGGCATGATCTGCTCGCTGAGTCGCAAAGGGAATTGTTGGGACAACGCGTCGACGGAGAGCTTCTTACACAGCCTGCAGAATGAACGGGTGCATGGCAGGTGTTACAGTACGCAGGCCGAAGTCAAGGCAGATATCTTTGATGACATCAAGCCGTTCTACAACCGCAGGCGAAAGCATTCCACACGCGGCTACGCCTTTCCCAGACAATTCCTGGAAGACTGGATCACGGCTCAGCACAAGCAAAAATTGGCAGCATAATGCCGCTGGGTTGGAGGACGAAAAACCGAGGAAAACTCAGTTTAAACCCGGCGTCCTTGATAAACGCTATTGCCCCGCGCATCATCCCTTTCCCCCTTTTACCAGCAATCAGACCGAGCTTGAATAGCCTAAGTAATATAGTTCACCCATGAATAGTCGAATGGGGGTTTTTAAACCGCGCCGCTTGGTCCTCACTGGACCCGAGTCCACGGGCAAGAGCACCCTGGCAGTGCGTTTAGCCGCCCATTTTCGCGTCCCCCTAGTCCCCGAATTTGCCCGCGCCTATATCCAAGACAAGCTCCTGCGCTGTGGGCGAAACTGTGCGCTTGAAGACGTCCCGGCCATCGCTTGGGGGCAGCGGGCCGCGGAGGACAAGGCCCTGGCCCAGAGTCCAGAGGGGTTGATCATCTGCGACACTGATCTTTTGACCATCCGCATCTGGTCTGAATGCTTCTTTGGCAGGGTCCCCACTGAGATCGAGCCGTTGTTAGAACAGCTCAGGTCGCGTCTGCCCCAGGACCTTTACCTGCTCACCGATATCGATGTCCCTTGGATCGCCGATGGCATCCGCGATCGCCCGGGCGACCGAGCAGGGCAGATGGCGCTCTTTCAAACGCGCCTGGCCGAGATGGGTTCTCAGGCGATACTGATCGCGGGCGGTTGGGAGGAGCGTCTCGAACGAGCGATCGCGGCGATCGGGCACTGGCTTGCAGATTCTGCTTGAGGCGCTCACTGAGCCGTTTCGCCTACGGAGAGCCGCTGATCGCAGGCTTTCAGGGCTGTCCGCAGAGCTGGAAGGTACGCAATGCATAGCCTATGGCCAGGGGCTTGAACTGCTCGCCAATTATTTGACCATTGTTGTGCGTTTAATGATTTGTTTATGAAATGCAAGCTTATCAGCATTCGCGAGGCCGCCGAAGCGCTGGGTGTACACGTGCAGACGCTGCGGCGCTGGGGGCGCGAGGGTCGGCTGCTTCCCGATGAGCGCACGGCTGGCGTGCACCGCGCCGTGGAGGAGGCACAAGTATGCTGATGGCGCACAAAATCGCGCCCGATCCCAATAATGCGCAGGTCACGTATTTTGCCAAGGCGTGCGGTGTGGCGCGTTTTGCCTATAACTGGGCGCTTGAGCAGTGGGGCAAGCAGTATGAGGCGTGGAAGCGGGACAACGGCCTGCCCAAGCCAAGCGAGGCGGCGCTGCGCCGACAGCTCAACGCGATCAAGCGGCAGCAGTTTCCGTGAATGCTGGAGGTCACCAAATGCGCGCCGCAGCTGGCGATCATCCAGCTGGGGGCTGCGTTCAAGAGCTTCTTTGCTGACCGTGCCCGCTACCCAACCTTCCGTAAGAAGGGCGGGCACGATCGCTTCACCCTCACCAACGACCAGGTGAATATCGACGGTTGCCGCATACGCATTCCCAATCTTGGCCCGCAAGCCTGACACGACGCTTCCACACCATCTGCATCGAAGACCTGCACGTGCGCGGGACGCCGCGCAACCGGCATCTGGCCCGCAGTATTGCCGATATGGGCGTTACCGAGTTCCGTCGGCAACTGCAGTACAAGGCGGCGATGCGTGGCGGGTGGGTGATGGTAGTAGATCGCTTCTACCCAAGCAGCAAGCGGTGCTCGGCGTGCGGCCATGTGATGGAGGAGATGCCGCTGTCGGTGAGGCGCTGGACGTGCCCTGAGTGTGGCACAACCCACGACCGTGACGTGAATGCGGCCAGGAATATCCTGGCCAATGGTCTGGCCCGCCTAAGCGGCCCTACGGCGAGTTCCGCCGAACCTGAAGCCTGTGGAGAGAAAGACTCTGGCGCACCAAGCTTGTGCTTGGTGCGTGAAACCGCCTCGATGAAGCAGGAAGTCAGATTTGTTCCCGTTTGAGCAGGAACGAGTAAGTCTGATGGGACGGTTGAGCTGGACAATCCTTCAGCAATCCACTCCGCAAAAGGGATACAATAGCGCTGCGCTGTCACTGCCTTGATGTGAGATATGCCCCCTCACCCTATCCGCTGGTTTTATCGCTTGGTCTTGGTCGTTTGTGTACTGGTGGTGCTCTATCTCGCCCTAACGCCAATGAAAACGACACCAGGGCTCGGTTATGACAAGGCCAATCATGTCCTGGCCTTTTGGGTCATGGCCTGGCTGGCCGAGGGGGGATGGCCGGGGCGAGAACAGGCGTGGAGACGCTATGGCTGGTTGATCTGTTATGCGGCGTTTATCGAGTTGCTGCAATATGAGCTTCCTCAGCGCGAGGCCTCTTGGTTTGATCTGCTGGCCGATCTATTGGGTCTGGCCCTTTATCCGGCTCTCAAGCGCGCACGGCCTAGGGTTTGGCCGCATCTGCGCACCCTATCTATGCGGATTACACCCAAACGATGAACACCCCCTTTGCGCTCGATCATGTATCTGCCTATCAAAGCTGGCGCGAGCATAAGCTCGATCAGGCGCCCACCCAGATCGATCCGTTGATCGTCGAGGTCTGCGACCCGCGTCGCCTAACGGAGGCCGAGCGTTCAGCGATCATAGAGCGTTGCCGGCGGGCCAATATGGCGATCTATGTCAGTAAGACCGGGGACGAACCCGATAAGGGGATCCCACGCGCCCTGGGTCGGTGCCTAGGGCTGGTGAGGCTTGATCACAATCCAGGTGCGGATGAGGACGCCATCACCTCGCTGACCGTCCAGACCGACCGGCGGCATCGCGACTATATCCCGTATTCCAATCTCCCCATCTCCTGGCATACCGACGGCTATTACAACCCACCTGAGCGCCAGATCCGCGGCCTGATCCTGCATTGCGTGCGACCCGCCGAGATAGGGGGTGCCAACAGTCTGCTCGACCCGGAGATCGTTTATCTCTTGTTACGCGATCAGGACCCCGAGTTCATCCGTGTGCTCATGCACCCTGAGTGCATGACCATCCCCGCCAACGAGAGCGACGAAAACATCCCTCGCCCCGAGCGTTCAGGGCCGGTCTTTGCGGTCCATCCGGATGGTCATCTGCAGATGCGCTTTACCAACCGCGCGCGCAACATCCGCTGGCGCGAGGACCCTTTGACGCAGCAGGCGGTCGCAGCCTTGAAATCATTACTCCAACAAGGCATCCCCTGGACCTTCGAGGCGCGCCTGGAGTCCGGCTGGGGTCTGGTCTGCAACAATGTCCTGCACACCCGCACCGGCTTTACCGATGGCCCCGCCCCGCGCCTGCTCTATCGGGCGCGCTATTACGACCGGATCCAGGGGACCTGAAGGGGGCGCGGTTGCCTATAGCGGACAGGCCTCAGACAAGGGGGCGTGGTCACCGATTCGGGTATTCAAGACGAGGCCTGATCCATTGGGCGGCAGGTGGCGTCTGGCGTGTTTGAGTTATGGCCTGCTGGCTGGGCTGGGGGGATGCGCCTCAGTACCCGAGACCCCGCCGGGGGTAGGTTCGGCTCTGATCGAAGGCTTGGGCTTTCAACACAAGGTCTTTTGGCATGGGGATCTCGCCGCACCCCGCGTCCATGTTTATCTCGAGGGAGACGGTAGGCCTTGGATCGGGCGAACTCAGATCGCCGCCGACCCAGGACCCTTTTCCCCCTTAGCCCTTAGGCTCATGGCGCGCGATCCAAACCCAGCGATCCTGATCGGCCGCCCTTGTTATCATGGCCTGGCGCGTTCGCCAGGTTGCACACCTTGGTTGTGGACCCACGGGCGCTATAGCGAACAGGTGGTGGCAAGCCTTGCCCAGGCGATACAACAGGCCTTACCGCCCCAGCCGGGACGCGAACTGATACTGATCGGGCATAGCGGCGGAGGGGTGCTGGCGGTGTTGCTTGCCTACCGCCTGCCAGAGGTCTCTACCGTGGTCACCCTGGCTGCCAATCTCGATGTGGCAGCCTGGGCTAAGCATCGAGGCTATAGCCCGCTGAGCGGTTCGCTGGATCCCTCCAACCAACCGCCCCTGCCTCCAACCATCCGCCAGCTCCATCTCATCGCTGAGCAGGATCAAGAGGTCCCGGCCAGCACCCTAGCCCGTTATCTGGTGCACTATCCGCAGGCCCATATCCAGATGATCGCCGGGACCGATCACCGGCGCGGTTGGATCGAACGCTGGCCGGAGATCTTGCAGGCCCTTGGCCTGTGAGACTTGGCTTGGTGGAAGTGGACTTCGCTGCGCTCGTCCACCCTATATCTGCTCTCAAGAAAGTGCACAAACGTGCACACAATTCTCTTCCTGCCCCGAAATGCGGAGTGCATTCGTCTCTGACAGGCGTGACTTTCCCGACTACGGCAGAGACCCTCTCTGCTGTAGCGCCGCCGTTACCGGACGGACTCGCCCCGGGTAGGGCAGTTGCGGTTGCCAGCCGTTTGAGGTTGAGCGCGGCATTATTGATCCGAAACCAATGAACTTGTATTACGCGGCATCATGGAGCTTGGGATGCTGGAAGTAGCGCATGATGCGTTGGGGGGAATTGAGAAGGCGGCGCAGGTGGCTGACGGTCGCCTTCTTCAGATCGCCCTTGGCGCGGGAGGGCGCCTGCGCGGTGATGGTGGCCTTGAGCATCTCGTTGGGGTTCAGTGCCGGGCTATAGGGGAGGGAGGAGGCCTCGATTTGATTGGCGCATGCAGCCAGCCACGCCTTGACTGGCTTGGTGTGATGCACGCGCAGGTTGTCGAGGATGAGGAAGATCTTCTTGCCCCTGGCGTCCTTGACGAGCCGCTTCATGAAGTCGATCAGGATGTCGGCGTTCATCGCCCCCGCGAACGCCTTCCGACGCACCTTTCCGCGGTTGGTCAGCGTCGAGATCACCGACAGGCCTTCGCGACGGTGCGTGACGCGAATCTCGGACGTCTTGATCGCCGGCGCATAAGAGCGCCCGCGCACCTCGTCCGAGCGCAGCCCCGTTTCATCGCCCCAGTGGATTTCGGCGCCCTCGGCCTTGGCGCGCCGGGCAATGTCCGGGTAGATCTCCTCAAGCCACGTCTTGCCCGCCGGCGGGCTTTGCTCATAGGCGCGCCGAATCGGTTTCTGGGGCGTCAATCCCCAGCGCGCCATGTACTTGCCCTCCCCCTGCGGCCTGAGCTCGATGCCAAAACGGTCGAGGATCAACTGCCGCACCGCCTGCCGGCTCCACAGCGCAAACGGCAGCTTCAGCTCATCCGGTGTCCCGTCGCACATGAGCTTGCGTATCTGGGCGTCCTGCTCCGCCAACAGCGCCCGCTTCTCACCCACTTTGCGCCCACCCCCCTTTCCCTTGGGCCCCTTCGCGCGCCGCAAACGACAGCAATCTCATGTCTCGTCTTTCCATGCCCACGACATCTGGACAGCTCACTCAATTTCAAAAGCATGTGTTTCTTATCAATAAGAAAGGGGGTGAGTCATGAGTGATCATGATTGAATCTGATTAGCTCATGAATCTAGCGAAATTGTTTAGCGTTCGACAGAACACCAACGAGTAAGCCATGCAACTGACCCACAAAATCGCCCTTTGTCCGACGCCTGAGCGGGCGGTTTACTTCACCTGCGCCTGCGGCACGGGGCGGTGTGTCTGGAATTGGGCGCTTGCCGAGTGGAAATGGCAAGACTCTTGGTGCGACCGTTTCGCGTACTGCGGACGCTGGTTCGTCGCCATTCAGGTTGAAGTGGTCGATGCTGCGTTCTATCTCAGGTGCATGAAACGACTGGTGTTGACCTGGGCGTTGAGGCGGCGGCCAGGCTTTCCAATGGCGAGTCTGTTGAATCTCCTCTGCGCTTCGTCGTCTCAGGATTCGAGGCAGACGCCTTTCCTGCAAGGTTGAGGCGGCCAAGGTCGGGGCTGGACGTATGAAGCGATAGGCGCGCAGAGGGGATTGTTGGGCGCAGGGGTGTTCGACATCTGCAAACGCTATGGGCGCGAAGGGGCCCAAGGGCAAGCGGGGTGGGCGCAAGGTGGGTGAGAAGCGGGCGCTGTTGGCGGAGCAGGACGCCCAGATACGCAAGCTCATGTGCGACGGGACACCGGATGAGCTGAAGCTGCCGTTTGCGCTGTGGCAGTTGATCCTCGACCGTTTTGGCATCGAGCTCAGGCCGCAGGGGGAGGGCAAGTACTTGGTGCGCTGGGGATTGACGCCCCAGAAACCGATTCGGCGCGCCTATGAGCAAAGCCCGCCGGCGGGCAAGACGTGGCTTGAGGAGACCTACCCGGACATTGCCCGGCGCGCCAAGGCCGAGGGCAAGGTGCCTTGGAAGGTGTTCGCGGGGGCGATGAACGCCGACATCCTGATCGACTTCATGAAGCGGCTCGTCAAGGACGCCAGGGGCAAGAAGATCTTCCTCATCCTCGACAACCTGCGCGTGCATCACACCAAGCCAGTCAAGGCGTGGCTGGCTGCATGCGCCAATCAAATCGAGGCCTCCTCCCTCCCCTATAGCCCGGCACTGAACCCCAACGAGATGCTCAAGGCCACCATCACCGCGCAGGCGCCCTCCCGCGCCAAGGGCGATCTGAAGAAGGCGACCGTCAGCCACCTGCGCCGCCTTCTCAATTCCCCCCAACGCATCATGCGCTACTTCCAGCATCCCAAGCTCCATGATGCCACGTAATACAAATTCATAGGCTTCGGATCAATTAATATCATCGAGGTGAGCCAGAGCATAGACCAAAAATGGTTTGTTTGCCGCTGGCCTGCATTCTGATCGTGTGCAGCTCAACCTTGGGGTTGCTCCTGTTGTCGAGCCTTATGAGACCCTTATCGCCGGTGAATGCGGGCAGGCGCAGTTGATCACTGCAGGTTGAGGACTGTCACCCGTGGCGGAAAAAGGTAGGGTGTACACTGCGCACCCTACCTCTCCACATCAATTGGACCCCTCAGTCGGTCTTGAATCCGATCTCGCGATGGGTGCCGTCGCAGAAGGGTTTGTTTTTGGAGGCACCGCAACGGCAGAGGGCCGTTTGCGTCCCCTCCCAGGCCAGACGACCCGCACCGGTATAGATGGACAGATTACCCTCGGTTTTGAGCGGGCCGTTGGGGATCACCCGCACCTTGAGCGGTCCGCCGCATTCTTGCAGGCCCGTGCCTTGTGACCCCACGGCGCCGGCATCCTTGAAACCGGCCTCGCGGTGACTGTTGTCGCAGAATGGCTTGTTCTTGGATGCCCCACAGCGACACAGGGCCGCGCGTCGTTGCACCCCGGGCATGTCCTCGGGCGCCCCCTCGATTGCAAGCTCGCCGCTGAAATATAGCGGGCCGTCGTTGGCCACTAGGACGCGATTCTCAGGCGGCGCCGTCTCGGGCTCACCGGTCTTATCGGTATAGCTCAGGGCGCCGGTCGGACAGCGTTCGATGATGGCGCGCACCTGCTCGCGGCTGACCAGGTCTGGCTGACACCAGGGGTCGCGTCCACTCACAAAGAGCTCACCCTCGGCACACACGCACTCGCCGATATGAATACACAGGCGCCCATCCCAGGTCACCTCGATCTCTTGGCCTGCATAACGGATGATCGGTTTGCTCATCGGTTCAAAACCTTGGTTGATGGATGGAGAACTTGGTAAGCAGTGATGCATTTGCAGCCACAGCTCCGACCCTCCTGCATCCCGCTGATGTTTTCTGGATTCCGGCCTTCGCCGGAATGACGAGCGGCAAAATGACGGTCAGCGGTTCATCAATATCTCCCCTAGGCCTACTCGTAACTCTGGGGGAGCGGGTGATAGATGGATCGGCAGGTGGATGAATCCAAGACAGACTTTTCACCGACAGCCTCGATGCGCTCGGCGATCTTGCCCAAGCATATCGCTCGGCTAGACACCTGCTAAAGTCGGCGTAGGGTGCGCATGGCGCACCCCATTGCCTTTTTGTTCAAAGCTGCGGACGCGGGGTCTCGTCGGTCTCGACCGGAAGCTTGGGGTAGATGATCTCGGGCGCTACCCCAGTGAGTGATCCCAAGAAGGCGGCGATCTTGGTCGCCTCTTCGTCGCTTAGTTCGGCGCCAAGCTGGGCTGCACCCATCACCAGGACAGCCTGTTTCAGGTCCCAGACCTGACCTGAATGGAAATAGGGTGCGGTGAGTGCGACATTGCGCAGGGGTGCGGCGCGAAAGACATATTCATCCGAGGCCGATTGGGTGATGGCAAAACGCCCTTTGTCCTCGGGTGGCAGGATATCGGCGCCCGGACGTTTGATTAGACCAAAGGGGAAATAGGCCTGACCGCCGACATTGACTCCATTGTGACAAGCGGTGCAACCGCGATCGATGAAGAGCGCAAGGCCATCCTTTTGTTCTGGGCTGAGCGCGTTGTCTGCACCATTGAGGAAGCGATCGAAAGGGGCGCCTGGGGTGATGAGTTTGGACTCAAAGGCCCCGATCGCCTTGACGACATTGTCAAAGTTGACCGGGTCTGGATCACTGGGGAATGACTCGCGGAACCAGGCGACATATTCAGGCATGCTTTTGAGCATCTGCACGACCTGGTCGGGGGTATTGGCCATCTCGGCGGCGGCCTGGATCGGGCCCTTGGCCTGTTGCTCGAGGTCCTTAGCGCGCCCATCCCAAAACTGGGCGCGATTGAAGGCGGCATTATAGACGGTCGGGGCATTACGCGGTCCTTTATGCCAGCCGTGACCCACGGAGGTCGGCAGGTTGTCGTCGCCGCCCATCCCCAGGTTGTGACAGGTATTGCAGCTGATCAGACCGCTCTTGGACAGCCGCGGCTCAAAGAACAGCCGCTTGCCGAGCTGGATCTTCTGAGGGGTGACGGGATTGTCTGCCGCCTCGGGTGCCACTGCCGGCAAGGGGGCCAGACCCGCTTGCAGCGCCTTTTGCCGCAACGCCTGGTCGTCGGCGAACACAGCGCCTTGGATCAGAAAGACGAACAGGAACAATGGCAAGAACGAACCTCTCATGGGGGGCTCTCCTAAATGATTGGGTGGCGATGGCGGTCCCTGACTGCCGGCCTTCAGTCCAACCACAGACGTAGATGCGCCTTGCGCACTGCATACACCCACCGGTTCGGGCCAGAACGTCCGTTCAGGTGGAATGTAAAACCGGCAGGCCAAGCATGCTGGCCTCGGGGTCGAGGAGATCGGCCAATTCGGCCAGAGCAAAGAGCGCGCGCCGATCGCGCACCTGGACCCGGTGGCCATCGACCCGAATGATAGCCTGGTCAACGAGCGATTTGATGACCCGCGAGAAGGTTTCGGGCTGGATTGACAGGCGCGAGGCCAAGACCGCTTTGCGGACCGGCAGTTCAAGCGTATCGGTTCCTGGCAGCAGGCGCAGGGCAAGATAACGCGCAAGCCGGCTAGTCGCGGTATGCAGACTCAAAGCATCGATCTCGCCGATGAGCGCACGCAGCCGCTGGCTCAGCGTCCCGAGAAGTACAAAACAGGTCTCGACCGATTCGCCCAGCATGGCCCTAAAATCGGCAGACTCTATTGCAATCAACTCTGAATCGACGAGTGCCGCCGCACAGACCGGATAGCGCGGGGCATTGAGACACATCAGGGCCTCGGCAAAGGTTTGGCCGGGCCCGACCAGTTCGATGACCTTTTCGCCACCTTCGGTCGAGAGGCGAAAGAGACGGATCTGACCGGCAAGGAGCAGATAAAAGCACTCCGCCGGATCGCCTTGTTGAAAGAGCCATTGCCCGGCGGCCAATCTGATCCGTCTGGCATGCCGGGCAACCCGCTCGAGCTGGTGTGGCTCAAGGCGCGCAAGTAGAGGCGCGCGCCTCAGCTCATCGAGCATGCGCACTCCCCCTGCCCAACCCCCTAGCCCTCCTGGTGATAGGCCAGGATGCGCTCGACCTCGTTCTTGGAACCCAGGACCACGGGGACGCGCTGATGGAGGGATTCGGGCTGGACCTCGAGGATGCGCTCACGTCCGGTGATGGCCCCGCCGCCCGCCTGCTCGACGATGAAGGACATAGGGTTGGCCTCATAGAGCAGGCGCAGCCTGCCGGTCTCGCCCTTGGCTTTGATCTTGGCGTCGATGGGATACATGAAGACCCCTCCGCGGGTGAGGATGCGATGAACATCGGCGACCATGGAAGCGATCCAGCGCATATTGAAGTCCTTAGCGCGCGGCCCCTCCTTGCCATCCAGACATTCCTGGACATAGCGGCGCACCGGTGGCTCCCAGAAGCGCATGTTAGACATATTGATCGCAAACTCAGAGGTATCAGCAGGGATCTGCATCTTGGGATGGGTCAGGATGAACTCGCCGATGTTTTGATCCAGAGTAAAGCCATTGACCCCGTTGCCAGTGGTGAGCACCAGCATGGTAGCCGGGCCGTAGATGGCATAGCCGGCGGCCACTTGCTGGGTACCGGCCTGGAGGAAATCGCGCTCGCTGACCTCGCCGCCGCCTGGCCGCCGCAGGATCGAGAAAATGGTCCCTACTGAGACATTGACATCGATGTTGGATGAGCCGTCGAGCGGGTCGAAGGTCAGGAGATATTTGCCGCGCGGATATTTATCTGGGATGGGATAGATGCTGTCCATCTCCTCTGAGGCCATGGCCGCCAAGTGCCCCGCCCATTCGTTAGATTTGATGAAGATCTCATTAGAGAGGACATCAAGCTTTTTCTGCACCTCTCCCTGGACGTTCTCGGTGCCGGCGGTGCCCAAGATACCGACCAGGGCACCGTGGTTGACCAGGTTGCTGATCACCTTGCAGGCGGTGACAATATCATTGAGCAGCGAGGTGAAATCGCCCGTCGCGCCTGGGATATGGCGCTGCTCCTCGATGATGAATTGGGTTAGGCTGATGCCGTTGTGCATGGGTCTCCTCGTCTTGGATAGGTTTGGATGAGAGCGATTGACCGCACAGTATAAGGCCCACGCCCCAATCCCAAAACCAAAAGCGCTGCAGGATGTGGCTGCAGCCCAGGTGCTTGCGGATGATTGCCCCGTTCTTGGTTTCTGCCAGACCATGGTTGTTGGAATGGTGCAGACACAATTGCACTAAACTCCACCACCAGCTTATCGAGCATGCAGGCGACCCTGTGCTTGATGTATTTTGGGCCATTGTCGGCATGAAAGCCCAGGATGCGGAACGCAAAGGCGTCGAGAGCGCTACGACGACGGTCAGGGGATAAACTTCCGCGATCTTCTCGCAGGTGGCGACCATCTTCCCATTGGGTAACGCAGTCGACGGTATGGATGTGTTAGACACCCTTAGCAGCGTCCTGGTCGCCCTGAGGCGCACTGTCGATGCGGACGATGCGTGGCGGCCTCTCTGGGGTCAGTGTGCGGCCTACAGTGTACCACGAGATGCGGAGCATGGCTCCGATATTCTGTCACGTCGCCGGTTCGGGTACGCGAAAACGGTTGCAGCGCACGATTGCGCTCACCGTTTTCCTCATGGCGTTTTTTCTTACCCTTGTTTTAGCCAGAGCAATCGCGCTGTCTCTATTTTCCCGAGCAGTACGATCGTGCCAAGCAATACCTCAAAGAGCGTAACCAGGCGACCGCTACCTTTGTTGATGGCTACTTTCGCGAATTGCGCAACACCGCGCAACTGCTTTCTATCCTACCCCAAATTGCCGAGGCCGCGTGGCTGGACGAAGCCGGGAAAAAGGAGGTCCTGCGGATCTACCGCGAAGTCAAAAACACAACCCCAACATCTATTACATCTATTCGGGCTACATCGACGGCATCCTCCACATCAACGATTACGAACCGCCACCTGGCTACGACCCGCGGGTTCGACCCTGGTATCGGGCGATCATGGACAACCCCGAACCGGGAAAGATGATTGTCGGTCTCCTCTATCGGGAAGCGAAGACGCACGAACGCATCCTGTCCACCGCCCACATCCTGACCAGTCCAACACGTGGCTACACCGGCGTGATTTCACTCGATAGCTTCACTGAGGCGATCTCACAGGAGCTCATCTGCCGCTCAGGCATCTATCGGAGCACAGAAAGTTTCATCGTCGACCGCAACTTCACCATCCTGGTCCACCTTGACTCTGAATGGATCGGAAAACACCTTTCGGAGCTTCTCGGCGAGAACCCCACGATCGAGCCGGAGGGCTTTTTTACCTTTGGCCACTCGATGCTACGTCGTGTCGGCTACCTCTCCACGATCCCTATCTCTGACTGGTATTTGATCACTGCCGTAGCGGAAGAGGAGATTGCCTCACCGATCCTCACCCGCCTCTTACTGCTTGCCCTCGTGCTCTTCACGTCTGGACTGCTCTTGACGCTCTTTTTGGGGAAAATCTGGCAGGTGCGCCTGTTATTAATCCGAAACCAATGAACTTGTATTACGCGGCATCATGGAGCTTGGGATGCTGGAAGTAGCGCATGACGCGTTGGGGGGAATTGAGAAGGCGGCGCAGGTGGCTGACGGTCGCCTTCTTCAGATCGCCCTTGGCGCGGGAGGGCGCCTGCGCGGTGATGGTGGCCTTGAGCATCTCGTTGGGGTTCAGTGCTGGGCTGTAGGAGGGGAGGGAGGAGGCCTCGATTTGATTGGCGCATGCAGCCAGCCAGGCCTTGACCGGCTTGGTGTGATGCACGCGCAGGTTGTCGAGGATGAGGAAGATCTTCTTGCCCCTGGCGTCCTTGACGAGCCGCTTCATGAAGTCGATCAGGATGTCGGCGTTCATCGCCCCCGCGAACGCCTTCCGACGCACCTTTCCGCGGTTGGTCAGCGTCGAGATCACCGACAGGCCTTCGCGACGGTGCGTGACGCGAATCTCGGGCGTCTTGATCGCCGGCGCATAAGAGCGCCCGCTTCTCGTCCTTGAGCCCTTGGGCCCCTTCGCGCCCATAGCGTTTGCAGATGTCGAACACCCATGCGCCCAACAATCCCCTCTGCGCGCCTATCGCTTCATACCTCCAGCCACGCCGCCGCTCTTCGCGCGCCGCAAACGACAGCAATCTCATGTCTCGTCTTTCCATGCCCACGACATCAGGACAGCTCACTTAATTTCAAAAGCATGTGTTTCTTATCAATAAAAACGCAATGCCGGCCATGTTTTATGTCGTTGTCATGTATGATTGAGACATGCCTCCGCTATCCCGCTCCGCAACAGATTACGCCAGTGTCTTTGACAGCCATCTGGCCGCCATGGGGCTAGACAGCCTCGCTGAGGATGTTTCCAAGCAGGGGCAATGTGATCTCACAATCCGTGGGGATCTTATTTGGATCTTTGGGTTCAAGGTCATTGAAGGCGACCAACCGACCGGCGAGGCATGGACGTCGCTTCAGGCCCGCGACTATGCGGCGAAGTATCGGCCTCAAATGTCAAGGTGCTGGAGGTTGGCGTGGAGTTCTCCAAGGGCCAACGCCAGATCGTCGGGTGGGCGGCCATGGATTAGGCGTAGATGCGCATCATCGATCGTTATCTAGCGGGTTCGGTAATCAGGGGGACCCTACTGACCCTGGGTGCTCTCCTGCCGTTGCTTGGGGTGTTGCTGCTGGCCGATGAACTCGATGCCATCGGTAGGGGCGACTATGGCCCTGCTGAGGCCTTGCTCTTTATGCTGCTGCGTCTGCCGCGTTATCTCTATCAGATCTTTCCCATCTCGACCCTGATCGGGGCGCTGCTCGGGTTGGGCGCATTGGCGAGCCGGTCGGAACTTGTCGCACTGCGGGCGGCTGGCGTCTCGGTCGGCCAACTGACGGGGGCGGCCTTGTTAGGTGGACTCGTCCTTGCGCTCGTGGTGTTCGCGCTGGGGGAGCTGATTGCCCCCAGTGCGGAACAACGCGGGGTAGAACTCAAACGCCAGGCGCTTTCAGGTGAGGCCGCACAATTGACGCCCTATGGCCTTTGGGCTATCGACAAGGGGGCCTATGTCAATATCCGCGAGATCCGCTCTGGAACCCACCTGCGCGATATCTCGATCTATCGGATCGATCCAGTGAAGGGGGTGCTGGAGTCTACCTATGCCGAGGGGGCCAGTTATCAGAATGGCCGGTGGGTGTTGGAGGGGATCGCGCGCAGCCTGGTCAGCGCTGAAGGGGTCAGGGTCGAACATCTCGATCGCACTGAATGGGAGTCCATGATCGATCCTGGACTCCTGCGGGTCATTATCGCCGATCCTCAGGCCTTGCCCGTCTGGGGGCTCTATGCCTATATCGATTTTATGAAGATCAATAAACAAGATGCCCGGGTCTATGAAGTCGCCTTTTGGAATAAGGTGTTACATCCCCTGGTGTCGCTGTCGATGATCTTGGTTGCCATCCCCTTGTTGCTAGGGTCGGCACGCACCGTGGGCCTCGGGCGAAGGATGCTGGTTGCTACCCTGATCGGGCTGATCTACTACTTGATCAGTCGTACCCTAGCCTATGCGTCCCTTCTGCTAGGGATGAGCCCGGCGCTGGCTGCTCTAGCCCCGCCGGTGCTCCTGTGTACTACCGCTCTGATCCTACTTAGACGGCTGGGGTAGGCTGACCTGCTGATTCCTTATCGAGCAGGATGACGCGGGTGTTCGATTTGCTGTCATGCCAGGCCAGTCGGTCCCGATTGAACAGACTCCACCACAGCCCTAAGCCCAGCGGGATGAGGCTGACGATCGACCAGGCAAAGCGCTTGACTGCAGCATCGAAACGCACCGGCCCGCCATCTTGGCTGACCACCATCAAACGCCAGGCCCGCATCCCTAGGGTCTGGCCGCCATGGGTCCAGAAATAGACATAAAACCCACCGATTACAGTGAGCAGATACAAGCGCATCAGGGTCAAGGGGAGCAAATGCTCATATAGCGGGTGGCCGTTGATCACCTCGTAGGGGATCACGATGATGGCATTGGCGATCATCAAGATCGCTAGCAGCAGGAGCATATCGTAGAAGAAGGCGCCGAGACGGCGCAGGATTGAAGGTTTTTTGGCTCGCGAAAGGTGAAATGACATGGTTGTGTTGACGTCGGCTCAATGGTTTTTGGGGAAACTGGCCCTGCAGCAGACCACTGCGCGGGCGATTACGTTGCGCTTGAGCGATCAGGCGGGGGATCGCCAATAGGCGATGGGCGCAGCGCGGATACGTATTAAACCATTTCTCGTCCGTCTTTTGCGACGGGTTCCCCTGCCTTGGATCGCTGTCGGCGTGGGATTGGCCACTGGGCTTGCTGTCTGGGCGGCGCTCGATCAGATCCAAGGCCGCCAGGTCGATAAGATCTTTGATCGCGAGCTTGCGGTACAGCTTAAGCTGCGCGCGCGCGAGAGCCTGATCCGGTTTGAGCGCTATCTCGCCAGCTATGCTGCGGTCATACGTCTGTTGGCCCACACTCGCTGGCTTTCCGATTATCTGCAGGGCAGTGACTGGCTGGCAGGCTCTGGTGCTACTCAGCCAACCATCCATCGAGGCGCTTATCCAGATTGGCTTAGTGAGCCCTTCATGCGCGACGGTCTCAATCCGCCTACGCATCTCTTGTTGACCGGTCTGGATGGGGCTATCTGGGAGATCTTTCAAACCAGCACCGTTCCTATCGCCCTGGATCTGCAGGGCCGGGCCCCAAAACGCTGGTTTGGAGCGCACCCCGGATCTATCCTCATCGAGCGTTTGGCACAACAGCTCTATCTGGTCGTGGCCGAGGCAATCAAGGATGCCCCGGGCAAAGAGATCGGCTATCTCGTGGCAATCGTACCGATCGATGCCGCCCTGCTTGCTGCATCGCAGCATGGACTGGATGTTGGGAGCGCTGCTGTAGCCCTGGTCGATGACACCGATCAGCGCCTGCTTGCTAGCCTTGATCCCCAAGCCATACCCGTGGCTTCGCATCTGTCCGACTGGGCCGCGAGCTATGTGATTACAGCACAGTCATTGGATGACTATATCGCGCCGGATTCCAAGCTGTCGTTTGCGACCCTGGTCTCTCAGGCGCGGGTGGAAAAAATGTCGCACCACGTGCGTATCTTCGAACGCCGTCAGCGCTTTTATGCCGCTGTCGTCTTTGTCCTGGTCTTTACCGCTCTCTTTTATCTGGTCTCAGCGCGGCTTAACAGCATCCTCAAGCGGATGACCCGCTTCGCCCAGCGTGCCTTGGGCATCCCAGAACCGGGGTTTGCACGTGCGGGCAACCAGCTCATCCTGCTTGAGGAATGGATTCAGCATTTTACCCAGCTCGTACTCGCGGCGCGCGAGGAGATGAGCCGGCGCTATCAGGCAGAATTGCGCGAGCGTGAGGCGCTCAAGGCAGCGATGATGGAGGCATCGCTCGACGCCATTGTGACCCTGGATCATGACGGGCGAATCATCGAATATAACCCCGCAGCCGAACGTCTATTCGGTATCGAACGTTCCCAAGCCCTGGGCGTGATCTTTGCCGAACGTTTCTTGGCCGATCTTGCCCGCCCGGCCTTTAGGCGTCTGCTTGACCGCTCGCTACACCGCTATCTTGCCCCTCAAGGGCGGGAGGAATTGCTTGCCTTGGACGCGGCAGGACGTGAGATTCCGGTCGAGCTTTCAATCGCGCCCATCGAGCAGGTCGGCGCACGTTTTTTTACCCTGTATATCCATGACATCAGCAGCCGCAAGCAAGCTGAACAGGAGATCAAGAGTCTGGCGCGTCTGGCGAGCGAAAGCCCCAACCCCATCCTGCGGGTCAGCGCGACGGGATCATTGGTCTATGCCAATCCAGCCAGCCATACGATCGTGCGCGCTTGGGGCAGCGAGACGGGCTGGTTGCTGCCTGAAGATTGGGCGGATGCAGTCAAAGCCGCCTTGGTGCTCGGTCGGCCATTGGAGCGCGAGCTCGAGGTCGGTGGCCAGATTTATGCCATACTGCTTGCGCCGATCCGCGATCTTGGCTATGTCAACATCTATGCGCGCGATATCACCGCTGTACGTCGCGCTGAACAAGAGGCCCGCCAACATCAGGCCGCATTGGTCCATGTCTGCCGCTTGAGTACCCTAGGCGAGATCGCCACCGGCATGGCGCATGAGCTCAATCAGCCGCTATCTGCCGTCATCAACTATGCCAATGGTTGTAGTCGCCGCCTGCACACTGGTCAGGGCCGGCCCGAAGAATTGATCGAGGCCATGCATCAGATCATTGCCCAGGCCCAGCGGGCCAGCGAGATTATCAAGCGTCTGCGCGCCTTGGTCGGCAAACAGCCACCGGTACGGGCCGAGGCCGATCTCAATCAGCTGGTGCACGAGGTCTGCACCTTTCTGGCGTTTGAGATCAACCAGCTAGGGGTTGGGGTTGCGCTCGAGCTTTTGCCTGAACCCCTGAAGGTCCTTGTCGATGTGGTGCAGATTGAACAGGTCTTACTCAACCTGGTCACCAATGCGCTCGATGCCATGGAATCATGCCCGGCAGGTGCAAGGCGCCTTGGCATCAGGACCTGGCGTGAGGGTGCTTGGGCGCGTCTTGCCGTCGCCGACACCGGACCAGGGATCGATCCCGAACAGTGTCCGAAGGTCTTTGCGCCCTTTGTGACGACCAAGACAGGTGGCATGGGGATGGGGCTAGCCATTAGCCAGACCATCATCGAAAATCATGAGGGGCGGATCTGGGCCGAATCGATCCCTGAGCAGGGCGCGACCTTTCATATCCGCTTGCCGCTTGCGCCAGTGCCCGCGCAGGCGCTGGCCAACCCTGTGGATGAACGAGATGACCGCTGAACCCACCGTATTCGTCGTCGATGATGACGAGGCCATGCGCACCTCGCTGCAATGGCTGATCGAATCGACAGGTCTGCCGGTCAAGACCTATGCCTCGGCCAGCGCCTTTTTGGCCGATTATTATCCTGGACGCGCCGGCTGTTTATTGCTCGATGTGCGCATGCCGGGGATGAGCGGGCTTGAACTGCAAACGCTGCTCGCCCGCGAAGGTTTCGGGATTCCGGTGATCCTGATTACCGGTCACGGCGATATTGCGATGGCGGTGCGAGCGATGAAAGCGGGCGCGCTCGATTTCATCGAGAAGCCATTTCATGATGAAGACCTCTTGCGCAGCATCCGCCAGGCACTCGACCATGATCAACGGTTGCGTAACGAGCGCCTGGCCCGCGCCGAGACCATCCGTCGTCTAGCAGAATTGACCCCACGCGAGCACGAGGTCATGGTGATGGTGACCGAGGGCAAGTCCAACAAAGACATCGCCGCCCTGCTTGGGGTCAGCACCAAAACGGTCGAGGTCCATCGGGCGCGGGTAATGGAAAAGATGCAGGCCGAGTCGCTGGCTGACCTGGTGCGTATGGTCCTGCTCGCAGACCCGAGGTCCCTAGGATGAGCCTGGTGTCAGACGCCCTTTTCTCCTCTAGTCCAAACGCTGATGCGCCTATTGGTGTCTTCGATTCGGGGGTTGGCGGGCTGACGGTCTTGCGCGAGATCCGCCGGCTCCTGCCCGCAGAGGATCTATTGTATGTCGCCGACTCGGCCTATGCCCCATATGGCGACAAGCCATCTGCGGTGATCGCCGCTCGCGCCCTGGCGATCACCGAGTTTCTGCTTGGACAGGGCGCGAAGGCGATCGTAGTTGCTTGTAACACTGCTACGGGCGCGGCTGTACAACTATTGCGCGCGCATTATCCCATCCCGGTGATTGCGATGGAACCGGCGATCAAGCCGGCGGTCGAGCGCACACGCTCGGGCGTGATCGGGGTCTTGGCCACTCGCCGGACCTTGGAAAGTCCCAATCTAGCTCAGTTGGTCGAGCGTTTCGCCGGCCAGTCCAAGATCCTGCTCCAACCCTGTCCAGGCCTGGTCGAGCGCATCGAATCCGGAGACCTCGATGGCCCCGCGACCTGTGCCCTGCTGGAGGATTATCTCGAGCCGTTGCTCGCCCATTGCGCCGATACCCTGGTGCTGGGCTGTACCCATTATCCGCTGCTGCGCCCGGTAATCCAGGCACTCGCCGGCCCCCAGATCCTGATCCTAGACTCGGGTGCAGCAGTGGCCCGTCAGGTTCAGCGACGTTTGTCTGAAAGCGGCATACTGGCACCTGCCGGCAGGGTAGGGCGAGAGCTATTCTGGACTAGCGCCAACCCTGGCCAAGTGCGTCCGCTCATCGCCTGGATTTGGGGCGATGCGTTCGAATTAGGCCAATGGGAGGCCGGCGCTCAGCTAGAGTCTCGATGGATCGGTAGCGGATTGGCCTTGGAGATCCCCTCATGACTGAACCACCGATCGATCTGGCGCTTGCCTTGCGCCGAGCCACGGCCTCCATCCACGCTGAGGTCGAACGCCTTGATCTGATGGCATCCCTGGTCTCGGAGGGCGTAACCCTGGAGGATTACCGCCGCTATCTGCGGGTGATTGCCAGCATCCATGCCCCGATCGAAGAGATGCTCTATAGCCAGATCGATGACGCCATACGCACACGTCTGGGTCTACGTCCGAAGTTGCCCGCCCTTATCGAGGACCTCAGAGAGCAAGGGCTGCTCTGGCGTCCCCACCAGATAGGGGTGATCCCTCCGCCGTTGCTACCTGTAGACCTCAGTTATGCCATCGGCGGGCTGTATGTCGTCGAGGGCTCGACCCTGGGTGGACACACCATTGCCCGCCATCTGCGTCGGCGGCTCGGCGACACCGTGGGCGGCACCCGCCTCCTCGATTTTCATGGTTTGCAAACCGCTGCCGCCTGGCGTATTTTTACGACCGGGCTGAATGAATCCGCCGCTGAGGGTCTCTTGGTCCCAGAGCGGGTCATTGCCGGTGCGCTCGAGATCTTCAGCCATATCTATCGTTGTCTCGAACTGGTAAAACTGCAGCCGTGATTGCGTTCATCGCCCCCGCGAACGCCTTCCGACGCACCTTGCCGCGGTTGGCCACCGTCGAGATCACCGACAGGCCTTCGCGACGGTGCGTGACGCGAATCTCGGGCGTCTTGATCGCCGGCGCATAAGAGCGCCCGCTTCTCGCCCACCTTGCGCCCACCCCCCTTGCCCTTGGGCCCCTTCGCGCCCATAGCCTTTGCAGATGTCGAACACCCCTGCGCCCAACAATCCCCTCTGCGCGCCTATCGCTTCATACCTCCAGCTACGCCGCCGCTCTTCGCGCGCCGCAAACGGCAGCAATCTCATGTCTCGTCTTTCCATGCCCACGACATCTGGACAGCTCACTCAATTTCAAAAGCATGTGTTTCTTATCAATATTAGAGATCAGTGAGGCACAGCATGCTAACCCAGTGCGCGTCAAAGCCCGTCCTTCAGGGCGGGGAGGACGTCAAATCCCGGGTCCGGGGTGTGGTGCCATGCATCAAGCCTGCGCCCGCTTGCGTCCCCTCCGTAATGTCTCAGCCTGGCTGCCCCTTGCCCCGCGGCAGTGAGGCAAACGCGTCCTGAAGCGCAGTATAGAGCCTGCTATACAGCAGATGGGCCCAACTGGCGAAGGCACCCTGCGACCAAAGCGTCCCGAAATCGGGGTAGCAGCGTTGCAGGTGGCGGCTATGGGCAAGATCTTGATTGCGAAAGGCACGGTCTGCCTCGTCCCAGGCAGGCTGGGTGCGCCATGCATTCTCATCGATCGAGGATGGAGCCCCGTTGTCCTGCTGCTGGTCCGCTGAACAGGTCAGGTCCCTGCCGCCCTGTTCGATCCAGGCCAGACCTGCTGCCAACGCGACTGGCAAGGGGCCTTGCATCCCTTGCCACCAGGCGCCGAGGAGTGCCTCGAGATTGGCCATGGCGTCATCGGCGGGTAGGGGGGCAAAGGTCAAGGAGATTCCCGGGGTCAGCAGGTGTGTCTCGACCGGTTCGCCGCCGAGTTGAGCAGCGAGGTGGCGCAGCCAGGGGCGGATGGCGTTTTTCCAGGTCGATCTTTTGCCCCTGTCCAGCGTGCTGGCTGTGACCACGATCTGGCCCGCACCTAACTCTGTACCTACATTGTCACTGCGTAGATGTAGATCATACAAATCATCTTCTAGGATCAGCAGACCAGCCGGCGTCTCGATCGCCAACCGGATGGTAAGCGGTTGTTCCCGATGCTTGGGCCAGGCAGACAAGGCCGCTGACCAGTTAGCATAGAGTGCCCTTAGTGCGTCAGCGGTCTCTGCAACCATCATCTCGCCCAGCGGCCCGTCCATGAGGTTTCCTTGGGCCTGCAGGCTGGCGATGCCTGAGCGCAGGCGGTCAGCGAGCTCATCAGGGTTCAGTCCTGGCACGAAGCAGCGATCGATCAGCGTCTCCCTGATCTGCCAGAACTCGAGCCCAGTAAGGGCAAATGGCTCGACATCCAGGGGCGCACGGGCGGTATCGGCACGAGGGACGCGCAACCGTTGGTGAAAGAGGGCATCGACCGGCGATTGGAGAAATGCAGCAAGCTCGTCCAGACGGATCGGAGACTCCGGTCGCCAGGGTGCGAGCGCCCTCTCGGCCGTCTTGGCTTCGGCACCCGATCCGTGCGCGGCCTGCCATTCTTCGGCATAGGTAAAGATCCGCGGGCTGGCCTGAGGGCTGAAATAGGACAGGCTGAAAGGCTGCAGCGGATAGACGGTGGTCAGGGCCTCGACCAGGCTGCCCCCATGACCCGCAGGCAAGCGCCAGCCCGCAGCGAGATGATCGCGCAACTGGGTCACCAAGACCGAGGGCTGGCGCGGACCGGTGTCGTGGCTATCGCGTCCGACCCAACTGATGACGAGCTTGTCCCGCGCCGACAGGAGCGCTTCAAGCAAGAGATAGCGATCATCATCGCGCCGCGAGCGATCCCCCGGGCGGTAGTCGGTGGCCATCAGGTCGAAATCTGAAGGTCGACGTTGGCGCGGATAGTCACCGTCGTTGAGCCCTAGAATCCAGATCTGGCGGAATGGGATGGCCCGCATCGGCATCAAGGTCGCGAAATTGACTGCCCCTCCGACGAAGTGTTGTTGCAAATGGTGCTGGTCGAGACGCGGCAAGAATGCATCGCAAAACACCTCATAGGGGAGGGGTTCATCACCCAATCCGCCCTGGGCACATTCGGCGGCCCAGTCGTCGAGTGCCTGCATGATGCGGACGAGCGTGATCGCTTCTGTCTCATTGGTCTCAACGAAAAAATCATCGAGCAGGGCCGCGACCAGCTCCGCCCAGTCCGAGACGGGGCGCGCTTGGCTCAAGATGCGCCAATAATGCCGTAGGCGCGCGATCAGTTCGGTCAGCGGGCCCAAGAGCGCCGCCTCGAGTCCGCCGATGGCTGCATAGGGTTCGATTCCCCGCCAGGGCCCGGCAGACCCATTGGCAAAACCTAGCAGCAGGCGCTCGAGGCCAAAATGCCAAGTATGCTGGCTCAAACCCTCGGGGAATCCCAGGGCAGTCCGGTGTTCGCCATTCAATCCCCAGCGGATATTGGCCCCGCCGATCCAATGATGCAGAGTCGCGAGCGCTGTCTCGTCGAGCCCGCAGCGAGCGCGAAACGCTGGGATGTCGAGCCAATCCAAGACCTCACTGACAGTGAGGCGGGCATGTGGCAGGTTGATGAGATGCTCGAAGCCAATCAGCAACGGGTTTTGCCGGCGCTCGCTCTGATCCGTGATCTTAAAGGGGATATAGCGTGGATCATCCCGCTCCAGGCGGCCGAAGACCGCTTGGATATGCGGCACATATATGGAGATATCGGGCACCATCACCAGTACCTCGCGCGGCTCGAGCGGTCGTGCGCTCGTCGCCGCCTGGTCCAGCTCGGCAAGCAGTCGATCGTGCAAGACCTCGACCTCGCGCTGGGGATGATGGGCGACGATGAATTCAAGACTGCGATCGCGCTCAGGGTCGATGACCGACTGGAGGTGCTGGCGCTCGGTGAGCGAGCGCAGCTCTAGGATGTCGTCCTGGAGCTGATGGAGCAGACAACCCGTGCCAGGTGAGGCAAACAGATCGATACCCTCTGCTCTCCCCGCAAGATCGGTGAAATGGGTCTCATAGCGGGTACGCTCATCATGGGCATCGAGCAGACGCAGATAATCGCGCCCCTGCCGCCCCCAAGCCGCCAATAGCGGATGGCCGTGGAGATGGAGGCTGGTCTCATCCAGATCCTTGGGCAGCTTGCGTGCTGAGTTGCGCTTATAGGGACGGCGAAACAGATCGCGCCCCTCGATCAGATCGCCCCAATAATGGCGACTGGGATTAAGGACGAACAGGAGCACCTGGGAGACCCGAGCAACTGCATCCAGGACCTCTAGGGTCTGCTGAGGCAGGGCAGAGAGGCCGAAGACGATCACCCGCCGCGGCAGACAAGCGGATTGGAAACGCGGGCTTAAGGTATGTGCCTCGGCTAAAAAAGCGCGATGGACGGCAACGCGGCTGGCCTTAGTCAATCCTGCAAATTTGTCTGTCCCTTTTGTTAGGGAGGCGAGGATATCGGTGGAGAGCGCCCGCCATAATGCCGGCTGCCAGGACAGATCGGGCGGAAGCCCAGACCGTTCGCCGTTGGCGCGGATGAGGATGTCATCGCCGCCTGACCAGGCCTCCAGCCAGTCGCCGCGATAGACCTGATATTGGTCGAATAGATCTGCGAGATGCTCAGCAAGCCGATAGCGCCGACGCGCGTTTGTCACTCCATCTGCGCGTTCGAGCAGGGCGCGTAGGGGCGACAATGCCTCCAGGTTTGGCCCCTGCTCAGGTAACGAATCGGGATCGTTTAGCCAGGCGAACAAGCGATAGATCCGCCAAACCAGCGGACCCTTGTCAAAGGGTGAGCTCTCCGGTAGCGCGCCGAGCACAGCGCGATAGACGCGCCAGACGAAACGCGCCGGCAGCGTCACCTCCAAGGCTGTAGCGATCCCTTGACCACCTGCTAGTGTGCCATCGGGCATGGCTGCCAGGGCAAGTTTGAGCCATTGAGCGATCCCATTGCTTTGTACCAGGATCACCTCGTTTTCGAGCGGCTTCAGCGGATAGCGGCCCATCCAGGCCACCATGAGCGAGCGCAGTTCCTCCATACGGTTGCCCTGGATAACCATGAATCCAGTCGGCCAATCGGTCATGGCGAGCGTCCTAGGTACATATTTGCAGGTTGACAGGGGCATCTTGTAAAAAGATAGAACCCTGTTGGCGGTCGGCTGACAACTTGAAAAGGGGACTGCCCAGCCCGATCTTGAGCTCACCGATCTTGAGCTCAGTGTCCAGTTCGGCCCCGAAATTCAACATTTACAGGTGTTGTCATGGATGTCTTGGAACGTATCGCCGAACAGGTCCGCAACCATCCGGTGGTGATCTATATGAAGGGAACGCCGCAGTTCCCGCAGTGTGGCTTTTCGCTGCGCGCAGCCCAGGCCCTTAAGGACTGCGGCGTCCCTTTCGCCTACGTCAATGTCCTACAAGACCCAGAGATCTACGAAAACCTGCCGCGTTTTGCCAATTGGCCGACCTTTCCCCAGATCTATGTCAATGGCGAATTGATCGGCGGTTGTGACATTACCCTGGAGCTCCATGCCCGCGGCGAACTGAAACCCATGCTAGAGCAGGCGGTTGCCAAGGCAGGAGGCCAGGATTGAGTGCCTTGCGTCATCGGTGGGCGCTGCTTTACTAAGCGCTTGAGCCATTGTCCTGGAGGGCGCGCTCCCAGAGGCGTTCGCGGTCAAGTGCCTGCCAGCGGTTCACGATAAAACAAAATAAACGGGCAGTCTGCTCGGCATCATAGACTGCAGAGTGTGCCTCGCTCGCATCCCAGGATAACCCCGCTACCCTGACTGCCTTCGCTAGTACCGTCTGCCCAAACATCAAGCCGCTAAGGCTAACGGTGTCAAAGACGCTGAAGCTGTGAAAAGGGTTGTGCTTGTAGCCTGTGCGTTCGACTGCGGCCTTGATAAAGGTCAGGTCGAAATGGGCGTTGTGTCCGACCAGGATAGCGCGTTTGCAACCCGTTGATTTGAGCATCTTGCGGATGGGGGCGCAGATGTGTTCCAAGGCCTCGCGTTCAGTGACCGCACCGCGAAAGGGGTGATGTGGATCGGTGATCCCGGTAAAGGCCAGGGCACGCGGGTCAAGCTCAGCCCCGGGAAAGGGCAACACATGACAGGCAAGGATCGGCCCAGGTTGCAAGAGGCCATCCGGCCCCATGCGAATGATGACCGCGGCGATCTCAAGCAAGGCATGACGCTGGGGGTCAAAGCCCGCAGTCTCGACATCGACCACCACGGGTAGAAAACCGCGAAAGCGCTGGGCGATGTTGGGGGTGATATCGGATCGGTCGTTCATGGCGACAGCATAGGTTGCGGCGCTGTTTCTGCCAATGGCAAGATACCGATGCCATGAACAGAGGAACAGGAACGCTCAGAGGACACATTGTTGAGAAAGGGCGGTCGGCTAGGATAGGGGGGAGAGAGGAACACTGGAGTGTCGCAGATATCTCTGGGGTAGGATGACCTGTGATAGGATGACTGACATCTTTCGAGTCACCGAATAGGATTCATCGAGTGACGATTCTGCATCGAACCTGGCGGCAACGCGCAGCCGCAGCCTCCCTGACACTGTTGATGCTCTTAGTTGGCTGTACATCACAGCCTGAACGTGTCCCCAATCCGCGCGATCCTCTAGAACCCTTTAACCGAGTGGTCTTTCGTTTTAATCGCGATTTTGACCATAGCTTGGTTCAGCCGGTTGCGCGCGCATACCAAAGACTGACACCTGAGCCGGTCAATCGCGGGATTACTAACTTTTTTAACAATCTCGCTGATGTTGGCTCGGCTGTAAATAATGTCCTGCAGTTCAAGATGGCACGCGCAGGTAGTGACGTCGGGCGTATCTTCATCAATTCGACCGTTGGTTTTTTGGGATTTGTCGATGTTGCTACCAATGTCGGTCTGCCGAGCTACAAGGAGGATTTCGGTCAAACCCTGGGCTATTGGGGGGTTGAACCTGGCGCCTATCTGGTTTTGCCCCTGCTGGGTCCGAGCACAATGCGTGAATCGATCGGCATGGGAGCCGACCTATTTCTCGATCCCGTGTTTTGGATCAGGGATGACTGGGTGCGCTGGACTTCTGCCGACCTAAAAGTGATCGACCAGCGTGCCGATCTGCTCAAGACCACTCGGCTTTTGGAGACAATTGCCTGGGATCCCTATCCCTTTGTGCGCGACGTTTATCTCCAGCGCCGGCAAAACCTGGTTTACGACGGCCATCCTCCCGCCGATGCCGAACAGCCGGACTTATGGAAAGATGTGCAATTCTAATTTTTCTGAGTCCTCTCCTTGCTTCGGTAAAGCGGCATGAAAATGCTCTTTGCCGTTAAAGATGAGAATAATAGAATTTTCTGAAATCTTTATTTATGGTATTCATTGATGGAGACACCTTCTCAACAGAAGGTTTTCGATTGAAACAAAATGGATTGATGATACTTACGCTGCCATTCTTTTATACCTCGATCCTCTCTCCCGCAGCATCGGGAGGGAGGCTTTGTCTAGGTCTTGGAAAAAGTCAAGCCCTAAGATCCTGCAATGTATGGCTTAGAATGGCCACGCCCATTGATCGAACTCGGGCTTGTCGATCCCATGCTCATAGGCATAGTTGCGGCACTCGATCTGCATGTCGCGCAGTTTTTCTTTGATATGCGCGCCAGCGACCTGGAGCCTGGGGACACGGTCGATGACATCGATGGCCAGACTAAAGCGGTCGATCTCGTTGTTGATGGCAAGTTCCAATGGGGTATTGATATTGCCCTTCTCCTTATAGCCACGCACATGGAGGTTTTTGTGATTGGTGCGCCGATAGGCTAAGCGATGGATCAGCCAGGGATAGCCGTGGAAATTGAAGATGATCGGCTTATCCTTGGTGAATAGGCTATCGAAATCCGCATCGGACAGGCCATGCGGATGCTCACGCGGCGGCTGGAGCTTGAAGAGATCCACTACATTGATGAAGCGGATCCTAATATCGGAAAAATGCTCGCGCAATAGGGCGGTGGCGGCGAGTGCCTCCTTGGTCGGGATGTCACCGCAGCCGACCATCACCACATCTGGTTCGGCCCCCTGGTCATTGCTCGCCCACTCCCAGATCCCGATCCCTTTGGTGCAGTGTTTGATCGCGGCATCCACGTCTAGGTATTGGAGATGGTTCTGTTTGTCTGCGACGATAACATTGATGTCGTCTCGGCTCTGTAAACAATGATGGACGGTCGAAAGCAGGGAATTGACATCCGGCGGCAGATAGATGCGCGTCACCCGCGGGTTTTTATTGATCACCACATCCAAAAAACCTGGATCCTGATGGGTAAATCCATTGTGGTCCTGGCGCCAGACGGTCGAGGTGATCAAAAGATTCAATGATGCAATCGGGGCGCGCCAGGGGATCTCGCGACTGATCGCCAACCATTTGGCATGCTGGTTATACATGCTGTCGATGATATGGACGAAGGCCTCATAGGTCGCAAAAAATCCGTGGCGACCGGTGAGCACATAACCCTCATACCAGCCCTCGAGGGTATGCTCGGAGAGCATTTCCATGACCCGACCGTCAGGCGCCAGCTCGCCGCCATCGGCGTCCTCAGGTAGAAAGTCGCATAACCACAGCTTTTTACTCGCCTCATAGATCGCATCGAGCTTGTTCGAGGTGTTTTCGTCTGGGCCAAAGACGCGGAAATTGGTCGGATTCTTGACCATCACATCGCGTAACAGGGTGCCTGTGGGTTTAGTATTGAAATGGTGGGTCGTGCCAGGTTTGGGAACGGGGATGGCATAATCCCGAAAGTCTGGTAGGCGCAGGGCGCGGCGCAACAGTCCACCATTTGCATGGGGGTTAGCGCTCATACGTCTCTGCCCCTTGGGTGCAAGCGCCTTAAGCTCGGGGATGAGGCGCCCTTCGGCGTCGAACAACTCATCGGGTCGATAGCTCCTCAACCAGTCTTCGAGCTGGCGCAGATGTTCTGGGTTTTCATGGACATCGGCGAGAGGCACCTGATGTGCACGCCAAAAGCCCTCGACCTTGTGCCCATCGACCTCGGAGGGCCCTGTCCAGCCCTTGGGGGTGCGCAGGACGATCATCGGCCAATGGGCGCGCTGGGTTTTACCGGTCGTACGCGCCTCTTGTTGGATCGCTCGGATCTGGTCGTGGACCTGCTCTAGGGTCGCGCCCATCTGTTGATGCATGCGCGTGGGGTCCTCGCCCTCGACGAAATAGGGTACCCAGCCGTAGCCACGCATGAGACAGGCGAGCTCTTCGTTCGGGATGCGCGAGAGGATCGTCGGGTTGTTGATCTTATAGCCGTTGAGATGGAGGATCGGCAGTACCACCCCGTCGCGGATGGGGTTCAAAAATTTATTGGAATGCCAAGAAGTGGCCAGAGGTCCGGTCTCGGCCTCGCCATCGCCGACGACGACGGCGACCAGGAGCTCAGGGTTGTCGAAGGCGGCGCCGAAGGCATGCGAGATCGAATATCCGAGCTCACCGCCCTCATGGATCGAGCCAGGGAGCTCTGGGGTACAGTGCGACCCGATCCCCCCAGGGAAGGAGAACTGCTTGAAAAACCGCTTGAGCCCCTCGAGGTCTTGTCCCTTGTCGGGATAGACCTCGGAATAGGTCCCCTCGAGATAGACAGGCGCCAAGACCCCAGGGGCCCCATGCCCAGGTCCAGCCAAGAAGATCATCTCCTGATTGCGAGTGCGGATCAGCCGATTGAGATGGACATAGATGAATGAGAGCCCGGGGCTCGATCCCCAGTGCCCGAGCAGCCGGCGTTTCACGTGCTCTGGACGCAAAGGCTCGCGCAATAAAGGATTGTCGCGCAGATAGATCATACCGGCAGCCAGATAGCAGCAGGCGCGCCAGTAGGCATGGAGCTGGTCGAGCTCGGGGGTTAATAGGGGAGTGGCTTCGGCCTGGCTGTTCATCGCTGTGCTCCTGGGAATCGAGGATCGGGTCCCCCTCAGGATAGCAGCCGATGATGAACACTTATTGATCCGAAACCAATGAACTTATATTACGCGGCATCATGGAGCTTGGGATGCTGGAAGTAGCGCATGATGCGTTGGGGGGAATTGAGAAGGCGGCGCAGGTGGCTGACGGTCGCCTTCTTCAGATCGTCCTTGGCGCGGGAGGGCGCCTGCGCGGTGATGGTGGCCTTGAGCATCTCGTTGGGGTTCAGTGCTGGGCTGTAGGGGGGGAGGGAGGAGGCCTCGATTTGATTGGCGCATGCAGCCAGCCAGGCCTTGACCGGCTTGGTGTGATGCACGTGCAGGTTGTCGAGGATGAGGAAGATCTTCTTGCCCCTGGCGTCCTTGACGAGCCGCTTCATGAAGTCGATCAGGATGTCGGCGTTCATCGCCCCCGCGAACGCCTTCCGACGCACCTTGCCGCGGTTGGTCAGCGTCGAGATCACCGACAGGCCTTCGCGACGGTGCGTGACGCGAATCTCGGGCGTCTTGCCCGCCGGCGGGCTTTGCTCATAGGCGCGCCGAATCGGTTTCTGGGGCGTCAATCCCCAGCGCGCCATGTACTTGCCCTCCCCCTGCGGCCTGAGCTCGATGCCAAAACAGCCGAGGATCAACTGCCGCACCGCCTGCCGGCTCCACAGCGCAAACGGCAGCTTCAGCTCATCCGGTGTCCCGTCGCACATGAGCTTGCGTATCTGGGCGTCCTGCTCCGCCAACAGCGCCCGCTTCTCGCCCACCTTGCGCCCACCCCCCTTGTCCTTGGGCCCCTTCGCGCCCATAGCCTTTGCAGATGTCGAACACCCCTGCGCCCAACAATCCCCTCTGCGCGCCTATCGCTTCATACCTCCAGCCACGCCGCCGCTCTTCGCGCGCCGCAAACGACAGCAATCTCATGTCTCGTCTTTCCATGCCCACGACATCTGGACAGCTCACTCAATTTCAAAAGCATGTGTTTCTTATCAAGAAATTTAAGCCAGTGGGCGACAAGGGCCAGCCATCAAGGCAGAGAGGATGTCAACGAGAAGACAGAGCACGCTGCTCGGTTAGATGGGGCAGCGCAGGTAAGACCTCTGCACACTCAATCCACGACCTTTCTTGTAGAAGGTCTGGATATATCTTGTAGAAGGTCTGGATATATAGGGTGAGGGCCTTTGCGGATCACAGAGCTGATCCCTAAAGGAGTTCTTGGGTTACGAATAGATACCCCACGGCGATCACCACGATCGCAATGGTGACATAAGGGATCAGGATACAGATCCCGGGGAGATCGTTGCAGACCCGACTATACCGACAGAGCTTACAACCTTTCATAAAATGCTCCGATGGCGTGTATCCTGGTGTCGATCCGAGGGCGAGCACCTGGGCTGAGTCGCCCCGGGGCGCTATCCTCAACCATATCCGCACGTTCCGCAATCTGCACCGATTCCTTATCATGGCTGGACTGACTTTGCACCATCCTGCTCCTACCGAGCAGCCCTCGAAGATCGCCTTCATCAGCCTCGGCTGCCCCAAGGCAACGGTCGATTCAGAGCTGATCCTGTCGCGCCTGCGCGCCGAGGGCTATAGCTTGCAGTCCGACCTGGATCAAGCCGATCTCGTGATCGTCAATACCTGCGGCTTTATCGAGCCTGCGGTCGATGAGTCACTTGCAGTGATCGGCGAGGCACTGGAAGAGAATGGACGGGTGATCGTGACCGGTTGCCTGGGGACGCGCGCTGAACTGATCCGCACGCATTATCCCGAGGTCCTGGCAATCACTGGTCCGCGTGACCTAGAGGCGGTCATGGCCGCAGTGCATGAGCGGCTGCCGCCACTGCAAAGCGCTTTGTGCAATCTGATCCCCCAGCGCAGTCTGCGTCTGACCCCGCGTCATTACGCCTATCTCAAGATCGCTGAGGGCTGTGATCATCGCTGTAGCTTTTGCATCATCCCCGGCCTACGCGGTCCCTTGGTCAGCCGTCCGATCGGTGAGGTCTTGGCAGAGGCCTGCCAGTTGGTGGAGTCTGGGGTGCGCGAGATCTTGGTGATCGCACAGGACACAGCTGCCTATGGTCAGGACCTGAAATACCGACCCGATTTCTGGGCTACCCAGCCGCTGCGCACCCATGTCCTCGATCTCGCGCAGGCGCTTGGGGAGCTGCCTGCCTGGATCAGGTTGCATTATGTCTATCCATATCCACAGCTCGATAAGCTGGTTGAACTGATGGCAGAGGGGCTGATCCTGCCTTATCTGGATATGCCCCTGCAGCATGCCAGCCTCAAAATCCTGCGCGCGATGCGCCGACCTGCGGCAACTGAACGGATTTTGGAGCGTCTGGAAAAGTGGCGGGCATTGTGTCCCGAGCTGGTGGTACGTAGTACCTTCATCGTCGGTTTTCCCGGCGAGACCGATGATGATTTTGGAATGCTTCTGGACTTTTTACGCGCCGCCCAGATCGACCGGGTTGGGTGTTTTACCTATTCACCGATCGTGGGGGCCGCGGCCAATGATCTGCCAGCTTCCGTTCCTGAACCTGTCAAACAAGAGCGACTCGAACGACTCATGACGCTCCAGGCCGAGATCAGTCGCTCCAAGCTTGCCGGCCGTCTCGGCCAGCGTCTGACCGTCCTCGTCGATCGCGTCGAGGAGGATGCAGTCATCGCCCGGAGCTATGGCGATGCCCCCGAGATCGATGGCCAGGTGATCATCGAGGGCGCTTGGGAGATCGCCCCGGGCGATTTCATGGAGGTCGAGGTCATAGATACGGATGCGCATGACCTCTGGGCAAGGCCGCTTGCGGTGGATGCATAGAGGGGGTTCTTGGCGACCTCGGGTCTTGTTTTTAAGGGAATGCCGGTCCGCTCTGTTTACCGAGTTTTTTTAGGATCAAGGCCAAGGGGCAAAATCCAGTAAAAGCGGATTGAAAGAGATTGGCCCCAACGAAGGCGGTAAACCATAGCCAATAAGGGCTAATAAAATGGGCGAGCAGCAATGAGATCAGGATAAAGCCGCCAGCGACGGCGAGAACGATGCGTTCAATGGTCATGGGATTCACTACACTCAATCAATGGAAAGCATAATTAATCATAAGGATTGATAACACTCTTGTTCAACACGTTTGCCCCGGACAGCTGGGCTGTCCAGATCCAGAGTCAGAGGGGTAGCAAGGGCCTGATTGCTCGACGCTCTTGCCATCCGGTCCAAGCGAGGAGGCCCTACAATGCAAGAAGAAGATCTGGTGTATTTGAGCGCAGCCTTGCAGCATCCAGCGGCCTATCCGCATCCGACACCAGACATCCAGCATCTCGAGACCCATATCTCGCATATCTTCCTGGCTGGAGACTATGCCTATAAGCTCAAAAAGCCGCTTAACCTGGGGTTTCTCGACTTTTCGACCCTAGAACAGCGCAAATACTGCTGCGAGGAGGAGGTCAGGCTCAATCGCCGGCTTGCGCCGGACCTCTATCTGGGGGTGGTCACAATCAACGGCAGCCTCAAGGCACCGCGCATCGGGGGGGCAGGGCCCATCCTAGAATATGCGGTTCAGATGCGCCGTTTTCCGCAGACGGCACTCCTTGACCGGCAGACACTCACACCTGAGCTGATCAATCGCCTGGCCGAGTTGATCGCCGATTTTCATCTTATCCTTCCGCCAGCCGCCCCTCAAAGTGGCTTTGGCTCGCCCGAGCGGGTCTTGTCGCCCATGCTGGAAAACCTTGCCCAGCTCCGCGCCCGTCTTGATCTCCCCGAGGTCCGGGCCGCAGTGGATGAGCTTGATCAATGGACGCGCAAACGTTTTGTAACCTTGCGCCCCATCATCGAGACCCGGCGGATCGAGGGATTCGTGCGGGAGGGGCATGGCGATCTGCACCGCGGCAATATCGCTTTGGTCGATCAGCAGATCTATATCTTCGATGCCATCGAGTTCAATCCCAACCTCCGCTGGATCGATACCGCAAGCGATATCGCCTTTTTTGTGATGGATCTGGAACAAGCAGGTGAGTTTGCTGCTGCCCGACGTTTTTTGAATCGTTATCTCGAGCGGACCGGCGATTATGGCGCCTTGTTGGTATTGGATTTTTACAAGGTCTATCGCGCCCTAGTGCGCGCCAAGGTGGTAGCAATCCGCGTAGGTCAAGACGATCTTACATCTGAGTCCGCTGCAACAGCCCGCCGTGATCTTTGGCGCTATCTGGAATTAGCGCTGTCTTATCAACCCCGCCGTCCGCGCCGTCCGCGTCTTTTGATCGCCTGCGGCCTCCCTGGATCGGGAAAGAGCCGTTTGTCGTTGCAGCTGCGAGAGGTCTGGCCCCTGATCCATCTGCGTTCGGACATTGAGCGCAAGCGGCTGTTTGGCCTGCACGAACAGGCACGGACCGTGAGTGCATTGAATGGCGGGATCTATTTCCCCAAAGCGACCGAATGGACCTATGAGCGCCTCCATCGCCTGGCCGATCTGATCCTGTCAAGCGGCTATGATGTCCTGGTCGATGCCACCTTCATCATCCAAGCGCGGCGTAGGCGTTTCGCCGAGCTAGCGCGCCGGCATGGGGCCGGCTTTGCCATTCTGGCGCTTGAGGCGCCGCTCGAGGTCTTGCGCGAACGGATCAAGTGCCGGCTGGCGCGGGAAGGCGATCCCTCGGAGGCCGATCTGCAAGTCCTCGAACGCCAGCACGCGAGCTGCGAGCCCTTGAGCACAAGCGAACGCACCCAAGCGCTTATGATCGATACCAGCCGCACGCCGCCCTTCACCGAGATCCTAACCCGCCTGACTTATCTGATCGAACAAAGGCATGACTCCGGCAGTTCGTTCCAGGGAGCCCCTCAAGAACCAGTCTCCTCATCACCGCTGACCCCGGGTTAGAAATGACAGCCACCCCTTTTTGTTTGGCATATGCGCCTGCAAGTGATCAAAATAGCTCAATCCACGGACCGGTCTATTATGTGAGTGCGCCATGCCAGATAGCCTCCTGGGCATTCAGCCGATTTTCAATCGCCAACGCGCGATCGTGGCCTATGAACTCTTGTTTCGCAGTCCGGCGGGCGGGTTTGACGATGACCCGGTCGATGCCGAGTCGGCGACCGTCCAGGTCATCCTCAATGCCTTCATAGAGCTCGGCGTCGAGCGCTTGGGTCGGGACAAGCGCCTGTTTTTAAACATGAACGAGACGCTTCTCAACAGCGAGCTGATCCAGACCCTGCCGCCCAAGCGGGTGGTGCTCGAGATCCTGGAGACCGTTCGGGTCACGCCAGAGCTTGTCGCAACAGCCCAGCGCCTGGTGGAGCAGGGGTTTGTGCTGGCGCTGGATGACTTTGTCTATACCCCAGAGTGGGACCCGCTGTTGGCGTTGGCGCGGATCATCAAGTTCGATGTGCTGGGGGTCGATCGCGCCGCCATTGCCGCCAAGATCGCTGCCTTGCCCGCTGGCCATCGCCTGCATCTCCTCGCCGAAAAGGTCGAGACCGCTGAACAGTTTCGCGATTGTCTGGAGCTGGGCTTCGATCTGTTCCAGGGCTATTACTTGGCCCGACCCCAGATCATCAGCGGCCACCGACCGCCAGCCAATCGGCTCCAGGCGCTGCATCTGCTCGCCCGTCTGCAAGACGACGAGATCGGTCTCATGGAGGTCGAGCAGCTCATCAGCCGGGATGTCACCCTAAGCTATCGGCTGTTGCGCTTCATCGGCAATGCGGCGATCTCCCAGGGACGTCCCCTGCATACCCTTAGACAGGCGATCACCCTGGTCGGTCTGCACACCATCCGCCAATGGGCGGCGCTCTTGATCCTAGGTTCCATGGAGGGCGTCAACCCCTATAGCTTTACCCGCGCCTTGACCTATGCCCTTTTTTGCCAGATCGTCGGCGAGCGCCATTTCCCCGAAGAGCGCGATCGGCTATTTACCGCAGGGCTCTTTGCCAATCTCGACGAGATCCTACTCATCCCCTTGCGTGAGGCCCTGGAGCCCCTGCCGCTCGGCCAGATGATCAAGGGTGCGATCCTTAGGTATGAAGGACTGCTGGGATGCGTATTGTTACAGGCCAAGCAGATCGAGGATGGTGAGCAGATACCCAATGCTACCTTGCCTGGGGTAGGCGGTGAACAACTGGCCGTGTATTTCTTGGAGGCATTCGCCCGGGCTCGCGCCCTGCAGCATGAGATCGAATGCAGCGCCTCGCGCTAAACGGTGAGCACCCCCACACCGATGAGCATCAGGATGCCCGCAGGCAGGCGCCTGTGCATGCCGCCTTCGCCAAAGAGCCAGGCACCATACAGCATCCCGAATAACAGGCTGGTGCGTTTGACCGCGATCATATAGGCGACCTCGACCCGCTGGATGGCGAGGAAATGGGTCAAGACCATGACCCCAATCAGACCGCCCACGACGAACACCGCCCAAGGGTGCCTGATCAGGGCCTCGAGGCGTGCTGGCTGTGGCAGGATCAACACCAGGGCCACCCCAAGACCCAGGAGGCCGAAATACAAGGCAGCGAAGGTGGTCGGGGAGAGATAGATAAGCGCCCCCTTACCCAGGCTGGCGGTCAGGGTATAGAGGACGGCGACCATGAGCATCAGGCGGGCACCCTGCTGTTTCAGGATCGCAGCAAAAGGGATAAGCCAGCCCCGCCAGCCGCTGTTTTGCATCTGATCGCTGTTGAGCAACCAGGTCCCGGCGACGACCAAGAGGATCCCCAACAGACCCTGCACCGAGACCTGTTCTCCAAGCAGGGCCCAGGCGACCGCGATGCTCAAGACCGGCGTCAGGGCGAGATAGGGCAAGGTGAGCGAGAGCGGGTGGTCGCGGATCGCCGCCATATAGAGCCACATTGCCAAGAGCTCCAGGGGGAGCATCAAACCCACCCATCCCCAAAAGCCCAAGGGCAGGCCGGCCAAGCTCCCAAGGTCCGGCCACCAGGGGATGAGCAGCAGGCCAGGCACACAGAAACGAACGATGACGAGCTCTGAGGCGGTCAGTCCTCTTAGCCAGGCCTTGGTCGCAGCATCGGCGCTGGCGAGGCTGAAGGCGCAGATTAGAGCAAGCGCGATCCAGCTCACGCGGATCGCGACCCTGCGCACCCTTGAGAGCTCAGCCAGGCGCTCAAGACCTCAAGCCCAGCCCCTGGACGCTGGGCCTCGGTGCTCAACAGCCTGCGCCAGGCGCGCGCCCCTGGCTGACCGTGGAACAAACCTAGCAGGTGACGGGTGATGGCATGCAGTGGAACTCCCTGCGCCGAATGGCGCTCAACATAGGGGATCAGTCGTTCCAGGACCGCGCAGCGGCCGGGGAGGGGGTGATCGTCGCCAAAGATCAGGCGATCGGCCTCGGCCAGGAGCCAGGGCTGATGATAGACAGCGCGCCCGATCATGACCCCATCGAGGTCCTGCAAAAAAAACCGCGCCTGCTCCAGGCTCTGGACCCCGCCGTTGATGACGATCGGAAGGCCGGGGAAATCGCGTTTGAGCGCCAGAACCAGGTCGTAACGCAGGGGCGGGACGCTGCGGTTCTCCTTGGGATTCAGGCCCTGCAACCAGGCCTTGCGGGCATGGACGATGACCGCATCGCAGCCGGCCTCGATCAGGTGCCCGACGAAATCGACGAGCTCGCCATAGCTGTCGCGCGCATCGATCCCGATCCGGTGTTTGACCGTCACCGGCACAGTGACAGACGCACGCATCGCCTGAACGCAGTCGGCAACCAGCCGGGGTTCGGCCATCAAACAGGCCCCGAACTGACCCTGTTGTACCCGATCCGAAGGGCAGCCGACGTTAAGATTGATCTCGTCATAGCCCCAGTCTGCGGCGATCGCAGCGGCGCGCGCTAAAAGCTCAGGGTCTGAGCCTGCAAGCTGGATCGCTAAAGGGTGTTCGGCGGCGTCATAGGCCAGAAGCCGTTCGCGGGCGCCGTAAAGCAGCGCCTGGGCGACGATCATCTCGGTATAGAGCAGGGTATGCCGACTGATCAGGCGCAAGAAATACCGGCAATGGCGGTCGGTCCAATCGAGCATGGGGGCTACCGCCAGACGCCGCTGATAGGCAAGCCCAAGGCGTGGGGCTGGGGGAGGCGATTTGGTTTGGCGAGGGGGGCCAATTGATGGTTGCGGCGATCTGGCATCTAACATTTGGTCTTATTGTAAGGGTCTAGCAAGGCCTTCGATCAGTGGATAAGTGGGTACCGGCCTTATAATGGCGAAAGGTGCTGATTTTCATCAAGCGAGCGGTTATTCATGGCTGCGCAGACTGCCAAACCTATCCAGCTCGGCCTCATGAGTCCGCTCACCGGGCTGGTTGCCCTCTATGGTCAAGAGATTGTATGGGCAGGGCGGATCGCCTGCGCCGAGGTCAATGCCGCCGGCGGCATCTTGGGGCGCCCGCTGGAGCTGTTGATCGAAGACGACGGCAGCCTCCCTGAGACCGCAGTCCCTGCTGCCGAGCGCCTGCTTGCGCAAGACTGTGTGGCCTTGATCGGCAATCTGCTCTCCAATGCCCGCATTGCGGTTGCAAGCCAGGTGGCTGAGGTCAGGCAGGTACCCTATCTCAATTTTTCGTTCTATGAAGGCAGTATCCACAGTCGGTATTTCTTTCATTTCGCCGCCCTGCCCAATCAGCAGATCGAGTACATGATCCCTTACATGGCCGAACTGGTCGGTCCCAAGATGTATTTTGCTGGCAGCAACTATGAATGGCCGCGGGGGTCGATCAACACTGCCAAGGAGTCCCTGCTCGCTTGCGGTGGCGAGGTAGTGGGCGAGGAATATCACCCACTCGGCAAGGCGCCGGTCGATTCTCTGCTCGACCGGGTCCACCGCTCAGGGGCCAATGTCTTGGTGCCCTATTTTGCCGGCGCCGAACAGATCAAGGTGCTGACCCGTTTCTCCGAGCTAGGTCTTAAGCGGCGCATGTGCGTGGTCATGGGTCATTACGACGAGGCCATGGCTGCCTTTCTCCCGCCAGAGGTCCGCGAGGGCTTTTATTCTTGCAACACCTACTTCATGGCCCTCGATACCCCCGTCAACCGGCGCTATCTTAGGGCCCTCAGCGAACTCTCCGAGGTCAGCGGAATCTGGCCTCAGGGCAATGGGGTGCTCACCAATTTTGGCGAGGGGGTGTATCTCTGCGTCCATGCCTTTGCCCGCGCTGCCAATCAAGCGGGATCGATCGAGGCCGAGGCGCTGATCGCGGCACTTGAACACATCGAGGTCGAGGGCCCCCAGGGGTTGGTGCGTATGGACCCTTTGACACATCATGCTGCGGTCAATACCTATCTTGCGCGCGCGACTCAAGGGCGCTTTGAGATTGTGCGCGCCTTCGGTCAGATTGCCCCGAAGATCCCAGGGTGTTATCGCCAGCCGCCCAACTTGCCTGCCCCCCTTGGTCCTGCGATCCCCAATACACCCGATACATTAGAGTTGCAGCCAGGTAAGCGCGACCTGCAGATACCAGCGCTCTCTAGTTCGCTGCAGGAGATCCTGGTCACGGTCGATGTCGGGGTATTGGCCATCGACGCCAGCGGGTCGATCATCGAGGCGAACTACCGTGCCGCCGAGATGTTCGGCTATCGGCGCGAGCGGCTTGTGGGGCTGCCCTTACAAGAGCTGATCCCCCCACCTTTTCGCCAGGCGCATGCCGCCTATGTGGAGGCCTTTTTCCGCGGACCGGTGCGCGAGCGGCGTATGACCAACCGGATTGATCTCCATGCTTATCGCAGCGATGGTTCGACCTTTCCGGTCAATATCTCCCTCGCCAAGATCCTGCTCGAAGGGCAAGAGGTCACGGTTGCCACTGTTCTTGACATCACCGATCGCAAACAGGCCGAGGAGGAGTTGGTCTGGCAGGCCCTGCACGATCCGCTCACTGGCCTCCCTAACCGCACCATGATCCGCGAGCGTCTCGAACAGGCACTGCGGCGTTCTCAGCGCCAGAACTTTGGCGTCGGTGTGCTGTTCATCGACCTGGATGGCTTTAAACTCATCAACGACAGCTATGGGCACCCGATCGGCGACGAGTTCTTAAAAACCATCGCCCAGCGCCTCATCGATCATGTCCGCCCAGGTGATACCGTCGGCAGAGTGGGAGGCGACGAGTTTGTCATTCTCTGCGACCAGGTTGAAGAGCCCCAGGAGCTCGCCGCCCTCGCCGAGCGATTGAATTCGCTCCTGTGCGAGCCGGTAGAGCTCGACGGCCAGCGCCTGTTTGTAAGTGCAAGCATCGGTCTGGCTATCGGTCATGGGAGCACGCATGATGTCAATGACCTTTTGCGCCATGCTGATGCCGCCATGTATCAAGTCAAGGAGCAGGGACGGGACGGCTGGCGTTTCTTCAGCGAGGAGATCCATGACCAAGTACGCCAGAAGCTCGACATCACCCTGGGGTTGCGCCAAGCAATCGAGCGCGCTGAGCTGCAGGTCCGCTTCCAACCGATACTCTGTGTCCAGAGCCAATTAATCCGCGGTGCCGAGCTTTTGCTACGCTGGTTCCCCAAGCAAGGCGAGATATCGCCAGCATGCTTCATCCCCATCGCTGAACTGAGCGGCGCGATCGTAGCGATCGGCAAATGGGCCTTTCGCCAGGCCTGTCTGGCTGAGCAGCGCTGGCGCGCGCAGTTCGGGTCGGAGGCACCCTATGTCAGCGTCAACCTCTCGGCGCGCCAGCTCAACGATGCCGCACTAGTCGATGATTGGCGCGCCGTGCTTGCTGAGACCGGCGCTGACCCCAGGCAGATACTCCTGGAGCTCACCGAGACCTCGCTGATGAGCAATGTGCCCTTTAATCTCGCCATACTCAATCAGCTTGCTGAACTGGGTTTTAGGGTAGCGGTCGATGATTTTGGGACAGGTTATTCCTCGCTTGCCCAGCTGTTACGCCTGCCGGTGAGCACGCTCAAGATCGATCGCGAGTTCGTCGATGGATTGGATAAGCGGCACAACAGTCGTGCTATCGTCCGCGCCGTTTGCAGCATGGCCCATGCCCTGGGTCTGACCGCGATCGCTGAGGGGGTGGAGAATGCTGAGCAGCTGCACTTTTTGCGCGATATCGGCTGCGACTATGTCCAGGGGTTTTATTTCTATCGCCCGCTGATCGAGAGCGATTTCCTGGCCCTATTGGGAGAGGCCAAGGCACAGCGTCAGATGGTAGCGCCTCTGGATCTATATACCGTCCTCTATGTCAGCCTCGCTGCCCAACCCATGGACGATGCCGATCTCCAGGCACTCCTGGAACAGGCACGCGCCTTTAACCGCAGCCAGGGGATCACCGGCTTTCTGCTGTATTTAAATAGATCGTTCATGCAGCTCATCGAGGGCAAGCGCGAGCGCGTCCAGGCGCTTTTAGAGCGTATCCGCCGCGATCCGCGCCATCACAGCCTCAAGGTGATCTTCGAGGGCACAATCAGCCAGCGGGCCTTTACCAGTTGGAGCATGGGCTTTCGCGACCTGAGGCAGGTTGCGCGAAGCACAGGTAATATGGAAATCGAGGCATTGGATCTATTCGCTATGGCCCAGGACCCCAGCATCTGTTACAACTTCATCCTGGCCTTTGCGCCCCAGAATATTGTCCAGCATGTGCCAGACCCTCAGGGCAAGGCAAATGCCGAACCGATCAACCACCTGACTTAGGATGTATTGATTGTGGCCAAAACCAAGACGATCACGACCGATGATGTCCTGTTGATGCTGTGCGGCTCGGTGAAAAAGGTCCTGTCGGTCGCGACCCAGACGCAGATCAATTATTCGCCCATGGTCCAAAAGATCACCCGGACCTGTTTGCGCCCAGACATCGGCTGTTTTGTGCTGTTTGATGGCGGTTTTTCAGGTCTGGTGATTATGAACTTTTCGGCTCCTTCGGCAATGGAGCTCTATCGCGCCTATATGACTACTATGGGCATGCCCGAGTCTGAACTGGCTGCCCAATATACCTCGGATGAGGTCGGCAATATGCTCGGCGAGCTCATGAACCAGATCGTCGGCGACTTCACCCGAAATGTAGGCAGCGAGCTGTTGATCACCATTAACCAGAACCAACCCAAAATGCTCACCATCAACAAGGAGGTGATCGTCAGCATCGATGCTAACCTGGATCGCGCCCAAGCGCGGCGGGTGTCATTCACCACTGCTAATCGCAATGTGTTTTATATGGAGCTAGCGATGGACCGCACCGAGTTCATCCAGCTCCATGAGTTTGAGCGTGAAGAGACCGACCCTGACCGGATCGTCGAGGAGATCAAGCAGCAGCAGGGGGGCGAGACGCTAACGGTCACCGATGATCAGGCCCTGGTCGATCAGAGCCTGCTCGATCAACTCGGTCTGTAGGCACAGAGACCGCCTACAGACCGGTCATCAGCTTGGCGCGGGCGATCAGTTCATCGATCTCGCGCTCAGCTGCCGCCCAATCCTCTGCCTCGTGACCGGGGGCGAATTGGCGTTTCTCGGCCTTGTAGTAGGCCGCCTCGCGGATCATGGCGAGACGCTGTTCATCGGAGACCGTCGCCAACTGGCGCAAGAGGTCCTGCTGATCATCCTGCTGTTTGGTCTCAGCTGGGTTTGCAGGCATCGGGCGTTTACGCGTCGTCCGCACCCTTGCCGGCGCGCCTGCATCCTCTGTCTCGGCAGCTCTGCGCTGACTGGGTGCGGGAGCAGTTGCTGCCGGCGGGGCGGCAGTCTTTGGCTCCTTACGTGCTGCGGTCTTTTTGACCACCGCGGCCTTGGGCGCTGTCTTTTTGAGTACGATCTTGTCCTCAGCCATGTCGGTCTATACCTCCTAATGTGCATCGTTACTGGATAGCATATTATTGATCCGAAACCAATGAAGATGCTGGAAGTAGCGCATGATGTGTTGGGGGGAATTGAGAAGGCGGCGCAGGTGGCTGACGGTCGCCTTCTTCAGATCGCCCTTGGCGCGGGAGGGCGCCTGCGCGGTGATGGTGGCCTTGAGCATCTCGTTGGGGTTCAGTGCCGGGCTGTAGGAGGGGAGGGAGGAGGCCTCGATTTGATTGGCGCATGCAGCCAGCCACGCCTTGACCGGCTTGGTGTGATGCACGTGCAGGTTGTCGAGGATGAGGAAGATCTTCTTGCCCCTGGCGTCCTTGACCAGCCGCTTCATGAAGTCGATCAGGATGTCGGCGTTCATCGCCCCCGCGAACGCCTTCCAAGGCACCTTGCCGCGGTTGGTCAGCGTCGAGATCACCGACAGGCCTTCGCGACGGTGCGTGACGCGAATCTCGGGCGTCTTGCCCGCCGGCGGGCTTTGCTCATAGGCGCGCCGAATCGGTTTCTGGGGCGTCAATCCCCAGCGCGCCATGTACTTGCCCTCCCCCTGCGGCCTGAGCTCGATGCCAAAACGGCCGAGGATCAACTGCCGCACCGCCTGCCGGCTCCACAGCGCAAACGGCAGCTTCAGCTGATCCGGTGTCCCGTCGCACATGAGCTTGCGTATCTGGGCGTCCTGCTCCGCCAACAGCGCCCGCTTCTCACCCACCTTGCACCCACCCCGCTTGTCCTTGGGCCCCTTCGCGCCCATAGCCTTTGCAGATGTCGAACACCCCTGCGCCCAACAATCCCCTCTGCGCGCCTATCGCTTCATACCTCCAGCCACGCCGCCGCTCTTCGCGCGCCGCAAACGACAGCAATCTCATGTCTCGTCTTTCCATGCCCACGACATCAGGACAGCTCACTCAATTTCAAAAGCATGTGTTTTTTTATCAATAACATTCAATCGCTTTATATGACTTGCCAGTCGTTCACAATCCCCGCTCACAATCCGTCTGGCGCCAAACGCCCAATCCTTAAAGTGTCAGGTCCCGGATGATTGTAGGGTCGCTTGGGGAAAAATTTGGGCCGTTGCTGATACCAGCCCTGCCCTGCATGGCCGGCATGGGCGTTCGACCGTTGAGGGCCCCCTGGGGCAGATGATGGTTGGAGCGCCTTAGGGCAAGAGGGTGCGCTCTAGATCCTGGCTGCTGACCAAGTGGTGGCTCCTGAGCACCTCCTCATTGAGTTTAACCTAGATGACGAGCAGGATGTCGCCTCTAAATATCTAAACGATCGTTCTTACCTTGTGGGCGAGAAAGATCGCGCCTCGATTCGGCTGTCAAATCGCGGGATCGGTCGCACCAGCTGCGCCAACGCCATGCAGCTTGCAATCCGAAACTTGTTACGCTATTCAGTCATGTCTTGATCATGCCAGAATCAATGACTTATCCAAAAGTATTTTGGATTTAGAAGCATTTTGAAGCAGACTATGGTTGCAAGCCGCAAAGTGGAGACAGAATAAGCAAAGAACAATCCCTTCAGACATACGATGCACTCGATTTGCGCTATTCGCCGTTTTGGGCATAACCATCCCCAGACAATCATGGATAAACAGTAAGACAGAGACTCATCGATTGATAGTGAACCAAATCATCTAAGCCTTGGTATCCTTGGGACCAAGCGCTTCCAAGCCATTACAGGTGTTGTCATGACTGTCGCCTATCATGCGCTCGTGCTCAATCTCCATCAGCCGCAAGGCAACCTGCAAGACCTGTTGGACCATCAGACCTGGGAGGCCAAGGAGATCCTGTTCGCGATGGATCGCATCCCGCGCAGCCTCTGGGGGAGGGAGGAGCTTGCCCGCGTGCATTTGTCCCTTTCTGGGACCCTGCTTCAGACCCTATCTGACCCCTTCTTTCAGCAGCGGGTCTATGGGATCGTCGATTGTGGCTCGCTGCTTTGGCATTTTCAGAACCTGGCGCTCTTTGAGGTCCTGGGGACCGGCTATTACCATCCAGTCCTGCCGCTGATCCCCGAGGCCGATCGCCGTGAGCATCTGGCCCGCTGGCTGGACATCGCGCGGCATCTGCTCTGGCGCCCGAGTTTCCAGGGCTTCTGGCCGCCGGAGATGGGCTTTGCGATGGAGTTGATCCCGATGTTGCGCGCCTTCGGCTATCGCTATGTCTTCGTCGATAGCGAGCATGTTGAGCCGGTCACCCCCATGAGCTGGCCGGAACTGCGCTATCGACCGCACATCGCCCGCTATGGCGATGATGAGATCATCGTGGTGGTGCGCGACCGCGAGCTTTCCGACGCCCAGGAGTCGGGCATGGAGGTCGATTGGTTCCTTAAGGAGGTCGCCGAACGCACCCGCTGGTGCGATTTCCCCCCGCTCGTCACCACCGCAACCGATGGCGAAAACGGCGGCTGGTTCCGCAACGTGACGCCCGAGGCCAACTTCTGGGGCGCTTTCTATCTGCCCCTTTTGGACCGGATCGCTGGAGAGGCCGCGCCCATCCGTCCGACCTTTATCAGCGACTATCTTGACCGCTATGGAGCACATGGCGAGGTGCGGGTACGCACCGGCGCCTGGAATACGGGCTGGCACCACGGCCGCGATTTCACTCAATGGACAGGCTCAGAGCGGCAACGTCAGACGATCGCGGCCTTTGCCGAGCTCAGCCGTGCGATCCACGAGGCGCGCTGGTTTGCCGGCGAGCGCGGGGTGACCTCCGGCCCCGAGGCCGATACCTTGGGCGAGGCCCTGTTTCATCTCTTGCGCGCCGAAACGAGCTGCAATCTTTACTGGGGCGAGGCTTGGGTGCCGCGCGCCGAGGCCGATCTGGCCGCAGGACAGGCGGCGCTCGATCGGGCGATCGCCCTGGCCCGAACCTCCCTGACTGAGGCCGCGGATGTGACATACCCAGTCGCCGCGGAGGGGGAGGCAATGGCCGAGACCGATCAAAGCGGGCCCATCCCCGAGGCCCCGCTGGATCAATCCCTTTCCCAATCAGGAGTCCAGTTATGAACCCATTGCCCCAATCCCTGCCCGAATATATCGGAGAGTTGCCCAATATCTGTGGGCATGAAACCGAGGTCGAGCAGGTGATCGCTCGCAGCCGCGATCAGCGTCTCTTTGCCGAACGCGGCGGGATCGATCTCAACAAGATCCGTGCCGCAGCGGCAATCGCCTTACACCAGCATCAGCCCTTGATCCCCGCCGGGGGATCTGATCTCAAGACCGCGGCGCTGATCAGCAATCTCCAATACATGATGGAGAACCAGCACATCGGGGATAACCACAACGCCCCGGTCTTTGTCTGGTGTTACAAGCGGATGGGCGAGTTCATCCCGCAATTGATCCACGAAGGGCACTCGCCGCGGGTGATGCTGGAATATTCGGGCACCCTGCTCCATGGCCTGCGCAGGATGGGTGAGCATCATGTCATCGATGCCCTCAAGACCATCACCTGCAACCCAGATTACAACTGGGCGGTTGAGTGGTTGGGGATGCCCTGGGGTCATGCGGTCGCGCCCTCGACGCCGGTACAGGACTATCGGCTGCATGTGCGCGCCTTCCAGCATCACTTCGCTGCGATCTTCGGCTGGGAGGCGCTGGAGCGCATTCGCGGCTTTTCGCCCTCGGAGATGGCCCTGCCCAATCATCCCGATGTCGCCTATGAATTCGTCAAGACCCTGGTCGATTGCGGCTATCAATGGGTGCTGGTTCAGGAGCATACGGTGCATCTCGCAGGCACTGAGCGTCACCCCGAGCGCCCGCATATCCCGCATCGTTTGGTGTGCACCAGCTCGACAGGCGAAACCGCAAGCATCATCGCCATCATCAAGACCCAGGGGTCAGACACCAAGCTGGTCGCCCAGATGCAACCCTGGTATGAGGCGCGCGGCCTCAACCGTCTGGATCTGGCCGGGCGTTCTATCCCGCCCTTGGTCACCCAGATCGCCGATGGCGAGAACGGTGGGGTGATGATGAACGAATTCCCGCCGAAATACATGGAGGTCGTGCGTACCGCCAGTCACACGGACGTGCCCCTGATGAACGTCAGCGAATATCTGGAACATCTCTTTGCCCTCGGGATCAAACCTTCGGATCTGCCCGAGATCCAACCCCTATTCCACAACCGTATCTGGTCGCGGATGCAGCCGGGCGATGGTCCAGAGCGGCTCAATCAGGTCATCGAAGCACTCAAGCGCGAGGACGGGCGTTTCCACATGGAGGGCGGGAGCTGGACCAATGATCTCTCCTGGGTTAGAGGCTATGAGAATGTCCTAGGACCAATGGAAGAGGCTAGCTCATTGTTCCATGAGCGAGTCCTGCGTCCAGGTATCCCGACCAAGCATCCGGCCTATCGCAATGCGCTCTTTCATCTCCTGGTCTCGCAAACGAGCTGTTATCGCTACTGGGGCCAGGGGCTCTGGACCGACTATGGGCGCGAGATCTGCCAGCGGGTCACGGAGATCATCAAGCACGACCTCGCCGCCTAGACTCTGATCCATTCCCAAGCGGCGACGGAAGATACCCCCGTGGGGTGGAATATGGCAGCATGTTAGCCGCCCTACATCCACCCCCAGATGAGAGAAGCGACCCATGGACACCATGCAGAAATATGTCTTTGCCTTTGAAGAGGGCGACGGCAAGAACAAAAAACTCCTCGGCGGCAAGGGTGCCAATCTGTGCGAGATGACCCAGATCGGGCTGAATGTCCCGCCAGGCTTTGTCATCACCACCGAGGCCTGCCTGGCCTATCTCGATGACCCCCAGCGCCACCTTCCGCCGGGTCTCATGGATCAGGTGCGCGATCAGATGCGGCTCCTCGAACAAAAGACCGGTAAGGGTTTTGGCGATCCAGATAACCCCTTGCTGGTCTCGGTGCGTTCAGGCTCAGCGATCTCGATGCCCGGGATGATGGACACCATCCTCAATCTCGGGCTCAACAGCGATACCCTCCAGGGCGTGATCCAGGCCACAGGGGATCCGCGCTTTGCCTACGACTCCTACCGCCGCTTTATCCAGCTCTTCGGTAAGGTGGCGCTGGGGGTTGCAGATACGCTGTTCGACGAGGCGTTCGAGGCGGTCAAGGAGTCTGCACATGCCAAACAGGACGTGGATCTATCGGCCGATGACCTGCGCCAGGTCTGCGACCGGTTTTTGCAGATCGTCGAGGAACAGACCGGGCGCCCCTTCCCATGTGACCCCTATGAACAACTCGAGATCGCGATCAAGGCGGTCTTCAATTCCTGGATGGGCAAGCGCGCCGTCGATTACCGCAAGCAGTTCAATATCACCCCGGACATGGCCAATGGCACTGCGGTCAATGTGGTGACCATGGTCTTTGGCAATCGCGGCAACGACTCGGCCACCGGTGTGGGCTTTACCCGTAATCCGGCCACCGGCGAAAACAAGCTCTATGGCGAGTATCTGGTCAATGCTCAGGGCGAGGACGTGGTCGCAGGCATCCGCACCCCCAAGCCGCTCGATTATCTGCGGGTCGAGATGCCCGAGCTGGCCGATCAGCTTGAAGAGTTGCGCAATAAGCTCGAGGCCCATTATCGCGAGGTCCAGGACTTTGAGTTCACCATCGAGCGCGGCAGGCTCTATTGCCTGCAGACGCGCAACGGCAAGATGAACACCGTGGCCCTGGTGCGCACCTCGGTCGAGATGGAGCGCGAGGGCCTGATCACCAAAGAGCAGGCGTTGCTGCGCATCCCACCCGAGTCGCTCGAACAGATGCTCTTTCCGCGCCTAGACCCCAATGCCAAGGCCGAGCCTGTGGCCCAAGGTCTGGCAGCCTCCCCAGGTGCGGCATCGGGGATCGCGGTCTTCGACGCCGACCGCGCCGAACAGCTCGGCAAGGGTCAGGGCCTTAAGGTCATCCTGGTGCGCGAGGAGACCAAGCCCGAGGACATCCACGGGTTCTTCGCCTCGGTTGGGATCCTCACCTCGCGCGGCGGCAAGACCTCGCATGCCGCCGTGGTCGCGCGCGGCATGGGCAAGCCCTGTGTGGCCGGTGCTGAGGGGATCAGTGTGGATGTCGAGCGGCGCGAGGCCCGGGTGGGCCTGACCAGCTTCAAGGAGGGCGATGTCATCACCATCGATGGCACCACCGGCAAGGTCTATCTCGGCGAGATCCCGACCGTCGAGCCCGAGTTCACCCCGGAGCTCAATACCCTGCTGGGATGGGCCGATGAGCTATCTAGGCTCAGGGTCAAGGCCAATGCGGATACCCCAGATGATGCCCGCCGCGCCAGGCGTTACGGCGCTGTGGGGATCGGCCTGGCGCGCACCGAGCGAATGTTCAATGCCGTCGATCGCCTGCCGATCGTCATCGAGATGATCGTCGCCGAAACCGCCGAACAGCGCCGCGCGGCCCTTGATCGCCTGCTGCCCATGCAGCGCCAGGACTTCTATGAGCTCTTTGAGGTGATGTCACCCCATCCGGTCACCATCCGGCTCCTAGATCCCCCGATCCATGAGTTCCTGCCGGATGAGCATGTGCTTGAGCGTGAGCTCAAGGAACTGAGGGCGCTGGCCCAGGTGGCAGGCGGCCTGGGGGTATTGGCCAATGCCGCCAGCCTGATCCATGCCCCCGAGGGTGTACGCCTCGAGGTCGAGCGCGCCCATCGCATGATCGACCCCGCGGTGGTCGAGGAGGCCATCGCCAAGAAGGCGGCGATGCTGAAAAAGGTCCGGGCGCTCTATGAAACCAATCCCATGCTTGGGCACCGCGGGGTGCGGCTGGGCATGACCTTCCCTGAGATCTATCAGATGCAGATCCGCGCCATCCTCGAGGCGGCTGCTGAATGCGCCAAGGCGGGGATCGAGGTCCATCCCCAGATCATGGTGCCCCAGGTCTGTACCGTCCAGGAGCTGCGCAAGGTCAAGCAATATGTCGCCGACATCCATGCCGAGGTCCAGGCGCGCTATGGCAAGCCGGTCGATTTTAAATTTGGGACCATGATCGAGGTGGTGCGCGCCTGCATGCGCGCCGACTCATTGGCCGAGGAGGCCGAGTTCTTCTCCTTCGGCACCAATGACCTCACTCAGGCAACCTTCTCCTTCTCGCGCGAGGACGCCGAGAACAAGTTCCTGCCGCTGTATAACCAGTCGGGTCTATTGCAGGACAACCCCTTTGAGGTCTTGGACGTCAAGGGGGTAGGCAAGCTGATGAAGCTGGCCGTGGAATGGGGGCGCTCGGTCAAGCCGGATCTTGAGGTCGGGATCTGCGGCGAGCACGGGGGGCATCCGCGCTCGATCGCCTTCTGTCATGAGGTCGGCCTGAACTATGTGAGCTGCTCGGCCCCGCGCGTGCCAGTAGCGCGCCTGGCTGCGGCCCATGCAGCGCTAAAGGCGCAGGCAACCCACAACCTCTAACCTAAGCGGCAGGGCATGCAGGGTCTCACCCGATGCTTTAGGGCAGCTCTGTGTGCCATGCCGAGTTTACCCTTGGGGACAGCGCTGTATGGAGCCGCATGCCAATAACCGAGTCGGCAAGGTCCTAACCGAGCTGGGTGGGACCTTGTTGCGCCATTGACATCCGGACAAGGCATGACGCTTGAACCTTGCTGGCAGGACTGGCTAGCCTGGGCTGCGGCGCAGGGGATAGACCTGCCTGCCGATCCTGGATTCATCCAGGCCAGGGAGCGCGTCTGGGCGGCGAGCGACTATGTTGCCCGCTCGGTTGCGCGCTTTCCGCACAAGTTTGCCGAGCTCATCGCCTCTGGCGATCTCAGCAAGCGCTATGGCCCAGGGGAGCTCGCGGCGAGGCTTTCTAGTTATCTTGCCGAGGTCAGCGATGAGCCGGGCCTCCAACGCGCCCTGCGCTGTTTTCGCCGCCGCGAGCTGATTCGTATCATCTGGCGCGACATCGCCGAGCTTGCCCCTCTTGATGAGACGCTCGAGGACCTCTCTGAGCTCGCCGAGGTTTGTGTACGCGGTGCGCTCGATCATCTGGAGCCCTGGGCTTGGTCGGAATGGGGCAGGCCCCGCGCTCCAGATGGCCGCATCTTGCGCCTGATCGTGCTGGCAATGGGCAAGCTCGGTGGGCGCGAGCTCAATCTCAGCTCAGATATCGACCTGATCTTCGCCTTCGCCTGCCCGGGCACGATCCAGGATGGACCGCGCCCGCTAAGCCACGATCAGTTCTTCATCCGTTTGGCACAGCGTCTCCTCAAGGCGCTCGCTGATATCACCGCCGATGGATTTGTCTTTCGCGTCGATGCGCGCCTGCGACCTTTCGGCGAGGCCGGTCCTTTAGCGATGAGCCTGACGGCGATGGAGGACTATTACCAGTCGCAGGCGCGCGAGTGGGAGCGCTATGCCATGATCAAGGCGCGCCCCATCGCCGGCGACCCAGAGGATTGCGCTGCGTTGATGGAGATGCTGCGCCCCTTCGTCTATCGCCGGTATCTGGACTTCGGGGTCTTTGAGTCGCTGCGCGAGCTCAAGCGCTTGATCAACTACGAGCTCCATCGGCGCGGCATGGAGGCCAATATCAAGCTCGGGCCGGGCGGCATCCGCGAGATCGAATTCATCGGTCAGGCGTTACAACTGGTCCGCGGCGGGCGTGATCCCGAGCTACAGATCCACTCCATCCGCGCGGTCTTGCAGCGTCTAGGTCACAAAAGCCTATTGCCCCAAACAGCGGTCGCCGAGCTCGATGCCGCCTATGTCTTTTTGCGCCGCGTCGAAAATCGCCTACAAGCCCAGCGCGATCAACAGACCCATTGTCTGCCCGGCAACCCCATAGATCAGTTACACTTGGCCCAAGCGATGGGCTATGCAGACTGGGCGTCATTTACGGCGGCGCTCTCTGCCCACCGCGAGCGGGTCCAGACCCATTTCGATGCCCTGTTCGCCGAACCCGAAGCCGAAGCTGAGTGCGAGGAGAGGGCCTTATTCGCAGCCCTGTGGCCGCTTCCGGAGCCTCAGGCTGCGATCGAAAGGCTGCAGGGCGCAGGCTTCGCCGATCCAGAGGCCCTATATCAGCGGATCGAGCAGTTTCACACGATCTGTCTGCGCAAGGGACTCAGCACCCACGGGCATAAGCGCCTCAATCGCATCATGCCGCAGGTGCTGAAAGCAGCCTCCGAGTGCGCCTATCCAGATCTGGCCCTGGGACGGGTACTGACCCTCTTTGAGTCCATCGTCCAGCGCACCGCTTATCTGGCGATGCTCGCTGAGCACCCGCGGGTCCTAACCCAACTGACCCAGCTCGCTGCCTTAAGCCCCTGGTTTACCGAACAGATCGCCCGCCAGCCGATCCTGCTCGATGAGCTGATCGACCTGCGCCGGCTTTACAGACCCTTGCGCCGCGGCGAGCTTGAGTCCGAGCTCGATGATCTCTTGGCGGGCCTCGATCTTGAGGACTTAGAGCAGCAGATGGAGCGACTGCGCCAGTTCGCCTGGTCACAGAAGTTGCGCGTGGCGGCTGCTGATCTGACGGGCGTCATCCCCCTGATGGTGGTCAGCGACTATCTCACTGAGATCGCCGAGGCGGTGGTTGTGCGCGTCCTGGCACTGGCTTGGGGTCAGCTCGTCGCGCGTCACGGGCGGCCCACTGCCGTCGAGGGCCAAGATCAGGGATTCTTGGTCGTCGGCTATGGCAAGCTCGGTGGGATCGAGTTGGGTTATGGCTCGGACCTCGACCTGGTGTTCTTACATGGCAGCGAGAGGGTGACTGCCGAGACCGATGGGCCCAAACCGGTCAGCAACGAGCAGTTCTATGCCCGTTTGGCGCAGCGCATGATCCATATCCTGACCACCCGCACCCCCTCGGGCGAGCTCTATGCGGTGGATACCCGTCTGCGTCCAGACGGCAGCAAGGGGCTGTTGGTACGATCCATGCGCGCCTTCGCCGAATATCAGAGAGAGAACGCATGGATCTGGGAGCATCAGGCATTGGTGCGTGCCCGCCCCATCGCCGGCGACCCTGTGCTGGCTGAGCGCTTTTTGACCATCCGCCGCGCCATCCTGTGCCAATACCACGACCCCCAGCGCCTCAAGGAAGAGGTACGTGTTATGCGCGAGCGGATGCGTGTCAACCTCGATCGCAGCGGGGGAGGGCGCTTCGACCTCAAACAGGGGCGCGGCGGTATTGCCGACATCGAGTTTATGGTTCAATACGCGGTGCTGCGCTGGGCGGCAGCACACCCTGAGCTCGCCGACTGGACCGATAACATCCGGCTGCTTGAGACCCTGGCGCGGCTTGCATTGCTGCCTGGTCCATGCGCCCAGGACCTGATCGCGGCGTATCAGACACTGCGTCAGGCCGATCACCGCAGCGCACTCAGCGGTCAACCGCGGCTGATCGCGGACACTGAACTTCAAGCCGAACGCGAGCAGGTCTGGGCGATCTGGCAGGCGTTGTTTGAGGGCTCAGGCGAGACCGCAAACCTGAACGAGCTGGATTGAGATACGGCTTTAGATCTAAGACAACAAGGCGCGGAGTTGAAGACATGACGACGATGGCAGACCGCGACGGTCTGATCTGGCTAGATGGCGACTGGGTCCCTTGGCGCGAGGCCAAGACCCATGTGCTTACCCATACCCTGCATTATGGCATGGGGGTCTTTGAGGGCGTGCGCGCCTATTCGACCGCCCGTGGAACGGCCATCTTTCGTCTCCAGGATCACACCCGCCGCCTATTCAATTCGGCGCATATCCTCGGCATGCCGATACCCTGGGACCAGGATACCTTGAATGAGGTTCAACGCGAGGTGGTGCGTCGCAATGGCCTGGACTCGGCCTACATCCGTCCGATGTGCTTTTATGGTGCCGAGGGCATGGGTCTGCGCGCCGACAATCTCAGGGTCCATTGCATGGTCGCCGCCTGGTCGTGGGGGGCCTATCTCGGCGAGGAGAACATGCGCAATGGAATTCGCGTCAGGGTGTCTTCGTTTGCCCGCCATCATGTCAATATCACCATGTGCCGCGCTAAGGCCAATGGCAACTACCTGAACTCTATGCTCGCTTTACAAGAGGCCCTGCGCGACGGTTACGACGAGGCCTTGCTCCTGGATACCGAGGGCTATGTCATGGAAGGCAGCGGCGAGAACGTCTTCATTGTTCGCGATGGTGTGATCTATACGCCGGATCTCACCTCGGCGCTCGACGGCATCACCCGCCGCACGGTAATCGCGCTGAGCGAAGAGATTGGACTCAAGGTCATCGAAAAGCGCATCACCCGCGACGAGGTCTATATCGCCGATGAGGCCTTTTTCACCGGCACCGCCGCGGAGGTGACCCCCATCCGCGAGGTCGATGGGCGCTGGATTGGTGCTGGGACCCGCGGCCCAATCACCGAGCGCCTGCAATCCCTCTATTTCGAGCAGGTCTCTGGACGGCGTTCCGAGCATCCCGAATGGTTGACCCTGATATGAGTACGATGCACTCGCTCCTCGCTGAGCTGCGCAGCCAGCTCACCGCAAAACCAGCGCAGACGGCCCCGGAAGCCGAGGTGATCGCGGTGAGGCGTGCAGACCTGCCGCTCTGCTGCCCCCGCTCGCATGAGACCCTCTGGAACATGCACCCGAGGGTCTATCTCCCTATCGAAGACGACCCTAAGCACGAGGTTGTCTGCCCCTACTGTGGCGCGAGATACCGGCTGATCGACTGAGCTCCGGGTACCCGTAAAGGGGTTGAGCAGAAACAACAGCAGATCCAGGCGTAGACACCGTAGACACGCGATCGCGATCCCAATCTAGATCGCGATCCGATCCAGCGGCTGCACCGTGATTTCTTCAGTCAATTCCTGATAAGACAATACCGGCACATCATAGAGCTCACGCTCGATGAGTTTGCGCACATAGCGGCGGATGTCTATCGAAACCAAGATCACAGGACGGTGGCGTCCAGGTTTGAGCTGACCGATCACCTGTTTGCAGCGCGCAGTAAATCTCTGCGCTACAGCGGGATCGATCGCAAGATAGCTCCCCGCTGAGGTCTGGCGGATCGCGCCGCGAATGGTCTCTTCGAGATCTGGGGCCAAGAGATAAGCCGGCAGAATATTCTGTCCGCTGCTGTATTTGTACGCTTACGCACCTTGCCGCGGTTGGTCAGCGTCGAGATCACCGACAGGCCTTCGCGACGGTGCGTGACGCGAATCTCGGGCGTCTTGATCGCCGGCGCATAAGAGCGCCCGCGCACCTCGTCCGAGCGCAGCCCCGTTTCATCGCCCCAGTGGATTTCGGCGCCCTCGGCCTTGGCGCGCCGGGCAATGTCCGGGTAGATCTCCTCAAGCCACGTCTTGCCCGCCGGCGGGCTTTGCTCATAGGCGCGCCGAATCGGTTTCTGGGGCGTCAATCCCCAGCGCGCCATGTATTTGCCCTCCCCCTGCGGCCTGAGCTCGATGCCAAAACAGCCGAGGATCAACTGCCGCACCGCCTGCCGGCTCCACAGCGCAAACGGCAGCTTCAGCTGATCCGGTGTCCCGTCGCACATGAGCTTGCGTATCTGGGCGTCCTGCTCCGCCAACAGCGCCCGCTTCTCACCCACCTTGCGCCTACCCCCCTTGTCCTTGGGCCCCTTCGCGCCCATAGCCTTTGCAGATGTCGAACACCCCTGCGCCCAACAATCCCCTCTGCGCGCCTATCGCTTCATACGTCCAGCCACGCCGCCGCTCTTCGCGCGCCGCAAACGACAGCAATCTCATGTCTCGTCTTTCCATGCCCACGACATCAGGACAGCTCACTCAATTTCAAAAGCATGTGTTTCTTAATCAATAAAGCATTGGCGCTACTCGGCAAAGAGGTCTTCATCGGGCTGATGCTCGGGTTTTCTGCCGCCATCCCCTTCTGGATCGCCGATGGGGTAGGGTATTTCATCGACAACCAGCGCGGCACCACCATGGCGAGCTCGATCGATTCCATGACCGGCGTGCAGACCTCGCCGCTCTTCGTCGGCGGCGGGGCGGTGGTCTTTTTAAGCGCGCTCTATGAGAGCTATCGCCTGGGCCACTCCCACTATTCTCTTTTTATCTGCACCTCGAACCCGCAGCCATTCCCTGGCTGTTTGCTCTACTCGATCATCTCATGGCGCTGACGGTGCTACTGGCCGCGCCGGTGATCATCGCCATGTTCTTGTCCGAGTTTGCCTTGGCCATGATCAGCCGCTTTGCCCCGCAGATGAATGTCTTTGTGCTGGCAATGCCGGTAAAGAGCGGCGTCGGGATGTTGATCCTACTGACGCTTCCAGGAGCTGATCCTCCTGCCGACTCTCTTCATCGGCTCATACCTGTCCTTTGCTGATGCCCTGGAGCAGATGTTGGATGGTGCGGGGGTTTTGGTCTTACAGATGATCGCACCGCCGTTGGCTCTAGCGGTCTTGATCGGGATCGCCGCCCATGTCGGACAGTTTGGTTTTTTGCTCACCTTCGCGCCGCTCATGCTTAAGCTGGACAAGATCAGTCCCGGCAAGGCGATCAAAAAGATCTTTTCATTAAAAAATCTAATCGAACTATTAAAAAATCTAATCGAACTCCTCAAATCTCTCCTTAACAGGCCGTTGAAAAACGTCGCGAGGATAGCCAGATGCAAGGCGCCCGGAGCGCAGCGACCGAGAAAACGAGCCGTAGGCGATGTTTCGGTGAAGGCTTACATGAGCGAAGCGAATGTTATGCCGAAACCACATATCAAGTAGATAGGCGAGGGAGCGAAAACCAGGTTTCGGCGGAGGCTAACATCGGCGCAGCCGATGTTAAGCGCAGCGGCCGAAGCCAACACCGCGCAACGCCGCAGATGGCCCACCGCAGTAGTTTTTCAACGGCCTGTTAAGATCGCGTTCTTAGGGATTTTGTTATATCAGCTCATCCGCGATCATCTGCCCAATCTCGTCAGGCTCCCACACTGCGGCCTGGGTTGTATCTCGCCGTTGTTGTGGCGCCTATTGTTCGATCTCATGCTTTTGGCCAGCCTAGGCTTTATCATCATCGCTGTCGCTGACTTCGTCTTTCAGCGCTTTCAGTTCATGAAGGAAATGCGCATGACCAAGCAGGAGATCAAGCAAAAATACAAGGAGATGGAAGGCGATCCGCGGACCCGCCGATCAAGGGCAAGCACCGGCAATTGCATATAGAATTGCTGATGCAGCAGACCGCAAGTGCTGTCAAACGTTCGACCGTAGTCGTCACCAATCCTACGCGCATCGTTATCGCCCTCGAATATCGCGAGGGCGAGATCCCCCTGCCGATCGTGCGCGCCAAGGGCGAAAACCTCATGGCCGAATACATCATCAACCTAGCCCGCGCTGAAGGTATCCCAGTGATGGAGAACGTCCCGCTGGCGCGCGCTTCATGAGCAATCCCAGGTCGATCAATATATCCCCGTCGAACTGATCGAAGCGGTGACCGATGTCTTGCGCTGGGTGGAGCAGTTCGAACCATCGTCGTGAAACACTTTTCTGCCAGCAGGAGTCAGACGCATGTCGCAATTGGTCCAAGAGATCGCCGAAGGGATATATTGTATCGAGACAGGGCTCTACCGCCCCGGTCTCGCGGCGGCTTATCTGATCCGCTCGGGCGAAGAGCTCGCCTTCATCGACACCGGCCCTGCTCAGGCCATCAGTCAGCTGCTCGAGGCGCTCAACCTTTTAGGTCTAGACGCCGAGCAGGTTGCCTATGTCATGCCCACCCACGTCCATCTCGATCATGCTGGGGCGGCCGGGCACCTCATGGCCGCCTGTCCGCGGGCACGCCTGGTGGTCCATCCCAAGGGGGCAGCGCATCTGATCGATCCGGCCAAGCTCATTGCCGGCGCGAGCGCGGTCTATGGCGAGGAGCCATTTCGCGAGGTCTTCGGCCAGCCGCTTCCCATCCCCGCAGAACGGGTCATCGCTGCCAACGACGGTCAGACCTTTGACCTCGCCGGGCGCCACTTGACCTTCATCGACACCCCGGGCCACGCCAATCACCATGGCTGTTTTTTAGACGAGGATACGCGGGGCATTTTCAGCGGCGATACCTTCGGGATCGCCTATCAGGCATTTCACACCACCGAGGGCCCTTGGCTTTTTGCCCCGACGACGCCGGTGGCCTTCGACCCGGATGCTTGGCTTGCAAGCCTCGATAAACTTATGGGTCACCAGCCGGCGGCGATGTATCTCACCCATTATGGACGCATCAACCGGCCTGCCGAATGGGTCGACGATCTATGCGAAAGCATCGCGGCCTTGGCTCAACTTGCCTTGCGCGAAGCGTCTCAACCCGAAGCGAGGCGGGAGGCGCGGCTCAAGGAGGCCGTGCGCAATCATTTGCTCGCTGCAATACGCTCGCATGGCCTGGCCCTAGCCGAAGACGAGGCCCTAGAGCTGCTCAGGGTCGATATTGAGCTCAATGCCCAAGGTTTAGAGGTCTGGCTCAAGCGACGGGCCAAGCGGGCGGCAGTTTATTGATCCGAAACCAATGAAGATGCTGGAAGTAGCGCATGATGCGTTGGGGGGAATTGAGAAGGCGGCGCAGGTGGCTGACGGTCGCCTTCTTCAGATCGCCCTTGGCGCGGGAGGGCGCCTGCGCGGTGATGGTGGCCTTGAGCATCTCGTTGGGGTTCAGTGCTGGGCTGTAGGAGGGGAGGGAGGAGGCCTCGATTTGATTGGCGCATGCAGCCAGCCAGGCCTTGACCGGCTTGGTGTGATGCACGCGCAGGTTGTCGAGGATGAGGAAGATCTTCTTGCCCCTGGCGTCCTTGACGAGCCGCTTCATGAAGTCGATCAGGATGTCGGCGTTCATCGCCCCCGCGAACGCCTTCCGACGCACCTTGCCGCGGTTGGTCAGCGTCGAGATCACCGACAGGCCTTCGCGACGGTGCGTGACGCGAATCTCGGGCGTCTTGATCGCCGGCGCATAAGAGCGCCCGCGCACCTCGTCCGAGCGCAGCCCCGTTTCATCGCCCCAGTGGATTTCGGCGCCCTCGGCCTTGGCGCGCCGGGCAATGTCCGGGTAGGTCTCCTCAAGCCACGTCTTGCCCGCCGGCGGGCTTTGCTCATAGGCGCGCCGAATCGGTTTCTGGGGCGTCAATCCCCAGCGCGCCAAGTACTTGCCTTCCCCCTGCGGCCTGAGCTCGATGCCAAAACGGTCGAGGATCAACTGCCGCACCGCCTGCCGGCTCCACAGCGCAAACGGCAGCTTCAGCTCATCCGGTGTCCCGTCGCACATGAGCTTGCGTATCTGGGCGTCCTGCTCCGCCAACAGCGCCCGCTTCTCACCCACCTTTCCTTGAGCCCTTGGGCCCCTTCGCGCCCATAGCCTTTGCAGATGTCGAACACCCCTGCGCCCAACAATCCCCTCTGCGCGCCTATCGCTTCATACCTCCAGCTACGCCGCCGCTCTTCGCGCGCCGCAAACGACAGCAATCTCATGTCTCGTCTTTCCATGCCCACGACATCTGGACAGCTCACTCAATTTCAAAAGCATGTGTTTCTTATCAATATTTTGGGGACGCTGCAGATAAATGGGGGAAAACCTATGTCTATTATGCGCCGATCCGCTCTTCGGATTGGACGATCGCCATCGTCTTCCCCGAGGAGAAGCTCTTCGACGATCTCAACCGCCTGACGCTGGAGGCTGCCACCATCGGCGGGATCGGCCTGCTGGCGGCGCTGCCGATCGTCTTGTTGATCGGGAGTTCCATCAGCCGTCCGCTGTGCGCCCTGGCCCAGGCGAACGAGCGGATTGCTCAGGGTGCGCTCGATGTCCCCTTGCCCACGCTTAACAGGGGCGATGAGGTCGGCTTATTGACCGACTCGTTCGCTGCCATGCAGTCTGCCCTGCGCCAGTATATCGACCAGCTTCAGGCTGCGACTGCGGCTAAGGAACGTCTCGAAAGTGAGCTGAGGATCGCGCGCGACATCCAGATGTCGATTCTCCCCCGGCCCTTGCCGCTAGAGGCGCAGCGGACGTTCGCGCTCTGCGCTACCCTTGTCCCCGCGCGCGAGGTCAGCGGTGATTTCTATGATTTCTTTATGCTCGCTGCCGACCGGCTGTATCTTGTGATCGCTGATGTCTCGGGCAAGGGGGTGCCCTCGGCGCTCTTTGCGGTCGCCACCAAGTCCCTGATCAAGGCGAAGGCGCATGACCGCTTCGATCCCGCAGCGATCCTTACCGAGGTCAATGCTGAGCTTGCCGCCGACAATCCGAGCAATATGTTCATTACTGTGTTCTGCGGGGTGCTCGATACCCGCTCGGGCGAGCTGATCTATACCAATGCTGGGCACAACCCACCGATCCTGCTCGGCACGGATGGGCGGGCAAGATGGGTCAAATCCCAGCCGCAGGTGCTACTCGGGGTCATGGATGGGGTGTGTTACAGATCGGATCGGGCGAACTTGCTGCCCGGCGAGCGGCTGGTGCTCTATACCGATGGCCTCACCGAAGCCAAAAACGGGCAGGATGAGTTATTTAGGGAAGCGCGCTTGCTCGCTGCCCTGGAGTCATCCCCCAGACAAGAGCTTGGCGGTTTGCTCGCGGGGGTGCTCGGCCAGGTTGTCACCTTTGTCGGCGCTGCGCCCCAAGCCGATGACATGACCCTGTTGGCCATCGAATATCGGGGCTATATGGCACCTGTTCGCACAGAGATAGGCCCCAGCGATGCGTCTTCAGCGCATTGAATCGGGCGCTGGCCATGGGCATCAGGGATCGAAATGGTAACCAAACAGCTCGATGTCGCGGGCGAAGTGGCGCGCGACGAGTTCAGCGGTTTCATCCGTGTAATAGGTACGCCAATCGCGTTTGCGGTCCTGGGCTCGGCGGCGATGTGGGAGAGGAAGGGGTCTGATTCCGATCCGTTTGCAGATCCCTGCGAAATCCTCCTCCAGTCGCTCATAGCGTCCGATGTCATCGACAATGACCCGCCCCTCGAGGTCAACCAGATAGTCACTCTGTGGGGTGATAGAGGTGTCCAGGTGATATTGGTAGGGGCGGTCGGGGTCGAGCTTCCAACGCAAAAAGTCGGCAAAGTCTGTATGTCCGCCGAGATAGTGCGGGCGTTCGCGGCGGATGTGATGAAAGGAACTTACCTGGAGATCCCAGGGATTGCGGACGAAGGCGAACTTAAAGAGACCCTCGAAATATTCCCGGGGTAAGAGCTCTTGCGCCAGGATGACCTTGGCATGGCGCGGAAGCTTCATCCCCAACCGATGACCCGTCAGATGATTCAACCGCCCGCACAGCCACATCGGGTAATACCAGGGGTCGCGCCAAAGCAGGGGTTTGAGGGCCGCGCGCACGCTGGTCCCGCCGGTCTTGGCGATATGGACAAAGAGAAAACGATAGCGATGCGACAGAAGCATCTTTAAGGTCCGGCTGGCTTAGCTCAAGCAGGATCGTCCAGATCAGGGGTTCCTTTCTTGCGCGCCCTGGGATGCGCCTGATCATAGATCTGGGCAAGGTGCTGGAAGTCCAGATGGGTATAGATCTGGGTGGTGCCGATCCCTGCATGACCCAACAGCTCTTGGACGGCACGCAGATCGCCAGACGACTCTAGGAAATGGGAGGCAAAGCTGTGTCGCAAGAGATGCGGGTGTAGGTGCTGGTCGGCACCGCGTTCGATCGCCCAGCATGCGAGGCGCTGTTCCACCGTACGCGGATGGATGCGCCGACCGCGCTGGCTGACAAAGAGCGCCGGCTCAGTCGAGGACGCGAGGCTTGGGCGTATCTCGAGCCAGCGCCTGATCGCCACGCATGCCTTGCTACCGACCGGCACCAGTCGCTCCTTGTTTCCCTTGCCCAGGACCCTGACTTCGCCCGCTTGGATGTCGAGATCGTCGAGGTTCAAGCCCACCAGCTCAGAGAGACGCAACCCAGAGGAATAAAACAGCTCGACCATCGCACTGTCGCGGATGGCGAGCGGCTCATCCGCCGGCTGATCGAGCAGTGCCCCGAGCCGATCGGCATCGAAGACCTTCGGCAGCAAACGGGGTGACTTAGGGGCGCGCACCCCGACGGCGGGATTGGCCTCGGCCTGCTCTTCACGTAATAACCAGCGAAAAAAGGTGCGCAGGCTCGACAGCTCGCGCTGGAGCGTCTTGGCGCTGAGCCCCTGGCGATGCCGCCATGCCAGATAACTGCGAATCCCCGCTTCGTCGATCCGCTCAAGTGGACCGCGGACCTGTCGGTCGAGCCAGCGGGCAATCTGGCTGAGATCCCGTCGGTAGGCGGCGACCGTGTGGGCCGAAAGGCGCCGCTCATGGGCCAGGTGGTCGAGAAAGCGGGCAAGGCTCAAAAGCGCGGAGTTAGACATGGCCTTCACATTGACCGAAGGGAAGGGATCTCAGCTTTTGGCTGAGCAGTTCGCCCAGACGGTCGAAGATCTCGGTGTCCATCTCGGGGCTGAAACACTCTGGATCGGTATTGCCGATGGCGATTACCCCCCAGTGCTCATCGGTCTGGAGAGGGATAATGGCCGCGGATTGAATGACCGATCCGGCCTCACCGAACAGGGTTTGCGCCTGCTTGCCGTTCAAAGGGCCACAGAGGGCGCGGCGCCGATCGATAAAATCCCTGAATGACACGGCCAGGGGGTCTGAGATGGTGGTATTCGGTCGCTGACAGGGAAAGAGCTTGAGCAGGATGGCGTCGGCGCGGAATGTCCGCATCAGGGTCTCGCGTAAGAGATGGCAGAGCTGTTCAGATTGGTCGATGGCCAGCAGCTTAAGGGTCAGGGCATGCAGCCGGTTGACGAACGCCTCATACTCGCGGGCGCGGGCGATGAGATGCGCCAGACGCTTGCGCTCGGCGGTGAGCTGACGGCGCAGGCGCTGGACCTGATATTCGACCAGTGAGCACACACCGGGCGGGAGCCGGTGAGGCACGTCGATGACAGCGAGCACCTCGGGATGACGGACTAGAAAATCCGGATTGGCGATCAGGTAGATTGCAACCTGGCGCTCATCTTCCGCTCCGTCCGCGCGATCCTCTCTAGCGCGTTCGCTCATGATCCACTACTCCTCAGCAATCTCAATCTCGCCGACAAAGACCCGCTCGGCAGGACCGCTCATCCAGACCGGCCGTCCCTCGCCCTGCCACTCGATCCGCAGGTCCCCGCCCGGCAGGCTGACTCGAACGCTCGGGCCGAGTAGACCCAGGCGCTGTCCGCTGACCGCCGCCGCGCAGGCGCCGCTGCCGCAGGCGAGGGTCTCGCCGACCCCGCGCTCATAGACCCTCAAGCGGACGGCATCGAGGGATATAACCTGCATGAAGCCGACGTTGACCCGCTTGGGGAACCGCGGGTGACGCTCGAGCAATGGCCCAAGCTCAGCGACCGGTGCGGTATCGATGTCCTCGACCAGGATGACCGCATGGGGGTTGCCCAAGGAGAGGGCGCTCAGATGCAGGGTCTGACCTGCGACCTCCAAGGCATGGGTCAGGGCTGGGGCGTCTGCAAGGAAGGGGATCTTAGCGGGTTCGAAGGTCGGGATGCCCATGTTGACCCGCACCTGGTCATCTTCCTCCAGATACAGGCGGATGACCCCTGCCGCGGTGCTGACAAGGATTTCGTCTTGGGTACTTAAGCCCTGATCGCGGACAAAGCGGGCGAAGCAGCGCGCCCCATTGCCGCATTGTTCGACCTCGCTGCCATTGGCATTGAAGATACGGTAATGGAAATCCGTTCCCGGTAGGCGAGGGGGCTCGACTAACAGGACCTGATCGCAACCGATCCCGAAGCGCCGATCGGCGAGACGCCGGATGAGGGCGGCATCAAGCGCGATGCGCTGGCGCACCCCATCGAGCACGACAAAGTCGTTGCCCAGTCCGTGCATCTTGGTGAAACGCAGCCTCATGTCGGCAGATACCCCATGACCGCGAGATGCCGGTCGCTGACGACAGCGACCTCCAGGCACTCGAGCCCGGCGGTTTGAAGCTGGGCGCTGACCTCGGCGGGCTCGAAGGCGGCATAGAGCGAATTGCGAAAGTCGCGCTTGAGGACCTCTGGCTCGGAGCCGGCATAGGTCTCGACTAGGGTCTCGACCCATCCAGGGGATGCGGAGCGCATGAGGTCCATGATGAGGACCGGTGCGCCTGGTTTGGCCGCAGAGCGGACCGTCTCCCAGAGCACCTGGGGATCGGGCAGGTGATGGAGTAGGCTATTAGATAAGACCAGGTCATAATGTGCGCGCGGCAGGCGCTCGGAGGGGATGCAATCCTGGATCAACTGCGCCCGTTCTACAAGCTCAGGGTGGGCAGAGAGGGCCTGGGCAGCGAGCTTGAGCATTGCCTTTGATCCATCGAGGGCAGCGCAGCGGGCGTTGGGATAGGCACGCAAGAAACGGATGACGATGTCAGCAGGCCCGCAGCCGAGATCAAGAGCTGCAAGAGGTCTGTGGGTATCGGACACCAACTGCTGTAACAGCCGAATGAACAGTGTATTGGACTCGGTGAAGTCGGCCTCGGCATAGGCCCGGGCCTGATCTTCGCCTTCCATTAGCTCTTCGGGTTCGGGTCGGCGTTTCATAGGCCTTGGGGTGGTTCGGCAGGCAAGAGGTGCTCGTGGGCATAGAGCTCCGGGAGCGACTCGCGCGCGCGGACCAGATAGGCCTTGTCGCCATCGACCATGACCTCGGCGGCGCGCGGGCGGCTGTTATAGTTCGAGCTCATGCTAAAGCCATAGGCGCCGGCGCCACGGATGGCAAGCAGGTCTCCCTCCTCGAGGGCCAGGTAACGATCCCTGCCGAGAAGATCCGCCGTCTCGCAGATGGGGCCAACGAGGTCGTAGCGTATCAGTTCGGCATCGGTCTCTTGGACAACCCGCATGATCTCTTGCTGGGCCTGATAGAGCGCGGGACGTATGAGGTCATTCATCGCGGCATCGAGGATCGCGAAATGTTTATGCGAGCCGTGTTTGAGATACTCGACCCGAGTCAGCAACACCCCAGCGTTGCCGGCAATGGCGCGCCCAGGCTCGAGGATGACGGTATAGGGCCGTCGGCTGAGCAGGTGGCTCAAGGAGGCGGCATAGGCCGCGGGCTCCGGCGGATGTTCGTCACGATAGCGGATCCCCAACCCGCCGCCGAGGTCCAGGTCGCGGATATAGATCCCCTGGCTCTCCAGGCGCTCGGCAAGGGCCAAGACCCGCTCAGCGGCCTCGATGAAGGGGGCGAGATCGGTCAACTGTGAGCCGATATGACAGTCGATCCCGACGACCTCCAGGTTTGGCATGGCCGCGGCCAAGGCGTAGAGGTCCTCGGCCTCTTCGATGGGTAGCCCAAACTTGTTCTCTTTGAGCCCAGTGGCGATATAGGGATGGGTTTGGGGATCGACGTTGGGATTGACCCGCAAGGCGATCGGGGCCTTGACCCCGAGCTTATCTGCGATCCGGTCGATACGCACCAGCTCAGACTCGGATTCGACGTTGAAGCAGCGAATACCTGCTTGCAGCGCTCGCTGGACCTCGTCGGTGCGTTTCCCTACGCCGGAAAAGACGACCTTGGCAGGGTCACCGCCAGCGGCGAGCACCCGCTCGAGCTCCCCGACCGAGACGATGTCGAACCCGGACCCCAGACGCGCCAGGACATTGAGCACCGCCAGGTTTGCATTGGACTTGACCGAAAAGCAGATGAGATGCGGATGATCGCGAAAGGCGCGGTCGAAGGCCCGCCAGTGCCACTCGAGGGTCGCACGAGAATAGACATAACAAGGGGTGCCGAAACGCTCGGCGATCTCGGTGAGCGGGATACCTTCCGCATAGAGTATCCCATTGCGGTTGTTGAAGTAATCCACCTTAGCGAGACCTGTCTTGATGTAAACCTTGATCCATCGGGGTATGGGGCATCGTCTGACCTGGGCTCGATAGCTCGGCAGCGCGCGGGGGGGCAGGAGGCTCGGGGCGGTAGAGCTCACCCTTTTGTCCGCAGGCATCGAGCATGACGCCCATCCCACATAGGACAACCAAGGTCAATAACACCCTATCGGCCCAGCAGCGCATCTCGTGAAGCTCCAGTTGCACTCACCGGCTTAAGTATATCGGCTTGGGGATGGCCAACGCATCTGGACCCTGAGCTTAGGGCCAGGCGGATCAAGGGCACGCAATTCGATGACGGGATGGTTAGAGGCGTCGAGGAGGAGCAGCCGATCACCGGTGATCCGGTAGGCCTGCACTCGGGCGAGGGCGGCGCGGTATGCCCGGGCTTGGCGCTCGCGCTCCAGTCCCGAGGTACAGGCCATGGCAGTCAGGGCAACGGGGCCAAGGCTTAGGACATGTCCAGAGCGGACAAAACCGCTGAGATAATGGTTGCACCCGTCGAAGCCGCTGATTCTCCCCTGTGGGTCAAAGCTGAGGTCGATCGCAGCGAGGGGTTTGACCAGAGTTCCCTGACCATCGACATAGCCCTCGACGCGCCAGGCACGACCCGTTAGGGCCTGGGGGCCGGTATCGACGGCGAGGGGCGTAAAACTCAGCAAGACCCGTCCAGCTTTATTCATCAGTTCTAGGCGCCCACCTGCGAGGCGGTAACGGGCAACGTCTTGCAGATTGTGGATGACCGCAGATTCCTGCTGCATCAGTGGTTCTGGACAGGCCATGCGCGTTGCTGCCAGCCCGGATGCCAAACGGAAGAGATCTGACTCGATCTGATAGCCTCCTTGGATCTGATTGCACCCGGTGTTGCCTGAAAGCCGACCTTCGCTAAAGCGGAAGATGGATGGGCGTCCTCTAGCTTGGAGCTCCACGGTCTTGGAGCCATCCCAGTAGGTCGTCAGGTGCCAATCCATATCCTCAAAAGGGGTAGGGGCGGGGATAGCGCCCACAGCGGGGGGCTGGGTCATCTCTGTCTGGGCCTGACAGAAGAGGGGCCAGATGCAGGCGAGGGTTAGAATCAAGGGGTGATGCCGGCGGTGATCGGTGGACATTCTGTGAGCCTCGCGCTCAGCGCTGTTGTAAAAATGAGGGTCAGGTCGCAGTTCGATTCTCTATTGAGCGGACAGGGGATGCAATCGCTGTCCAGGTTACTGGATAATCATGAGATACGGGCGACCTTGGCAAGCGAGACAGCATGCGATTCATCGACCTCAAGACCCAATATGCGCATATCGCACAGGATTTGCGCGCACGCATCGATGCAGTACTCGATCATGGTCAATTTATCCTCGGCCCCGAGGTCCGCGAGCTAGAGGAGCGTCTGGCCGAGTTCGTCGGCGTGCGCCATTGCATTGGGGTGGCGAGCGGCACTGATGCCCTCTTGATCGCGATGCTCGCCTTGGAGATCGGACGCGGCGACGAGGTGATCACCCCTGCCTTTAGCTTCATCGCCACCGCCGAGACGATCGCCCTCTTGGGTGCGCGCCCGGTCTTCGTCGATATCGATCCCGTCGCCTATACCCTCGATCCAAACAAACTTGAGACAGCCATCACCAGTCGCACCCGCGCTATCATCCCCGTGTCGCTCTATGGACAATGCGCCGAGATGGATACCATCAACGCCATCGCTGCCCGCCACGGGATCGCGGTGATCGAGGATGCGGCCCAAAGCTTCGGGGCCCTGTATCGCGGTCGGCGCTCATGCGCCCTGTCAGCCATCGGCTGTACCTCATTTTTTCCCTCCAAACCCCTGGGGGCCTACGGCGATGGGGGGGCCTGTTTCACAAACGATGACCGCCTCGCCCAGGCGATACGCGAGATCCGCGATCACGGTCAGGACCGGCGCTATCACCACCGCCGGCTCGGTCTCAACGGGCGGCTCGATACCCTGCAGGCGGCCGTTCTGCTTGCCAAGCTTGCGGTCTTCCCCGAGGAGATCGCGGCACGCGCGCGCATCGGCGCCCGTTATACGGAGCTCTTTCAGGCGCACGGTGTGGTCGGGAGCGATGTCGGGGGAGCGCCTCTGCTCACGCCCCATGTCCATCCGCACAACCAGTCGGTCTATGCCCAATATACGATTCAGGTCGAGGAGCGCGATGAGGTCGCAGCCAGGCTCGCCCAGCAGGGTATCCCGACCGCTGTCCATTACCCTCTGCCGCTTCCTGAACAGCCGGTCTTCAGCGGCCTGGCCCAAGGGGATCACCCAGTGAGCACAGCGGTCGCTCAACGGGTATTGAGCCTGCCGATGCATCCCTATCTGGACGAAGCGACCCAGGAGCGGATCGTCATCGCCGTGATGCAAGCAGCAAGGGGATGAGGTGTATGAACCTAGAGCAGCGTCCTGAATCGTGCTCGTCGAGCCCAAGGCTAGGCGATCGCGTGCTCCTGATCGACGATAGCCACGCCATCAGTGGCCTGCTGCGCGCCCGCTGCGAGGACATCGCCGGGGTCCAGTCCGAGACCGCTGATTCTCTGGCCGCGACCCGCGCGCTCCTAGCCGAGCACCCCGAGCGCTTTTTTGTGGCCATCGTCGATCTCAACCTGCCTGACGCCAGCGATGGCGAGGCGGTCGATCTAGTCCAGTCGTACGGCATCCCCGCGATCGTCCTGACCGCTGATTATGACGAGGCGACCCGCAAGCGGATGCTCAGCAAGGAGGTGGTCGATTATCTGCTGAAAAATAGCCCGCATGAGATCGATCAGGTCGCAACCCTGGTCCGGCGCATCGATCATAATCGCCACGTTCGGGTCCTCGTGGTCGATGATTCGCGTGCCTTTCGCGCCTATCTTGCCAAGCTCTTGAACCTACACCACCTCCAGGTCCTCGAGGCGAAGGATGGGCGTGAGGCATTAGACATCATTAAGGACCATCCGGGCATCGAGCTGGTGATCACCGATTATTGTATGCCCGAGATGGATGGCCTGGCCTTGGTGTCGGCGCTACGCCAGTTGTATCCGCGTTTCGAGCTGGCGATCATCGGCCTGTCCGAACAGAGTTCAGTGGACCTATCATTGCGTCTGCTTAAGAGCGGTGCCAATGATTTCATTTACAAACCATTCCTGGTCGAAGAATTTTATTGCCGGGTCATCCAAAACATCGAACAGATCGAATTGATCCGCACGATCCGCGATGTCTCGGTACGCGATTATCTCACTGGCCTGTATAACCGCCGCTATCTTTTCGAGGCCGGCGAAACCCTTTATGCCGCCGCTAGACGGCGCCACATCAATCTCGCAACAGTGATCCTCGATATCGATCATTTCAAACGGGTCAATGATAACTATGGCCATCTGGCCGGCGATCGAGTGATCCGCGAGGTGGCCCGTATCCTCTCCTTCGGGGTGCGTCAGTCGGATCTCATCGGACGCTATGGTGGAGAAGAGTTCTGTATTTTCCTGACCGGATTGGAGTCCAATGATCTTGAGATTGTACTCGAACGATTACGGTCGGCAGTGGAGGCAACGCGCATCTCACATGAAGGGACTGAGATCCAGGTGACCATCAGCCTGGGTGCGACTCTGAATCTCGCTGATAGCCTGCAGGCCATGATCGACCGCGCGGATGCTTGCCTGTATCAGGCGAAACAGGGGGGGAGAAATCGCTTTGTGATCGAACAGGCAGCGGCATGAAACGGCGCTTTTGCAACAATTTATTCATTTGACCGTGCATGGTCCTCTGCCTATAGTCGCTTAGTCGCTGTTCTGTCCCTGGAACTAGGCGGTCTTTGAGCAAGCGATCTGCGGAAAATGCCCATGTCTGAGCCTATTTATAATGTTTTATTCATCTGCACTGGTAATTCGGCACGCAGCATCATGGCCGAGCGAATCATCGATCGCTGGGGCCAGGGGCGCTTTCGGGGTTTTAGCGCCGGCAGTCATCCAAAGGGTGAGGTCCATCCCTTGGCGCTCGAGGTCCTGCGCCGCAGCAACTATCCAACCGAGGGCTTGCGCAGCAAGGATTGGTCCGAGTTTGCGCGCCCAGATGCCCCGGTCATGGATTTTGTCTTTACGGTCTGCGACAAGGCGGCGGGCGAGATGTGCCCCGTCTGGCCGGGCCAGCCGATGACGGCACATTGGGGAGTCGCCGATCCTGCGGCGGTCGAAGGCGATGAGGTGACCCGCATGATGGCCTTTCGTACCGCCTTCCGCGAGCTCGAAAACCGGATCAAGATCTTCGTTGCCCTGCCTCTGGCATCGATCGATCGCTTAAAACTCCAACGCGAGCTCGATCGAATTGGTCAAATCCGTACACCAAAGACAGATCATCCTGGTGGATAATCGGACTGTACCTCTGATGACATGGCGAGCGAAACCGCTTCAGTTAGCAGATGATCTGGCCCCTCTGGATTGCGCCTGAGGGCGATTCCCAAAGGGCTTTGCTTGGCAGCATGCTTAAGCTCGGCGATGGTACGCCCAATTGTATCGCCATCGCTATAATCATCCCCTGGACGGATCTCCAAAAGCGCCATACTACAACGGATCAGCGGTATCTCCCGCCATTCTCGATAACGATCCTTAACGTACAAATAACCGCGTTGGCGATCCTCTGCATCATAGAGGCTTTGCACATCGGCTTTGAACTTTTCAATCAACCAGCTGAGCTGCTCCAGGACAACGGTCAGCTCGGTATCGCGGATACCTGCAAAAAAATCGTCCCCGCCGATATGACCGATAAACCAACCATGCGACTCAAGCCCTGTGCGTAATAGCTCAGCAAACAGCTGAATGACCCGATCGCCGCGCCGAAATCCGTAGTGGTCATTAAATGCCTTGAAGTTATCAAAATCCATATATGCGAGATGCCAAGTATACTCGCGTTCTGCCAATGCCTGGGAGACATAGCGATGGATGGGGTTGTTGCCTGGGAGCTTAGTCAGGGGATTTTGATCGCGCGCAACGGCCAAATTTTTTTGCTCGATCAGACGCAACAATGACATAGCTGAAATGAAACCATGATAGCGGCTATCGCAGGTGATGAGCATACCGGCCGTATCGGCGGCGGAGGAATAAGCCTGCAGCAGCCGATCAATAGAGCTATGGATGTCAATGCAGGGGCATGGCCGGACAAAATCCCGAATCTCACGGGCAAAGGCAGGATTGACGATCAGATCGCGCCCATAGCTCGAATAGATATAGTCCTTGATATCCGATTCATAGATGAGACCGACCGGGTAATCAGTACTATCGAGCACGGGGACGATGTGATGATGCTTGTCGCGTCGCAGGGCATCGAACAGTCTGGTGATCTGATCGCTGAGATGGATAGGCGGGATCAGTTCTAAAAAGGTCTCGATCAGCCCTCGATCTCCAGATAGTTTGCGTTGATTACGCTCATGAAGCATAGCGATATGTTCATAAAGCTGGACTAGATTCTTGGGACTGATCTGGGGTACGGCGATGAGATAGCCTTGCGCCAGATCGCAGCCTATCTCGCGGCAAATCAAAAACTCACCCTCAGTTTCGATACCCTTGGCGATCGTGCGAATATTGAGCTGGTGAGCGAGCTGGACGGCATTGGCAAGCAGGTTGCGCTTGCGCCGGTCGGTGTCGATCCCCTGAATGAAAAAGCGATCGAATTTGATGTAATCAGGGGGCTCTTCGTAGAGATGTTTAAGCGCCGAGCAGCTATCTCCAAAGTCATCGATGGCGATATGCAGACCGACACGCCGGTAACCCTTGATCATTGCTATACAATCGGGATGTATGAAGAGGTCAAGCTGTTTGGAGAGCTCGATGCACAGATGCTCGGCTTTCAAGCCATGTTCTGATAGACGGTCGAGCAGGCGCAACCCATGTTCAGGGTCGATGAAATGGGGATCGAGATTAAAAAAAAGCCGATAATGCTGGACTTGGCCCTGCTTGATGAAGCGTTCGATCGCCAAGCTGCTCAGCATGGCATCCAGTGACTCCGAAAGTCCAAACTCGGCAGCCCATGCGAGGAGAGCGGCAGCGTTGGTAAAGCCCAGCGGCTCGAAACCGCGCAACAAGGCCTCGTATCCGAAGACAGACCCCGTGTGGATGTTGACGATGGGCTGCAACGCATAGGTCAGCACTTTGCGGGCGCGCATCAGCAGCTTGACGGCCTGACTGTGTTTGTTGATCAACTTGAGCGACATAATCCATCTCCCACCGCTGGGCTGAAGTTTGGCTGGGCCCCTGCTTAGCCAGTAGAGTAGATCAGATATCTATGAACCCTTTATGATCACCGGCTAGATGCGCTTTCCAATCAACAGTCGATCGGCCTTGTCTCCATGTCGTCGCCCGCCCAACACCCACCGCTCTCGGTTGTCATCCCTTTGTATGAAGAGGCCGATAACCTCGAACCGCTCATGGCCCGGGTTCACGAAGGGCTGGCGAATTATCCAGGTGCTTGGGAGCTGATCTGTATTGATGACGGCAGTCGCGATGATACCGGCAGGCGGTTGCGAGCCCTTGCTGAGTGCTATGGACCCCACTTGCGGATCATCCAGTTAAGGCGCAATTTCGGCCAAACCGCTGCAATGCAGGCAGGTATCGATGCGGCCCGTGGCGAGCTGATCGCCACCCTGGACGGCGACCTACAAAATGACCCCGCCGACATCCCGCGCCTCGTCGCTGAACTCCTCGCGCGCGACCTCGACCTGCTTCAGGGCTGGCGGCGACACCGTCAGGATGATCTCTTGTTGCGCAAGGTCCCCTCGCGCCTTGCCAACCTCCTGATCGGCTGGGTCACCGGTTTGAAGTTGCACGACTATGGATGCAGCCTGAAGATCTATCGGTCCACAGTGATCAAGGAAATACGGCTATTTGGCGAGATGCATCGCTTTATTCCGGTTTGGGTGGCAGGGGTCACAGCCCCTGAGCGTATTGGCGAAAGCGAAGTCAGACATCAGCCGCGACGTTTTGGACAATCCAAATATGGGATCTCGAGGACCTTTCGTGTCGTCCTTGATCTTTTATCTGCCTTTTTCTTTCTGCGTTTTGGTGCGCGCCCGGGGCATTTCTTTGGCTCCATTGGTCTGGTGTTCGGCCTGCTCGGGGGGATGATGATGGCCCACCTACTCATCGTCAAGTTCATTATGGGCCAACCCATCGGTCAGCGTCCGTTGCTATTTACCGCCATTCTATTCATCGTCGTTTCGATCCAATTCATTACCACGGGCGTGCTCGCCGAGTTGATGACACGGACTCTATTTGCTGCGGGTGCGAAGACCCATCACCGGATTCGCTGGCAATCCGATCCCAAAACAGCGGTCTGGAAGGTTTCTCCATGAAAACCGTTGAGAATCTACTGCTGGTAGAAACCAGTGAATTCGGCTGGCGATTATGGATTAGCCGCATCCTGACCTCTCCGGCGTTTTTGATCCTGATTGTTGCCTTGAGTTTTTTCTGGCAACTTGGTGCAGTCCCACTCTATGACCTCGATGAGGGGGCCTTCGCCGAGGCTACCCGTGAGATGCTAGAGAGCGGTAACTACATCACGCCGCACCGCGACGGTGAGCCGCGCTATGACAAACCAATATTGATCTATTGGTTACAGGCTGTATCGGTAAGTCTATTAGGCCTCAATGAGTTTGCCTTGCGTCTGCCCTCAGCCTTGGCTGCAACCTTGTGGGTCTTGGCGGTATGGATCTTTGTCCGTCAGCGTCTAGACGCTCAAACTGCAACCCTTGCAGGCCTGACGCTCGCGCTGAGTATCGAGGTCTCTCTCATCGGTAAATCGGCCGTAGCCGACGCCCTGCTCAATCTTTTCCTGGCTTTAACCTTGTTCGAGGTCTATCGGTTTTGGTCAAAACCAGATTGGAAAACACATCGGCTCACTGTCTTGCGTGCCTATCTCTGGATGGGCCTTGGTTTTCTAACGAAGGGACCTATTGCTGTCTTTTTTCCGTTTTTAATCAGTTTCGCATTTTTCGTTATCAGCATCCGTTTGACCAAAGACAGCCTATTCGCGATACAGGAATGGGGTAGGGCGGTCTTCGATCCATTAGGCTGGCTGATATTTATACTAATCGCTGGCCCTTGGTATCTGGCTATTTATCTTGATGATGGCGACGGCTTTTTCAAAAGCTTTTTTCTTGAACATAATATAGGTCGTTTTATCTCTGTCATTCATGGACATAGAGGTTTTCCTGGCTATTATCTGATTGCACTCCTGATCATCCTTCTTCCATTTACCGGATGGATGCTCAGCCTGTTTAAATGCCATCGCTCAGCTTGGCAGGACCCACTGGATCGCTTTCTTTGGCTTTGGTTCTTAGTTGTTATTGTTTTCTTTTCATTTTCTGGAACACAGCTCCCACATTATCTGCTTTATGGCGCTACCCCGTTGTTTATCCTGATGGCACGGCATCGCGCTGCATTGACCAATCGCTGGCTGGCTTTTCTTCCTCCTTTCACCCTTTTCGGTATACTGTTGATCCTGCCGTTTATACTTGATGTTGGTATGGTTTTAGCGCAAAGACCATACGACTCCATCCTCTATGCCGAGGCGCGCGATCGTATCGATTTAGGCTATGGCCTGGTTGTATCAGGTGCTTTGATCCTTACTGTCCTTTTGTTTCGGTGGTCGGCACTATTCCTGTGGCAACGGCTGATCTTAGTAGGCATCGTGCAAACCCTTGTGATCTTTGGGATCGTGGTGCCTTTGGTGTTGTCAACCCTTCAGGCACCAGTCAAAGAGGCAGGATTGCTCGCAAAACAAAGCCGGCTTCCGGCAGTGGCTTATCGTACCTCGCTACCGAGTTTCAGTGTCTATCGTGAGGCCATCACCCAAAATCGCGCGCCTAGGTCGGGCGAATTGGCTTTGGTGCGGGTCGATAAGCTCGAACAGCTTATGCGTGAGCACCCAGAACTCAATCTCGGTCTTGTCTATCACCATGCCCATGTCGCATTGGTATGGGCACGCCCTGCACCCTAAATTTTGGGTGAGAGCAGAACTAGATAGAAGATTGAAGATCGAAGATCGAACCTTGAGCACGGCCTTTGAACGCGAACAGGAACGGATCCGCAGGGTCAACCGGTTGCTCTACGATGCCTGCCGCCCCCTGCGTATCCTGCGCATGATCGCCTAGGGACCAGAGGTCAAAGAGACCTTTTTCGCTCAGGGGGCCCGGGAGCTCCCGCGGGTCAGTTACTCCCATTGAATCGCTTGTCGAAGTGGTTCGGCAGTTGCTTGTGCCAGCCAGTAGGGGGTTGGAAATTTCGCATAATATATATTATGTCAAATGAGATCTATAATGCACCGACCCCTCTGCTCAGTCCCTCGATCTCTAAAACTTAACCCGCTGCTGCTGCCGCCAGCGCCTGGTCGAGATCGGCAACGATGTCATTGATGTGCTCGATCCCGATCGACAGCCGAACCAGGTCCTCCGAGACTCCGGCGCGTGCCAGCTCTTCGCGCGAAAGCTGGCGGTGGGTCGTGGTCGCCGGATGACAGGCCAAGGTCTTGGCATCGCCGATATTGACTAGACGCACCACAAGCTTCAACGCATCGATGAAACGCGCACCAGCCTCTCGCCCACCTTTAATCCCAAATGACAAGATGGAGCTCGCCCGTCCGCCGTCCATATAGCGCTGCACTAAGGGATAATCCGGACTATCGGGCAGGCCTGCATAACGAACCCAGGCGACTCGCGGGTGGTCCTTGAGATAATTGGCGACCGCCAGGGCATTGTCACAATGCCGGTCCATACGTACCGCAAGCGTCTCGATCCCTTGCAGGATCAAAAAGCTGTTAAACGGCGAGATCGCTGCGCCCATGTTGCGCAGGGGAACCACGCGGGCACGGGTGATATAGGCCGCCTGCCCCATCGCTTCGGTATAGACTACGCCGTGATAAGAGACATCGGGCTCATTGAGCAGCGAAAAGCGCTCGGGGTATTGGGACCAAGGGAAACGGCCAGAATCGACCAAGATCCCGCCGAGGGTGGTACCGTGCCCGCCGAGATACTTGGTCAAGGCATGGATCACAATATCGGCCCCATGTTCGAAGGGTCGGCAAAGATACGGTGTGGGGACGGTATTATCGACGATCAGTGGAAGCCCATGGGCATGGGCGAGGTCGGCCAACGGTGTGAGATCAGCGATATTGCCCGCTGGGTTACCGATGGACTCACAAAAGATGGCTTTGGTGCGCCCATCGATCTGGCCGGCTATCGCCCCAAGATCATTGGGCGGGATAAATCGGACCTCGATGCCGAAGCGCCGGAGGGTGTGCGCGAAGAGATTATAGGTCCCGCCGTACAGGGTCGAGGTTGCAACGAGGTTATCTCCGGCCTGGGCAATAGTTAGGATAGCCGCGGTGATCGCCGCCATCCCCGAGGCAAACGCCAGGGCACCGACTCCGCCCTCCAATGCCGCCACCCGTTTTTCGAGGACCTCGGTGGTCGGATTCATGATCCGGGTGTAGATATTGCCAGGGACCTTGAGGTCAAACAGATCTGCACCGTGTTGGGTATCGTCGAAGGCGTAGCTAGTCGTCTGATAGATGGGGGTGGCGACCGCCTTGGTCGTGGGATCTGGGGCAAAACCAGCGTGGATGAGGAGAGTTTCGAGCTTCATTGCTGTATTGAAATCAAATCGGCGATGCAGATCAGTCTGCCGCCCTGCCCTACCCTGATGACCAAAATATCAAAGGCTTGACCTTGAGTATAAGGTCAAGCCCTTTAGGAAGATGAGCGGCTGATAGTTGGTACCGGGAGCCGGACTCGAACCGGCATGGGGTCGCCCCCGTCAGATTTTGAGTCTGATGCGTCTACCAATTTCGCCACCCCGGCAATATAGGATACTTATTGTATGCTTTTTGCAGCAAAAATGGGAGAGGCCCATTCGAGACCAGAGACCTCACCTCAGAAACAGCTAAGATCTTAGCAGTCGTCGAACCCAGCGAGCCGATATAGGCGGCGTGCCTCTTCGAAGTCCTGGGGAACGCCATATCCCTGTTCATACATCATAGCGAGCGTAGTCAAGGAGCCGACCATCCCCTGATCAGCAGCCTTTTTGAACCACTCGATGGCCTTAGCTGGATTTTGCTCAGCGCACTCGCCTGTCATATACATGAAGGCGAGGCCATGCTGGGCCAACCCTAAACCGGCCTCCGCTGCCTTTTTCATATAGCTGTATGCCATCAAGGGATTGGGATGCATGCCCAGGCCATTTTGCGCCATGATCGCCATACGATACTGGGCCTCGGCATTTCCCTGCTCGGCGAGCGGAGATAATAACTGAGCAGCGCGTGTAAATTGCTTGGACTCGAAGGCTGCAATCCCGCTTGCCAGATCAATATCAAAGGCGGTAGGGTTGTTGCTCATCACGGCATCGCCTGGCTGAATGAGCTACAGAATGGCGGAGAGAGAGGGATTCGAACCCTCGATAGAGCTTTTGACCCTATACTCCCTTAGCAGGGGAGCGCCTTCAGCCACTCGGCCATCTCTCCGGAGATCCCGAAACAGGCCAGATATGCTAGCATCTCTGGCCTCGATTTTAAACGTCTTTAATCGTATTGGACAGACTGGTTGACGAGTATCAGCTCCTGAGCTGCGCCACTCTGTTGTTCGCGCTTGATACGCTCATAGATCTCTTCGCGATGGACCGCCACTTCACGGGGGGCGTTGACCCCAATCCGGACCTGATTGCCTTTGACGCCGAGAACGGTCACCATCACCTCGTCACCGATCATCAGCGTTTCTCCTACCCGACGGGTTAGAATCAACATAGCTTAAAGTCTCCCTTTGCAGAAGCATCTCAATCCGCACACAACATCGATCAGCCATTGGTCTGGTCACGTCGACCCCATTTTATGGCTGCTACGCAATGACCATGAATCTTGCGATTCGGCCACTGATTCTATCAAGTTCTGCACACACTATCGACTAGTGGTGTCAGAATCCGATTTCAAGTCAAGATGAAAGACGATCCAAGCCAAAGGCCGCATGCAGGGCGCGCACGCCGAGTTCTAGATATTTTTCATCGACGACGACCGAGATCTTGATCTCAGAGGTCGAGATCATGCGGATGTTGATCCCTTCCTTCGCCAGGGCAGCAAACATGCGGCTGGCGATACCCGCATGACTGCGCATGCCCACCCCGACGAGCGATATCTTGACGATGTTATCATCGCCCGTGACCTCGCGGGCACCTAGATTGTGCGCGGTCTTGCGCAGGATCTCGAGCGATTGGGGATAATCATTGCGGTGAACGGTAAAGGTGAAATCTGTGGTCTTGCCATCGGGTGCGACATTCTGGATGATCATATCGACCTCGATGTTGGCCTCTGCGATCGGGCCTAGGATCTGATAGGCCACGCCCGGCTGATCGGGCACCCCGAGTATGGTCAGTTTGGCCTCATCGCGGTTAAAGGCGATCCCAGAGATCTTGGCGTCTTCCACGTCATTGTCCTCAAAAGTGATGAGGGTACCCTCCCCTTCGTCAAAGCTCGAGAGCACCCGTAATGGCACCCGATATTTGCCGGCGAACTCGACCGAACGGATCTGAAGCACCTTGGACCCTAGGCTTGCCATCTCGAGCATCTCTTCAAAAGTAATGCGGTCGAGCTTGCGCGCCCGGGGCTCGACGCGCGGGTCGGTGGTATAGACCCCATCGACATCGGTATAGATCTGACATTCGTCGGCCTTTAAGGCAGCGGCGATAGCGACTGCCGAGGTATCAGAGCCGCCGCGTCCCAAGGTGGTGATGTCTCCTTGCTCGTTGACCCCTTGAAAACCGGCGACCACAACCACCCGCCCCGCATCCAGATCGGCGCGCACCCGTGCGGCATCGATGTCGCGGATACGGGCCTTGTTGTGAACATTGTCGGTAAGGATATGGACCTGGGCGCCGGTATAGGAGCGCGCAGGGCAACCCAGAGCAGTCAGCGCCATACTCACAAGCGCGATCGTGACCTGCTCGCCGGTCGAGAGTAAGACGTCAAGCTCACGCGGGTCCGGGCGGGGCTGGATCTGTTTGGCGAGTTTGATCAGCCGATCGGTCTCCCCCGACATCGCCGAGACCACCACCACAAGCTGGTGACCGCGATCACGCCAACGCTTAACCCGCTCAGCCACGGCCTGGATGCGCTCAATGCTACCGACCGAGGTCCCGCCATATTTTTGAACGATCAGCGCCATTACTGGAATCCAAGGGATAAAAAAGCCAAAGGTGTTATCGCGAAAGGTGTTATCGCGATACGCCTGCCTTCATTGGGTCAAGCGCATCTTGACCCAATCAGCAACCAGGGCGAGTGCGGAAGGGAGACCATTGGGGTTCGTCCCTCCAGCTTGAGCCATATCGGATCTGCCTCCGCCCTTACCGCCGACCTTTTCGGCGACTGCGCAGATCAGATCATTGGCTGGAAGACGATCGGTCAGGTCCTTGGTAACCCCTGCCACTAGGTTCACCTTTCCGTCTGCCTCGGTTGCCAATACGATGACGGCGCTGCCGAGACGATCCTTGAGCTGATCGAGTGTCACACGCAGCATTTTGGGATCTGCCCCATCCAGGCGAGCAGCCAGGGTCTTGACCCCTTGGATCTCGATGGCCTGGGTAACCAGGCCCTGACCCGCAGAACTTGCAGACTTGGTTTTGAGCTGTTCAAGCTCGCGCTCGAGTCGGCGTGCTCGTTCCAACAACTGGCCTAGGCGTTCCTCGACATCATCGCGTCCACCACGTAGGAGGTTTGCGAGGCGCAACAGACGCTCCTCATCGGCTTCAACCCAGGCGAGTGCGGTTGCGCCGGTGACGGCCTCGATCCGGCGCACCCCCGCAGCGATCCCGGTCTCCGAGATGATCTTGAAGAGACCGATGTCACCGACGGCTTTGACATGGGTCCCGCCGCATAGCTCAGTCGAAAAATCGCCCATGCGCAAGACCCGCACCTGTTCGCCATATTTCTCACCGAAGAGTGCCATGGCCCCTGCTGCCTTGGCATCCTCCAGGCTCATGAGCCGAATCTCGACCAGATGGTTGGCGCGGATCTCGCGGTTGACCAGACGCTCGATGGCGATGATCTGCTCGCGTGCAAGCGGCTCAAAGTGCGAGAAATCGAAACGCAGACGCTCAGGGCCAACCAATGAACCCTTTTGTTGGACATGTGGCCCCAGAATCTGGCGCAGGGCGGCATGCAGCAGATGGGTGGCCGAATGATTCAACGCAGTGGCCTGGCGGCGTTCGGCATCGACCCGCGCCTCGACACGATCGCCGACTGCAAGCTGGCCTTCGACGATCTGCCCGAGATGGATCAGGACCCCCTCCCCCTCTTTTTGGGTGTCATCGACCTCAAAGCGCGCGGTTTCAGAGGTGATCCAACCGCGATCACCGACTTGACCTCCGGATTCGCCATAAAAGGGGGAACGATCCAAGATGACGATCCCAGACTCCCCTGCCTCTAGGCTATCGCGCGGTTGCCCATCCTGATACAGAGCGACGATGGTGGCATCCTCATGTAGCCGATCATAGCCGCAGAAATCGGTCTCACCCTGGATCTGAAGATCGAGCTCTGGATAGGGTCCAAATTGGCTGGCAGCGCGTGCTCGCTCTCGCTGCTGGGCCATTGCCTGCTCGAATCCGGTCAGATCGATCGATAGACCGCGCTCCCGCGCGATATCGGCGGTCAGATCAATGGGGAACCCGTAGGTATCATAGAGCTTAAAAACCGTCTCGCCTGGGATCTCGCTCCCGCTGAGACCGGCGATCGCCTCGTCGAGTAGGCGCAGGCCATGCTCCAGGGTCTCAGCAAAACGCTCTTCCTCGAGCTTGATCAAGCGCTCGACCTGGGATTGGGCAGCATGCAGTTCAGGGTAGGCAGCACCCATCTCGTGCACCAGGGGCGCGACCAGGGTGTGAAAGAATGGCCTTGTGCAGCCTAAACGGTAACCATGACGGATCGCTCGACGCATGATCCGCCGCAAGACATAGCCCCGCCCCTCGTTGCTAGGGGTGACACCATCTGTCATCAAGAAGGCAGTGGAGCGGATGTGATCGGCGATCACCCGCAGTGATTTGTCCTCCAGATCGGTGCAACCGGTCGCCTGTGCCGCAGACTCGATCAGATGGCGGAAGAGATCGATCTCATAGTTGCTATGTACTCCTTGCATCACGGCGGCTAGGCGTTCAAGCCCCATCCCTGTATCGACCGAGGGATGCGGCAAAGGGGTTAGATTGCCATCGGCATCGCGGTTATATTGCATAAAGACCAGGTTCCAGATCTCGACATAGCGGTCGCCATCGGCCTTGGGGGAGCCGGGTGGACCACCGGGAATCTCTGGCCCGTGGTCGTAAAAGATCTCGGAGCATGGCCCACAGGGGCCGGTATCCCCCATCGACCAGAAATTGTCCTTAAGCCCGCAGCGCGAAAAACGTTTGGGATCGACACCGATCTCATTGAGCCAGATCCGTGCTGCCTCATCGTCCTCCTCGAACACCGTTACCCAGAGACGCTCAGGGGGGATAGCCAATACCCGGGTGAGATAATCCCAGGCGTATTCGATCGCCTCGCGTTTAAAATAGTCGCCGAAACTGAAATTGCCTAGCATCTCAAAGAAGGTATGATGCCGAGCGGTATAGCCAACGTTTTCTAGATCATTGTGCTTACCACCCGCACGCACACAGCGCTGGGCACTGACAGCGCGACTATAAGGACGGCGCTCGCGACCGAGAAAGACATCCTTGAATTGAACCATCCCAGCGTTGGTGAACAGGAGGGTCGGGTCATTGGGCGGGATCAAGGGGCTGGATGGGACCCGCTGATGTTGGCGTTGGGCAAAATAGTCAAGAAAACTGTCGCGAAGCGCTGCACTCTTGGTCATTGGAAGCTCTCGAATAGACCCTGCGATGATCCTATCGCCAACTTAGTCAGGATGATATGGCAGCAGGCGCCGGATCGATTCTGAAGTAAAACCCCGCTGGGCTAGGAAACGGGCGCGCCGGGCATAGTCGGCGCGCTCCTTGGGCGCTGTGTCACCAAAACGATGGGCATAGGTGCGGGCAATGATCCTGGGCCAGGAATCGTCCATCGACCGCAGGTGATATTCAATCAATTCATCGGCAATCCCTTTGGCCTGTAACTCGGCGCGAATCTTGAGCGGTCCGAAACCCTTTTCGGCGCGCTCAGCAACATATTGAGCCGCCAGACGCGACTCGTCGAGCGCGCCCTCAGCCATTAGCCAATCCAGGGTTTGCGCGATCACGGACTGTTCGAACCCGCGCTGCGCCAGTTTACGCGCCAGCTCGAGGCGTGCGTGTTCTCGGACAGCGAGGAACCGCAGTGCCAAGGCGCGCGCCTGAGTAATCGCCTCTTGACTACCGGCATCGTTCAGAGCGATTCCTCCGGCGCCATCTCGGCAGGCGCGGATGATTCGGGTCCGGGATCGTCAGCTGCAGCCTGAGGAAGCATCCGCTCGCGGATGCGCGATTCGATCGCACGCGCGATCTCTGGGTGTTCGACCAAAAAGGCACGGGCGCTATCCTTCCCCTGAGCGATGCGATTGCCTTCATAGCTATACCAGGCACCGGATTTTTCGATCACGCCAGCAGCAACCCCTAGATCGATGATCTCCCCTTCGCGCGAGATGCCTTGACCATAGAGGATATCGAACTCGGCCTGTTTGAAGGGTGGCGCGAGCTTGTTCTTCACCACCTTGACCTTGGTCTCGTTGCCGATAATCTCTTCGCCCTTCTTGATGCTGCCGGTACGCCGGATCTCGATGCGTATCGAGGCATAGAACTTGAGGGCATTGCCGCCGGTTGTGGTCTCGGGCGATCCGAATAGCACGCCGATCTTCATGCGGATCTGGTTGATGAAGATGACACAGCTATTGGAGCGCTTGATGTTGCCGGTGAGTTTACGCAGGGCCTGCGACATGAGGCGTGCCTGCAAACCGACATGCGAATCGCCCATCTCGCCCTCGATCTCGGCCTTGGGGGTCAGGGCCGCGACCGAATCAATGACTACGACATCGACAGCCCCCGAACGCACTAGCATGTCGGTGATCTCGAGCGCCTGCTCCCCGGTGTCGGGCTGAGACACCAGGAGGTCGCTCATGTTCACCCCGAGCTTTTCGGCATAGACCGGATCGAGGGCATGTTCGGCATCGACAAAGGCCGCCGTACCGCCGAGCCGCTGTGCCTCGGCGATGATCTGCAAGGCCAGGGTCGTCTTGCCGGACGACTCGGGCCCATAGATCTCGATAATCCGTCCGCGCGGAACGCCGCCGATCCCCAGTGCTAGATCTAGACCCAGGGAACCCGTTGAAATCACCTCGATATTGCGCACGGCGCCCACGTCACCCATACGCATGACCGAGCCCTTGCCGAATTGTTTTTCAATCTGGCTTAGCGCCGCGGCCAAGGCCTTTTTGCGATTGTCGTCCATTGCGCGCTCCTGAGTCGATGATCCACCCGTTACCGGATCAGCATGAAATTATCGCATAAGCCGCAGATGAGGTCAGCCTGATGCCCAGGCGCCTGGATCAACCGCCAAGGGATAGCGGCGATGGACGCGATAGCGAGGGACTGAACCGCTCACCCCATAAGCCAGGATCCACTCGCTCACGGTCCAAGCGATGGGCTGATCGATTTGCAAGGGCGGCGCGCTGCGGACCCGCCGGGCTAGGGTCAAATGAGGGCAGTAAGGGCGAGGGTCTGACCGCAGGCCGCAGTCAGCGGTGAGCCTTGCCTGCAGATCTTGCGCCAGTTCTGTCAGTTGGCGCGGGGGAAACGACGGACCGCACCAGAGCACCTGCGAGCCAGAGAAGTGGCCGATGCGCTCGAGGCTCATCTGAAAAGCGGAGGTGCGCACTGCAGTGGCTGCGCTTTCGACACAGGCCAGACCACCGGGCGGCAATACACCGACGAAGGTCAGTGTCAGATGCCAATCGAGTGGATGGGTCGGACGCCCAGGTAGCCGCCCTGACCTGTTCAATACGGTCAACAGGGCCTCGCGCACCGCATCATCCGGCCAGATTGCGAAAAACCAGCGTTCAGACATAAAGGCGCAGGTATTCGATGAGCCCAAGGAGCGATGTCTCGACTGCCTGCCGACGAATATCCGCCCGCTCACCCCGCAATAGGTTTAGGCGCGTCGCGATACCGTACCCGCGCATCCCCCAGCCAAACCAGGCGGTGCCCACCGGTTTATCAGATGTCCCGCCGCCTGGTCCAGCGATCCCGGTGATGGCCAAGGCCAACTCGGCCCGGCTATGAGCTAATGCGCCCTCGACCATTGCGCGCGCCACCTGACCGCTGACTGCACCGTGTTGGTCGATCAGCGCGGCGGGGACATCCAAGAGCTCGCACTTGGCCTCATTGCTATAGACGACGAACCCCCGCTCGAACCATCGACTGCTGCCGGGGATGTCCGTGAGCAACTTGGCAACCCAGCCGCCAGTACAGGACTCGGCAGTTGCCAGGCGCCAGCCCTGGGCACTGAGGTATAGGCCCAAACGCCTTGCTAACTGGTCGAGTCCAGCGGCTACGCCCTGGGAGGACAGTAGGTCTTGTTCCATGTCAACCGCTCTGGGCAGGACCCTGGACATACAGCAGGGGGGGATTGCCAGTAACCACCTGCCGACCGCACCATGTAAAGCAAAGGCTTCGGAATTGCTCTATCCCCAAAGACAGGAGATCGACCATGCATGATCTCAAGATCCACTGTGAACACAACCCCTCTCCCGCCAAACTCGAGGTCATGGGTGTCGATGCCTGGCCCATCTGGAAAAAAGGCCCCTCGACCTTCCCCTGGCACTATGATCAGACCGAGACCTGCTATATCTTGCGCGGGCGTTTCCGCGTCACCCCCGAGGGCGGTGAACCGCAAGAGTTCGGGCGCGGCGATCTGATCACCTTTCCTGCCGGACTTTCCTGTACCTGGGAGATCATCGAGGCCGTGGAAAAACATTACAACTTCGAATGAGCGAGGATCATCCGATGCACAAACGCCCTTGGTTTGTCTTGTTGGCCGCCCTGCCCCTCTGCCTGGCCCTTCGGCTTGAGCCCGCTACGGGTACGGGTATTGATGAGACGGTCGTCAAAATCCCTTTGGCTGAAGGTGTCTCAATGGACGACGCGGTCGAATCCATGCTGCTGCGCGCCAATGCCCTAAACTTCAAGCTGGTCGCACGCCAACCGCTCTCGAAAGAGCTCGAGGCGATGGGGATCGCAAGCAAACGCATCGAGATCTTTCAGTTTTGCGATGCCCGCATCGCTGCCCAGATGCTCGCCGAAAACCTCGCCTTTGCCGCCTATTTGCCCTGTCGTATCACCTTGATCGAGGATCAGCAGGGTCAGGCCTGGTTGATCACCCTCGACCTCGATAAGGTGATACAGATGACTGATCTACCACCCGCTCTCAAGGAATCGGCAGTCAAAGTGCGCGAAACCATCCAGGCGATCATGGCCGCCGGCGCCAGCGGTGAGCTTTGATCGTCTTCGTATCTCCCCCTGCCCGCTGCCAAGGGCTGGGGGGCCTTGCAAATCGCTACCCCCACATACCCCTACCCCCACATACCCACTCACCGCCTAAGCCGCCGGAACCTTGCCGCTCCAAGGCCGCGGACATCTCAGCCACTTTTGAATGAATGACCAGGCCGCCCGATAACCCTCGTGCGGCAAGCGGCAGTCAGTACAGTCCTTCTGCAGCTGCCCGCAAGGTCCGGCAATGACGCGGTACGGGCCTGGACATTCATAGGCATAGAGCGGGCAATAGCAGAACAGACAATTAAAGGCGCGCCTGACCCCAGCATGGCAGGGATAAAAGGGACAGGCGCTATGGCTATAGCCCTTGTATGACTCATTCGGCGACAGCGCCTCGGTCGCACCCATTTCAGGGGATGATTTCGATGAGGGCCTCATCTGGATTGACCGCATCCCCTTTACTGACATAGACAGCGGTCACCGTGCCAGCGATCGGCGCCTGGATCTCGGTTTCCATCTTCATCGCCTCGGCCACTAAGAGGGGTTGACCGGCGGTGACCTGATCACCCTCTTTGACCAAGACCTCGACGATACTGCCCGGCATAGAGGTCGTGACATGACCCGGTTGGGTTGCCTTGGGGCGCTTGCCGGCAGCAGGACGAGCGGTTGCACCTTCGGTGCCGCCGGAGAGAACCCATTCATCAAGCGTCTCGACCACTACCTCTTCAGGGATGTCATCGATGGTGAAATAAAAATGGCGCTCGGCCTTGCCCTTGTGTCCTGCGCCTGTGACCTTGATGTGATAGGTCTCGCCATGTACATTGATATTGAACTCGGTCGGGACCGAGTTGGCGGGCTCCCCGGTTGGCGCCGGTGGGGGTTCCAGCGGTTCGGGGACCAGAGTGCCAGCGGCGCGCTGCTCGAGGAAGGTACGCCCGATCTCCGGGAACATGGCATAGGTGAGGACATCCTCCTCGCAGGTAGCCAGTGCCTCAATCTCCTTGGTCAGGCGCGCCAATTCGGGCCTCAGTAGATCCGCTGGCCGGCATTCGATGGGTTCTTCGTTACCGATCGCTTGCTGTTGGAGAGTTGGATTTACCGGACCTGGGGCGGCGCCATAGCGTCCCTGTAGATAGAGCTTCACCTCATTGGTGATGGTCTGATAGCGCTTTTCGGTCAGGACGTTGAAGACGGCCTGGGTGCCGACGATCTGCGAAGTCGGGGTGACCAGGGGCGGATAACCGAGATCCTTGCGCACCTCTGGGATCTCGGTGAGGACTTCGTTTATACGATCCAAGGCGTTTTGTTCACGCAACTGATTGGCTAGATTCGAGATCATCCCCCCTGGGACCTGATTGACCTGGACGCGGGTATCAACGCCCGTGTATTCGCTTTCAAACTGGTGATACTTTTTGCGCACCTGATAGAAATACATGCCGATCTCTTGGATGGCCGCGAGATCCAGACCTGTGTCGTATTCGGTCCCGCGCAAGGCTGCGACCATGCTCTCGGTCGGTGGGTGCGAGGTTCCGCCGGCCAGGGAGGAGATGGCAGTATCGATCGCGTCACAGCCGTTCTCGATCGCTTTAAGATGACACATCTCAGCGAGCCCCGAGGTCGAATGCGAGTGCAGATGCAATGGCAGATCGACGCTGTCCTTGAGCGCCTTGACGAGATCCGCGGTCACGAATGGCGTCAGCAAACCAGCCATATCCTTGATAGCGATGGAGTCGCACCCCATCGCAACGAGTTCCTTGCCCATCTTGACGAAGCTGTCGATCGTATGGACCGGACTCACCGTATAGCAGATTGTTCCCTGGGCGTGCTTGCCGGCCTCTTTCGTCGCCTCGATCGCGGTCCGGAGATTGCGCAGATCATTGAGGGCATCGAAGATGCGAAAGACATCGATCCCATTGGCGGCGGCACGATGCACGAAGGCGCGCACCACATCGTCCGAATAATGGCGATAGCCGAGCAGGTTTTGCCCACGCAACAGCATCTGCAGGCGGGTGTTGGGCAGGGCCTTGCGCAATTTGCGCAGCCGCTCCCAGGGGTCTTCCTTCAGAAAACGGATACAGGCATCGAAGGTTGCCCCGCCCCAGCACTCCAATGACCAGTAGCCGATCGCGTCGAGCTTGGGACATATCGGCAGCATGTCCTCGGTGCGCATCCGGGTTGCAAGCAGCGACTGATGGGCATCGCGCAAAACGACATCGGTAATCAGGATCTTGGGCATGATGAAGCTCGCCTCTCGATGGTCTTAAAGCCCTGCGTGCGCAGCGATGGCAGCAGCAAGTGCCGCAGCGATATGCTCGCGCCGGCGCTTGGTGGAATAGTTCAAAAGCTCTGGATGGGCCTCCAAAAAGCCGGTATCAAAGCTTCCCGAGCGGAACTCGGGATGGCGCAGGATCTCCTGATAAAAAGGGATCGTTGTCCTGACGCCATAGACGCCGATATCTCGCAGCGCCCGGCAGCCACGCTCGATGACATCCTCCCATTCGAGCGCCCATACGATCAGTTTGGCTAGCATCGAATCATAATAGGGTGGAATGTTATAACCGGTATAAATGGCCCCATCGGTCCGCACCCCTGGCCCACCTGGAGCATAATAGCGAGAGATCCGCCCGAAACTAGGCAGGAAATTATTCTTGGGATCTTCGGCATTGACGCGAAATTGTATGGCATAACCGCGTCGCTGGATCTGATCCTGGTGATAGCGCAAGGGCAACCCGGCAGCGATGCGGATCTGTTCCTGGACAAGATCGATACCAGTGATCGCCTCGGTGATCGTATGCTCGACCTGGATGCGGGTATTCATCTCCATGAAATAAAAGCGTTTATCGGCGTCGAGCAGGAACTCAACGGTCCCTGCATTAGTGTAGCCGACGGCGCGTGCCGCCAGGACGGCAAGCCCGCCGATATACTGGCGCTGCGCTTCATCCAACTGAGGCGAAGGTGCGATCTCGATCAGTTTTTGATTGCGCCGTTGGATTGAACAATCGCGTTCGAAGAGATGGATATAATGACCATGATGATCGGCGAGGACCTGGACCTCAATGTGCTTGGGATTGACGATACATTTTTCCAAGAAGACCTCGGCGCGACCGAAGGCCTTGGTCGCCTCTGAGACCACCCGCTGATAGTTATGGCGCAGGGCCGCTGGATCATCGCAACGGCGGATCCCGCGCCCACCACCACCTGAGGTCGCCTTGAGCATCACTGGATAGCCGATGTCCTCAGCGCAGGCGAGCGCGGCCTCCAGGGTCTCCAGATTGCCGGCGCTGCCGGGTGTCACCGGTATCCCCGCCTTTTGCATCGCCTGGCGTGCTGCGGTTTTGTCGCCCATACGGGCGATGACCTCGGCATTGGGGCCGATGAAAGTGATCCCGCGCCGAGCGCAGGCAAGCGCCAATTCCGGGTTTTCCGACAAGAAGCCGTAGCCTGGATGCAAGGCATCGCAGCCGGTCATCACCGCCAGATTGACAATATTGTGGACATTGAGATAGCCAGCGAGTGGATCATGCCCAAGGCTATAGGCCTCATCGGCCTTTTTGACATGGAGCGAATGGCGATCGACCTCGGAATAGATAGCGACCGAACGAATGCCCATCTCGGCGCAGGCGCGGATGATGCGCACGGCGATCTCACCGCGGTTGGCGATTAGGATCTTGCGAAACATGGGTTGACTCTCTGGAAAGATTGGCCCAGTCCGAGGCCCGACGGGGTGAATTGGGTCATAGGGATCAGCGCCCTGTCCTGTTTGGATAAGGCACGTGTCCCATAGACCGACATACGGCGCAATCAGGTTCGCGCCGATAGGGGACATGAAAAAGGCCCTTTTTAGGGCCTTTCATCGTCAATTTGGAGCGGGAAACGAGACTCGAACTCGCGACCCCAACCTTGGCAAGGTTGTGCTCTACCAACTGAGCTATTCCCGCTTGCTGGCGCACCATTTTAATAGGTTTCATCGACCTGTCAAGAACCTCAACGGAGCGAAGGAGGCCCTCCAGACAGCCTTGGCCAGGCAGCCACGAGATAGAACACCATCGACCAGAGGGTGAGGATCGCTGCGATATAAAGCAGCAGTATCCCGAGATCATAGATCCAAGGCCCAAAGAAGGAATCGCGTAGAATGAGGATCGCGATAGATAGCATCTGCGCCGTAGTCTTGATCTTGCCGAGTAGCGAGACGGCAACGGTGGCGCGGGCGCCCATCTCAGCCATCCATTCGCGCAGGGCCGAGACCGTGATCTCGCGCCCGATGATGACCATCACTGGAAGCGCGATCAGCACCCGTGGGTCGGCCTGTAACAAAACCACCAGGGCGACTGCCACCATCAGCTTATCGGCAACCGGATCGAGAAAGGCCCCCAGCGGCGAGGTCTGTTGCCAGCGGCGCGCAAGATAACCATCGAGCCAGTCGGTCAATGCTGCCGCGCCGAATACCCCAGCTGCTGCATAGGGTGCCCAGTCGAGGTCGAGATAGAACAGGACGACGAAAACCGGGATCAACAAGATCCGCAGCAGGGTCAAGAGGTTCGGAAGGTTCCACATAGGATATCAGTCTGGATGCAAGGCATCATGGATACGCTGGGCCAGCGCTTGGCTGATGCCGGCAATCCTGGCAATCTCCTCGACAGCAGCACGCTCGAGGCCGCGCAGACCTCCAAAGTGTTTGAGAAGGCGCTGACGTCGTTTGGGGCCGACCCCTTTGATTCCCTCGATTGCCGAGGTCAGACGCGCCTGACTGCGGCGCCGGCGGTGGCTCATGATCGCGAAACGATGCGCTTCATCGCGGATCTGATCGATGAGATGCATGGCTGGCGAATCGGCGCGCAGTATAACGGGCAGGGGATGACCCAACAACCATAGCCGTTCATGACCTGGGCGCCGCTCTGGCCCCTTGGATACCCCGACAAGCTGAATCCCATTAAACCCGAGGGCGCACAGCGCCTGCTCGGCTGCGGCAACCTGACCTGGACCGCCATCGATCAGGATGAGATCAGGGACAGGGTATTCATTGCGAGCGATCCGCTGGTAACGCCGGCTGAGCGCCTGGCTGATGGCGGTATAGTCATCGCCTGGGATGATCCCCTCGATGTTGAAACGCCGATATTCATCAGGGCGAGGACCATCGCGATCAAAGACCACACAGGAGGCCACCGGGCGCTCGCCCTGGGTATGGCTGACATCGAAACATTCGATGCGCCCAAGCGGTTTGCTGAGGTCCAGCACCTGACGCAGGGCCTCGAGGCGGTGCGCATAGCCAGTCTGACTATTGAGCCGCTGCTCCAGGGCGAATTGGGCATTGTGGCGCGCCAGATCCAGCCAGCGGGCGCGTTCACCCTCGACCGCAACCTCGCCGCGCACGGCCCGCCCCGCCTGCTCGCTGAGCGCCGCGAACAAGACCTCGGCATCTTCTGGCCAGGTGTTGAGGATCAGGGTCTCAGGCACGGGGCGGTCAGCATAAAACTGACCGATAAACCCGGTCAGTAACGCCGATTCATCGATTCCAGGCGGGGCCTTGGGGAAAAAGGCGCCATTGCCGAGATGTCGTCCGCGGCGCACATGAAAGACCTGGACGCACCAGGTATCGGCGGCCTGGGCACAGGCAATGATATCCAGATCGCTGTCCTCGCCGTTGACCGCAGTACGCTCAAGAATCGCCCGCAGGGTACGGATGCGGTCGCGATAGAGGGCGGCGCGTTCAAACTCAAGTACTGCCGATGCCTGTTCCATCGCCTCCACCAACTCGGCGATCACCTCCTCTCCCCGCCCCTCTAAAAACTTGACGGTACGCACCACATCCTGGGCATAGCGCTCGGGAGTGATCAGCCCGACACAGGGCCCGCTACAACGCCCGATCTGATATTGCAGACACGGGCGGGTGCGATGGCGGAAGAATCCGTCCTCGCATTGACGCACTGGAAAGAGCCTTTGCAGGGTCTGCAGGGTCTCGCGTACCGCCCAGGCGCTCGGATAGGGGCCGAATAACCGGCCATCGGGGCGCCGCGGTCCGCGATAAAAGGCCAGGCGCGGATAGGTGTCTTGGGTGGTGAGCAGGATGTAGGGGTAGCTTTTATCGTCGCGCAGCAGGACATTGAACCTTGGCTTGAGCGACTTGATGAGCTGGCCCTCCAAGAGCAGCGCTTCACCCTCGGTGCGGGTCAGGGTAATGGCGATATCGGCGATCTGACTGACCAGGCGCTCGAGCCGTCCGCTCTGGACACGCCCGAAATAGCTTGCTACCCGCCGTCTGAGGTCCTTGGCCTTGCCGACATATAAGATCTGACCTGAGGCATCCAGCATCCGATAGACCCCAGGCGCCCGCGGCAATTCCTTCAGCCGCTGGCGCAAGAGGCCGCGCCGATCTGTTGGCAAAGCGAGCCCCTCCTGTCTAGACATCTCAGAGGGCTGAGCCATCGGCAAGCAGACGGGCAGTGAAACGCTCCCATGGGTCAAGCGGGATAGCCAATTCATGCAGGGCCCAATCGCGCCGATCAAGCAGGTCGGCATTGTCCTCGATGCCGCGGCGCAGGGCGATTAAGGCCCGCGCGAGCTGGGCGAGGGCGATCAGGGTGCACAGCTGCCCCTCACAGGGCGGCGGTAGGCTGAGGGCGTGCTGATGATAGATCGCCAGACTGAGGGGTTCAGGCAGACGCCAAACCCCAGCCAATAAAAAACCCACCGTCGCATGATCGGCCTTAAAGAGTCGCCGTTCGCATTCCACCAGCAACTGAGGAGCGGTCAGGGCATGGATGGCCCATTCATTGACATAGTCCTGGTTGAGATCGGCAAAGATGACGCTGCCAGCGCTTTGCATCATGCCGAACAGATAGAGCTCCTCGGGTTCTAGGGCGGATGTCAAGGCGGTGAGGGCCATCATGGCCCAGGCCTGCTCGCGGACGAAATCCAGGATCAGGCGGGTACCCTCTCGGCGGTCACTGAGCAAACGGTTGAATGCCTCAGCCGTGACCAGATTGGCAAGCCGCTTGATCCCGATCAGCCCGACGGCCTGTTTGATGCTGGTCACCTTGATCCGACTGGCAAAGCCTGGCGAGTTGATGGTCTTTAGGATCTGCGCAGTCATCGCGAGGTCTTGGGCGATTAGATCCGCCGCCCGCCCAAGATCCGGCTCCTCTTTGGACAATTCATTGCGTAAGGCCAGGACAACGTCGGGCATCTGCGGGATCCGGGCATGACGCACGACCTGGAAGGCCCCCTCGAGCGCAGTGCGCGGTGGGTAAAGCGTCTGGGGGTAAGTGGCTGAATCGGCCATGGCTGTGGGTCCTCCTGCATCCCCATCCATTACTCGCCAGCTGATGTCCTGAAGACTCGCCTAGCTTGAGCCAAATAGCAAGTGTCTTGATGCGGTGCCTGTGAACGGGGGATGCGCCCAAAATTCATCGAGTACCTCGATCGTGGCCCTCAGGCGCTCCCAATGCGGCAGCCCGCGATGCGGCTCCAGGGTCACACGGTGCCAGTTGTCATGGCGCACGATGAAGCTGGGTAGGCGTTCAAAGCCGATATAGGGATCTCGATCGGCGATGACCAAGACCGGTTGCTCGGTCAGGCGGTCATATAACAGGTCGATGGCATCAGGTGTAAACAGGCGCCCGGCAAGGAAGGCGAACGGCGCATGTTCGGCACCCGGCTGACGGGCTGTGAACCAAGCATATTCGACCATCGCCTCGGGGACAGACCCCACAAATGAACGTGCCAAGAAATGCCGGATGCTAGGCCGTGAGGCAATCAGCCGGAACAGCCAGCGTCCCAGCGACTGGTGAGCGAGTATGGGTCCAAGCGGATTGGTAGCGGGTAATGGCTTGGCATCAAAACCCGTCGGTGAGATCAAGACCAGCGAGGCGATCAGGTCGGGGACGAGACGCGCGGCGCGGGCGACAAACTCGCAGCCCAGGGACAAGGCGATTAGGTCGGCGGGTGCCTGGATGACCTGGGTCAGGAGCTCAGCGATTGCCTGGGCATAGAGCGGGGGTCCATAGTCGGCAGCACGCCGTTCGGAATGCCCAAAACCTGGCAGATCCAGGCTATAAACGGGGCGCTGGCTGCGATAATGCTCAAACAGCGGCCGCATCTCGAAGCTACTCGCTGCGGCATTGATGCTATGGACCAACAAAAGGGGACGCCCAGGATGCGACCGGTCGGCATAATAGGCCAGGCGCCAGCCCTCTGGTCCACAGAGCTCGGTGCGGGGTGCGGCGATCGCCTCAGGCAGCAGAATGGGACTGGGGTGCTGTGACATGGACAGATACCGGCTGACTCGATGAGACCAAGGTAACTATATGCCAGAATCACCCTCCGATACCGGGTCTGATCCCGGACATCCCCCTCATACCGCCACCGGCGCCGGGATCGTTGGATGCGGGTCATACCCCTCCAGGGCGATGTCTTCAACGCGATAATCGAACAGGCTTGGCGGGCGGCGCTTGAGCACCAGCCGCGGCAAAGGGCGCGGCGTGCGTTGCAACTGCTCATAGACAATCCCGTCGTTCAGGTGATTGTGATAGAGATGCAGATCGCCGAAGGTATGGATGAACTCGCCGGGTTTGAGGTCGCATTGCTGGGCGATGAGGTGTGTCAGCAGGGCGTAGCTGGCAATATTGAACGGCACGCCGATGAAAAGATCCGCGCTCCTTTGATAGAGCTGGCAGTAAAGTCGGCCACCGCTGACATAGAACTGAAAGAGGCAATGGCAAGGGGCAAGCGCCATCTTGCCTTGGCGGACATTATCCTGCGGGCTCAATGACTCATCGGGCAGGTCAGCGACATTCCAGGCCGACACGACCAGTCGACGCGAATGCGGGCGGGTGCGGATGGCCTCGAGTAGCTCAGCGAGCTGATCAATTGTTCGACCATCTGGACATACCCAAGATCGCCATTGGGCCCCATAGATCGGGCCAAGCTGGCCGTTTTCAATCGCCCAAGGATCCCAGATCCGGATCCCCTGTCCCTTTAGCTGGTTGTTGTCGGTTGAACCAGACAAAAACCACAGGAGCTCGCCAACCACTGACTTAAAATGCACTCGCTTGGTTGTGAGCAGCGGAAAGCCTGCGGCGAGATCCAAGCGGATCTGGCGGCCAAAGACCGAGCGTACGCCAACACCCGTGCGATCCTCACGGTCCTCGCCGTTGGCGATCACATCGCGCAAGAGATCAAGATAGACCTGCATGGCTAAACCGCTGCCGGCCCCAGGAGAAGCGAGCGCCCATCCATGGATTCATGCACCGGCAGACCCATGAGCGAAAGGACGGTGGGTGCAATGTCCTTGATTCCCCCACCGATCGCCAGGCGCCAGGGGACCTCATCGATCACCAGGCAGGGGACCGGATAGAGGGTGTGTTGGGTGTGCGGCTCGCCAGTGACCGGATCGACCATCTCATCGCAGTTGCCGTGATCGGCGGTCAAAATGACCGAATAACCGGCGGTGATTGCAGCATCCATCACTCGTCCTGCCTCACGGTCGAGGGCTTCAACCGCAGCGATCACCGCCGGGCGCACTGCCGTATGCCCCACCATATCCCCATTAGCGAAGTTGACCACAATGAAGGGATAGACCTGTTTTTCAATAGCGTTGATGACGGTATCCGCGACCTCAGTGGCGCTCATCTCGGGTTTGAGGTCATAGGTCGCTACCTTGGGCGAAGGGACCAAGATCCGATCCTCGCCGGGGAAGGGCTCATCGCGCCCGCCGTTGAAGAAAAAGGTGACATGGGCGTATTTCTCGGTCTCGGCGCAATGAAATTGCGGCAGACCCGCCTGGCTGATGATCTTACCGAGGGTGATGCGCGGCATGTCATGATCGAAGGCGATGGGTAGGCCATACCACTGGTCGTATTCCATCATGCAGGTGACCTGAATGCCCGTGACCCCTCGTCGATCGAAGCGGTCGAAATCTGGCTTGAACAGGGCGGCAACCAGTTGGCGGGGACGGTCCTTGCGGAAATTGAAATGGACCACCTGATCGCCGCTCTTGATGGTCTCCCCACCCTCGATGACGGTCGGGCGGATGAACTCATCGTCCTCACCCATCTCATAGGCCATCTCGATGGCGACGCGCGCATTTGGTGCCCGCCGCCCTTCCCCATCGACCAGGGCGCGCCAGGCTAGCTCGGTACGTTCCCAACGGTTGTCGCGATCCATGGCGTAATAGCGCCCCGAGACCGTGGCGATCTGCCCACCGGCGACCTCCAGGGCATTTTCGAGTGGCTTGAGATAATTTAGGGCCGAGCGCGGTGGGGTATCGCGCCCATCGGTGAACATGTGCACCACCGGGCGCACACCCTGGTATTTGCACAGCTTGATCAGGGCATAGAGGTGATTGACATGGCTATGCACCCCGCCGTCAGATACCAACCCGAGCAGATGCAAGGGTCGGCCCTGGGCGGCAGCGGCCTGGGCGGCGGCGACCAAGGCGCGATTCTGGTAAAAACTTCGGTCGGCGATTGCCTGATCGATCAGTACCAGGTCTTGACGTACCACACAGCCAGAGCCCAAGGTCATGTGCCCGACCTCAGAGTTACCCATCTGTCCGTCCGGCAGACCCACAGCCAGCCCTGAGGCCTGGAGCGCGGTATGGGGATGACGGGCGAAATAGCGGTCGAAATTGGGCGTATGGGCCAGGACGACGGCGTTATGGGCCTTGGCCGGGTTGAGGCCAAAGCCATCAAGGATGATCAGGACAACTGGACGGCGGGGGACAGACTTCATCGATTCCTCCACAATACACCCCGCTCGGGGGCAAACGGCCTGGATCAATTCATCGGGCCAGGGCATAAAAAATCAATTATTTTATCCAAGATCCTCGGTCCGCTCTAAGCCGATCGATGAACCGTACCGAACCCCAAGCCGCTCCATCTTTTACTCAGGACGCCTTCGTTACCTGGGTGCGGCAGGCGACACCCTATATCCATGCCCATCGGGGACGGACCTTTGTCATCGCCTTCGGCGGCGAGGCGTTGCTTGATTCTCGGTTTCCGGATCTCGTGCATGACATCGCCCTCCTCCACGGGCTCGGGATCCATCTCGTCCTGGTCCATGGCGCCCGCCCACAGATCGAGCAGCGGTTGCGCGAACAAGGGGCCGAGCTACGCTATGTCAATGGCCTGCGGGTGACGGATGAGCGCGCGCTCGCCTGCGTCAAGGAGGCGGCCGGGATCGTGCGCGTCGAGATCGAGGCCCTGCTCTCATTGGGTCTCGCCAATTCGCCGATGGCCGGTGTGCGCATCCCCGTGGTCTCCGGTAACTTCGTCACCGCAAGGCCCTTGGGGGTGATCGATGGGGTGGACTATGCACATACCGGTTTGGTGCGGCGCGTCGATCAGCACAGCCTGAAGGCCCTGCTCGACCAAGGGATGGTAGTACTGATGCCGCCGCTGGGTTATTCGCCCACCGGCGAGGTCTTCAACCTCAGCGCCGCAGATGTGGCGCGCAGCGCAGCAGCAGCCTTGGGCGCTGACAAGTTGATCTTTCTGCTCGAGGGTCGCGCTGTCTTGGAGGGTTCGGGTCTGCCCTCGAACCTCTTGACCCAGGACATCGACCGGCTGTTGCAATCGGCCAAGCTCAGTGATGAGCTGGCGAGCTATCTGCGTGCCGGCGCGGAGGCCTGCCGTCAGGGGGTCAAGCGCGTCCATCTGGTCGAGCGTTGCATCGCAGGTGCCCTCATGCGCGAGCTCCTGACCCACCGAGGCAGCGGCACCCTCATCTCGGCAGAGCCCTATGAACGGCTCCGCTCAGCGCGGATCGAGGATATCCCCGGCATCCTCGACCTGCTCCGTCCGTTGGAGGAACACGGTATCCTCATCCGCCGCACGCGTGAGCATGTAGAGACCGATGTCGCCCATTTTCATGTGCTCGATTGCGACGGGCTGGTGATCGCCTGTGCCGCGCTCTATCCCTATCCAGCCGAGGGGATGGCCGAGCTCGCCTGTCTTGCCGTGCATCCCGACTATCGCGGCGCCGGGCGCGGAGAGCGCCTGTTGGCCTACCTCTCCGAACTGGCCCGCGACCAGGGTCTGCGCCGTCTGTTCGTGCTCACCACCCAGACGGCCCAATGGTTTCAAGAGCGCGGCTTCACGTCGGCAGGGATCGAGGCGCTGCCCAACGACAAGCGCGCGCTCTATAACACCCGGCGCAATTCCAAAGTCTTCGTCAAGGATCTCTGCTCCTCGCCGCAAATGCCATGAACCCACATACCGCTCGCTATGCGCACGATCGCCACCCTTGGCTGGCTATCTGCGCCCTCCTCTATCTATTTTCTGCCGCTTTTACCCCGGGGGCTCAAGCTGAGACCGCAGCCAAGACAGATACCCTGCCAAGTAGGGTGCAGGTCGAGCAACAGATGAGGGCGCTCGAGGCCAGCGCTGGTGTTGATGAAGGGCTCAAAGGGACATTGCTTGAGCTCTATCGCCGGACCCTGAGTCATCTCGCCGATCTCGAAAAGTTCGAGGCGCGTTCTAAGGAGCTCACCCAAACGCTCAAATCGGCGCCTCGGCGTCTCGCCGAACTGCAAAGGGCCCTTGAACAGCGCCTGACCGCGGGCTCGCCTAAACCGCCGCCTGTAGCAGAGGGCCTATCGGTCGATCAGCTCAGTCAACAGCTCAATCAGGTCCTGGCCGATAGCGCCGCCGCCGAGATCCGGGTCAATGAATTTGCCAAAAAGCTTGAAGATAGCCAAATGCGCTCGATGAGCGTGCGCGAGCGGCTGAGCACCATCAAGCAAACGATCGATGACCTGGATCGCGAGTTGCGACAAGAGGGCAGCAGCGTTGCCTCGCCGGAACTGGTCAGCGCCAAGCGTTGGGCCAGCGAAAGCCAGCGTCAGGCGCTCATCAGCGAGAGCAGACTCCTCGAACAAGAACTGCTCGCCCAACCCACCGAGCATTCGCTACTCAAGGTCCAGCATGATCTGGCCGCGCTTGATCTACGCGATCTCAGGGTCCGCCAGCGCGTCTTGGAGGAAAGTCTACAAAGCAGACGCGCCCAGCAGGCGCAGGCGGAGCAGCTTGCCTCCGAGCGCGCCCAGCGTGCCGCCGAAGACAAGCATCCGGTGGTGCGCGCCGCCATTCAGCGCAACGCCGAGCTGACAACGGCGTTTGCTGCCAATACCGAGCGCCTCTCTGGATTGAGCGCCCTGCGCGCTGCCATCGAAGAAGACCGTAAGCGGATTGAGGACGAATACAGGGGTGCCAGACAGCGCCTCGAGGCTGTCGGCCTGACCCGTGCTCTGGGCCAGGTCCTGCTCGACCAGCGCAATGCCTTGCCAGATCTGCGCCAATACCGTGCCCAGATCCGTGAGCGCGAGGATCAGATCGCCGAGGCCACCCTGCGCCAGATCCGTTATCGGGAGGAAGAGCGCCGGCTCCATGACCTGGACCGCTATCTCGCCGAGATCTCTGCGACCGAGCCTGCTGTGCGTGATAAAGCGATCGAACGCGAGCTGGTGGAGACGCTCAAGCAGCGTCGTAACCTCCTGCGCCAGGTCATCAAGGGCGAGGATGACTATATCCGCCAGCTCAATGAGCTGAACTATGGCGCTGAGCAGCTCATCAAGGTGGCGCGAGAGTATGAAAGCTTTTTGGCAGAAAACCTGTTATGGGTGCGCTCGGCCTCTGCCATTGATCTCGATACGCTCAGCCATTTATCCGCTGCACTCGGCGGGATCATCGCTATCGAGGGCTGGGGCGAGGTGGTCTCGGCCCTGGGTGAACGCCTCTCTCACGCCCCGGTATTCTGGATCGGTCTTGCGCTCGGTCTGCTCCTGATCTGGAAGAATCCGGCCTTGCGCCGCGCCATCCGCGATCGGGCCGAACCCGTGCGCCGGGTGCGTACCGACAGCATCCGTTATACCCTGGAGGCGCTGGGCTTGACCCTGGTCGCGGCCTTGCCCAGTGCCCTGCTCTGCTGGCTGATCGGTCAGCAATTGCTCGCCTCCCCCTTGGCTACACCCTTTACCCGTGCGTTGGGCGCGGGCCTGACCCAGGTGGCGTTTGGTCTCTATTGTCTGCGCGCCTTCCGTATCCTCTGCATGAGCGGCGGGGTGGCGGATCGCCATTTTCGCTGGAAGGAGCACAGCCTTTTGCGGGTGCGCCGCGAGTTCGGCTGGTTCACCCTCTATATCACCCCGTTCGCCTTCGTCACCGCAGCGCTCTATCAATACAACGATCCGGACGCACTCCCCAGCCTCGGGCGTCTGGCCCTGATCGCCAGCCTGCTCGGATGCAGCCTGTTCATCGCCCGCCTGCTCCACCCCACCCAGGGCGCCATCAAACATTTTTTGCTCGATCATCCGGAAGGATGGATACAACGCCTGCGCCGCCTCTGGTTTCCGCTGGTCGTCGGCATCCCGCTCATCCTGGCGGGCATGGCGATCGCTGGCTATATCTACACGGTCTGGGTCCTGTTTCAGGCCATGGTCTATCAACTCTGGGTGGCCCTAGGGTTGACCATCGTCCATCAGGTCATAGTCCGCTGGCTCAGCCTCACCCGCCGGCGCATCGCCCTGCAAACCGCCCTAGCCCGTCTCACCCAAAGCGAGGAGGCGCGTGAACACCCCGAAATCAGCTCTGAATCCTTTCAGGTCAGCGAGACCGAGCCCAATCTGGCAATGCTCGACGAACAGACCCGCCAATTGCTCAATGCCGCGATCTTTATCGCTGGCTTTTTGGGCTTTTGGGCGACCTGGTCTGAGGTCCTGCCGGCGCTCAAGGTCCTGGAACGCTTCACCCTTTGGCACTATGCCGGCATGGTAAACGGTGTTGCGCAGCAGGTTCCATTCACGCTCGCCGATCTGAGCCTGATCATTCTGATCATCGCGGTAGCCGCGCTCGCGATCCGTAACCTCCCTGCACTGTTCGAGATCCTGCTCTTACAAGGCAGCGATCTATCACCTAGCGCCCGCTATACGATCAAAACTCTGTCCGGTTATGGGATCGCTGCCGCCGCAGCGATTTTGACCTTCGGCGCCCTGGGCTTGAGCTGGGGTCAGATCCAATGGCTGGTCGCGGCCTTAAGCGTTGGCATCGGCTTCGGCCTCCAAGAGATCATTGGCAACTTCATCAGTGGGCTGATCATCCTGTTCGAGCGTCCGGTGCGGGTTGGGGACATCGTGACCATCGGCAATACCACGGGGGTGGTCACTAACATCCGCATCCGTGCCACCACCATCCGCAACTGGGACCGCCAAGAACTGCTAGTGCCGAACAAGGAGTTCATCACCGGGCGCCTGCTCAATTGGACCCTGAGCGATCAGCAAAACCGGATCACGATCATCATCGGGATTGAGTACGGCGGTGACGTGAGGAAGGCGCTGCACCTCTTGGAGCAGATCGCTCGCGCCCATCCCAAGATCCTCGACGATCCTGAGCCCTTGGTTGGCTTTGAGGAATTTGGCGAGAACGGCCTGATGTTGAAGCTGCGCTGTTATATGGGATCGCTCGAGGGACGCATCGGCGTAGTCACCGAGCTCAATCAGGCGATCTATGAGACATTTAGGGCTGAGGGCATCCCACTCGCCTTCCCTCAACGCGATGTCCGCCTCTATGCGCCCGAACCTTTGGCAGTGCGCCTCGAGCGCGACAAAAACAGACCGATACCCGCGACTTGGCGCGACGGTTGACTCGCCAGGTATCCAGAAAAGGGTGAGGAGGTGGGCGGACGCAGGGTCCGCCCAAGATGGAGAGCAGCGGTCAGGTCAGATCGTCGAAGTCGGGATCATCAAGCAGCTCGCGCAGGCGCTTTAGCTCGCGCAGATGCTCAATGCGCCGGCGTGCATCCAGATTGATCGACGAGCCACGTACATCCTGGGACAAGAGGTTCGGGACCCGCTCCATGAGTTCATCGCCATAACCGACATCAGGGTCTAGCATCTCCTATAACCTCAGCAATCTCATGAAAACAAAGGGACCAGGGTAAGGGCCTGCATATAGCGGATTTGGTCCCACATGACAATCGATTTAATCAATTTTTATATCCAAAAGAATCGATAGATCGGATGGCTCTGCGGGTGATACAGAAACCATCGCTAAGCCTTTTCGAGATTTGACTCGGTGCGACCCTACCCCTGGTCTGTGCCTACCAGCACCTTAGGGTGCCTTCGGTCTTCGGTTACCGCCTGGTGCACAGTCTCGATGCTGCTCTCAAGAAAGTGCGCAAACAGGCGCACTGTGCTCTTCCTGCCCCGAATGCGGAGCGCATTTGTCTCTGACAGGCGTGACTTTCCCGACTACGGCAGAGACCCTCTCTGCTGTAGCTCCGCCGTTACCGGACGGACTCGCCACGGGTAGGGCAGTTGCGGTTGCCAGCCGTTTGAGAACGCCTCGGTCATGGCGACCTCACCGCTCTTGGGCAGGCAAATGGTCTTGACCGAGACGCGGAACTTGTCGTTAGCAACATAGAAGCTATCGTGGCACCGGCCTTTCTTCTTGAACTGAAGCGCGTGAGCCTTCTTTCCGGCCTTGATATCGGCAAAGAATCGATCCCAGGCCTTGGCAAGATCGGCAAACGGTTGGGCATGGGCATCGCGGTGGATGGTCTTGATCCACGTCTGGCCGCTCCCATCGAGCCATTGCGGGTGGGTGTATTTGATGGCGTTGAACTGCTTTTTGAGAGCCATCGCATCGGGCTTTCTGCCCGCTGCGTATTGCTTGTTCCACTCGGCAAGCGCCCAATTCCAGACACACCGCTCCGCGCCGCAGGCGCAGGTGAAGTAAACCGCACGCTCAGGCGTCAGACAAAGGGCGATTTTGTGGGTCAGTTGCATGGCTTACTCATTGGTGTTCTGTCGAACGCCAAACAATTTCGCTAGCTTCATGAGCTAATCAGATTCAATCATGATCACTCATGACTCACCCCCTTTCTTAATACCTCGTCCAGCTTTTTTCGATAGTTCCTCAACCCATACAGCCTGGACAAAAAACAATGCACGATAGTCATTAAGTCCTGCACCATCTCCCGCTCTGGCGAGAGCCGTTCTTGATTAAGCACCAGCACTTCACAACCGTGCGTTCTGGCGTAATGCTCGAACCACTCAAAACCAAAGCGGGTCAACCTGTCTTTGTGAGCAAGGATCAGGGTCTTGACCTCTTTCCTCAACGAACTCGACATTCGACAAGCCTTTCGCCACAACAAACTCTTCCAACGAAACTGTCGAAAAACCGTTTTTCGCGGAGCGAAACCTGCCTGGGGCGGCTGGCGCGGCGGGGTGAGGGGGCATGCCAGGCGGTTGAGGCAGAGATTTGCTCTCGTTCTCGGCTAATTCAACGTCCCAAACACGCAGATTTTACCGATATTGTGCACCAGTGCGTACAATCTCCATTGTACATCCACTTTGGCTTTCGAGCGCAGCGTGAATCGGTTCATGTGTTTGTGAACGCAAATGTTTGCAAAGACCGGCTCGACCATCGCTAAACGGCGGGCGTAAATCTTCTTGCCCTGTGGACTGTCAATTTTGGCTTTCATCTCGTCGAGCAGATTGGGCGGCTGTGTGGTCGGAACGGAGAGATAGCGGCGGGAAGCGGAGGGCTTGCTCAGGCAGCGTTCGCGCAGCGGACAGGCGGCGCAGTCCTGGGGGTGGGCGTGGTAGACGTCGTAGATGCGATAGCGGTTGCGCTGGCTGCGGGCGTGCAGGGTGAGTTCCCTGCCCTGGGGACAGAGATACCGTTGTCGGTCGGGGTCGAACGTGAAATCCGTCAGCGAGAAAGGCGCTTCTTTCTGCCGTCCACCCTTGAAACGGTCTCGATCGGCGAAGCGCTCATCCCGTTTGCGGAAGTGGATGTCGGGGATGTAGGCGTCCACTCCTTCAGTCTGGCAGAACACCAGGCTCTCCACACTATGATAGTTGCTGTCTGCGGTCAGGGTCTTGCCCTGAAAGAAGGTCTCGTCCTTGCCAATCGCCTTGAGATTCTTTTTCGCACCCGTCAACATTGGCTCGAGGTTGTCATGGTCCTGGGTGGCGAAGGCTTCGGCGGCGAGGATGATTTGATGTTTGGAATCAACCAGCGCCTGGGCGTTGTAGCCCTGCACGACGCCGTGGGCGGTGGGCATCTTGACCGATTCGTTGTCCACCGCGTTGCTCTGGATTTCTTTGCCGTCGCTGCCGGTCTTGGGCTGTTCGCTCTGCAGGAACTGCTCCAACCGTTCGACTGCCCGCTGCAGGCGTCTCTCGCGCTGCTGCTGGCGTTCCAACTCGACCTCGGGCTGGGCGTCGGCCTGCCGATGCTCTGCCATCGCCTGCTGCAGTTTCTCCTGCAACTTATCGCGCTTGCGCTTGAGTTCGTCGAAGGTGCCGCTCCACTCTTTGGAGACGTTGGCGGAGAGTTTGACCCCGTCCAGGCTGAAGTGCGAGCCGCCGAGCAGGTTCATCTCTTCGCACACCAGCAGGACGTCGCAGAAGAGGCTCTCGATTTCTGCCTGCATGGTTGAGACGAAGTTGGCGATGGTGCTGTGGTCGGGGGAATACCCGCAGGCGAGCGCGATGAAGGTGACGTTTTCGACGCAGGCGCGCTCGATTTGTCGGGAACTGAGCAAGCCGCGGGCGTAAGCCAGCAAAATGACTTTGAGCAGGATTTTGGGATGAATGGCGGTTGCGCCTGTTTCGTCGTTGTTGTAGCGCTGGTCGAAGACCGAAAGGTCCATGTGCTTTTCGACCACTTCGTGGATGGTGTGCTCCAGGCTGCCGGGGAGGATCTGGTTTTCGAGGGAGATGGGCAGCATGACCATCTGGTCGTAGTTGCAGGGTTTGAATTTTGGCATGGGGTCACCTCTGCCAGAGTAAACCCCAATCGTTTAAGGTGGATTCGCCCCTTTTTCGACAGTTTCAACACCTTGCGCTGGTCGGCGAGGTCTGGCTTCTGCGCAGCACTGGATATGCGACAGTAGGCATCAATCCGCATTGGCTCTGATACCTTATTGCGCAAGCCAATCAACTCGCGGATTTGTGCCTCGCGACTGTTCGCGCCACCAGGATCAAACCCCCTTCGCGCTCCCAGCGTTGCAAGGTCTTGACCGAAACGCCAAGCCGCTTCGCCGCCTTGCCTGTGCCCATCATCGCGCTTTCCATGTGGAAAATTATCCACTATCACGCACAGCTTGTAATACTAGGGTTGGCTCCATCGCCATTATCCCTAGGCCCCGATCATCGCCCCCGCGCCCACGACCTTGAACAGGCCGCTCGTCTGCGCGCCGCCAGCACCATCCACGCCTATCCCGGGCTGATCGAGTCCAGCCTGCAACTCGGAACAGCGGCGCTCAGGCTCGTCGGCGTCGCGACCATAGCGCTCGAGCAACTCCTCTAGATGATCCGCTCGGGCAGCTATCGGGCGCTCAGCGAACCGCCAACGCCGGATCAACCCAGAGTATAACCGGCATCGACGGCAAGGATCGCCCCCGTCACCCGTTCGGCTGCAGCCAGATAGAGGACCGCCGCGGCGATGTCCCCCGCAGTGACGGGCTGTTGTTTCAAGACATGGCGGCGGGCGATCGTCTGCTCGATCAATTCAGATGCCTCCCCCCACATCGGTGAGGGGACCACTCCAGGGGCAACCGCATTGACCCTGATCCCCTTGGGCCCCAGGGCCAAGGCCAGGCGACGAGTGAGCATCTCAAGCCCCGCCTTGGCAACCGAATAACAGGTCGAGGTGCAGGTTGAAAAGGGATGGTGCGCGCAGGCCGAGGAGAGATTGATCACTGCGGGCGAGGAGCTGCGTTCGAGCAGATCGATCATGACTTGTATCAAAGCGAAGGGGGCGATGAGGTCGATCTCCAGGGTCCTGTGCCAATCATCGAGGCTCTCCTCCAGGGTCCCTTGGCTTACGATCACGGCAGCGTTGTTGACTAAGACGTCCAGATGCCCCGACTCGTGGGCGATCTGGTGGTGCAGGGCCTTGCGAAACGACCCGTCCGTCGCATCTCCAACCAGGGCTCTCAATCGACCGGCGGCGACCGCTTGGGCATGGGCCTGGCACAATGCCTCAACCTTGGCGGGCGTGCGCCCAAAGGTATAGACCCGATCGCCGGCTTGAAGAAATGCCACAACCAGCCCCGCCCCGATCCCTGAGGTCCCGCCGCTGATACAGACAATGCGTTCCATCAGCGTTCGCTCTGACCGAGGTTGGCGTGGATCAAGGCGCCATTGAGCACCGGGGAATGCGCGGCTACCCAGGCGAGCTCGGCGATCTCTTCAGGCGCGACCAAGCGCCCGAAGGCGTTCATCGCCGCGATCGCCCGCAGGCGCTCGGGGTCATCACCCAGCAGGGCACGCAATTGCGGGGTATCGGTAAACCCCGGGCAGAGCATACAGGTATGGATCCTGCGCCCGGCAAGGTCCTGGCAGGTGGCACGCATCATCCCGACGAGGGCGTGCTTGGCGATGGTGTAGCTCGCCGTCCCTGGGACCGCTTTCTCAGCGAGGGTCGAGCCGATATAGAGAATGCTCGATCCCGCGCCCATCAGCGGGATCAGAGCCTGATTGATGCGGTTGGGCGCAAGCAGATTAAGCTCGATGACCGAGCGCAGCTTGGCATCCGGCAGATCGTCGATGCGATCAGGCTCGAGACGCGCTGCATTATGGACGAGACAGAACTGTGACCCTTGAGCAAACCGCCCTGCAAGCCCAGCGAGCGCGCGCTCTAGGCACTCAGGGTCCTGGAGATCGGCGCTCAGGTGTTCTACCTGGGGCTCGGGGCAGGGGCGGCGCGAGAGATTGATGACCCGCCAGCCCTCGGCCATAAACCGCCGGGCAATGGCGAGCCCAATCCCCGAAGAGGCGCCGGTGACGATCAGCGATGTCATGTGATCCCCCAATGAGCGAATGCCCACTGACCACGCCCGGACGAGACGCCCAATGCAATGGACTGGAGCTTCAGGGCCGAGATCTCAGGGCGCGCCTGCAGACGTTCGAGGAGGAGGCCGGCGAGCTCCTCGGCGGTGACATTGCGCACCGGCAAGAGCAAGACATCCCGCGCCAGGAAGGGGATGCGCTCGGCGGCAAAATGGGCAGAGACCCAGCCATCCTCCACCTCGACGCGCAGATAGGGCGAATGGAGAGGTAAAAGCACTCGCTCGTCCAGCTCGGCGCAGAGTGCCGCCAGCGCCTGCTTCAAGATCCCATAGTCGAAGGCCAGCCCATCCTCCCCGACTGCCGCCGTCACCGTACAGCGGACGCGAAAGTCATGACCGTGCAGGTTCTCGCGCGCGCTCGCCGAAAAAAGGGTGAAATGTGCGGCGCTGAACTTGAGATAGTCCTTATGGACCTCGATCCGCGTCAATTTCGGGTCAGACACAGCGCTCCTCATCACATGGCCCATTGTACGCAATCCAAACAATCACCCCCACTGCCGTCAAGATCCACCAGGCAGCTGGAGGGACCTGGCGGCAAGCCAAGCCGCCGGGGGTGCTGAGAGCAGCCAACCCCAGGACGCCTGTCAGCGCAAGGGTTGCAGTAAAGTATGCAGTGCGTACCCCACTCCAGCCGATGCCATTGGTCGGCTGCATATTGCGCACCTGACCGTCCCACCCAACCAAGCCCATCCCCGCGCCCAGCGCCAGGCCGATGGCATGTGTACCGAGGTCCAGGACCAGTCCCAGATCAAGCGCGCCGATCAGGATCAGGCGGGCACCGGCGCCGACCAGGGTCAGGGCAGCGACCAGCCGGGGGAGATGGCGCACCAATGTAGCAAGGTGTGCAACCGAATTTCCCGACCTAGGCCACGGCGATGCCTGCCAGCGGCAGGCCAGGAGGGCTCCAAACCCTGCCGTACCTAACAACGCCCCCTCCCACCGCGCGATCCGACCGTCGAGTGCCATCAGCGTAGCAGCAGCGCTGGCAAACAACAGACCTAACCAAGGGATGGATGCGCGTTCAACTAGCAGCCATAGGTTGGGCATTGCGCGCCCTACAGTCCGCCTTGCCAAGCCAATCTCCCTGCAGGAGGGTGGTTGGGTATTAGGGTCTGGTGTAGCAGCCAAAGCAAAGAGGGCGCTGGTCAAGGCAAGTCCGAGCACCAGGCCAACCCCCAAGGCATCCGCTCCAGACTGGGCGGCCTGCAAGGCCAGGGCAAACAGCGGTAAAAGCCACGGCCAAGGCCCTTGCATCGCTGGTAACAGCACCAGGCCCAGCGCAAGCAGTAGTGCGCCTAGGCCGAAGAAGGGCAAGGAGACCAGCCAATCGGCCATCATCGACAATCCCTTCAGGTGCCGCCTGACCCGGTCAGCCGCCGCGCCCGCCGATTTCTGAGCCACTGGCTGAAAAGCGCCGAGAGGATATAGACAGCCCCTGCCAACAGGATCATGGTAGGGCCTGCCGGAAGATCTGGGGCAAAGGACAGGGCCAGGCCCAGGCTAGTGAAGAGCATACCGAGCAGGGTCGCGATCAGCATCATGGACTCAAGAGAATGGATATAGTGTCCAGCGATCGCCGCCGGTAGGGTGAGCAGGGCGATGACCAGGATCAGGCCCACCACCTGGATCAAGAGGACCGCGGTCAGGGCCACCAGGCACAGCAACAAGAGATAAAAGGCAGCAACCGGCACCCCGCGCAGACGGGCAAACTCCTCGTCGAAGGTCAGGGCCAATAAGGGCCGATAAAAAGTCGCGATCGTTGCCCCTACCAAGAGATCAAGCCCCGCCATCCAGATGAGCGCCCGATCCGGCACCAGGAGGATATTGCCGAATAATAGCCCCATCAGGTCTGACCGATAGCCGGGGGTCTTGGCAATGAAGAGGAGGCCGATCGCCATGCCCACCGCCCAGAGGGCGCTGATCAGGGTGTCCTCTTGCGCCTGCCAGGCCAGGCGTACCATCCCCATCAGGACGGCCGAGACGAGCGAGGCGATGATCGCCCCTAGCAAGGGATCAAATCCAAGATAAATCGCCGCGCCCATCCCCCCCAGAACGGCATGCGCGATACCCCCTGCCATGAAGGCGATGCGCTTGACGACCACGAATGGTCCAATCAGACCGCAGCCGATGCTGGCCAGAAGCCCGGCGATCAGGGCCTTTTGCAAAAAGGCGTATGCGCTCAAGGCGGCGATAAACTCAGGCATGTCGATGCTCGACGCGGTGCACCGGCCCGCCATAAAGCCTGTGGATCAGATCGCCTGTTAAGGGCTGAGTCTCATGACAGATCAGGGTGCGGTTGAGACAGGCCACCCGGCTGACATAGCCTGAGATGAAGGCGATGTCGTGCGACACCAGCAGGATAGTTAGGCGCTGGTTGAGCCGGGCGAGCAGATCGAAGATCTCGCCCTCGGCGCGCTGATCGATATTGGCGGTCGGCTCGTCCAGGATCAGGATCTTAGGGTCAGACACCAGGGCGCGCGCCAACAAGACCCGCTGCAACTGACCGCCGGACAGCCGCCCGATCGGGCGCCTGGCGAGATCCTCTGCCTCGACCTCGGCGAGCGCCTGGTGCGCGGCCAGGCGGTCGCTTTGGCTTAGCCAACCCCAAAGCCCCCTGCCGCTTGCACCGATCCGCCCCAGGGCCACCGCCTCCTCGACAGAGATCGGGAAATCGCGCGGAAAGGTGGGAAACTGGGGGACATAGCCCAGTTGACGCACCGCCAAACGCGGCGGCTTGCCCAGGACCCGGATGTATCCCTGTTGTAGCTCATACAGACCTAGGATGAGCTTCAGCAGGGTGCTCTTGCCGCCGGCATTGGGCCCGACCAGACCCAGAAACTCCCCTGCCCTGACCTCGAGATCCACCTGCTCGAGCACCAAGGTCTCGCCATATGAAAAACTCAGCGACTGGACCTGGATGACAGGCTCAGACATTGCAGGTTGCTCAGGGCTCATAGCCCAAGACCGGCGCTAACCAACGCTCGGCCTCAGCGAGGGTCATCCCCTTGCGCCGGGCATAGTCCTCGACCTGATCGCGCTGGATGCGACCCACCCCAAAATAACGGGCCTGGGGATGGGCCAGATACCAGCCAGAGACCGAGGCGGTGGGCCACATGGCGAAGTTCTCGGTCAGCCGAATCCCCACCCGCTGGTCCGGTTCGAGCAGGCGCCACAGCGTCCCCTTCTCGGTATGGTCGGGGCAGGCGGCATAGCCGGGCGCGGGCCGAATCCCCTGATAGCGCTCGGCGATGAGCTCCTCGTTGGTGAGTGACTCATCCGGTGCATAGCCCCAATAACGGATGCGCACTAACTGATGCAGGCGCTCAGCAAAGGCCTCAGCAAGCCGGTCGGCGAGCGCCTTGAGCATGATCGCGCTGTAGTCGTCGTGATTCGCGGCAAAGCGTTCGAGGTGGGCCTCGATCCCGATGCCGGCGGTCACGGCGAATGCACCGATCCAGTCGGGATGACCCGGCGGGGCGATGAAATCGGCCAGACAAAAGTTTGGCTGATTGCGCGCGGCATCGCGTACCATCTGTTGGCGCAGGTGATGGGCCACCGCCAGGCGCTGGCTGCGCGCGAGGTCGGCAAAGAGCGCGATATCGTCATCGCCCAGGCGATTGGCGGCGAAGAACCCAAAGACCGCGCGTGCAGTCAACCAGTCTTCATCGATCAAGCGCTGCAAGAAGACCTGAGCATCGGCATAGAGGCGGCGCGACTCCTCGCCGATGATCGGGTCGTCCAGGATGTCGGGGAAGCGGTTATGCGCAAGCTCCCAGGCCTGAAAGAAGGGCAGCCAGTCGATGTACTGGGCGAGATCAGCCAGCGGAAAGTCCTGGATGGTGGCCACGGCCCAGGCATCACCGCGCACGACCTCGAGCGCCCAGGGGCCGGGGTCCTCGAAATGGGGACGCAGTAAGGCGGGCTCGATCAATGGGGTCTGTTCCCAAGCGATCTGGACGCGATTGGCGCGCGCCTCCTGAAGCGACATGGACCTGCGCCCCGACTCCCGCCCTTCGCGCTCGGCGCGGATGCGGCTATATTCAGTGCAGATCTGTTCGAGATAGGCGGGGCGCAGCTCGTCGCTCAAGAGATGGGCCACTACCCCTACGGCGCGCGAGGCATCCGGGACATAGATCACCGGTTCCTCACGTTGGGGGGCGATCTTGAGTGCGGTATGCACCTTGGAGGTCGTGGCCCCGCCGATCAACAGGGGTAGAGTGATCCCCGTTCGCTTCAGCTCCTTGGCGACATGCACCATCTCGTCCAGCGACGGCGTGATGAGTCCAGAGAGCCCAATGATCTGGACCTGCTCGGCGCGCGCCCGCTCGAGGATGGTCTCGGCAGGGACCATGACCCCAAGGTCGATCACCTCATAACCGTTACACTGGAGCACGACCGCAACGATATTCTTGCCGATGTCGTGCACATCGCCCTTGACCGTGGCGATCAGGATGCGCCCCTGGTTTCCCGAGACCTCGCCGGCGGCCTTTTCGTCCTCCAAGAAGGGCTGGAGATAGGCGACCGCCTTCTTCATCACCCGCGCCGATTTGACCACCTGCGGCAGGAACATCTTGCCTGCGCCAAACAGGTCCCCGACATGGTTCATGCCGTCCATCAGGGGGCCCTCGATCACCGCCAGGGGCCTGCCCAGAGCCTGGCGCGCAGCCTCGGTATCCTCCTCGATATGGTCGGTGATCCCCTTGACCAGGGCATATTTGAGCCGCTCGGCGACCGGCCAGCTGCGCCACTCCTGATCGGCGGTTGCGGTCTCTGCCCCGCCCTCCCCCTTGTATCTGGGGGCGATGGCGAGAAGGCGCTCGGTGGCATCCGGACAGCGGTTGAGGATCACGTCCTCGACCGCTTCGCGTAGCTCCTCAGGCAGGTCATCATAGATCGCCAACTGACCGGCATTGACGATCCCCAGGTCCATGCCGGACTGGATGGCGTGATACAAAAAGACCGCATGGAGCGCCTCGCGCACCGGGTCATTGCCGCGGAAGGCGAAGGAGACGTTCGATACCCCGCCCGAGACCAGAGCGTGCGGCAGGGTCTGTTTGATGATGCGCGTCGCCTCGATGAAGGCCCGGGCATAGTCGTTGTGCTCTTCGATCCCGGTGGCGACGGCAAAGATATTGGGGTCAAAGATGATATCCTCGGGCGGGAAGCCGACCCCTTCGGTGAGCAGCCGATAAGCGCGGGTACAGATCTCGACCTTGCGCGCGCAGGTGTCGGCCTGGCCCTGTTCGTCGAAGGCCATGACGATCACCGCCGCCCCATAGCGCCGGCACAGGCGCGCCTGTTCGATGAACCGCGCCTCGCCCTCCTTCAACGAGATCGAATTGACGATCGGCTTGCCCTGGACGCACTTGAGCCCCGCCTCGATCACCTCCCATTTGGACGAGTCGATCATCACCGGCACCCGGGCGATCTCGGGCTCGGCAGCGATCAGATTCAGAAAACGCTGCATGGCCGCGACTGCGTCCAAGAGCCCCTCGTCCATGTTGACATCGATGACCTGGGCCCCGTTTTCCACCTGTTCGCGCGCCACGGCGAGCGCCGACTCATAGTCGCCGGACTGGATCAGGCGCCGGAAGCGGGCCGAGCCGGTGACATTGGTGCGTTCGCCGACATTGACAAAGGAAGAGACCTCGGGGCGGATATTGAGCGGCTCAAGCCCGGCCAAGCGGCAGGCGGGGGGGATCTCGGGGAGGGGTCGCGGTGCACAGCCGCGGACGGCCTCGGCGATCGCCCGGATATGCTCGGGTGTGGTCCCGCAGCAGCCGCCGACGATATTGAGAAACCCACGCCTGGCCCAGTCACCGACCTCAAGCGCCATCTGTTCTGGCCTCAGGTCATAGCCGCCCAGGGCATTGGGCAGACCCGCATTGGGATGGGCGGAGACGAAGCAGTCGGCGATGCGCGCCAGCTCCTCGACATAGGGCCGAAGCTCATAGGGCCCCAGCGCGCAATTTAAGCCGATGCTCAGGGGCTCGGCATGGCGCAGCGAATTATAAAAGGCCTCAGTGGTCTGTCCGGTCAGGGTGCGACCCGACTGGTCGGTGATGGTCCCCGAGATCATGATCGGGCGCTCGACCCCGTCCTCGGCGAAGATCTGTTTCAAGGCAAAGACCGCCGCCTTGGCATTGAGGGTATCGAAGATGGTCTCGATCAGGAGCAGATCGACACCGCCGGCGATCAGACCGCGCGCCGCCTCGGCATAGGCCGCGACCAGGGTATCGAAATCGATATTGCGATAGCCCGGGTCATTGACATCCGGAGAGATCGAGGCGGTGCGATTGGTGGGGCCGAGCACACCCGCAACAAGGCGAGGTCGATCCGGCGTTGCATATTCATCGGCACAGGCGCGGGCTAGGCGCGCCGCTGCCATATTAAGCTCATAGACCAGCCCCTCCATCCCATAATCGGCCAGCGAGATGCGGTTGGCATTGAAGCTATTGGTCTCGATGATGTCGGCGCCAGCAGCGAGATAGGCGCGATGGATCTCGGCGATGACATCGGGGTGGGTGAGGACCAAAAGGTCGTTATTGCCCTTCAAGGGTCTTGGCCAATCGGCAAAGCGCTCACCGCGATAATCGGCCTCGCTCAAGCCTAGGCGCTGGATCATGGTGCCCATGGCACCATCGAGGATCAGGATGGCGTCCTTGAGACGGGCGCGGATACGGGAGGCAAGGACAGTCATGTCGGTTAGTGTTCACCAGGTGGGTGGCAAGCAGAGCAACAGGCAAGGTGCCCAGAGATTGTCGGGCGGCCACATTCAAAAACCGGCACGCTGCTCGGCCTGGCGCGCGCCTTCCTCGTCGCCCGTCTGCCGTTTGGAGGCGGCGATGATATGCCAGTTGTCGCGCTTGAGGTCCTCGCGCCCGCCGGCCAGGTCATTGGCGCGGGCGGCGAGATTGGCAGCAAGCTCTGCCTGCCCCTGCTCCAGACGCACCCGGGCGAGCCGGTTCAAGAGATAGGGATCGCGCGGGGCGATGCGCAGCGAACGCTCGAGCGCCGCGGCTGCAGCGGCATAGTCGCCGGCACGCCGATGCTGTTCGGACTGGGCGGCGAGCTTGGCCGCTGCCGGCGGGAGCTCCGGCGCAGCAATATTTGCAGGCGGCAAGGATGCCGCCGGGCGCGTAGGGGCGCTTGGCTGCTCGCTGACCGGCATGACTGGACGCGGGCCGACTTTAGCGACCTGCGGCGGTTTCGCTGTCTGAGGCTCGGCTGCGGGTTGATCTGGACTGGGCATTGCCGGGACCGGCTGTGCGCCAGCCGTCTCCGGGGCAGAGGGCTGAGAGGGCGCAAGGGGCTGGACCGGGACCACACCGGGGCCAGCGCTGGGCACAGCAGTCTGATCCCCTAGCTGCTTAGGCTGTATGGGTGGCGGTTGGCTTGGGACAACGGGGGTTGCTGCGGTCGGCGGCTGGAGCGGTTGAGATGGCGCTTGAGGGGCTGAGTGCAGCGCCGGCGGGGTCTCAGACGATAGGCTCGGATCCCGATAGGCAAAGACCTGGGTGGCTGGTTTGGGTAAGCTTGCCGGCGGCTGAGCAGGCGGCGTAGGCTGCGCTGCCCTCTGGGATGAGCGCGCCGGCTGTTCAGGACGTGGAGTCACCCGCACCACAGGTGCGGGTGGACCCTCGCGCGAACCCAGCGCACAGGCACTCAGGCCCAGGGCAGCGGCAAGCGAGAGGGCGAGGATGTCAAACGGGCGTTGCAACACGTACATGGTCTCTTAAACAGGATCAGCGGTCGAAAAAATCGCCCATGAAATGATTCTGGGTACGAGGTCTAGGCGGTGGTTCGGGGGGGGCAGCCTGGGCTGTATCAGTCGGGGATTGAACAGCGGCGGCGCTTTCGCTCCCGCCCGCCGTCCGTCCGCTGCTACTGCCGCCCCCGCCGCAGCGGCCCACGCGTTTAGCGCTATCGCCGATATAGGGTACGCCGGTCTGGCCACAGGCATCCACCAAGACCACCCCCTCGGGCGGGACCTCGTGCAATGGTTCATTGTCGAGCGCAAGCATGAGGTCGGCCCAGACCCGAAGCGCACCTTCCGCGCCTGCCAGACCGATGGGCTGATTGTCGTCGCGTCCGACCCAGACCACAGCGACCTTGTCGCCCGAAAACCCCGCAAACCAGCTATCGCGTTTCTCGTCTGTAGTCCCCGTCTTTCCGGCCATGGTCATCCCTTTGGGTAACTGGGCGCCCAGCCAGCGGGCGGTGCCGTTGGTTACCACCCGCTGCATCGCCCAGGTTACGAGATAGGCCGCCTTGGGATCGACTACGGGTTCGATGGCGAGCGGATAGCGGTTGAGCGGTCGGCCCTGGGCATCGACGATCTCGCGGATGGCACGTAGGGGCGCGCGATAGCCGCCAGCAGCGATGGTCTGATAGATCTGGCTCACCTCGAGCGGTGACAGGGACACCGCGCCCAACAGGACCGAGGGGACCGGACGGATGCGCCGCTGCGCGCCCATCTTATAGAGGGTCTCCACCACGTTCTTCACCTCCAGATCCAGGCCCAGATTGACCGTCGCCAGGTTGAGGGAGCGTGCCAAGGCGCTGTGCAGGGGCACTGACCCATAGACCCGATGATCATAGTTTTTGGGCTCCCAGCGCTTGTTGCCGTCGGGTAGACTGACCGGCTGATCGGGGATGGGGGTGGTCAGGGTATAACGCTCGGGCTTGGAAAGGGCAAGGAGATAGATAGGCGGTTTGACCAACGAGCCAATGGGCCGAACCGAATGGAGGGCGCGGTTGAATCCCGCATAGCCCGGCTGGCGCCCGCCGGCGATCGCCAAGACCTCCCCTTGCTCGACCGAGGCCACTACTGCCGCGCCCTCCAGGGTCCCAGACCGCATCCCGCGTTGTTTCTCCAGGACCGGCAACTGTTTGGCCAGGGCGCGCTCGACCGTCGCCTGCACCAGAGGATCCAGGGTGGTGAAGATATTCAGGCCCTCGGAGCGCAGGTCCTCATCGCGATAGTCGCGTCTGAGCTGCTGGCGCACCAGGGCGACGAAGTCTGGATAAAAGCCGGCTGGCCGCCCGCCACCGTCCTGGATGCCGAGCGGCGCGCGCTTGGCGCGCTCAGCCTCGGCCTGAGCAATGACCCCACCGCGCACCATCAGGTCCAAGACCAAATTGCGCCGGCGCAGGGCGGCATCTGGATTGCGGCGCGGATCATAGGCCGAGGGGGCCTGCGCCAACCCAACCAGGAGCGCGATCTTCGGGGTGTCGAGCTCTTTGAGCGGCAGATTGAAATAGAACTCGCTGGCTAGACCAAAGCCGTGGATGGCGCGGTCGCCATCTTGTCCTAGATAGATCTCGTTGGCATAGGCCTCGAGGATCTCCTCCTTGGTGTAATGGCGCTCGAGCAGCACGGCCATATAGGCCTCTTTCAGCTTGCGCTTCAAAGAGCGCTCGGCATTGAGATAAAAGTTCTTGACCAATTGCTGGGTGAGGGTGCTGGCGCCCTCGACCACGGTGCCGGCGCGCAGGTTATTGATGGTCGCGCGCACGATACCGCGCGGATCGACCCCGATATGCTGGAAAAAATTGCGGTCCTCGACCGCAATCAGGGTTTTGATCAGCAGGGGCGGCAGGTCCTGATAGCGCACCAAGACCCGGTCCTCGTTATGGGTCGGATAGATATTGGCAATCAGCATGGCATCAAGCCGCACCAGGGCCAGCTCCTGACCGCTGTCGGCATCGACCAGCTCGCTTACCTGACCTTGGGCAAAGGCGAGCTCCAGATGGCGCTCGGGCTCGGCGCCATCCCAAAAGCGAAAGGGCCTGGTACAGACCACAAAGTGCTCACCTTGGCGCCGGTATTGGCCATCGGACTGCGGCTGCTGGACAGCGCGGTAGTTCAGGCGTTTGAGCTCGGTCTCAAACTGATCGGGGGTAAGGCGCCGTCCGACATAGAGCTCCAGGGGGCGGGCCCAGACCCGCGCTGGCAGGGCCCAGCGCTGACCCTCGAACTTGCTGCGCACCACGCCATCGAGACGGTTGCCATAGAGCGCGAGGGCCAAGACGGCCGCCGCTGCCAAGATGAGCAGCCAGCCGAACAGGGCCCCGCCTCCCTGTTTGCGAAGGGCGCCCCCCCGCGCTGCACGGCCTGGCTGGAGGCGAAACCGGACCAAAGCATGGTTTAAAGACATGGCTTACGCATCGATGCCGCCTGGGGCGGGCTCCTTGAGGACAACGGCTGCAAACACCTTCCCTGCCGCAGGAGTAGGCAAGGCCTTTCAGGTCTTAATCCCCACCCCCCGGCGCAAAAGACTGAGGCTATAGGCCGTGAGGATCAGGATAAACAACAGGGTCATGCCAAAGGCTAGGCCCAAGGGGACATCGGTGACCCCAAAAAGACCATAGCGAAAGGCGTTGATCATATAGAGTATCGGATTGACAAGCGAGATATTTCGCCAAAACTCGGGCAGCAGCTCGATTGAATAGAACACCCCGCCGAGATAGGTCAAGGGGGTCAGGACAAAGGTCGGCACGATCGAGATATCATCAAAGCTATTGGCATAGATGGCATTGATCAGGCCGCCAAGCGAAAAGAGGACCGCCGTCAAGAGCATGATACCGAGCGTTACCCAGGGATCATGGACATGGACATCGGTAAACAGCAGCGCCACCCCTAAGACCACGCCCCCGACCGCTAGGCCGCGCGCCGCACCGCCGGCGATATAGCCGGCCAGGATCACCCAATTGGGGATGGGCGCAATCAACAGCTCTTCGATATAGCGCGAGAACTTGCTGCTATAAAACGACGACACCACATTGGCATATGAATTGGTAATCACCGCCATCAGCACCAGGCCAGGAACGATGAAATCGAGATAGCCCAGGCCCGCCATCGGGCCGATACGTTCGCCGATCAGTCGCCCGAAGATGATAAAATACAGGGTCGTGGTGATCACTGAGGGCAGGATGGTCTGCACCCAGATGCGCATAAAGCGCAAAACCTCTTTGATCAGGATGGTTTGCAAGGTGATCCAATAGCGCCGCCAGCGCCAGTTATCGCCGATCATCCTCCGTCCCCTGCCGATCGACCAGCTCCAGGAATAGACGTTCGAGCCGGTTTTGTTTGTTGCGCAGACTGATCACCTCGATCCCATTACGCGAGAGGGCCTCGAAGAGCCCGTTGATCGTATGGGCGCGGTTCATCTCGACCTCGATGGTGCAATCATCGACTGCCTGGAGCACGAATCCGCCAAGCTCGGGCAATTCAGAGATCCGCCCCTTGAGGTTGAGCACGAAGGTCTCGGTATGCAGCCGACCTAGCAATTGGGTCAGGTTGGTGCGCTCGGCGATCCGCCCTTGATCGATGATGGCGATGTTGCGACAAAGGCTCTCGGCCTCCTCCAGATAATGGGTAGTCAGGATGATGGTCGTACCCTGGGCGTTGAGCGCACGCAGGAAGGACCACATGGTCCGGCGCACCTCGATGTCCACCCCTGCGGTCGGCTCGTCTAGGATCAGGAGCCTGGGTTCATGGACCAGGGCGCGAGCGATCATCAGCCGTCGTTTCATCCCGCCCGAGAGCCGACGCATCTCGGTATCGCGCTTATCCCACAGGTCGAGCTGGCGCAGATAGCGCTCGGCGCGGATGCGTGCCTCTTGGCGCGGGATGCCATAATAGCCGGCCTGATTGATCAGCACCTCGATCGCCGGCAAGAACAGATTGAAATTGAACTCCTGGGGAACCAGACCGATGCAAGATTTCGCGCCCTCCGGGTCGCGATCCAGATCATGGCCGAACACCGCCACACGCCCGGCGCTCTTGGTCACGAGCGAGGCAATGATCCCAATAAAGGTCGATTTACCGGCGCCATTGGGTCCGAGCAGGGCGAAAAAATCGCCCTCCTCAACCTGGAGATCTATGCCCTTGAGGGCCTGGAATCCGCCGCGATAAATCTTGATCAGCCCTTGAACATCGAGTGCGAACATTGTGCAGATTCGTCCTGAAGCCTAAAGCCTCCGTCAACCAACGGGCCGAATCCATCGCCCGTCGCCTCTGGACCTTGGAATAGTGCCAACATAATGGGGTACAAGCTTCAGGATGCCTAGCCCAGAGCTCGCTGCCCTGCTCTTCGGCGCGGCCCTCATCGCCGGTTGTATCGATACCCTCGCCGGCGGCGGGGGGCTGCTCACCATCCCCGCCCTGATCTGGGCGGGCCTGGGCCCCGTCGAGGCCCTGGCAACCAACAAGACCCAGGCCATCTTTGGGAGCGGGCTTGCAACGGTGCGCTTTGCTCAACGGGGGCTGCTCGACCCCCAGGGTCTGGCCTTGGCCGTCACTTGTACCTTTGTAGGGGCACTGATCGGCGCCTGGTCTATCCAGCGCCTTGCCCTCCTCCTGCCATCTGGAGCGATCCCGCTTCTTTTGATCGCCGTCGCCATCTATTTTTGGCGCCTGCCACCCATCCCCGAGCAGGGCACAAGCCCTAGGCTCGGTGCCCTCCCCTTTGCCCTGACGCTCGCCCTTGGGGTCGGTTTCTATGATGGGCTCTTGGGGCCAGGGACGGGGACCTTTCTGGCGCTCGGTTATGTCGCCCTGCGCGGCTATGGGCTCAGACAAGCCACCGCACACAGCAAGGCGCTCAACTTTACCAGCAATCTCGCCGCCCTACTTTGCTTTCTCCCCAGCGGTCAGATCCATTGGTCGCTCGCGCTCTCGATGGCCATCGGCCAACTGACCGGCGCCTGGATCGGCAGCCATCTGGTCATCCGCCACGGCGCCGCCCTGGTGCGTCCGGCGCTCGTCACGGTCTCGCTGCTACTGTCGGCGTCTTGGGTATGGCGGGAACTGCGCTGAGGTACTTGCGGCAGGATTTATACTTGCGCCTGGAGATCCTTGCCAGCCCAATGCCTTAAGCTGACAAGCGAGATACCCCTCGGCCTTGCTGCTGTGGTAGAACTCTCGGGTGAAACCCCTGACCAGTGACTAGGCTCCTGGAGATCGGCAATGGATGACATCATCAAGGGCACACCCCTGCGCCGCCGCTTGCATTTTTATCTCTTGCTCGACAACTCGGGCTCCATGGCCGGCGAAAAGATCGCAGCGGTCAATCGGGCGGTGCAGGAACTGGTTGTTCTGCTCGGCGACCTCGAAAACGAGGAGTTGATCGAGATCCAGATAGGCGCCATCCGCTTCGGGTCGGGCGCCGAGTGGCACCTGTCGCCGCGCACACCCCTGGCGCAATCGAAATGGTCCAATCTCGACGCCTCGGGCGTCTATACCAGCACCGCTGATGCCATCCAGTTGCTGGCCGATGAGCTGACGCTAGAAAATCTGGGGGTGCGTAACATCCCGCCGGTGGCCGTCCTCTTGTCTGATGGCTTCTGTACCCAGCCAGAGGAGGTCTATCAGGCGGCCATCGAGCGGCTCAACGCCTCCCCCTGGGGGATACGGGCGGTGCGCCTGTCGATCGGGATCGGCGAGGGCTATGACAAAGAGTCGCTGGATTTCTTCATCTCGCCCTATCTGCGCCGCGGTGATTCACCCATCGAGACCCTGGAGGCGCGGGACGTGGCCTCGATCGGGCGTTTCATCCAGCGGGTCAGCACCGAGGCGGTGCGCGCCTCCTCGCGCAGCAAGAGTTCGAGCACCCAGGAAGAGCTACCCCCTGTCGATCTCACCAAGGAAGACTTGATCCATGCCATCAGTCCAGACGATGTCTTCTGAGCCCCCCGCCAATCCTTGCCTGATCTGGGAGACGGAGCGCCATGTCGCTGCCCTGATCTCGCTGCGGGGCGAGCGGCATCGCCGCCAAAGGGCCCCCAATCAGGATGCAAGCCTCGGATGTGGCGGCCATGTCCGCGGTCTGCCCTATATCGCCCTGGCGCTGGCGGACGGGCACGGTGGTAAGGACTATCCCAACAGCGATCGGGGAGCGCAGCTTGCGGTCACTGCCTTTGGCGAAATGGCCGCCGAGTTCGCTCATTATGTCGCTGAGCTCATCGAATCAAACCAAGGCGACTGGCGGCGCGAGGCCAGCCGTCATTTCAGGGATAAATGCGGTCAGCGCCTCTTGCAGATCTGGCAGGCCAAGGTCGATACCCACGCCCAATCTGCCCAAGACCCAGCCGCTGCGGATGAGGTGGCGAGACGTCGCTATGGCACTACGGTCGTGGGGCTTGTGCTCACCCATGACCTGATCCTGGCCGGTGGGATCGGTGACAGCCGAACCTACCGGCTCCAACAGACCAACACCGCGTTACAGGTCCAGCCGCTGACCGAGACTCTGGAGGGATTGGGGCTCGCCACCCCGAGCTTGGTCAGCCCGGCGGCGCATCGATACTGGCAGACCGCCGCCGCAAGCGACGAGGAGACAGTGGCCCTGGTCCTCGCCACCGACGGCTTTGCCGATAGCTTTGCCGACCGCGGCGAGGCTGTGATCCTGGATCTTGTGGAGAAGACAAGACGCAATGGCCTGCGCTGGTTGCGCGAGCGCCTTCCGTCAGCGGCTGACGTCTGGAATCGCGAGGGCGTCGCAGATGACCTGACCCTGATCCTCTGTATCCGCAGCGATCTTATAGAAGACATCGGCACCTCTCCATCCGTCGCCGATAGCGCTCAAGCGGTCTATCGAGACGCGGTCGATCCATCCGTACCGCCCACAGCAGAATCCCACCAAGTCGCCGCAGAGGTCATCGACATACAGGCGAGCGATGGAGACGGTACAGTATCCCTGGCATCCAACCCTCACACCGCCAATCCATCGGCGCATGCACCCCAGAGGGTATGAAGATGTTCATCGGTCAGTCGGGGACCCGCTATCAATTCGTCGAACGGCTCGGCTCAGGCGGCCAGGGGGCGGTCTATCGGGTACGCAGCGGCGAGGGCGAGTTTGCCCTGAAGTGGTGCCGGCCCGGGCCCAATGCCGAGAAACAGCGGCAACAGATCCAGACCCTGATCCAGCGCGGTTCGCCGGGACCTGAGTTCATCTGGCCACAGGACCTGGTGGTCCATGAGAGGCAACCGGGGTTTGGCTATGTGATGCCGCTGATAGATACCCGGCGCTTCAGCACCATCAACCGCATCCTCTGCGGGGCCCGCCCCCAACCCGATCTGCGGGCATTGGTCGTGGCCTCTTTAAGGCTTTGCGACGCCCTCGATGAGCTCCATCAGCGCGGCTATGCCTATTGCGATCTGAGCAGCAGCAACCTGATGCTCGACGCCCACAGCGGTGAGATCGTGCTCTTCGACAACGACAATGTAGTAATCGATGGGCAAGAGACCGCCGTCATGGGCACCGCCGAATGGATGGCCCCAGAGGTGGCCCTCAACCGGTCACCGCCCGACCAGCACAGCGACCTCTATTCGCTTGCCCTAATTCTGTTTCATCTTTGGACCTGGGGTCACCCGATGGAGGGGCGCGCGACCTTGCAGGTCCGTTGCTGGGACCTGCGTGCCAAGCGCCGCTTTTATGCCGAGGCGCCGGTCTTTTGTTTCGACCCCAACGATTCCAGCAATACCGCCGAGGGGGAGGAGGCCTTGCAACTGATCGTCAGGCGCTGGCAACTCTTGTGCCCGGTCCGCCTCCAACGCGCCTTTCGCCGCGCCTTCACCGAAGGTGTCAAGGATGAAGGCAGGCGTGTGCGTTTAAGCCAGTGGCGCGACCTGTTCACCGAGATGCTCCATCAGCTGCTGCCCTGCCCGAGCTGCCAGTTCATCAACCTGATCGACCCGGCACAGCGCCCGCGCGGTTGTCTCAAATGCGGCAACCCGCTCGGTGTCCAGCTGGTCATCCGCGGTCATGGGGCCCTGGCAGTCCGTCCAGGCGTTTCGCTCCTGACCTATCACCTCCAGGGTCTAGGCAAAAAGGGCGAACCCGAAGTCGTCCTGGGCAGCCTGGAAAGGCATCCCCAGGCTGCTGGCGCCTGTATCCTGCGCAACAACACCCAAGACCCCTGGCGCTACCGGGTGGACGGGAAGGATTATTCGATCGAGCCCGGCCAAGCGCGGGCGCTGTTGGCTGGTGCAGAGATCGAGATCGCGGGTAGACGTCTAGCGGTGGCCGAGTTGGGTCCGCGTCCCGAGACCGCCAAGCAACGGGGGCGCTAGCTGGAATGAATCCAGACGATGGCTGAGAGGCTGAGCACAGCGGCAGAACAAGCGCTGTTGCAGATGGTCGCCGAGCATGGGGCAGCGGCGGCACGCCTGGGTCGGCGCTTGCGCGGCCTGCTGGCCGATCGGTCGCTGGGGGCACCGGAGCGTGACCTCGAGATCCTGTTCTGGGTGGCCGAGCATGGGGTGGCGGACGAGCTGGCGCGCCTGGAGGCAGGTACGGCACCGACCTCGGCCCAGATCCACTATTGGGTGGAACGTCTGCACGCACGGCGCGCCCTGGACCGTACCCTAGCCCGCGCGGGTGTGCTGGCCTGGGCACAGGCCCTGGGATTGCAGTTACCGATAGAATCGAGCGTCCTACCTGCCCTTCCTCTGGCCTCGAGCGCGATCACGGCCAAGCATCTAGCCAGTGTCCGGCACGACGGGCCGATCTGGTCCGTGGCCTTGAGTGCCGATGGACACCGGCTGCTCACTGGCTCGGGGGATAAGACGGCTGTATTGTGGTCCGATCGCGGTGAGCGCCTGTCGGTCATGCAGCACGAGGGTGCGGTTTGGTCCGTCGCCCTGAGCCCAGATGGCCAACACCTGCTCACCGGCTCGGGCGACAGGACCGCGGTGCTCTGGTCCGATCAGGGCGATCGCCTGCTTACCCTCCGTCACGAAGGCTCTGTCGGATCGGTGGCCTTCTCTCCAAAAGGCCGACGGCTGCTGACCGGTTCAAGTGACCGCACCGCCGTCCTCTGGTCGGACAGCGGCGAACGCCTGGTCACCTTTATCCACGAGGGCCCGGTGGCATCCGCTACCTTTACCCCCGATGGCCGACAGGTGATGACCCTGACCAATGACCGCACGGCGCTGCTCTGGTCTGTGCTCGGCGAGCGTCTAGCCTGTTTTCGCCAAGAAGATGCGATCTGGGCCATCGCCTGCGCCCCGGATGGCCGACAGATCCTGCTCAGCAGTGGTAGGACCGCGGTGCTCTGGTCCGACCGACGCGAACGTCTGGCGAGCTTCCGGCACGAGGACTCGATCCGCGTCGTCGCCTTTAGCCCCGATGGTCAGCGGATATTCACCGGCTCGGGTGACAAGACCGGTGTACTGTGGTCCAAACGCGGTGAGCGTCTACTCACCCTGCTCCATGAAGGCCCGCTCTGGGTTGCCGCCTTTAGCCTGGATGGCCAACGGCTTCTGATCGGCGGCGACAAGAGTGCAACCCTCTGGGGATTGGGTTGACAATCCAGTGTGATCAAGACCATCAGGCGGGGGCAATCCGGAATCTACTCTGTTGCGCAGGCGTTTGGCCCTTGCGAATGAAACAGGCGTCGGGTTTCATGGCTATTGCAGTTGGCTTGATCCGGCCAATGGCGCAGCCCCTGGCGCAGAGTCTGTCACATAAAAGATGCATCATGGGGGCATTGACCAAGATGCATTCCCCTCCACCCCATCACCGCGATGTCACCTTATGACATATCTCAACGGCGAAGGCCCTTATAGCCTCAATGCCCGTGCCAGACTCCTGGGCCGGCACCTCGACATCAAACGCCTCGGCCACCTGGAATCGCTCGCCATCAACCCCTTGGCCGTGCTGATCGGTGAACAGGGACGCGCGGTCCTCTTTCGCTCGGGGGCGGTGGTCTTGTTCAATGTCGATGATGGCCAGACCGCAGCCTTCATCGCCGAACTTGCGCCCTTTATCAAGGACCCGCTCGCTCAACCCGAGGCCGAGGACCTTTCGATCCTGGTCGATCCCGGGCGGACCGAGGGGTTAGAGCGCGAGCGCCTGGTCCTCGCCGATGCCGACCCAGCACGCCTTCAGGTCGTCGCCGACATCCTAGGCAAGAGCGTCCTCCTCGCCGATCAGGAGGCGCGGGTAGCCCTGGCCTTCGACCGCATCGAACCCTTGGCCGAACAGATGCGTCGCTATGGGCGGGGCGTCAATAGCGCCGATACCCTGATCCGGCATATCGGCGAGGCATTGGCCATCCAGCAAGCCATGGTCGGGCGCGGTGAGATCGGCGACAAGCCCGAGGTGATCTGGGAGCGTCCAGACCTGGAACGCCTGTTTTTAAGCCTGGAGGCCGAATACGAGATCCGCGAGCGCCAACTGGCTCTAGAACGCAAACTGGCTCTGATCCATGAGACAGCGGTCACCCTCCTCGACCTCTTGCAAAGCAAGCGCAGCCTGCGGGTCGAATGGTATATCGTGATCCTGATCGTGATCGAGATCGTCCTTTCGCTCTATGAGCTCTTTGGCCGCGGCACCGGACACTGAAGGTAGGCGCTCCCGCCCCTGGGATCAGGGCATCTGAAATCCCAAGGGCTTCATCCGCTTCGCGGATGGACACAGGTTGCCGCTTGATAAGGCGAACCGCTCAAACCCGCAAGCTACAGACGCCGCGGCGGCTTGCTGTATGAGACAGCCTCTATTCCCCAGCGGTCTCCATTGCCTCGTGCGCCATCCAGATCAGGGCTGGTTCGTCTTCCTTGCTCGGCGCGGACTCGGGGAGCAGCAAGACCCCGCCAGCGACCGGCTGGACGATGACCCCCTGGTCGGCGATCGCAGACGGCAGGGCGCCCTGCTGAACGGTCTTTGCACGCCGCTCGATCCAACGGCGGACTTGCGCGTGATAGGCTGTCTGATAGACGACTTTGACCGCGCTGAGCGCACCGCCCTGAAAGAACAGATGGGCAGAACGCGCCGGAATCTGATTGAACGTGCCGATCATCGCTGCGCAATGCCGGTTGCCGAATCGATTGGCGCCAGCGCTGCATTGCCAATCGAGCTTGGCGAAGGTCGAACGCAGCTCGGATTCGGTCAGATGGCTGGTGAAGGACTCCAGCGCGGCATTGAAATCAGGCCGACCCAGAAACCCCATGAGCGCAAGATCGGTGCGCCAGCGACCATCCTCGGTGAAGGTGAGCCAATAAAAGGGCCCGATCACGATGGCAAGCATCAGGAGGGTCTTGTAGACTTTGGGCAGTTTGAGCGTCACAGGCATGGATCATACTCGGCTTGGCGCTGGTGCAGCGGCTTGCTCTGAGCGCAGGACGTGCTGACGAGAAGGCAGGCAGGATCTTGCGGCGGACGGCATCCTAGCGGTGTACCTAGACGATCGCTGTATTACGGATCACCCATGACCCTTGACTCATTGGGCGACGATCTCGACCCGGCGGTTGAGCGCCCTGCCCTCCTCGGTGGCATTGCTGGTCAGGGGCGCGAGATTAGCCACCCCCACGGGTTTGAGCCGTTCGCCCAGGATACCGTAACGCTGGATGAGAATACGCACTACCTCCTCGGCGCGCCGGCGCGAAAGATCCAGGTTATAGTCCAGCGTCCCGCGATTGTCGGTGTGCCCGACGATATAGAGCCTGAGGTTGGGCTGTTCGGCTAAGAGACGGGCGATCTGTTCGATCTGGGGCATGGACTCGGGCTTGACGGTCGCCTGACCTGAGTCGAACTGGATGCTATGGATGGCGATCCGCCCCGCATCCGAGATCCCGAGGGCGATCTCTGGCGCTTCGACCAAGACCATTTGTTTGCTCACCGGGCGGGTCAAGACCTCTTCGACAAAGATCGCGACCCGGTTGCCTGCGGCCGAGTCGGCGAAGTTGTCCTGAAAGGCTGCAAAGACAAGGACATAGGATTGGCCCTCTGGGGTCTGACGGCGGGCGCTATAGAGCCGCGGCTCCTGGACCGAACCGTCTGAATAGACATAGCGCAAAAGGTAGTGCTCGTTGAGCTGCTTGCCGTTGGTTGGATCGCCATAAAAGCGATCGATTCGAGTGCCGCATTCCTCGAACCCTGAGCACTGATACAGGCGTTCATAGCCCAATTCCTCGAGCGCCTGCTGATAGTTGCGGATCACCTCGAGTGAACTGACATTGCGCGGCGCCAGATACAGAACCCGGCTGCGCCGGCCAGCAACCTTAAGGCTATCTTTCCAGGCATTTGCCGCTGTATCCCAGGGCCCAGTCGGGATCTGGGTCTCGTCGAACGGGCTGACCCGCTGACCGATGCTGACTGAGCCAGCAAAACGCGGGATACCTGGGATGTCCGCTGCACCTGGCAGGTTGCGGTCGAGGCCGGCAATCTGCGCCTGACCCGCAGAGGTCAGGCACGCCAAGCACACACCGAGCAACGCCTGGCGCCAGGGGCGCTGAGCAGCCTGCTGCCCCAACATCAGAGAACGTGCGGCACACCTGGATCGAATCAGGGCAGGTTGACTGCTACCTTGGCTGCGGATCGCTTGGGGCATGGCGGATCATCGGCGATGGAATGGGTCCTGGGGCCAATCGCAAGGAGATGGCTTCCAATTCTACCAGGATCGCCTCTGAGTCCCGCGCCACTGTACCCCGACGACAAGACCGATACGCCAGGCAAAAAAAAAACCGCTCGCCAAGCAGGGGGAGCGGTTTGAAATCAAGGAGGAGTGGATGATTCCGCGAAAAAAGCTACCAAATCTCGAACGTTGATGATTTGATAATCCGCAATCGGGCAGAGGGATAAAACATCGGCCAGCGCCGACCGACTGCAGGGCTCAAGCGGCGCCGGCTGCTTCGCCTCTGGGTCGCGGCAGATCAAGGTCACGCCACAAGCGCAGCACGGGGCCGGCCTGATTCATGGAATAAAAATGCAGGCCCGGTGCCCCACCCCCCATCAGCCGTTCGCAGAGTCTGAGCACCACCTCGTGGCCAAATTCCCGCAATCCATCGAGATCCTCGCCGTATGCCTCCAAGCGGCGCCGGATCCAGCGCGGGATCTCAGCCCCGCAGATGTCGGAAAAACGTGCAAGCTGAGCATAGTTGGTGATCGGCATGATGCCAGGCACGATGGGGATCTCGATGCCAAGCCGCTGACAGTTTTCGACAAAGTGGAAATAGGCGTCGGCGTTATAGAAATACTGGGTGATGGCCCCATTGGCCCCCGCTTCGACCTTGCGCTTGAAGTTTTCAAGGTCGCGTGCCGGGCTTGAGGCCTGCGGGTGATACTCGGGATAGGCGGCGACCTCGATCAAAAACCACTCGCCAAACTCGGCGCGGACAAAGCTCACCAATTCATTGGCATACCGAAATTCGCCGGTATTCCCCCACCCCATCCCCGACGGCAGATCGCCGCGCAGCGCCACCAGACGCCGGATCCCGAGTTGCTGGTAGCGCTCGAGGATCTCACGGATCTGGGCGCGGCTTGAGCCGATACAGGCTAGATGGGGAGCAGCGATTAACCCCTGCGCCTGGAGCCAGCTGACAGTCTCAAAGGTCCCCTCGCGGGTCGATCCCCCCGCCCCATAGGTGACCGAGAAATAGGCCGGCCCCAAATCAACTATCCGACCGACCTCCTCTTTAAGCCGCACCATGCCCTCGGGGGTCTTAGGGGGAAAGAGCTCAACGCTATAGATAGGTCCCTGATTGGATAGGGATGACATCAAAAGGGCCCTCCAGCTCCCGATGATCAACATCGATGGCAGGTATCGACAAGATCCGCCAGCCGCCGTCTATTTGAGGGGGCCTTCCTATCCCTTAGGGTCTTAAAGAGCCCCTCGGGGAGGGGGTGTGCCCCTGTTATCCCACCCCCTCCCCGACCGGCGGCTGAACCGGATGCGTCCTTAATACCGGTTCCTTAATACCGGTAATGATCCGGCTTATAGGGCCCCTCGATCGGCACCCCGATGTATGCGGCCTGTTCGGGGGTGAGGGTGGTCAGTTTGGCACCGATCTTTTCCAGATGCAGCCGGGCGACCATCTCGTCCAGATGCTTGGGCAGTGTGTAGACCCCGACCGGATACTCATCGGTCTTGGTGAAGAGCTCGATCTGGGCGAGCACCTGATTGGTGAAGCTATTGGACATCACGAAGCTCGGATGCCCAGTCGCACACCCGAGATTCACCAGCCGGCCCTTGGCGAGCAGGATGATGCGCTTGCCATCGGGGAAGATCACATGATCGACCTGGGGCTTGATCTCCTCCCAGCGGTATTGGGAGAGGCTGGTGACATCGATCTCATTGTCGAAGTGACCGATGTTGCACACGATGGCCTGATCCTTCATCGCCTGCATGTGATCATGGGTGATGACATTGAGGTTGCCGGTAGCGGTAACGAAGATATCGGCCACCGGTGCCGCCTCATCCATAGTCACCACGCGATAGCCCTCCATCGCCGCTTGCAGGGCGCAGATCGGATCGATCTCCGAGACCCAGACGGTCGCACCGAGTCCCCGCAGCGACTGACAGCAGCCCTTCCCGACATCGCCATAGCCGCAGACCATGGCGATCTTGCCGGCAATCATGACATCGGTCGCGCGCTTGATGCCATCGACCAGCGACTCGCGGCAGCCATAGAGGTTGTCGAACTTGGACTTGGTGACCGAGTCGTTGACATTGATCGCCGGGAACAAGAGCGTGCCCTGCTTGGCCATCTCATAGAGTCGATGCACGCCGGTCGTGGTCTCCTCCGTGACCCCTTTGATCCCCGCGGTGATCCGGTGCCAATGCTCGCGATTGCGTGCAAAGACGCACTTGAGGGTCGTCAAGAAGGCGGCCCAGTCCTCGCTGTCGGTCGGTGCAGGCTCGGGGATGCCCCCTGCCCTTTCGAACTCGACACCTTTGTGGACCATCAGGGTCGCGTCACCGCCGTCATCGAGGAGCATGTTTGGACCCTTGCCGTCCGGCCAGGTCAGCGCCTGTTCGGTACACCACCAGTATTCCTCCAGGGTCTCGCCCTTCCAGGCGAAGACCGGGACGCCGCGCGCCGCCAGGGCGGCTGCGGCATGGTCCTGTGTGGAAAAGATGTTGCACGAGCACCAACGCACCTGGGCGCCGAGCTCGATCAGCGTCTCAATCAGCACCGCGGTCTGGATGGTCATGTGCAGGCTGCCGCTGATCCGTGCGCCGGCAAGCGGCTTAGAGGCCGCATATTTTTTACGGATTGCCATCAGACCCGGCATCTCTGTCTCGGCGATGGCGATCTCTTTGCGGCCAAAATCCGCCAGGCGGATATCTGCGACCTTGTAGTCGGTAAACTCACTCATGGGAATGAAACCTCGATCGGATTTCGAGTGAGCGCCGTTTGGTGAAACACATCCCACAGCGCCGAGCCTGGCCCGCAGCAGCGGGTTGCAGCGCTCCTCGGCGGGAGGGGGTCAAAGGCGGGACGGTCTACCGCCTGTATAGCATTTTAAAGCGGGATGCAGCGGTTGGCGACGGTTTTACAAACAGGTTCACCCGCAGGAGAAGGGGGAAAATCTATTGAGCAATGCCAGGGATGCAGCCCATCGCGATAGGATTAAGCCTGATTCTACCTTTGCAAAGCCATGCTCGCCAAAATGCCGCGTTGCCTACCCGGTCGATGAGGTGCGAGCCGATGAAACCGGCACCGAAGGTAGAGCAGCGTGGCCGGGGTCATGGTTCGGCTCCCACAGTCAGCCCCCTCGGGGCGGCGTTCTCGCCCAGCCGGAAGCCGGAGGGCAGTTTTTCGCCGCGCGCTGCCGCTTGGAGTGCTGCTTCGATGAAGGCCTCGAACTCACGCACCGCCTGGATGTCGGCATAGAGCTTTTCCCGGGCGGCGAGCGCCGACTCGCGGAAGGCCTGGCGGCGAGCAGGGTCGCGGCCGAAGGACAGCGCCACAGAAGCATACTCCTCGATCGAGCGGGCAATCGGCGCGATGTCTTCTAACCCCATCTGCTGATAGGCCGCGGCCACGAAGCGCCCGCAGGCAAAGCGTCCCAGCAAGGTGATGACCGGCTGGCTATAGGCCATCGCCTCATAGAGCGTATTGCCCGAGCCAAAATGGATCGGATCGAGCACCACCGCAAAATGCGCCAGCAAACCCATGAAGCGATCGAGCGGCACCCGCGGCACAAAGCGCACGCGCTCAAGCAAAATCGGGGCGCTGCGCGCCCAGCGCGCCCTGAGCCGCTCGCTCCAGCTTTTGCTGTGGCCATCGATCAAGACGATGTGCCCCTGCGGGTCACCGGCGGCGATCTCGGCGAGCACCGCATCGAAGTCCGGATGGAATTTGAACAGCGACTGCGGGCAGCCATAGAGGGTGCCCGTCTCGGGCAAGCCGAGTGCGGCGCGCGGCGGGATCTCCTTGGGCAGGACGAAGAGCTGATAACTAAACGGCAGCCGCCGGCAGCGGATTAGCCGCTCGCTGTAGTGCGCCTCAGCCTATTGCGGTTCCAGCGGCGCATCGGCACCGAGGAAATAATCGAGCGTGTCGATGCCGGTGGTATCCGGGTGGCCATAGCTCACCAACTGCACCGGCGCGAGCCGCGCATGGGCCAGAAAATAGGTCGCCGGCGACATGCCGATGTCGGGGTAGAAGAGCGCATCGAGCGCGAGTGCGGCCACCTGCGCCTGCCATTCAGCCTGGCGCCCGCGCAGCTCGATGGCCCCATCACAGCTCTGAGAGAGCGCCTGACGCACCGCATCGCGCTTGACCTGTGGCGGATAGATGAGCACCACCTCGAAGTGCTGTCGATCCAGCCCGCGAATCAGCCCCTGATAGAGCTTGCCGATGGTGTAGCCGACGAGAAACTGCGAACAAAAGCCGATGCGGATGCGCCGATTATGTGGTGGCTGCCAAGCGGCGATGTGTGGTGCGGTGTAATTGAGCTCTGGCGTCTTGGCGCGAAAGAGGCGGCTTAGCGCCTCCAGGAGCGGGCGGTCGTCTTCATCGTGGTAGGCGAGCTCGAAGGAGCCAGATGCGGACTCTTTCAGGTCATCAAGTGTGCCTTCCATCGCCATCAGGGTTTCGATGCCGTGCTGATAGCGTGCCCGCCATTTGGCAATCGCCAAACGTGATTCCATGATCGATGGCACAGTGAGCCAATAGGCAAAGCAGTTAGGAAGGGGTGAGTCGCCTAATGCCAGCGCGCGATCGAGCAGCTCATGCGATTCAGTGTGCCGATCATATCGCAGCAGGAGTTTGGCCTTTCTCAATAATATCTTGGCTTTTTTGCTATTTAGCTCAAGCGATTTGTCATAGCACTCTAATGCCCTGTCTTCATCCATCTTTCCTTCCAAAATGAGCCCTAGATTGGCCCAAGCATCAGCATAATCCTCTTTGAGTGTCAGAGCTGTTCGAAGGGCCTTTTCTGCCTCATCAAGATCGCCAATCTCTTCTAGGGCATTGCCCTAGTTATTCCAGGCAATGGCATTTTTTGGCTCAAGTGCCGTCGCCTGCTTGAGCACCTTCAGCGCCTCGTCGATCCTTCCGGTTCTACGCAATAATGCTCTAATATCAGACAGATACGAGCCATCATTATTTATGCGAAAGCACTCCCATAGCGCCTGGATGCAGAACTCTATTTGATTGCATTCATTAGTGTAAACGCGCCAGAAAAAACCACCCATCGAGATAATCGTGATCCCGCCTGATCGCCAGCTCGACAAAAAGCCGGGCATCAGCGACCTTGCCAGCTTGCTGCGCCTGTTTGGCGCGTGCCAGCCATTCCGCCGCGCTCTTACCGAGCTTGAGCGCCGGCTTGGCTGCCTTCTTGGCGCTACGCGACGCCGCTTTGACGGGACTGACTTTCGATGCAGCCTCGGCAGCGGCGGCAGACGGTGCCTGCTCTGCAGTGCTCTGCGGCGCCGGGGTGGCCTGCTCTCCTGCAGGGGCTGGCGCAGCCTGGGTAGCGCCATCAAGCCGGCGGGCCAATGCCTCTACCGCCTCGCCCTGTAGTCCCCTCGCCTGCCCCTGGGCGAGCACTTGCCCTGCGGCGGCCTCTTCACCACAGTCGATCAGCGCCGCAATCAAACTCAGCCAATACTGCACGACATCAGGCCTGGCATTGAGCGCGGTTTGCAGATAAGGCAAGGCTGCCCGGGGTTATCCCAGCTGGCGGGCGAGTTGCTCCAGGTTGTGATTGGCATCCGGGTGTCGGGGGTCTTGCGCGAGGATGGCGCGGTAGAGTTTCTCGGCTTCAGAGAACCGGCCGGCCTGGTGATGCAGGATGGCCTGTTGCAAGGCTTGGGGAAGGGTGAACGCACTCATGAAAGGGCGGAATGATCTTCAGTCGGTCTCTTCGGCGAGCGATGGCGATTATATTGAGGCCGCCCCCCTGCTTGATAGCGCATCGATTGCGGCAACACTTGCCCTGTGGAGCGACGAAGCAATCCCTTGGACGAGGCACTCTCAAGGGAGGGGCCCCTACCCTGCGCGGACGGAGAGATTGCTTCGCTGCGCTCGCAATGACCACAGGGATTCTCCCAATGAACAGGGGGAGGCTGGCCATGACCTGGATAGTCGCAATGACCGGCAACATCAGGGACAGCCCTCCACTGAAATACCCATTTGTTGCTGTGGCATGGAGGATCGGCATTGGCCGACCCTTTTGTTCAATTTTCAGTAAACTGTTGCACTATGAGTCCAGTGATCTCAGGAGCAGACAATGGAGTTCAAGATCAAGACCGGCGAGCTCGCCGCCCAAAAGACACCCTGTTTGGTCGTCGGGGTCTTCGAAAAACGTAGGCTGACCGAATCTGCAGAGCGGCTCGATGCAGCCAGCAACGGGCGCCTGAGCGCCTTGCTCAAAAAGGGCGATCTTAGCGGGGGGGTCGGTCAGACCCTTTTGCTCTATGACCTGCCTGGGATCACTGCCGAGCGTGTCCTATTGCTGGGCCTTGGCAAACGCAACGAGTTCACGCGCGCCAATTATCGCCAGGCCCTGAGCGCGGTGGCATCGGTCCTGCAACAAAGCGGCGCCGAGGGCGCAACCCTCGCCCTCCCCACGCCACTCCCGCGCGGTTTGGATCTCTATACCGCGGCGCGCGATGCGGTACTGATGGTCGAGGAGAGATGCTATCGCTATACCCGCACCAAATCAGAGGACAAACAGGAGCCCAAACGCCCATTAAAGCGCCTCAATCTGTGGATCGCCGCAAGGGGTGAATCGGCAAGCGTCGAGCTTGCCATCCACCACGGCCAGGCGATGGCCGAGGGGATTCGGCTGGCACGTGAGCTCGGCAATCTGCCGGGTAACCTCTGCACCCCGACCTATCTCGCGGAGCAGACGCAGGTGATGGCTAAGGAGTTCCCCAAGCTGAGCGTCGAGGTCTTGGATGAGTCTCAGATGCAGGCGCTCGGCATGGGCGCCTTGCTGTCGGTAGCGCGTGGCAGCCGCCAGCCGCCTAGGCTCATCGTCGCCCAGTATCATGGGGCGGATACAGAGACCAAGCCACTTGCCCTCATCGGCAAAGGTCTGACCTTCGATGCCGGCGGCATCTCCCTCAAACAGGCCGCTGACATGGATGAGATGAAGTTCGACATGGCAGGTGGGGCGGCGGTCTTGGGCGCTATGCGCGCGGCCTGTCTCCTGGAGCTGCCGCTTAATCTCGTCGTGATCATCCCGGCGACCGAGAACCTGCCGGATGGTGCAGCCAACAAACCCGGCGATATCGTCACCAGCCTCTCCGGGCAGACCATCGAGATCCTCAATACCGACGCCGAGGGCCGCCTGATCCTGGCCGATGCCCTGACCTATTGCGAACGTTTTGAGCCCGAGACCGTCATCGATCTGGCCACCCTGACGGGGTCCTGTGTGATCGCCCTCGGCAAGCATCCGGCGGGTCTATTCACCAATGACGAGCGCTTGGCCACCGAGCTGACCGCTGCCGGCGAGGCGACCTGGGATCGGGTCTGGCGCCTGCCGCTCTGGGAGGACTATCAGGAACAGCTCAACAGCAACTTTGCCGACATGGCCAACATCGGCGGGCGCGAAGGGGGTGCGATTACCGCTGCCTGTTTCCTGGCACGCTTTGCCAAAAAATACCGTTGGGCGCATCTCGACATCGCTGGGGTCGCTTGGCTGTCCGGCAAAGACAAAGGTGCGACTGGACGTCCCGTTGCCCTACTCACCCACTGGCTGCTTACCCGTGCCGGGGCGCTCTGATCTGTGGCACACTGGACAACGTCTTCAGGGGTTTAGCCCGCATGTGGCTGGACCATGACCTATTTCAGCCAAGATACCCAAAACCCATGACCGAGACCGTTAAATATCTGCTCGACGAGGCGCACCTGCCGCGCTTCTGGTACAACATCAATGCTGACCTGCCGGAGCCCTTGGCGCCGGTTCTGAATCCAGCGACCAAACAACCGGTGACGGCAGAGGAGCTTGAGGTCATCTTCCCGCGCGGCGTGATCGAACAGGAGATCAGCACCGAGCGCGAGATCGAGGTCCCTGAACCGGTGCGCGAGGTCTGGCGTCAGTGGCGCCCCTCACCGCTCTATCGCGCCCGCCGTCTCGAGCAGGCGCTCCAAACCCCGGCCAAGATCTTCTACAAATACGAAGGGGTCAGTCCCACCGGCAGCCACAAGGCGAACTCGGCTGTCGCCCAGGCCTTTTATAACAAGATCGAGGGGGTTAGGCGCATCACCACCGAGACGGGCGCCGGTCAGTGGGGATCCTCCCTAGCCTTTGCCGGGGCGGTCTTCGGGATCGAGATCCTGGTCTATATGGTCAAGGTGAGCTATCAGCAAAAGCCCTACCGCCGCGCCCTGATGGAGTCATTCGGCGCCCACTGTATCGCCAGCCCCAGCAATACCACCGCATCGGGGCGCGCCATCCTTGCCGAGCACCCAGACAGCACCGGGAGCCTGGGGATTGCGATCAGCGAGGCGGTTGAGCTCGCCGCGCAAAACCCGGATACCAAATATGCCCTGGGGAGCGTGCTCAATCATGTACTTTTACACCAGACAGTCATCGGGCTCGAGGCCATGAAACAGCTGGAGATGGCCAATGCCTATCCGGATCTGGTGATCGGCTGCACCGGCGGCGGCAGCAACTTCGCGGGGCTGGCCTTCCCCTTCTTGGGCACCCAATTGCGCGGTGGACCCAAGGTACGCTGTATCGCGGTCGAGCCCTCGGCCTGTCCGAGCCTGACCCGCGGGCGCTTTGCCTATGACTTCGGCGATACTGCCCATCTGACGCCCTTGTGCAAGATGTACACTCTGGGCTCGGGCTTTGTGCCGCCCGGTTTCCATGCCGGGGGATTGCGCTATCACGGCATGGCGCCTCAGGTCAGCCATCTGACGGCGCTTGGGCTGATCGAGGCGCGCGCCTATAACCAGCTTGAGTGCTTTGCTGCTGGTCTGCAATTTGCCCGCGTCGAGGGCATCATCCCCGCGCCAGAGGCCACACACGCAGTACGCGCTGCTATCCATGAGGCCGAGCGCTGCCGCGAGACTGGCGAGGCCAAGACCATCCTCTTTAACCTCAGCGGTCATGGTCACTTCGACATGCAGGCCTACATGGACTATCTCGCCGGCAAGCTCAATGACCTCGACTATGCGGAGGAGGAGGTCGCGATGGCCTTGGCAGGGTTGCCGGCGGTTGCTTAGGAAGTCGGCTACAAGGCACCTCTCGCGATGTAGAGAGGGGTCTTGCGCTGAGCTGCTACTACCTCGCTGGCCTGCAGCATGCTGGGCCAAGAGACGCCAGGGAAGGCCATCCCTATAGAGCGAAACCTCTGGAGTCCTGATGGAAACTGTCCCATCCCCAAATCGCCCGCCGCTGAAGACCATCCGCGAGGTCAAGCCAGGGAGCCTGATCTTCGTCAAACCCCAGGCGCTGCCACCGAGCTTTTGTGCCGTGGTGATCGAGCGCTTCGAGGCAAGCCCGCAGTATCAATATGCCGGGCGGATCGGTCAGTTACGCACTGAGGCACCCGAGATCAAGCGCACGACCGACCTTGTGGTCAGCAACAAGCCGGAGTGGAAGGATATCGATATGGTATTCTTTCAGTCCTTGGCCGCAGCCCTTTCCGAGTTTCGAGAGACCTTCCCCTATTTCAAAGGGCCCTTTAAGGACGAGGGCTATCAGGTCCAGCGCTATCGGGCCGGCGAGTATTATCACTGGCATATCGATAGCGGCAGCCATGAGCTCAGTCAACGCCAGCTGGTCGCGCTCTGGTATCTCAACGACGTGCCTGGCCCAGGCGGTGAGACCGAGTTCTTACATCAAGGGGTCAGCCTGCGCCCCGAGTGCGGGACTCTGGCCCTGTTTCCCCCTTTTTGGACCCATGAGCATCGGGCAGCCGTGGTCCAAGAGGGGGTGAAATATATCGCCACCACCTGGGTGGTCTTTGCCTAAATCAGGATCGCCCCTATCAAGCAAGGCTGCCCCTCAGAGGCATCTGGCAGCCTCGGTAGCCGGTCATGTTTTTTCGCCCTTGAGCATGGCGATGACGAAGTTGAGCTCTTCCTTGGCCTCGGCGATTACATCCACTGTACCATCGCTGGTAGGAAAGACCAGCCCTAGCTTGTAATAGGCGGGAACCGCATCATAGCGCGGCAAGGGACCGCGCGACTCGGACTGGTTCAGCCGATAGAGCCGGGCGACCAACACAATGTCGCAATAATCTGGGTTCTCGTGTTCATCGCGATACCAATCGTCCGAGTGGCGCACGATCTCGACGACCCCGGGCCCCAGCCCCCAATAATTGACCACCAGCTCACCGACTAAATGGCTCAACTTGATGATCGCTGCCTCCAACTCGTTTTCATCCACTATCATCCCATGATGACTGACATGGTCGAGGATAGGGATGACGCCCACGTCATGGACCAGACCGGCAAGCATCGCCTGCTCGGGGCTGAATTTGGGACAGTAGCGGGCGATCACATAGCTGAGCGCCGAGATGTGGACGCTGCGATTCCAGGCCGCCTTCATGTGCGCCTTCATGATAGGCGATTTGGTCTTGAACAATTGCTGCATCGCCAAGCTCATGACGGTCGAACGGGTAACATCTAGACCCAAACGGATGATGGCATTGCGCACATCTGGGATCTGCTGCAACCCGCGATATAGAACGCTGTTGGCCATGCGGATCAGCGCGCCGGTGATCGCTGGGTCCATCTGGACGATCCGTGCCAATCTCGCAGAGGTGATATTCGGGTCCTGCATCGCCTCCTGGATTGCTCGCGCAACCTTGGGCAAGGTTGGCAGCTTGAGCTGACCTTCCTTGCAGGCCTGGGCGAGCTGACTGAACAAGCTCCCCTCGATCTCGCTGAGCGCCAATTCAGCGACTGATGTCGACCCCGAACGTTGCCAACCGCTCAGGCTGTGATACAGCGCCCGATCCAGACGCAATATCTCGGAATCGGCGGTCAAGACCGCCTGATCGAGCAGATGCTGTTCGGTAAAGATCGGTTGACGCGCGCGCGGACTGCCGGCGGTGATCAGCGTCTTTTGGCCTTGGTGGATCAGACAGAGCTGACCAGAGATCAGATACAGAAGCCAAGGGTATTCCTGAGTCGCGCAAAGCCTTTTGCCGGCAGGGGTTGCCGCCAGTTGGCCGGTTGCCGCCAGGCGCGCGCGCTGGTCGCCCTCCAGGTCATGGAGCGGGCTGAGATCGTCCAGGGCCGAACCGGGTAGATTGCGGATCATGGATTATTGATCCGAAACCAATGAACTTATATTACGCGGCATCATGGAGCTTGGGATGCTGGAAGTAGCGCATGATGCGTTGGGGGGAATTGAGAAGGCGGCGCAGGTGGCTGACGGTCGCCTTCTTCAGATCGCCCTTGGCGCGGGAGGGCGCCTGCGCGCAGATGAGCTTGCGTATCTGGGCGTCCTGCTCCGCCAACAGCGCCCGCTTCTCACCCACCTTGCGCCCACCCCGCTTGTCCTTGGGCCCCTTCGCGCCCATAGCCTTTGCAGATGTCGAACACCCCTGCGCCCAACAATCCCCTCTGCGCGCCTATCGCTTCATACGTCCAGCCACGCCGCCGCTCTTCGCGCGCCGCAAACGACAGCAATCTCATGTCTCGTCTTTCCATGCTCACTACATTAGGACAGCTCACTCAATTTTAAAAGCATGTGTTTCTTATCAAGAAGATGGAGTACAACCGCTTTGCACAACATCAGTTGTGCCTGCACATTTGCCTGTTCGACGGCCCGTTTTGGACATTTGAGTGCCAAAGGCGCAAAATGAATAGCTAATCAAAGTTTAACACCCTCTCTGACTGACGCATCATAGATCGCCGATGACTCAATATATCTACACGATGAACCGGGTCAGCAAGGTGGTGCCGCCCAAGCGGTATATCTTGCGCGATATCTCACTGTCCTTTTTTCCCGGCGCCAAGATCGGGGTCCTGGGGCTCAACGGCGCCGGCAAATCGACCCTGCTGCGTATCATGGCTGGGATCGATACAGAGATCGAAGGCGAGGCCCGTCCCCAGCCCGGGATCAAGATCGGCTATCTGCCGCAAGAGCCCCAGCTCGACCCCACCAAAGATGTTCGCGGCAATGTCGAGGAGGCACTCGCCCCGATCAAGGCGGCGATTGCTCGGCTGGATGAGGTCTATGCAGCTTATGCCGACCCGGATGCCGACTTCGATGCCCTCGCTAAAGAACAGGCCGAGCTTGAAAATTTCATCCAGGCCACCGATGGGCACAATCTCGAGCGGACCCTAGAGATCGCTGCCGATGCCCTGCGCCTGCCGCCCTGGGATGCGGATGTCACCAAGCTCTCGGGCGGCGAGCGCCGGCGCGTGGCCCTCTGCCGGTTATTGCTCTCCAAGCCCGATATGCTGCTGTTGGACGAGCCGACCAACCATCTGGATGCCGAATCCGTCGCCTGGCTCGAGCGATTCTTGCAAGAGTATCCAGGCACCGTGGTCGCTGTGACCCATGACCGGTATTTCTTGGACAATGTCGCCGGCTGGATCTTGGAGCTCGACCGCGGCCATGGCATCCCCTGGCAGGGCAATTATTCGTCTTGGCTAGAGCAGAAAGAACGGCGACTTGAGCTCGAACAAAAACAGGAACAGGCGCGCATCAAAGCCATGCAGCATGAGCTCGAATGGGTACGCAGCAACCCCAAAGGCCGTCACGCCAAGAGCAAGGCGCGTCTGGCCCGTTTCGAGGAGCTGCAATCCCAGGAGTTTCAGGCGCGCAACGAGACCAACGAGATCTATATCCCCCCTGGCCCCAGGCTGGGCGACCTGGTCATCGAGGCTGCCGGTCTGCGCAAGAGCTATGGCGAGCGTCTGCTGTATGACAATCTGTCGTTCACTGTGCCCAAGGGTGCGATCGTCGGGATCATCGGTCCCAATGGTGCCGGCAAGACCACCCTCTTTCGCATCATCACCGGCCAGGAACAACCCGATGCCGGTAGCCTACGCCTCGGCGAGACGGTGCAAATCGCCTATGTCGATCAGACACGGGATGCCCTGGATAACAACAAGACCGTCTGGGAAGAGATCTCGGGTGGCACCGACATCATCGCGGTCGGGCGCTATGAGATGAACTCGCGTGCCTATTGCAGCCGGTTCAATTTCAAGGGGACAGATCAGCAAAAACGCATCGGCGAGCTCTCAGGCGGCGAGCGCAATCGGGTGCATCTCGCCAAGCTCTTAAAGAGCGGCGGCAATCTATTGTTGCTCGACGAGCCGACCAATGACCTGGACGTCGAGACCCTGCGCGCGCTCGAAGAGGCCCTGCTTGCCTTCCCGGGCTGCACCATGGTCATCAGCCACGACCGCTGGTTCCTCGATCGCATCGCCACCCATATCCTTGCCTTTGAGGGCGAGTCGCAGGTGACCTGGTTCGAGGGCAATTATGCCGACTACGAGGCCGATCGCCATCGGCGGCTGGGCAGTGAGGCCGATCAGCCGCATCGCATCAAATATCGGCGTCTATCGGCCTGATGAGATGGTCCTACACCAGGGAGGCGCTGATTTATGCGCCAACGCACCTAGCGCCTCCGTATCTTGAAGATTTTCCAGAATTCCCGCTTTCGCCGGAATGACGGCCGCGGCTTGATTTGATGTTCCTAGAGAGGATCTCGCGATGTTTATCCATACTCGTCTCATCCTGGCAACCCTGATCGCATTCCCTGTCTGCGTCTGGTCTCAACCGCCTACAATCCCAGCCCCAGGTCGTGGTTGGCAGGCCCCGAGCTTTGCCGAGTTCGATCTCAACGGCGACGGGCATCTCACCGAGGCCGAGTTCAACGAGGTGCGCGCCAAACGGGTCGCCGAGCGTTCGCAACAGGGCTATCCGATGCGGGGACTGGCTAACGCCCCGACTTTCAAGGACTTCGACCGCAACGGTGACGGCAAGGTGACTCCGGATGAGTTCACCGCCACCCAGGCCCAGCATCACCCGGTTCCAGGCCGTCCGGTCCAATAAAGGGCGCGCGAACAACCTGCGTTACCGGTCTCTTGGATCACCTTTGACGTCCTCCCTGTCCTGTAGGGCAGAGCGTGTCGCGTCTTGGATAACACCAGCTACAGGTTGTGGCCCGCCCCCAGGGCGCCCATGGCCTGGTCGCTGCACTGGGCAGTGACTCACTGCCCAGGGTGCGACAGGGCAAGCTGAAGCCGGTCAGCGCCCGACTCCACCAAGGCCTGGATCGCTGCCAGCGCCTGCATCAGGATCTCGGTGCGGCGTCGTTCGGCGCCCTGGGCATCCTCCTCGCAGAGGGCGCGGCATAGCCAATCGGTAGGCGACTCAAAATCGCAATGACCCGCCTCAGGGATGCGTTCGCTCTGGGACTTGTGGGCGGCGGCCAGGGTGATCAGGCCATTGTTATGGGCGTTACAGGCAGAGGGCTCGCCGAAGAGCCCGATGATCGGGCGCTCGAACCCACCGACCATCAGTTGCCCCAGGCCCTGGGCATCGACGAGATCCAACGTCAGGACACCGATGGTGCGCCGGTCGTTGCGCGCCGCCACCAGCGCCGCCAGCCCCCCCGCCGAAAATCCGGCATAGATCACCTGTCTGGCCTGGAGATGATCGGCAACCCGGATCAGGTCGAAGCCGTTGCGCGCATGGTTGCCAGACCACAGGCGCATATTGCAGAGATCGACCGCGACCGTTTCGATCCCAGCAGCAGCAAAGGTCTGCGCGAGATCCGCCAGGCGCTCCTTGCGCCGCAAAAAGCCATGCGCCAGGACCACTAGCGCCTGACTGGAGCGAACGCTCGGTCGATACCAGACATAGGCCAGCGGACAACCGGCCTCCGATCGAACCTGACCCCACACAACATGGACGACGGTCCCCGGCCTATCTTCGCGGTCAGCGGCGGGCAACTGAACCTGCTGGCGTAGCCCAAGGCAGCCGGCGATCGACAGACAAGCGGCCAAGACCGCTGTAAACTTTGCCCAATAGAGCATGGTGAATCTGTGCCCCAGTATCTTGCCCCCTGCGAGTCAAACCCAGGGGGCGTGCCGAAAGATGGGGGCGCAGAGTGTCAAACAAAAGAGGAGCGAGCCGATGGAGTCTGCAAGCAAAGCGCAACCGCATAGGGGCCCATCCACAAACCTGCCGCCTGCTTTGGATGCCTCCCGCCATGACCTCAAGACCTCGGGCGGACGGATCCATTATTATGCCGCGACCCAATCCCCCGGACGGCCGGCGGTCTTGATCCATAGCATCAATGCCGCACCCAGCGCGCTTGAGATGAAGCCGCTCTTCGAACGCCTTCGCCACACGCGCCCCATCTATGCCCTGGATCTCCCCGGCTTTGGGCATGCGGACCGGCCCGCCCAGCCCTATTCGCCGGCGCTCTTCGCCCAGGTCATCGGCGAATTTCTTGCCGAGGTGACGCGAGAACCTGCCGATATCATCGCCTATTCCCTGGGCTGCGAGTTTGCAGCGCGTACAGCGATTGCAGCGCCCGAGCGCATCCGCTCGCTGGTCATGATCTCCCCCACCGGCTTTAATCAGCGCGGCCTGCCGATGGGAGAGGCCGCCCAGCGCGCCTATCGCTGGTTGAGCCTGCCTGGATTGAGCGATGCCCTCTTTAGCCTGCTGACCACGCGCTTAAGCATCCGGTATTTTTATAACCAGGTCTTTGCCGGAAGGACCCCGCTAGAGCTTATCGATTATGCCTATGCCACAACCCATCAGCCCGGGGCCAAACAGGCGCCCCTGTATTTCCTCTCGGGTCAGCTCTTTACCCCCCGCGCCACCGAGACTCTGTATCACCAGGTGACCCAGCCGGTCCTCGTGCTCTATGACAAGGACCCGAACATCGACTTCCATGAATTACCCGATTTCTTAAGCCGGCACCCCAATTGGCGCGCCGAGCGCATCCCCGGCACCCGCGGCATGCCGCAGTGGGAGAAACCGACGGAGACGACGATGGAGATCGAGCGCTTTTGGCAGCAGCTCGCCTGAGTGAGCAAGCCCTGATGGACAACTCCCCAAAACCTCTGTTTTCCCAGCTCGCCCCTTTCCATTGACCCCAAATCCGTCTGCCGCGATTCGACGCATGTTGCAACCGCTCAAGCTCATCGATCAGCTCAGGGCCCGTCTGCGCGAGACCCTTGACCTGCTGCCGCTCGACGCAAACCAGGGCTGGGTCTCGCTGATCCTCGAGCTCCCCCAACCTTTGGCGATGGCGCCCGACCTGCGCGAGGTTGGGTTTTATCTGGGGCATGCCCAGCGCGGCGAGTTCTATGCCGGATACGGCATCGCTGCCCAATGGCAGGCCGAGGGCCCGGGACGGCTGGAGAGACTGCGTCAGGTCGCGCTGACCTGGTCCAAGGACTGGGTACAGATCGATCCTGATGAAACCGGACTGGTCGCTCAGGGGTTACTCGGATTCGCGGCCACGCCCCGGCCTCGGGAAGGCGAAGACCTGCCCAATACCCTGCTGTGGCTGCCCGAGCTCGCCCTGATCCGCCGTCAAGACCGCTGTGCCCTGATTCTGACCGCCTCTCGTCCGATCACGCGCGCGGCCTTGCTGCACCGGTGGGAGGGCTGGATCGCCCGTTTAGCGCCGCGCCTCGGCGTAGGGACGCCGCTACCGTTGCCGGCCTCGGTACTAAACCCCTTGCGCAGCCAACCCGATTTTAGCGATTGGTCCCGTCTGGTCCTGGCGGCGATCGATGACATTGCCAACAGCCGGCTCGAAAAGGTCGTGATCTGCCGCCGGCAGGCGGTGCGGGGGCAGCGGCCATTCGATCTCGAACGCCTGAGGGCTGTGCTCAGCGAATCCTATCCCAGCTGCCAGGTGATCCATATCCGCTATGCAGGGAGCGACTTCATCGCTGCAACCCCCGAGCGACTCTTTAGACAGTGGGGCGATCGAGTCGAGGCCGATGCCATCGCGGGTACCGCCTGCCGCGCTCAGGACCAAATGCAGGATGCCGCTATCCGCCAGGCATTGCTCGCCTGCCCCAAGAATCGCCATGAGCATCAGGTAGTGGTCGATGCGATGCATGCGGCGCTAGCGCCCTGTTGTCGCGCCCTGGAGGAGGCAGCAGGCCCCCAGATCCTGGCGCTCAACAACGCCTATCACCTCCAAACCCGATTACGCGGTCTGCTACGCCCCGGGATCGATGCCTTTGCCCTGGCCGAGCACTTGCACCCTACCCCGGCCACCAACGGCCAGCCGCGGGCAGCCGCGGCCGATTGGCTGCGCACCCATGAACCCTTTGCCCGCGGCTGGTATACGGGCGCAGCTGGGCTGATCGCCCCCGATCTCAGCGGCGAGCTCTGGGTCCTGCTGCGTTGCTCACGTATCCAGGGACAAGAGGCCGAGCTCTATGCCGGGGCAGGGATCGTCGCCGGCTCTGAACCCGAAAGCGAATGGCAGGAGACCGAGCATAAGCTCGCTGCCATGTCCAAGGCCCTGCGGTTCGCCTAAGATCCATGGCCGATCAGGGCTGCATCAATCTGCGCGCCGCCCATGCCCTGCTCGCCGGCCTGATCCAGGGCGGGATGCGCGATCTGGTGCTCTCGCCCGGCTCACGCTCCACACCTTTGGTCCTCGCCGCCCAGGCCCATGACCTTCGCATGTTTCCGATCCTCGATGAGCGCAGCGCCGCCTTTTTTGCCTTGGGGCTAGCGCGCGCGGCCCGTCGTCCGGTGGGTGTCCTCTGCACCTCGGGGAGCGCACTGGGCCATTGGTATCCGGCGGTGATCGAGGCCGATTGCAGCGGGGCCCCCCTGATCCTGCTTTCTGCCGACCGCCCGCCCGAGCTTCGCCACTGGGGGGCCAACCAGACCATCGATCAGACGCGGTTCTTCGGCGTCCATGTTCGCGCCTTCTATGACCCAGGACCGCCGGATGAATTGCCCGGGGTGGGCAAATATCTCCGGGCCCTGGGGCGGCGCGCCGCTGCCGAGTGCCAAGGGCTTGATCCCGGGCCTGTGCATCTCAACCTCCCCTTCCGCGAGTCCCTGGTGCCCGGGCCCGATTGTCGGCTATCCCCAAGCGAAGATCCGCCTTTGATACCTGCGGCGACCTGGCCGAATGACGAAGGGGCACAGGCACAGTACCCAAGGATCGATCAGGATGTTTCCCCTTATCCATTCATCGGCGATGACATCCACCTCAACCTCGGCGATTTAGGGCAACTGGGCAGACGCGGCCTGATCTGTTGTGGCCCAGGCGAGTGGACGAAGTCAGGATCTGCGGCCTTGTGGCGCCTTGCCGAACGCTTAAGGCTTCCTGTCCTCTGCGATCCGCTGTCCGGTCTACGCTTTGGCCCGGGCTCGGATGCGGGTATCGTGCGCTATGATGCCCTGCTGCGTTACCCCGAGCTTGCCCAGGGGCTCAAACCGGATTGGGTGATCCGCTTCGGGAGGGCGCCGGTCTCGAAACGGCTGAACGACTGGCTGACCGGTGTGCCAACCCTCCTCGTCGAGCCTGGGCGCAGGTTCAGCGATCCAACGCATGACGTTCCCCTCAAGATCCAGGCCGATCCCGGCCGGTTTTGTGCCTGGGCGATGACCACGGACGCCTGTCCGATCCAAGCGGATGAGGGCTGGCTTGAGGGCTGGAACGAGGTCGAGCAGCGCCTTGAGCGACTGATGGCCGATTATCTTTCCCAGGCCCCTTGGTGCGAGGGCCATCTGGTGCGGACCCTGATCGCTTGCCTGCCTGCGGGCGAGGGATTGCTGTGCGCCAATTCGCTGCCGATCCGCCAGCTCGACCTCTGGTCCGGGTCTCGCCGTTTGCCGCTTCATGTCTTCGGCAACCGCGGTGCAAGCGGGATCGACGGTCAAGCCTCCACCTTGGCGGGTTTCAACGCCAGCGGTCTGCCGACGACCGGGCTCTTGGGCGATCTGTCGCTATGGCATGACCTCAGCGGGCTCTTGCAGCTTCGCGGTTGTCCCAGGCCCTGTATCGTCATCAATAACGGCGGCGGGCGGATCTTCGATACCCTGCCGCAGCGCAACCTGCCGAGCCTTGAGAGGTTCTGGCGTTGTCCGATCCCGCTTGCCCTCGGCCCATTGACGCAGGCCTTTGGGCTCAGCCACTGGGAGGTCGCAGATGGGACCGAATTGGTCCAGGCGCTCACCGAGGCGCAGGGTGTCCAGGGCGTCTTGATCGAGGTCAGGGTCGATGCCGAGCTGAGCCTCGAGGTCCATCGCGGTCTAGAAAAGGTCTTGCAATCAACTCACCCGTGATACAGCAAAGGTAATGGGCCAGGATTAGGACACGGATTCAACCCCCTCCTTGCCCAAAGGCGAGGTGGCGAGCCTCAACCGTCTCTTGGATGGGCCGCTGTCTGAGACCATTGCAAGGCGCATCGCCCAGGTCTCGCTTGCCGAAATCAAGGCCTGGTTTAACCGCGCGCTCGACGCGCTGGATCTGGTAAGCATCTTTGACGGCGAGGGCTAAGGCCAAGCCACTGCTGACCTTTAACCAATAGCACGCGCTATAATCCAGCCACCAAACACTAGGGTGCGCATTGCACACCCTACTCCGTTTAAATCCCGCTTAAAGGCAGCCAACGATCATGCACCGCCTTGCAGATTGGCCAGAGGAAGACCGCCGCCCCATCTATTGGGAAAGCCCCCAAGATGTCCAGTATCAGGATATTCTGTATCACCGCGCCGAAGGCATCGCCAAGATCACCATCAATCGCCCCGAGGTGCGCAATGCCTTTAGGCCCCAGACGGTACGCGAGCTCATCCATGCTTTCCAGCGCGCCCATCTGGACCCAGAGATCGGTTCGATCATCCTCACTGGGGCGGGTGAACTCGCCTTTTGTTCGGGCGGTGACCAGCGGGTGCGTGGGCACGAGGGCTATCAGGACGCACAAGGGGTTGAGTCTCTGAATGTCTTAGACCTCCAGCGCCAGATCCGCACCCTACCCAAACCCGTAGTGGCCATGGTCGCAGGCTATGCCATCGGCGGCGGACATGTCCTGCATCTGGTCTGCGATCTGACCATCGCTGCCGAGAATGCGCGTTTCGGTCAGACCGGTCCGCGGGTGGGGAGCTTCGATGCCGGGTTGGGCGCAGGTCTCCTCGCCCGCACCATAGGACTAAAAAAGGCCAAGGAGATCTGGTTCCTATGCCGTCAATATGACGCACAAGAGGCGTTGGCGATGGGGTTGGTCAATGCCGTGGTTCCCTTGGCCGAGCTCGAGCTTGTGACCGTGGCCTGGTGCCGGCAGATGAATCGCCTCTCGCCTACCGCGCTGCGGGTGCTCAAGGCGGCATTCAATGCCGATACAGATGGTCTGGCCGGCATCCAGGAGCTCGCGGGCAATGCCACGGCCCTGTTCTATATGACGGAGGAGGCGCAAGAAGGGCGCAATGCCTTTTTGGAACGCCGCCCGCCCGATTTTCGTCGCTTCAGGCGACGGCCATAGGCAGCCCATGACCGGGCCTAGGGTGCGCAATGCACCCTTACTCGTTTCGATCGCCCTATGCCCCCATCTCCTTCTCCCCCGCTGCTTCGCCGTTGGTTGCTGGCGGCGCGCCCCAAGACCCTGCCCCTGAGCTTGTCGCCGGTGGTTGCAGGTCTAGCCTTAGTCCTGGCCGAGCAGGGGGGGCTTGCGCTCGGGATCGCCGCGGTCACCCTGCTTGCCGCTGCTGCGATCCAGATCGGCACCAATCTCTATAACGACGCCGCCGACTTCGAGCGCGGCGCCGACACATTCGCGCGCCTGGGCCCGCCGCGTGCCACCGCCCAAGGGTGGTTCAAAGCGCAGGAGGTCAAACTGGCGGCACATCTGATGTTCGCCCTGGCCTTTGCCCTTGGCTTGATCCTGCTCGCCCGCGGGGGGCTGCCGATCCTGCTGCTCGGTCTGGCATCGCTAGCTGCGGGTTATGCCTATACGGGCGGGCCGCGCCCGATCGCCTATGGTCCATTCGGCGAACTCTATGCTTGGGCCTTTTTTGGGGTTGCTGCAGTCGCCGGGACCTATTATCTCCAGACCCTGAGTCCTTCGGGGTCCGCCTGGATCGCCGGTGTCGCGCTCGGCTCCTTGGCTGCGGCCGTGCTCTTGGTCAATAACTATCGGGATCTGGAGAGCGATCTTGCTGCGGGGAGAAAGACCCTCTGCGCCCTCCTGGGCCGACCGCGCGCCAGATTTCTCTATGCCGCCTTGGTACTCCTGCCCGTCCCCTTGCTGATGGCGCTGCAACCGCTGCAAGCCCCTTGGGTCTTGGCTGGCGCTTTGCCGTTGGGCGCGCTCTTGATCTGGCGGCTGTGGCGCCTGGGGATCGGTCCCGAGCTCAACGGATTGCTCGCCCTGACCGCCCAATATCAGGCATTCCTGGTTCTGCTTTTGATCCTCGGGCTCTTCTGGCCTCGATGGCCCTGATCGAGCGCTTGGAGCTGAGGCCATACGCACTCCCCCTGCGTCGTCCATGGGCGAGCGCGCATGGTGCGATCAGGTTGCGCCGCGGCCTTCTGGTCCGGGTCGAGGCGAAGGGGCTGATCGGCTATGGAGACTGCGCCCCCCTGCCCGAGGCGGGGACCGAACCGCTTGTTGCGGCCTCGGCCATGCTAGAGCGATGGGCTCATGCCTTTGTCGGCTGCGATCCCGAACAGCTCCTTACCGAGATCGATCCCCTCGATGAGACCGCACATGCCATAGGGTGCACCCCACCCAAGGAACGCACCCCGGCCGCGCACTATGCCCTCGCTTGCGCCCTGGCCGATCTCCTCAGCCAACAGCGTGGTATATGCCTGCGCTGCTGGCTAAACCCTGCTGCCTGCGCGCGGATTGCAGTCAATGCTGCCCTCGGCCCAGTCGCGCAGGTCGATGCGGCTCAACTTGCTGATTGCATCCGGCGCGGTCTGCGGGTGATCAAGCTCAAGGTCGGGATCGCGCCGCTTGAGGATGAGCTTGCGGTCCTCAGGGCATTAGAACGGGCCATCGAGCCGGGTTTAGCCGATCGCTTGGTTCTGAGGCTCGATGCCAACGGCGCCTGGGGTCTGGCGCAGGCGCACCGCTTCATCGAGGCAACAGCGCGCCTGCGGCTGCCGATCGAATCCCTCGAAGAACCGCTCGCCGACCCTGACCCCCTCAGACTCGCCGAGCTTCAATCCCAGGCCCCATTTGCCCTGGCTCTAGATGAGTCGCTCATTGCGCGTTTTGCTGGTTGCGATCCGAGGGCGTTGGGCGTGCGGCGGCTGGTGCTCAAACCTGCTGCGATCGGGGGGCTGCGCCGGACCCTGGCGCTCGCCCGACACACCCAGGGATCTAGCCTGGAGGTGGTCATCACCAGCCTCATCGACAGCGCGGCAGGGCTGTGGCCAACTGCCCAGCTTGCGGGTGCACTCGCCAACCCCCTGGCGCACGGTCTGGGGACAGGCGCTTGGCTGGCTCGGGATCTCGGCACACCTCCCCTTATCCAGGATGGCTGGATGGCGCTCGGCGACCGCCCGGGCTCAGGATTTAGCGCCTAAAGTGCGCACTGCACGGGCGTCTCGACCGCAATATCTCAGGGCGCACCATCTGCGCCCTATTTGAGCTCGGTGTAATACAGCCAGACGTCTTGATCGACCTTGAGATCGATCAGGCTCGCATTGTGCACATCGAGATGGACATAGATCGGCTCGCCGGCAGGGATATGGATGCCATAGCCCGCCGGAAAGCTCAGGGCCGTGGTCGTGATGTTCGATCCCAGATAGGTGCTGCCTGACTGGGCAGCATAGTCGAACAGGCCTGGGCCCGAATACTTGGCGCGAAAGATACAGCCGCGCGCGTCCTCACCCGCACATTGATACATCTCGGGCTTGGTGCTCACCTCGATATCGGCATAGAGGTCCACATCGGCCTGCTCGGCCGCAGAGACGGCAAGGATCGCGATCGGTTTGCGCGGTGTCCAGGAACCGGCACGATCCTTGTGACAGATCTGACCGCGCAGACAAAGACCTGTGGTTGCCTTGATCACTGCCACCTGCAAGGGTTGGATCTCGGCAGCGGACGCTTGGAACGGCAGGGTCATCGATACATAACAGGCAGCAAGCGCCCGGGCAGCGGCATCAAACAGATTCTTGGGCATACTGGGTCCTTGAGGAAGAGGTGCTTAGGAAAAGGCCATCGGGTGCGCATGGCGAACCCTATTGGCAAGGATAAAAGGCCCGATGCGCCCGGCGCAAAACTCGACCGTCCATGGAGAGAGCAGGCGGGGCGCCCGCGCTCCATCGCTCACCCCAAGCGAAGCTTGACGGCATAACGCCTGGGGCCGCCGGAAAGCAAAACGCAGGCTGCGCCCTGCTGGAGCGGGAGGGGGTCACCATCGAGCCAGGCCGCGATCACCGCCCGGCCGCCGGTGTTTTCGACCTGGATGGCGCATTCGCTGCCGTCCGTCAGCTGTAGTCCCAGGCTAAAGCCCGGCCAGTCCTTGGGGATACAGGGGCGGAGCAACAGCCTTCGCCCCCCCTCGAGCCGCACCCCGAAGATCCATTCCAGGCCGACGCGCAGCCACCAGCCGCTTGAACCCGTGTACCAGCTCCAGCCGCCGCGCCCGATATGCGGTGGGGCGCCATAGATGTCGGCGGCGATGGCATAGGGCTCGAGGCGATAGCGCTCGACGTCCTCTGGGGTCGGGGTGTGGCTTGCAGGGCTGAGCATCGCAAGCAGGGGGGCGGCGCGTTCGCACCGGCCCAACTCGGCCAGGGCCGCCACCGACCAGCAAGCGGCGTGGGTATATTGCCCGCCGTTTTCGCGCACCCCGGCGACATAGCCTTTGATATAGCCCGGATCGCGGGGGGTGTTGACGAATGGAGGGGCGAGGAGGCGGATCAGGCGCGCAGTCTCATCGATTAGCTCGCGCTCCAGGGCATCTAGCGACCGGTCGGCGCGCTCGGCCGAGGCCGCCCCCGACAGCACCGCCCAGGACTGGGCCAGGGCATCGATGCGGCATTCGCTGTCCTGCGCCGTCCCCAGCGGCGCCCCGTCGTCGTCATAGGCCCGCCGATACCAGGCGCCGTCCCAGCCCGCATCCTCGAGCGCTGCCTTGAGCCGCTCCTGATAGGCGCGGTAGCGCGCGGCCCGCCCCCGGTCCCCTCGCCCTTGGCACAAGGGGAGAAAGTCTTCGATCAGGCGATAGAGAAAGAACCCGAGCCAGACGCTCTCGCCGCGTCCCTCGCGCCCGACGCGGTTCATGCCGTCGTTCCAGTCGCCGGTGCCCATCAGCGGCAGGCCGTGCGGCCCCTGGGTTAGCGAGCGATCGATGGCGCGACAGCAGTGGTCATAGAGATCGCCGACCTCGCTGCTCGGTTCGGGCTTGAGATAACGCTCATCCTCGCCGGGCGCAAGCAGGGGTGCCTGGAGATAAGGGATGGGTTCGGCGAGGATGTCGAGATCACCTGTCGTCCTGACATAGTGCGCCGTTGCATAGGGCAGCCACAGGAGATCATCGGAAAAGCGCGTGCGCAGACCCCAGCCGAGCGGCTCTGGGTGCCACCAATGGAGCACATCGCCCTCGACGAGCTGCTGAGCGGCATGGAGGAGGATCTGGGCGCGGGTGAGATCGGGGCGGATCATGGTCAGGGCCAGGGCGTCCTGGAGCTGATCGCGAAAGCCGAAGGCACCGCCCGACTGATAAAAGGCCGAACGCGCCCAGATACGGCACCCCAGGGTCTGATAGAGTGCCCAGCCGTTGAACAACCGATCGAGCGCAGGTTCAGGGGTCTCGACCTGGATGCTCGAAGTCAGGGTTCCCCAAAAACCGACCGCCTCGGCGTGGGCGGCGGCGATCGCCGCAGGCTCGGCATAGCGGGCCAAGAGATCGGCGAGCTGGTCCTCATTCAAGGCCTCGCCGAATAAGAGGTCACAGGTCATGGTCTCGCCCGGGGCAAGTTCCATCAGGAGATGCTCGGCAAAACAGGGATCGCGCCCCGCCCCTGTCAGCTCGGCGAGCCTGAAGCCAGGCGCCAGGGCGATCGGATCGGTCGGGTTGCGGTGATGGCCGATGAACGCCAGCCGCTCGGTGGTGAACTCGCGTCCGATCAGGGTCGCACCGGACAATTGGCTGCGGCCAAAGACGATGGCCCCAGCGAATGCGCCGGCATCTGGGTTGGTTGCGCGCAGGAACCCCCTGGGGTCGCGGGCGGCGACGATGGGGCTTGGATACACCGGACGCTGGCCTAGGACCAGGCGCTGATAACTGAGGATCGCGAGTCGGCGAGCCCGCCCCGTGCGGTTGGTCAGGCGCAGGCGTTGGATCTTGACGGGGTCTTGGCGGGCGACGAAGACCAGGGTCTCGTGTTCGAGACCGGCATAATCGAGCAGGCAGCGGCTAAAGCCCCATCCATGCTGGACGCGATAGTCGGCAGGTGCGGGGCGCGGTCCGGGCCAGGGCGACCAGGACTCCCCCGTCTCCTCGTCGCGCAGATAAAGGGCCTCGCTGTGCGGGTCGCAGACGGGGTCGTTGGACCAGGGGGTCAGGCGATTGACCTGGCTATTGCGCGACCAGGTATAACCCGCGCCTGAGTCGCTAACCAGACAGCCGAAATCGGGATTGGCGATGACATTGATCCAGGGCTGCGGCGGACGACGGTGGCCTGCGCCGAGATGGGCGATGCGGATCTCATAGAAGCGGCCGGCGGGGTCGAACCCGCCGTAGCCGTTAAAGAGCAGCAACCCCTCGGCAGGCTGCGCGCTGCGCACCTCCGCTTGCTCCCCCGCCTGCCCCTTCGCCGGGTCTGTCCCCGCGCAGGCAGGCTGCCACGGGGGAAGCGGTGCTGCGGGCTGGGCCCGGCGTTCGGCTGCGATCGTAGCAAGCAGGGCAGCAAGCCCATCCGGATCGGCGGCGCCGGTGAGCCAGGTCAGCTCGCAGCCCTCGCCTGCCTCGAGCTCGACCCAGGTGCGCAGACTCAGGATCGGATCGAGCACCGGCCCGAGGCTACCTGACAGGGGCAGAGCGCCGAGCAGAGCCAAGGGGCGCGCCAATGTATGACCGCGCCCGATGAAACGTGCCCGATCGGTCTCCCACTGCCCGGCCTCGGCGCCGACCAGTGCATGGACGAGACAGGGCCAGGATTCGCCTGCCGAGCGCGGGCGGCGGCGGGCGATGAGCGCGCCGGTCCCTGGATCGCGCGCGGTCTCGACGAAGAGCTTGGAAAATGCCGGATGTGCGGCATCGGCGTCTGCTGGAAAGAGCACGACCTCAAGATAGCTGGTGAGCTCAAGACGCCGCCTTCGCCCGGATCCATTGTCGATCCGCAGACACCTGCGCTCGAGGTCCAGGGTCTCGTCCAGGCGCAGATCAAGACGCAGCCGGATCCGGTGATCTTCGCGTTCCAAACGAAAACCACCCGCGCAATCGGCAGCACGATAATCATCCGCCAGGGTCCGAGTCGGCTGATAGCCGAGCGACCAGAGCTCGCCGCTATCGAGATCGCGCAGATATAAGAGGCTGCCGAGGGCATCCTCGATCGGGTCCCCCGGCCAGCGCGTCAGCGCCAGACCTTTAAACCGCAACTGACCTGCGCCCGAGTCGCTGATGACGACCTCGAGCCGCCGTCGGCAAAGGCGATGATCACGTCCTTCGCCTGTCATCGGTTCACGCATGGGCTCAATCCTCGATGGAGCGCGGGCGTCTCGCCCGAACTATCCATTAGGGTACGCATAGCGCTAGGCCAACAGCTCAAGGCGCGCCGGAAGCGCGCGCACCCGGGCACCTGAGGCATCGACATCTCGGCTCTCTTCACCATCGATCCGCACCGAAAACAACGGCCCGGGCAGCGGCGGACAGACCCAGATCCCGCCAGGCGGCAGACTTAGGTCCCCGCCGAGTTGGACGACGAGGGCCCCGCCCGTCCAAGGCGCGATCTCGATGTCCAAGGGCCCATAGGCGGTCGGCAGCCCCCGGAGGCGGATGGGGCCCGCCTGAAGCCATTCCAACGGGATGCCGGCGGCTATTACCAAAGAGCGGTCGGAATCGCGCTCATAGACAAACAGATCGCGCACCGCCAGGGCATATTCGGCGCCGATCCAGCTATGCGGCAGATCACCGCGATGCGCCGGTGCGCGCGGGTCGCGCCAGATGATCTCCGGCCACTGGTTCCAGGCGGGCGGGGTGCGCGCATCCAGATAAAATCCCAAGACCTCGTGGGCCTCGGCGCGCCAACCGATCCGGATCAGGGCAGAGGCGACGCGGATCTCATAGGGGGTAAAATTGGTCCAAGTGACAGGATCTGGCCCATGCATCGCCCGAAAGCGGGCGATGAAGCGCTCGAACGTCCGGCGCAACGGGATCTGCGGCAAGCGATGTCCCTCATCGACCAGGCCGAGCGCGACCGCAAGGGCCACCGGGTCGTGGTCGGCGAGCTCAACCGAGGCAGGCAGATCCTCCAGCCCATGCGCGGCTGCCACCTGCTCGATCGAGCGATAGAGATCCGCTGCGAGCTCAGCGCGCAGACGCGCACAGCGCCCTGCCTGGACCTCATCCCCCAGGGCCTCGGCGAGCTCGGTGGCATCCTTGAGCCCGCGCAGGGCCCAGAGATCATCCCAATAGGCATGGACCGGATGGGCGAGATACCCCTCGTGGCTCGCCGACTCGGGCAGTAGCCCAAAACAGGCGCGGCGCTGAGGCGTCTGATACTCAGGGGTCAGGCGCTCGGCGCGCAGGCGTTCGAGGTGGTCAACTGCCTTGCAGACCGCAGGCCAGAGGGGTGCGATGCGCGCAGGATCGGCGCCGAAGCGCCAGGCATCGGCGATGGCGAAGATCAACTGCCCTAGGCTGTCGTGCTCGACTAGCCAATCCGGCCCCTGGTCATCGACACAACAGGGCACGCGCCCAGCGGTATCCTGAAAACCGGCATACCACTCGACGAAGGCGAGGGAGACATCAACCAGCCCAAAGCGGTTCAAGGCCGCGGCCATCGCCGCTCCATCCCGAATCCAGGAGCGGGCATAGCGCCGCGGCCCGGGTTGCAAGGCCGGCCCCTGGCGGTTGATCAGGACATGGGCGATCGCCCCTTGCGCTGCATCCCAATAGGGACGCGCCGGCGCAGATAGGAGCGTCGGCGTCCCGCCTGCCACATCTATCCGCAACACGCCCCGCCACTCGGCGATGGCCTGTTCCAAGGGTACCTCGCCGTGGGGCAGCCGAAGCGCAAGCGTCTCGCCTGCAATATCCCCCAAACCCTGCCCCGCCTGCTCTCCGAGTGGCGCAGCCAGCCAGACTGTCTCCTCGGCACCGGCGGCAAGCTCGAGGTCGAACCAGACCGCCGCGCAGCCCAGACCATTGGGGTCGTCGATCGCGCTTGCCTGGGGGAGGAGACCTGCTGCCAGCCGCTCGACCCATGGACCTTCATCCAGGCTACCGACACCGACCCCGCTGGGTTGGAGCAAAGGGACCAAGGCAAGACGCCCATCGGCCCACAGCCCACCCTCTTCCCAGGCGAGCCGATGGATGGGCGCCAACCCGCCAATCTCCCGATGCCGCTGCCAAGGCGGCGTGACCTGGAAGGGGCGCAGGAGGAGATAGAGCCGCGCCTTGGCCGGGGCTGGGTTCTCCTCTGTCACCTGGCGCGCGATCCGATAGCCCAGATAGAGCCACCCAGGCTCGCCCTGGGCGAAGGCGGTGATGACGAGCTGCCAAGCAGCACGTCGCCAGATCACCTGAGGGATGGGTAACGGCGTCTCAATGAGGCCCTGTTCGATGGTGCAATCGCCCCAGGTCAAAAGCATCTCCCCCGTCCAGAGCATGGGCTCGATCATTGGCCAGGCGCGCCCGACCTCGACCGCTCCGTCCTCGCTGAGGATGGCGGGTGTCTGGCCATCTGGCCGATCGATCGCGGTCCACTCGATCTGCTCGCGATCGAGCCAGCGGGGATAAGCGCCCCTCGGAGATGTCTCGGCCAGACGCATCAAAAACTCCTCAAGCGAGCGGGCATCGGCAGCGGGAGACAGCCGATGATCGAGCAGCCGGGGGAGGGGTAAACGGTCATTGAGCGACTCGATCCGCAGGAGGCGCGAACAGCCGTCGGCGAGATAGATGGCGTTCTGCCGCCCTCGGGCATGGGGTGATTCATAGAGACGGCGCCAGCCTTCATCTGAGCCGTCGCGCGCCAGGACCCGAAAGGGATGCGGGCCATCCGTCTCCCAGGTCAGGTACAGGGCGCTGTAATCGCAGATCGCCCCGCAATCGAGCTCGATCCATGCCGGCGCATCCGGCCCGTCCGAAGCGATGATCTGCGGTCTTTCCGGCGGGGTGCGGTCCTCGAGCCGAAGGTCGGCGAGCCACAGCGAGCCCTTGCCACCGCCGAGGAGGGCGATCTCGATGGCATCGATCTCATCAGGCGACCCGCCGCCTGCCGGACCCCAGCCGAAGGCGAAGGCACGGGCATTGAGCTCGAGGCTGTGCCACCCGCCCTGGAAATCGAAGGACTCGCTTCGCCACAGCCAGACGTTCTCATCGCCCGGAGCGACGAGCTTGATCTCGATCCCGCGCGCTTGGCCCTGGGCGCTAAGCTCAAGGTGCAGGGCAAAGCTGCCTGGGAGCCTCAGCGACAACCGCCGGCGTGCCACGACAAAGCCACCGTCCGTGCCGAAGTCGAAGTCCAGGCGTAGCGCGGGGCCCTCGTTGGGGCCGGCTTCTAGCCCAAGGTCGAGCCGCGACTGACCGGAGGCGATCGCCGACCATCCGGGCAGGTCGCCAAACACATCGAGCATCTGATGGCGCATAGTGCTTTAGGGCCCCCTCTGCTCTCAAGACAGTGCGCAAACAGGCGCACTGTGCTCTTCCTGCCCCGAATGCGGAGCGCATTTGTCTCTGACAGGCGTGACTTTCCCGACTACGGCAGAGACCCTCTCTGCTGTAGCTCCGCCGTTACCGGACGGACTCGCCACGGGTAGGGCAGTTGCGGTTGCCAGCCGTTTGAGATTGAGCGCGGCATTGATGTCCCGATCATGGCGCGTGCCGCATTGAGGACACGTCCATTCCCGATCCTTCAACGCCAACATCTCATTCTCCCAACCACAGACCGAACACAGGCGGCTGCTCGGATCCCAGCGATCAGCTAAAACCAACCAGACGCCGTAGCATTTCCCCTTGTATTCCATCTGCAAGCAGAACATGCCAAAGCCCAGGTCGCTGATGGCGCGGGCAAGCCGTTCGTTCGCCAGCATGCCCTTGACGTTCAAATCCTCAATCACCACCCCTTGGTTTTCGCGGCAGAGCCGGGTCGTGAGCTTATGTGTGAAGTCCGCTCGGACATTGGCAATGCGTGCGTGCAGCCTTGCCAACATCGCAGAGGATTTCCTTCGATTCTTCAAGATCGGAAGCCTCGTGCCTTTTGCCAGTCCGGCCCTTGGCGCAAACCCAGCCCCGACCTTGGCCGCCTCAACCTTGCAGGAAAGGCGTCTGCCTCGAATCCTGAGACGACGAAGCGCAGAGGAGATTCAACAGACTCGCCATTGGAAAGCCTGGCCGCCGCCTCAACGCCCAGGTCAACACCAGTCGTTTCATGCGCCTGCGATAGAACACAGCATCGACCACTTCAACCTGAATGGCGACGAACCAGCGTCCGCAGTACGCGAAACGGTCGCACCAAGAATCTTGCCATCGAAGCACAACGCCTCGGTCATGGCGACCTCACCGCTCTTGGGCAGGCAAATGGTCTTGTCCGAGACGCCAAGCCGCTTCGCCGCCTTGCCTGTGCGCATCATCGTGCTTTCTATGTGGAAAATTATCCACTATCGCGCACAGTTTGTAATGCTAGGGTTGGCTCTGTCAGAAGATTGCCGGATTATGACGAACGGCTTGGCGCACTGCCTATCTAGGCTATACTGCGCCCGTCTCAAAGTCACCCTGCACGCCTCTTGGTCCATCCTTGAACGATCCTTTCCGCATGTACCGACTCTTCTGGTCATTGCTCAGTACGCTCAAGGTCCCGATTACCCCGGTGATCTGGACTCGCTTTGTGCACATGTTGCACCGGCTCAACTGCTCGCCCGTCGGCGGCCGGGGCAGGGTGCTTTTCGGCCTGCTGATCCTTTGCCTATTCGCCATCAACGGCTTGAACGTCCTCAACAGCTATGTCAACCGCGACTTTATGACCGCGATCGAGAACCGAGATATGGGTGGATTCATCACCTATGCCCTGCTCTTTGTCTCGGTCATGGGGCTTGCAACGGTCGTCGCTGTGTTTTACCGCTATACCGAAGAGCGCCTGGGGCTTTTGTGGCGCAAATGGCTCACTGAACAGTTCATCGACCGCTATCTCGCTGAACGGACCTATTTCCGGCTGCATCTTAGCGATGCGCTGCCCAACCCGGATCAGCGAATCGCCGAGGACATCCGCAGTCTAACCACCATCACTCTCTCCTTTACCCTCCTGGTCTTGAATGCGAGCTTCACTGTGATCGCCTTCTCTGGGGTGCTGTGGACCATCAGCCCCTTGTTATTCGGGGTTGCAGTCGCCTATTCGCTCGTCGGTTCGGCCTTGACCATCTATCTCGGCAAGCCCTTGGTCAAGCTCAATTACGACCAGCTCGATCATGAGGCGAATTTCCGAGCCCGCCTTGTCCATGTGCGCGAACATGCTGAATCGATCGCCCTGTTGCGTACCGAAGAGCGTCTCAAGCTGCGTCTCAAAGATCGATTGGAGCGACTGACCGCCAATTTCCAGCGTCTGATCGAGGTCAATCGCAACCTCAACTTCTTTACAACAGGCTATAACTATCTCATCCAGATCATCCCGGCGTTGGTGATCGCGCCTTTATTCATCCAGGGAAAAGTCGAGTTCGGGGTGATCACCCAGTCAGCGGTGGCATTTGGCCATCTGCTCGGGGCCTTTTCCTTAATCGTGACCCAGTTTCAATCGATCTCGAGTTATACAGCGGTCATCGCGAGGCTCAATGCCTTGCACGAGGCGATGGCGCAGGCCCACCTGGAACGCGCCCCCCGGGTCGAGTTCTGCGCCGATTCGAGCAGCCTGGCCTTTGAGCATCTGACCCTCTATGCCCCGCGCAATGGACGCATCTTGGTGAAGGATCTGAGCCTGTCGTTGCCGACGAGGATCTATCTGTTGGTGCGTTCGGCGAGCGAGATGGCCGAAAAAGCCCTGTTTCGCGCCGCTGCCGACCTTTGGCCCTATGGCGAGGGCCGGATCCTCCATCCTGGCCATGATGCGATCTTTTTCCTGCCTGAACGCCCTTATGTCCCACCTGGCACCTTGCGCGAGATCCTGCTGCGTCCTTGTCAGGAGCGCTGGCTACCAGACTGGAAGATCTCCGAGAGCCTCAAGGCGCTCAATCTCGCGGCCCTGGTAGAGCGGGCCGGCGGGCTCGACAAAGAACACAAGTGGAGCGACTTTCTCTCTTTGAGCGAACAGCAGAGGCTAAGTTTTGCGCGCGTTTTGCTCACCGAACCGCGCTTTGTCTTTCTCGATCACCCGAGCCGGGCCTTAAGCGAATGCCCTCTGGGGGAACTCTTGAACCTCCTGCGCCAACGGGGGATCACCTATCTCACCCTGGGCGATGAGGACGACGACCCGCGCTTTTACGATCGCTTGCTTGAGATCGCCGAGGATGGGACCTGGTGCCTACGACCGCCGACCCTAGAGACCCCCTCCTCGTTCGCCTGCTTTGTCTATTCAGGCTTGCCGCCAGATGGACAGGGGACATGAGCGCCTTCCCTGAAGGCTTTTGCTGGGGGGTGGCGACCTCGGCCTATCAGATCGAGGGGTCGCCGCTTGCGGACGGGGCAGGTCCGAGCATTTGGCATCGCTTTGCCCATACCCCAGGGCACATCGCCGATGGCGAGACAGGCAACATCGCCTGCAATCACTATCAGCGCTATCTGGAGGATATCGGGCTTTTGCACGAGCTCGGGGTCAATGCCTATCGCTTCAGCATCGCCTGGGGGCGGGTCCTACCGGAGGGGAGGGGCGCGATCAATCGCAAAGGACTCGGTTTCTATCAGCGGCTCGTCGATGCCCTACTGGAACGCGGGATCAGTCCCGTCATCACCCTCTATCACTGGGACCTGCCGATGGCCTTGCAGGACCGCGGGGGATGGATCAACCCAGACAGTCCCCAGTGGTTCGCCGACTATGCCGAGGTCCTGTTTCGGACCTTTGCTGATCGGGTCACCTCCTGGATCACGATCAATGAACCCTGGGTCATCGCCGTCTTGGGCCACCTGGAGGGAAGACATGCGCCTGGCTGGCGCGACCCTTCTGCAGCGGCGCGCGTCGGGCATCATCTTTTGCTCGCCCATGCTGCAGCCGTCGCCTCATATCGCACCCTGGGGCACGGCCAGATCGGGATCGCGCTCAATCTCGAACCCCAGCATCCGGCCTACCCAAAGGCCGCGGACCTCTTGGCCGCCCAGAGGCGCGACGCTTTCGTCAACCGCTGGTTCCTGGATGCCTTGTTCTTGGCGAGCTATCCGATCGAACTCGCCCAGATCTTCGGCCCGGCTTGGCCCAAGTTCGGCGCGGTCGCGCTCGACCAAATCCACTATCCTGGTGATTTCATCGGGGTCAACTATTACACCCGCGCCCGGGTCGCTGCTGCGCCTGAGGCAAAACCCTTAGGCGCGATCTGTCTCCCGCCGCCTAGGGAAAAAAGCACCGCCATGGGCTGGGAGATCTATCCCGAGGGCCTCGGCGAGGTCCTGGGGTGGTTCAAAGAGCGTTATGGTAACCCGCGGGTCTTGATCACCGAAAACGGGGCAGCATTTGCCGACCCGGCCCCCTGTGCGGGTCTCGTCCTCGATCCCCAGCGCATCGTCTATCTCAGGTCGCATCTTCGCGCCGCAGCGCAGGCGCTGGCAGCTGGGGTGGATCTCGGCGGTTATTTTGTCTGGTCGCTCATGGACAACTTTGAATGGGCCGAGGGCTACAGCAAGCGTTTTGGTCTCTATTGGGTCGATCGCCAAACCCTTCAGCGCTATCCCAAATCCAGCGCGCACTTTTATCGCTCGGTCATCGCGACGCAAGGGGCAGTGTTGGCGGATTAGGGGTCGCCCAAAGGCGGGTATGCAGGAGAAACAACCCATCGTGGTGCGAGAGCAAGGCGCGCTTTTCACGCAAGCTCAGTGACTCCTCGCCCTCGTCCTGCAGTTGAAACACCAGGCCCTCCAGGATGTGCCGTCGGCGCCGGTTCTGCGGCTCGTTGTACAGCAGGGCATCATGCAGGGCATAGACCCGCGGGTCGAGTATGGCCTGGACCCAGAACGGCTGAGCGCCGGGACCCTGTGTCCCCGCAACCCCCTCCAAGGGCGGCGAGCGCTTGAGCTGTTCGTCCAAGCGCTTGAGGATCGCGGGCGGCTCGGTCTCGGCAGGGGTCAGGAACAAGCCCAGCCGCCTAGCCCACAGCCCCAGATCGGTGCGGCTGGTGAGGATCGAAACGGGGATCGCAAGCAGGATCCCTGCAAGCACCGGCGTAAACCACCAAAAGAAATCAGGTACCCAGCGATAGGTCGCATAGCCGACGGTCAGGCCCAAAAGGGTCTGACCGCCGTGCGCACCGAGCGCCTCGAAGAATCCGGTTTGATGATCGCCGCGCTGTTGGGCGGGCCAGCCGACGCTGGTCCGCAGCAAGATCGCCACGACGAATTTGCTTTGAAAGAGCATCAAGACCGGCGCAAGCAGGACCGAAAACAGACTCTCGATCAGGGCGCTCAACGACGCTTTCGCCAGACCGCCAAAGCGCCGCGCCTCGGCGCGGTCGAAGGCCAAGAAGATTAGGGCTAGAAGTTTGGGCAAAAAGAGCAGGGCCAGGGTCACCCAGAGCACTGTGGTCATCTCGACCACATAGTATTGCGGCCAGATCGGAATGATGTTATAGCCGAAGAAATACACAGGCCGATGCAGGCTTTTGAAATAGGCTTCGAGCCCAGTGGCGATCAAAAACAACAGCCACAGGGGCGATGCAGCGTAGGACATCACCCCCATGGCAAAATGGATGCGGCTTAAGGTCCTAAAGCCACGCGCCATGATCAGGCGCGCATGTTGCAGGTTTCCCTGACACCATCGGCGGTCGCGCTTGGCATAGTCGATCAGGGTCGGGGGGATCTCCTCGTAGCTTCCTGCCAGATCCCAGGCCAGGCGGACCTTCCAGCCGGCGCGCGCCAGAAGTGCTGCCTCGACGAAATCATGGCTCAGGATATCCCCACCGAAGGGCTCGCGGCCGGGGAGCTTGGGGAGCCCGCAATGATCAGCGAATGGACGCACCCGAATGATGGCATTGTGCCCCCAGAAGTTGGCTATGTCTTGCTGCCAGAAGGCCAAGCCAGCGGCGAACATCCGCCCATAGAGGCTGCCGGCGAACTGGAGCATCCGGGCAAAGAACGAGACCCGATTGATCGGCACCGGCGGCACCTGCAATAAGGCTAGACTGGGCTCGGCCTCCATCCGCCGCACCATCTCGATGAGGGTCTCAGCGCTCATCAGGCTGTCGGCATCCAGGACGATCATATAGCGATACCGACCACCCCACTGCCGGCAGAAATCCGCCAGGTTGCCGCTCTTACGCGCTGTATTCTCAGGACGGTTGCGATAAAAGATCCGCGCCGGCTTGCCAAGTTCTTGTGACCAGCGGCGCCAAAGGATCTCTTCATGAACCCAGATGCTAGGATCGCGGGTGTCGCTCAGGATAAAGATCTCGAAGCGATCCTGGACAGCGAGCGCCTTCAGGTCCTCATCGATTGCACGCAGACCGGCGAATACCCGCTCTGGGTCTTCGTTATAGACCGGCATCACCAGGGCTGTCTTAAACGCCATTCCCTCGCTCCGGGAGGCATGCGCCGCCTTATACCTGTATCTATCAAACAACAGGACGAAGAACCCGAGGGCCGCGGTCCAGAACGAGGCACTGATCCACAGCATCAGGATGGTATAGAAAACGAGAAGCACGATCTCCAAGGCAGATAGCCCGCCATCCTGGAGCGCAACCGATAACAGCGACAAGCAAAAAAAGGTCGTCACCACGACCAGAGTAAAGTACAGCAGTTGCTGGAGGTGCCAGCCGATGGATTTGAACAGTCGAACCTTCATGGCTATGTCCCTGGTAGCCCACGGCGATGGTGACTGAACAGAGCGATCAGCCTTTTTGCCTCAGCCAGCAGATGGGAAACCAGCCGATGACAGCAGAGGTCGATCGGGTTGGGGTCCATCGTCAATGGGGCGCGTTCAGGTACTGCCGCAATCCAGCCGGCGGCGATGATCTCGGACAAGGAGGTATCGCTTAAACCGGCCCAACGGCGGGTCCAGCCTGGGATCTGTCCGCTGAGCACAGCGGCGCGGGCTGCGGACAGACGGTCGGGATCATTGTCGATGTCTAGCTCGGCGAGCAGCCACCGATCGAGCGCAAGATGGACCTCCTCGATCGCCGCCTCCAGGGGCTCGCCCAGCTGTCCGACCCGCGACCTGAACTCGACCTTCTCATTCACCTGTGCTGCAAGGGCGTCGAGCTCATCACTCGCCTGCACCCCGAGCGCCTCGAGATAGAGGCGCACCCGCATCTCGATCGCCAGTCGATCGGCAGAGACAACCTCTGCTGCTGCCGGTGGCGACTCGAGGATGGCGAGGGAATCGCCTACTCCCTGACCCATCGGAAGCTCCAGGTTTCGCTCAACACATCGTCTCCATGACGCAAGAATGCGCGTAGATCCGCCGGTCTATTGCCGTCTGGCTTGAGCTCGAAGAACAAGCGCCAGCCCTGGATGTGGGGGTTCCATTGCACGACCGGCTTGCTGAGCTCGCCTGTGGTGCTGGTGACTACCCCCTCGACCTGAGTCTCAGGAGCAAGCTGGGCAAGGGTAGGCCCTACGAAATCGACCACGAACTTACGCTGATGCGAGTCGAGGATGTCGGTTCCGGCTGCGCCGATGCGCGTAGCAAGCGTTCGCCCGCCGAGGAGTCCTGCCTCCAGGTCGCGCCCAAAGCGCAGGCGATATTCGAACTTGAGCTCATCCCCGGCTGTAGGCGCACGCTCGGGGATCCAATAGGCCACGATGTTGTCATAGCGCTCGGCGGTGCTGGGGATCTCGACGAGTTCGATCATCCCGCGCCCCCAGTCACCGAGCGGTTCGACAATGGCACTCGGGCGGTTTTGATAATGGGCCTCGAGGTCCTCGTAATGGCCGAAATCGCGGTCGCGCTGGAACAGGCCGAAGGCCCGCGGGTTTTCCGCAACGAAATCACTGACCCTCAGCCCCACCGGATTGACTAGGGGGCGCCAGATCCGCTCACCGGTGCCATTGATGACCAGCAACCCATCCGAGTCATGCACCTCGGGCCGGAAGTCATCAATGAAGCGATCCGTTGTCTCGCCATGGAAGAACATGCTGGTCAGAGGCGCGATCCCGATCTTTTGCACCGGCTTGCGCATGAACACCCGCGCCTTGACATCGATGACGGCCTCCATCCCTGGGCGGATCACAAAGCTATAGGCACCAGTGACGCTCTCGCTATCGAGCAGGGCAAAGACGGTGATGTCTACCGCATCCGGTGTGGGCTTGAAGACCCAGAATTCGCGAAAGACGGGAAACTCCTCGCGGGTCGGCAGGCCGGTGTCGATCGCCAGACCACGCGCCGTGATCCCATAGTTGAGGTCCTTGGCCACAGCCCGGAAATAGCTCGCCCCCAAAAAGACGATCACCTCATCAAAGACCGTGTCGCGGTTGAGCGGATAGTGCAGACGAAAACCGGCAAAACCGAGGTCCTCGGGCATCTCGTCTGGCACCTGGTTCTTGCCATAGTCGAAGAGGTCATGGCGGAAGAGAATGGGATGCGTGGCTCCATCCTCGACGATATTGATCGTCACCCGATCAAGGTGCAGAAAGCCGCGGGGGAAGAGGTGCATCTGAAACGGTAACCCCTCGGTCTTCCAGATGCTTTGGTCACGGTTGAAACGGATATCGCGATAATGGTCGTAGTCGAGATTGGAGAGATAGTCCGGCAAGGGCGGACGGTCGGGCTGATAAGGGGCAGCTGCCAGCTCTTGGGCGCGGCGCACCACTGCAGCAAAGGTGAAAGTCCCAGGTGCCCCCTCGCTGGGCACGGGCTCAACCACACCCGTCTCCTTTGCCCAAAGCGGCGCACCAGAAACCAAACAGACCCCAAGCGAAAGGACTCCAAACAAACGAGCGAGTGTCATAGTGTTCTCAAAGGATGATGATTGGACGAGATGCAGGCTGGCTTAGAAATAGGTAAACCTTTAAATCCACAAGGAAAAAACTGAAGGAGCAGCAGTTAGGGATCCAAGGGCTGCCAAAGTAGGTTAATTCTAGCCTGAATCGCCCCCAAACGACATCTCGCCCCCCTGCAAGGCAGACGGGGCAGCGCAAACGCCGGTCGTTGTAGGCTCACTCGATAAGATAGATCTCCACCCGCCGATTCTTGGCCCGGCCTTCAGCGGTGGCATTGGCGGCAAGCGGTCGGCTCGGACCCAGGCCCTGGGCGCTGAGGCGCTCAGGGTCGATGCCGCGGGCGATGAGTGCGGCTCGCACCGCCTCAGCACGCCCTTGGGAGAGCGTCTGGTTGAGACTGGGGTTGCCTGAGCTGTCGGTGTGTCCCTCGATACGCGCCTTCAACTCGGGATAGGTCTTGAGCAGTTCAGCCAAGCAGTCAAGATTGGGCAGTTCCCCTGCCGGTAGCTCGGTGCGTCCAGGTGCGAAACGCAGTTCCGATTCGGCGAACCGTACCAATAGACCCTGTTCGGTAAAGGTGGCTTGGAGTCGGGCAAGATCGGCGATCAGGGTGCGCAGGCGCTTGAGTGCGCCAGCAGCATCGCCTGCTGCCTGCGCCTGTTGCCCCTTGACCGCCAGTTCGGCCTCAAGCGCGGACAGGCGGGCGCGGGCTTCCCCAAGCTCAGTATTCAAGGTCTCGATGCGGGCTTGCGCCTCAGCAAGTGCCTGGAGATCAGACGGGGCCCTGGCCTGCGTCTCCTTCTCCTGCAATGTGGACTCAAGCTCGGTCAAACGGGCGCGCGTCGTCTCCAGCGCTTGTTGCAGGTCCGTCTGTTCTTGTAACGACTGAGCATGCAGCGCCTCGAGCTCGCGGATACGGGATTCGGCGGCGGCCAGCGCCTCGGCTTGATCGGGCGCGGCACGCACTATCTCCAGTTCGGCCTGCAATTGGGCGATCCGCTGTTCGCGCTCGGCCAGAGTCTCTTGCATGGATGTCTGCGCCTTCTGCAGTTCGGCATGGGCCTGCTGCACGGCGGCGAGCTCGGATTCAAGGTGGGCGATCCGCTCGAGTTTAGCGCGCTCCTGTACATCCCGAGACTCAGACTGTTGGTTCTGAAGCGCGAGTGCCGCCCGCTCCTGCTCCAAGGCGTTTTGGGTTTCTTCGAACTGGCTGCGCAATGCCAGATATTCCTGATGGAGCTGGGCAAGCTCGGCGCGGGCCGATTCAAGCTCGGCGGCGAGCGCCTGGGACTCAGCGGTCTGCGCGGCAGGGGTACTGGTCAGTCCGAGCTGCTGGAGGGTGCGTAATAACTCGGCATCCTCAGGGATGGTGCGCGCCAGGCTGATCCGTTCATTGAGATGACGCTCGAGCTCGGCGATCCGTTTACGGTGGCCCTCAGCGGTCTCGGCGACTAACTGGGTAACCCGCCTCAAATCCGCCTGGAGCTGCTCGACCCGCTGGTGGGCAGCGGTCAGTTCGGCTTGCAGCCGGTCGCGTTCGGCGATAGCCTCAGCAGTCTTGCGCCGCTCCTCAGCGAGTGCCTTGGTATGGGCGGCCTTGATCCCTTCGAGATCCTGACCCAGCCCCATCCTGGCCTCTTCGAGCAGCCGAATCTGATCATTGAGGCTCTGGCGTTCGGCTTGAAACTCGGCCCGAAGCTGATCAATCTCGGCGCGGCTGGCCTGGAGCGCCTCTTCAGCCGCCAGGCGCTTGGCCTCGGCCTCCTTGATCCGACTGCTTTGTTGGACGAGCAAGGCATCCTTTTCCGCGATCTGGGCCTGAAGCCGATTGTCATACCAGCTATACAAGGCATAGATGCCGATCAGCGACAGCAACAGCGCTAGCGCAATCAGTTTCCAAAAGGGACTACTCGATGACACAGGAGTGGGTTCAGGCATCTGGACCTCCGGATGAGGCTGTTTTGATAGCGCGCAGGGTGGCTATAGTGCACCCGGTATCTCTCAGTTGCCATGCGGCAAGACCAGGCGCCAGGTCTGCTGGGCGATCTCAAGCTCCTCGTCAGTGGGAATCACCAAGACGACAATCGGAGATGCCTGCGCACTGATGCAGCGTTCCTCTTTGGAGGGCAGGGCATTGAGCGAGCCATCGAGCACTATCCCCAAATGCCCGAGATCGGCACAGGCGCAGGCGCGAACCCTTGCCGCATTCTCACCGATCCCGCCGGTAAAAACGATAGCATCGACCCGGCCAAGTTCAGCCAGATAGGCACCGACATATTTCTTGAGACGTTGACAGGTCACGGCTAGCGCCAGCTCAGCGCGGTCATCGCCTGTCTCGACGCGTTCGAGGATCTCGCGCATGTCGTTGGCGCCGCAGAGTCCCAAGAGACCGCTTTGCCGGTTGAGGAGCTGGTCGATGGCCTCGATGTCCAGACCCAGATGCCGCACCAAATGGATGATGACGCCGGGGTCCACATCTCCGCCGCGGGTGCCCATGACCAGCCCTTCCAGGGGGGTGAGGCCCATTGAGGTATCGACGCACCGCCCGGCGCGGATGGCGGCGGCGCTTGCACCATTACCTAGATGCAAGGTGATCAGGTTGCACCGCTCCAGCGGTTTGCCGAGCAGCCCGGCAGCACGCCGGGCGACATATTGATGGGATGTGCCATGAAATCCATAACGCCGGATAGCATGCTGGGTATAGAGCCATTCGGGGATGGCATAGCGGAAGGATTCAGGCGGCATGGTCTGATGGAAAGCGGTATCAAAGACCGCCACCTGAGGCACGCTGGGGAAGGCGGCGCGGGCAGCGGCGATACCTGCCAAATGCCCGGGATTATGCAAGGGTGCGAGCGGTACGCAAGATTCGATGGCAGCGATCACCCGCTCATCGATCAAGGCAGGGGCGCTGAAATGGTCTCCTCCATGAACGACACGATGCCCGATGGCTGCGATCTCTGCGACCTCAGCGAGCAGTCCCTGGGCGCGCAGGGCGTAGATCAAACGGCCGAGCCCTTCCTGATGGCTGGGTATGGGTTCGTCAGCCTGAATGGTGCGGGCAAGACCAACGGCATCGGTCCAGTTGAAGCGAAACTCGCCTTGAGGCTCGCCGATCCGCCCCACAATCCCGCCGGCTAGGACCAACCAATCCTCGACCCGAAAGAGCCGATATTTGATCGATGAGCTCCCTGAATTAAGGACCAGTATCTTCATACTCGCCCCCTCAACGGCATCCACCGCCCTCGGCCTGGGACTGAATGGCGGTGATGGCCACGGTATTGACGATGTCGGTTACGGTGCAGCCGCGGCTTAGGTCATTGACCGGTTTGTTGAGCCCCTGAAGCACCGGGCCGATGGCCACGGCGCCGGCACTGCGCTGGACGGCCTTATAGGTGTTGTTGCCGGTGTTGAGATCGGGAAAGATCAGGACGTTCGCATGTCCCGCGACCTCGCTGCCAGGCAGCTTGGTGCGCCCGACCTCGATATCGACTGCTGCATCATATTGGATTGGCCCCTCAACCTTGAGATCTGGCCGGCATTCACGTACCAGACGGGTCGCCTCGCGGACCCGATCGACATCCTCGCCCTTGCCCGAGTCACCGCTCGAATAAGACAGCATGGCGATCCGCGGTTCGATCCCGAACACAGCCGCGGTCTCGGCGGAGGTGATGGCGATATTCGCCAGTTCTTCCGCAGTGGGATTGGGATTGACCGCGCAGTCGCCATACACTAGCACCCGATCAGGCAGACACATGAAAAAGACGCTCGAGACCAGCTGCACCCCGGGCTTGGTCTTGATGATCTCGAAGGCTGGGCGGATGGTGTGCTGGGTGGTATGCACCGCTCCTGAGACCATGCCGTCGGCGTCGCCGCAGGCAACCATCAGGGTTCCGAAATAGCTGACGTCCTGGACGACGTCATAGGCCATCTGCTCCGAGATCCCTTTATGTTTGCGCCTTTCGTAATAGATCTGGGCGTAGCGTTCCCGCTCGGTAGAGGTCACTGGGTCGATGATCGGCAGATGTGCGAGCTGCAGACCAAGCTCAGCGATCCGCCGCTGGATACGGTCTGGGTTACCGAGTAGGATGAGGTCCGCGACCTCACGCAAGGAGAGGATCTCGGCGGCGCGCAGGATGCGTTCTTCGTCGCCTTCGGGAAGCACGATCCGCTTGCGACAAGACTTGGCGCGGCGGATGAGCTCATATTCGAACATCAAAGGGGTGATGCGCTCGGAATGATGGACGGCAATCTGGCAGCGCAGCTCGTCCAGATCGATATATCTCTCAAAGAGACCCAAGGCGGCGGCGATCTTGCGCGCATCGCCGGGCAGCAGGCTGGCCTCGATGCCGCTGAGGTTCATCGCGGTGGTGAAGGTATCGGTCGGTACCATGAGGATGGCCACCTTGCGCCGGCGCAGGCCCTCGATCAGGGTGCGAACCGGCGGCGCTGGCTCGATCCCGCCGGTGAGCAATAACCCAGCGACGCGCGGAAAATTGGCCGAGACATCCGCGGCCAGACTCGCGAGGATGATGTCGGACCGGTCGCCAGGGGTGATGATCAGACACCCATTCTCGATATAGCCCAGAAAGTCCGGCACCTCCATGGCCGCGATCTTGTAATTGGTCACGAGCTGGTCCAAGGCATCCTGCTCGCCATAGAGACAGGTGGCGCCCAAGGCCTGGCAGATCTCACCGACGGTCGGCATGGCAAGCTCCGGCTGCTCAGGCAGGACATAGACGGTCTCGGTCTCGGAGAAGAGGTCATCGACACGGTTGCGCACCGCCTCCAAATCCTGGGGGGCCACACCGTTGACGATACTCGCCAAAAAATCGGCCCCGCGGCTGCGCATCAGCTCATGGGCTATATAGAGCGCATCGGCGGCCTCCTGCGGTGTGCGTTTAAAGCCCTTGACGACCGCGACTAGATTGCATCCGAAGTGGTTGGCAAGATCGACGTTGAACCCAAACTCGAGCGCAGGAACCAGACCGTTGTAATCGGTACCGGCGCAGACCACGAGATCGCACTGCTCCTCCAGCATCTTGAACCGTTCCAGGATACGCTTGAGCAGTTCGTCATAATGACCGCAGCCGATGAGTTGGCGCGCCGTTTCGACGGTGCAGCCATAGAGCATCTCGGTAGGAAAGGACAGCGCATAACGGCTGCGGATCAAGGCAGTGAGGTTATCGAGTTCATCCCCTTGTGGGGCAAGTGGGCGGAAAAACCCGATCTTCCGCCCTGCTGCCGAGAGCAATTCCGTGAATCCGAGCACAACGACCGATTTGCCGCTGCCAGCGCCGGCACCGGCAATATAGATGCTTTGCATGTTTCTACCCTGCCCTGATTATGACCGGTGGTGAAAGGCGCTGCCCTGTCGATTTTAGCCAACAGTCAGCGACGGGATGATGACGGCTTCCCCGAAAGATCGCCGCCAGCCCCTGTGCGATGGCGCACGACCATCGGGAGCTGGCGCATGATATGGAGCTGGAACCTGTTTAGCCTGTTCAAGGGTGCTGCCTTAGCGCGCCAGTGTTCCAGGCGGATGATCCCGCTTGTAGGCGTGCGAGCATCTTGTCCAGCTGCCCAAATTCGCCGACCGAGGTCACGCGCACCAACTCGCGTCCTTTTTTATCGAAAAAAACGATGGCAGGCGCATACTCGATCCCGAGTTCGGCGGCCCAGGCGCGGGCGCGCAGACGCCGACCATCAGGTGCGATGAGCGGGGAATCGGCGCGCAGATCGAGCTGAACAGTATCGAGCTGGGCAAAACGCCGTTGGAGATCCGGGCGGTTGCGGATCTCGCTGTGTAATAGATCACATGGATGACAATCCCCGCGCTCGAAGAATACGGCCAGCGGACGCTCCGCCGGCTGCCGCCGGTCGAAGATATAGGGCGGGGGGCTAAAGAACGGCTCGGGGTTGAGATCAGTCTCATCGAAGACCAACCGATCATCCCCGCGCGCTAGATATGTTGCGAACGGCTCACGCTGGTAAAACCCTTCGCTGACATAGTCGAGCGCTGCGCGAAACTGATAGGGTGGATAATAACCGCGCAACCTCAGCACGGTTCGCCCATAGGTATCGAAAAACAGCAGGGACGGTGTGAAATCGCTCTGTTCGCGCTCAGCCCACAGGCGTGTGCTCAACACCTCGCCCGCTGGTGTTCTGACCAGGGTCTCGGACTGGATATCGAGTGAGACCCAGATGAAATAGCTCCGGATCAAGGCCGCAATGTCCGGATCGGCCAGGTTGACGCTGTGGAAACGCTCGCAATAGGCGCAATCCGTTTGACCGAAATAGACCGCCAATCCCCGTTTGCCAGTGGCGGCAGCGGCACTCAGCTCGGCGCCAAGATCGATCAGCTCCCTGCCGGAGGCGGCAGGGGTCGAGAGGGAGGCAGGCGCGGGCATGGGGAGCAGGACACATAGCGCCAACCAGATAAATACCCCCCAGCTGGTGCGCTGTAAGCCGCATGGCTGGCCCAGGTCGGACATCACCCCCTCTCCTCTGCCAAGAGGCGCTGGGTGAGAAACAAGGCGGCGATGGCGCGCGCCTCATCGAAATCCTCGCGCTGCAATAAGGCACCGAGCTCGGACAGGCACCAGGGGACGACCTCGATCGGTTCGGGCTCATCCCCCGGCAGTCGGCTAGGATAGAGGTCCTGGGCGAGGACGATCAGACTGCGATGCTGGATATAGCCGGGGACGAGCGATAGGCGAGCAATGATGCGCAATCGCCCCGCCCCATAGCCGATCTCCTCTTGCAGCTCGCGATTGGCCGCAGCCAGCGGTTCCTCATCCGGCTCGACCACGCCCTTGGGAAATCCTAGCTCATAACGTTCGCTGCCGGCGCCATATTCACGGATCAGCAACAGTGTATCCGGATCGAGCAACGGCACGATCAAGACCGAGTCGCGTCCCCCGGGTATCCGCTCATAGCGGCGGCGGGCACCATTGGCGAACTCGAGCTCGACCTCCTCGACGCGAAACAGACGGCTGCGCGCCACCAGGTGCCGTGCGAGGATCTTGGGCGGCTGGCGCATCTAACAGAGCACCTAACTGATCGGTTCGGGTGTTTGCCTGGGGGCGGATTCTGATCGTGCTGAACCCGATTCTACGCCCGGCCTGCGTCGGCGCCGGCGCCTTTTGCTGGCACGTGTCTCGGATGAGATGCTCGCTGCTGCGCTATCCGTTGGAGGTGCCGAGGTCAGGGGTGGGCTAGTCAAGGCCGAAGGCTCAAGCTGGCCGCGGGTGCGGCGAATACGCCGGATGAGCGGCATATCCGGAATCTCGATCTCAGGTCCGATGCGCTCAGGCCATTCATCGACGAGCTGGTCAAAGAAGTGCTCATCCAGGGTACGGAAACGCCATTGGACCACGGGTCGTCTACTTGCGGTCTCGGAATTGGGCGCCACCTGCGGGGTTACAGTCGCCTCCTCTGCACCCACGGTAGGCGAATCTTCGGCTGTCGCTGGTGAGACTATGGCCTGCACTGGTGGTTCTTTCCTTATCTTACGCTCACGGCGGCCCTGTAGTCGCTCGGTCGCTTCGCTGTGCTCGGGACGGCGGCGGCTATGTGGATCGATTGGGACCAGCAATGCCGGATCGAGCGGGGCAATCGGGATCTTAGAGCCGATATACTGCTCGATGTCGGGCAGGCAAAAGGCGTAGGTTTCACAGACGAAGCTCACCGCATCTCCGCTTGCCCCGGCACGGGCGGTGCGCCCGATGCGGTGCACATAGTCCTCGAGGTCCTCAGGCAGATCGTAATTGACCACATGGGTGACATCTGGGATATGCAGCCCGCGCGCTGCGACATCTGTCGCCACTAGGACCGGCACCCGCCCCTGGGTGAACTCGCGGAGAAGACGCAGGCGCTTGGGCTGCGGTACATCGCCTGAGAGTACCGCCGCCTCGATGCCATTACCCTGGAGATGGCCCCAAACACGGTCGGCCTCGCGCTTGGTATTGACAAAGACGATCACCCGGCCCTCAGGCCAGCTCCGGATCAACCCAATCAAAAGCGGGATCTTTTCATCATTCGCGGTCAGATAACAGACCTGGCGCACATTCTCAGCCGTTACCTGCTCAGCCTCGATCTTGATCAAACGGGGCTGGTTCATGTGCTCATAGGCGAGCTCAGTGACCCGATAGGACAGGGTGGCTGAAAACAGCATCCCCAGCCGCTGCTCGGGCGGCGGCATTTGGCGGAAGAGATAGCGGATATCCTTGATGAACCCTAGGTCGAACATCCGGTCGGCCTCATCTAAGACCACTACCTCGATACCTTTGAGGTCAAAGACCTGCTGTTTGTAATAATCGATCAATCGCCCCGGGGTGCCGATCAGGATATCGACGCCAGCGGCGAGCGCTTCGCGCTGTTGCTGATAACCCGTCCCGCCGAAAACCACCGTTGAGCGTAGCCCCGTGCGCCCGGCTAAGAGTTGGGTGTCCTTGTGGATCTGCACCGCCAGCTCGCGGGTCGGCGCCATCACCAAGGCGCGCGGGCGGCAGCGCTCCGTATCGGCCAGGGCCCGCGGGCGGCTGAGCAGATGCTGCATCAAGGCGACGAGAAAGGCCGCGGTCTTACCGGTGCCGGTTTGGGCCTGCCCAGCCACGTCCTGACCGGCGAAGGCCAGCGGCAAGATCTCGGCCTGGATCGGCGTACAATACACGAAACCGGCATCATTGAGTCCTGCGAGGATGCGCGCATCCAGGGCGAAGGTATCGAAGCGAATCGAGGTCAGATGGGTGGCAGCAGTCATGAGGCTGTACAAAATCCGTTGAGATGCCTGAGTCAGGGCGCGCACAAGTCTTGCAAATCGCCCGCGCTTTGGATCAAATAGCATCCAAGCTTTACGGGCTAATATCAACGCCCAGGTGCCTTTTGCCCCGCCCCGCATGTTGATGACAAACGCAGTCCTGTCCGCACATGCTTTGCATCCATCCAGCTAGCCAATACCGCTCAATGGTCAACCTGAAGGGAGATGAGTTCAGTGAGCGATCGCATCATCCATGTGACCGATGACACCTTTGAGCAAGAGGTCCTGCAATCCCCCCAGCCAGTACTGGTCGATTATTGGGCCGAATGGTGTGGTCCCTGTCGAATGATCGCCCCGCTGCTCGATGAGATCGCCGATGAATATGCCGGGCGCATCAAGATCGCCAAACTGAATATCGACGAAAACCCCAATACCCCGCCGCGTTATGGCATCCGCGGGATCCCTACCCTGATGCTCTTTCGTAACGGTGAGGTCGAGGCCACCAAGGTCGGCGCGGTCTCCAAGTCGCAATTGACAGCCTTTATCGATAGCAATCTCTAAAATCCCTATAGGGTATATGGCGGGGCCGCGGCACGGTCCTGTCACGATCCTGCATACAGTGCCCCTCCCAGTGGGACGAGCGCGCTGTCCATCCAAGCCAGTACCCGGCGCCATCCTACGGGTGACGCGCCCCCCTTTGAATTCACCGATCCCTAAACTAGAACCGTGATGAACCTGACCGAACTCAAGAAGATGCCGGTGCATGAACTGGTTACACTGGCGCAATCCATGGAGATCGAAGGCGTTGGCCGCTCGCGCAAACAAGACCTGATCTTTGCCATCCTCAAGGCCCAGGCCAGAAAGGGCGAGGATATCTATGGCGATGGCGTTCTCGAGATCCTCACTGATGGCTTTGGATTCCTCCGCTCGGCGGATGCCTCCTATCTCGCCGGACCGGATGACATCTATGTCTCACCAAGCCAGATCAGGCGTTTTGCGCTGCGCACCGGCGATACCATTTCGGGGAAGATCCGCCCACCCAAGGACGGAGAGCGCTATTTTGCGCTGCTGAAGGTCAATGACATCAACTATGACCGCCCTGAAAACGCTAAGAACAAGATCCTCTTTGAAAACTTCACCCCCCTCTTCGCTCAGGAACGGTTAAAGCTCGAGATCGGCAACGGCAGCACCGAGGACATCACCGCCCGCACGATCGACCTCATCGCACCCATCGGCAAGGGGCAGCGCGGGCTGATCGTCTCGCCGCCCAAGGCCGGCAAGACCATGATGTTGCAAAACATCGCCCAGTCGATCGCCCACAATCACCCTGAATGCTATCTGATCGTGCTCCTGATCGACGAACGCCCCGAAGAGGTGACCGAGATGGCGCGCTCGGTGCGCGGCGAGGTCATCTCCTCGACCTTCGACGAGCCCGCCACCCGGCATATTCAGGTCGCCGAGATGGTGATCGAAAAGGCCAAACGCCTGGTTGAACACCGGCGCGATGTGGTCATCCTGCTTGACTCGATCACCCGTCTGGCGCGGGCCTATAACACGGTCGTGCCTTCCTCGGGCAAGGTCCTCACCGGTGGTCTCGACGCCAATGCTCTCCAGCGCCCCAAGCGGTTTTTCGGGACGGCGCGCAATGTCGAAGAGGGAGGTTCACTCACCATTATCGCCACTGCCCTGATCGATACCGGTTCGCGGATGGACGATGTGATCTATGAGGAGTTCAAGGGCACGGGCAATATGGAGCTCCATCTCGACCGGCGCATCGCCGAAAAACGTATCTTCCCCGCCATCAACATCAACCGTTCGGGGACCCGCCGCGAAGAGCTCCTCATGGACCCCAATGAGCTGCAAAAGGTCTGGATCTTGCGCAAGATCTTGCACCCCATGGACGAACTCGCAGCCATGGAGTTCTTGCACGACAAGCTCAAGGCGACCAAGACCAACGAGGAATTCTTCAATTCCATGAAGGGCTAAGGAGAGACTGATCCATTCGCGGCGACAACGCGCCTCATCTGCATTCGGCTGATGTTTCTGAAGTCTGTTCCGGCCTTCGCCAGAATGACGGCACAGGAACAACGCTCAGCGGTTTGATTCCATCTTTCTCTAAAACAAGCGGATCAGGCTAGGTGCTGATCCCTCAGCGATACATATGCGGTTGCGTCCGGACTCCTTGGCTTCGAGGAGTTTGCAGTCGGCACGATGGACAAATTCATCGAGCGGCTCGCCATTGTATTGGGCTACCCCGCCGCTGATGGTGACCTTAAGCCCATGCACCGACCATTCGATCGAATCGATCTCCGAACGCAGGCGCTCGGCTACCTCGATGGCCCCCTCCAGGTCCGTATGCGGTAGGATCACCAAGAACTCTTCGCCCCCGTGCCGTCCGGCGATATCGACCTCGCGGATGGTCGAGCGCAAGATGCCGCTGATCCAGACCAGCACCTCATCACCCAAATTGTGTCCGAAGCTGTCGTTGATCTGCTTGAAGTAATCGAGATCGAATAGGATGATCGAGAGCGGATGAGCATAGCGATTGGCGAACTCGATCTCCTGTTCAAGACGCTGATAGAGATAGCGCCGGTTATAAAGCCCGGTCAGAGGATCGGTGATCGAGGCAAGATGGAGCTCATCCTGGACCGCCTTGAGCGCGCTGATATCAGCGAGCCCGATGATTCGACTGGGCACCCCGGAGAAACTCACTGGGATCGCCGAGACCATCACCCAGCGCCTGCCTGCATCGAGCTGCACCTCGCGCATTTCCCCCAGCTGGGCGGGGAGTGACTGCGCTAGATCCTCCCAGATCGGGCTGGAGAAGCAGCCATCTGGGCTCTCATGCAGCGCGAGATAACGCTGGGCTGCCACATTAGCCCAGCAAAGCCTCTTATCTTCATTGACCTGAAGCATCATCGGGAAGGGCGCAGCTTCAAAGACGGCGCGCAGGTTCTCCTCCCCTTGATGCAGCCACTGCAACAGCCTGCGGATCTGTAGCGAGATCAGAGTCATCACCCCGCCGATCAACATCGCGACCACGATCAGGGTTATTGCCAATTGGTTGGCGAACTGCTCGATGACCCGGCGATCAAAATAGAAAATCAGCCTGCCGAGCCCCTCAGACGCCGCATTGACTTGAAGCAGGTGTCGGTGTTGAACCGGGAGTTCGATCAAAAAGGATGGCTCTGAGCCCCCAGTGCCGAGATCCAATGTCAATCCTCTAAAGGGCCCTGCGCTCAGGGAGAGAGAAATGCGATGGATCATCGGTCTGCCGGCCGGTGGTCCGGTGAGTTCCAAGATGGACTGAAAAAAGGCCGTCAATTGCGTACGCAGCACAGCTTCTTCATCTGCTTCATCGATCAGGAGCTCGATCTTCTGAGCCCAGGACTGGGCAAGCGCCGCAGCGCACCCCTCGGACTCAGCGAGGAGCCGCGGCTTAAAGATGACAAACCAGTGCAGGATGACCGTGAGCAACAGGATTAAACCGAGTACCCCGAAGATCCGATAGAGATGTTGCTCGACCCGCGGGGTCAACCGATGGACGATACGATCCAGTTGTTGTTCTTTTGCTTTCATGGCCTCACCCACCCCTCCCTGAAATCTTGTCCACATCATTTTTTCTACTGATTGCTCCAGGTTGCGTATCCTGACCTAGAATCTGGCGATTACAGGATACGTCGAGGCTATGCAATACCGCTACTGCGCTACTGAATGCGGATTTCAACCTGTGCCGACTCGCCTCGCCCATCGACCACGTTTAGGGTGACATAGCCCGGACCCTCTGGCAACCAATGTGCCTCTCGGGCAAAGGCGGTGTGGGCAACCGGTCTCCCATCAGCAAACCAGACGAAGGGTGGAGTACCACCGCGCACCTTGAGGATCAGGTCCATCGGCTGCGGGGTGCTGAAGCCGAGCTCAATCTGCGCCCCTGCCGGCGGATAGGCGATCTGCAGGGGCTCGGCGGGACCTAGGCATCCTAGCCGCAAACCTCCTGTCTGCTCTTGCAGGCAAAACGCCTGCGTGCCGCGCTCTACCGAGCGAGGACCAGCGGGGATGTGCTGGAGATGCGACGGGAGGTCGGCGAGCCTTGGTGCTGACCCAGGGGATGGCGGCTGGGGAAGTGGGATGCGGGGCCTGAGCTGATCGAAGACGGCAAAGAGGATGGGGGCGGCGGCATCGATACCGGTCAGCCCGGGTACCGCCGCACCATCAGGCCGCCCGACCCAGACGCCTGCAACCCAACGCCCGTCATAACCAATCGCCCAGGCGTCGCGCTGCCCATAAGAGGTCCCCGTCTTGAAGGCGAGCTCACCGGTGCGCGCGCGATCGGGCGCAGGGACATCGGCGAGGATCGAGGTCACCAGTCGAGCGGCGCGCTCGGTGAGTACGATTTGGACCGGTTTTGAGCTCGATCTCGGCTGATCTAAGAGCTCGCGCAGCTCGACCGCCGTCCCGCCACGGGCGATCGCCGCATAGAGCTGGACCAGATTGCACAGCCGCAGGCCTGCACCGCCCAGACCGATCGCCAGATTCGGCGCCGCAGCCTTGGGCAGGACCAGCGTGACCCCTGCGCGGCGCAGACGCCCGAGCAGACGGGCAGGACCCAGCACATCGAGCAAGCGGATCGCAGGGATATTGAGCGATGACTGGAGGGCCGTGCGCACCGAGACCGTGCCCTGAAAGCTGCGATCGAAGTTATTTGGCGCATAGCCGGCAAAACCTGTCGGCCGGTCCTCGATCAGGCTCTCGGGCTGGGCAATCTCCTCCTCGAAGGCCAGGCCATAGATCAGGGGCTTGAGGGTTGAGCCCGGCGAGCGGACGGCGCGGGTCATATCTAGATACCCCCAGCGGTCGGTGGCAAATGGATCGGGCGAGCCGACCGCGGCCCAGACCTCGCCCGTTCGATGATCGGCGACCAGGATGGCAACCGAGAGCCGCTCGCCGAGGAGCTGGGCGCGCCGCGCGGCCAGGCGTTCGAGCCCTGCCTGTAACCGCGCATCCAGGGTCGCAGCGAGCGCCTTTCTTTCGGGATTGGCAGCCTGGATCCGCCAGGCCAGATGCGCGGCCAGACGCAGCAAGGCGCGACGACTCTCGGGCACCTGGGCCTTGAGCGCCTCGGCGAGCTCTAGAGCATCGATGTACCCCAGATCATGAAGTCGCCTAAGGATGCGATCGCGCGCCTGTTTGAGGGCAGCTGGATCGCGATCGGGACGGCGGCGTTCAGGGGCCTGGGGCAAAGCGATCAGCAGCGCCGCCTCAGCCGGCGTCAGGCGCCTGGGTTCATGACCGAGCCAGGCCAGGGTAGCGGCGCGGATCCCTTCCAGGTTTCCGCCATAAGGGGCCAAGATGAGATAGAGCCGAAGAATCTCGTCTTTGGTGAGCCGGCGTTCGAGGGCAAGCGCCAGGCGGATCTGACGCAGTTTACCCAAAAGACTGCGGGTCGGGCGCTGATCCAGCAGACGTGCCACCTGCATCGTCAGGGTCGAACCGCCCGAGACGATGCGCCCCTGGGAGGCCCATTGCCAGGCGGCACGCAGCAGAGCCCAGCCATCGACCCCCGAATGGGCGCTAAACCGCCGGTCCTCGATCGCCTTGAGCCACTCCAGATAACGCGGATCGACCTGGGCAAGCTCCACAGACAGCCGCCAACGCCCATCGACGAGCGCCCCGACATAGAGCAACCTTGCTGAGCGGTCGAATATCTCAATCGAGCTGGAGAGCCTGAAGTCGGGAAGCGGCGCGGCGGCGATCCAGCGGTCAAGGCCGAACCAGGCTGCACCCAGCAGGGCGCAGGCGATGAGCGATCCCCATAGGGCGTTAGAGCACCAGCGTCTCACCGGCATCATGCCCGGTTGCGGAATATCCCCTGGGTGCGCGGTACACAGGCTAGCCGGCATCCTGTTGATCCTGTTGGCAAAACAGCGCATCCAAGAACCCCCAGATCTGCGCCTCGATCCCTGGCCGCTGGCTGGCGCGCGGTCCGGCGAGATTGAGTACCCGGATCTCATGGGCGGTAAGCCAGGCGCGCGCAGGCTCAACCCACCGCCCTGCCTCTTCTAAAGGCACGACCAGACAGGACCGACCCAGGCGCTCGGCACAATAGAGGGTGAACAATGAGCCGCCTGCAAGGTCACCGCGGTTGAGGATCAGGGTGCCGTCGCTGTCGCGGACATTGCGCCAGGTTCGCTCTTCATAGGCTGCCGACTCGGTCTCGGTCAGGAGATACCTGGGGTCGATCGGTCCATCCTCAGCCAGGCGCCCTTTAGGGCACCAACCGCCGTGGGGGATGCCGCGCGCGATCGCCCAATCCAGGGCGGCGCGATCGACGCCGGTCTGGCCGCCGGAGATGATTCGGCGCGGTCTGATCATCGCAGCTCAATTTGCCGGCGGGAGGCCGGCGCTCACCTATTCGCCGATCTCCACCCGTCCGCTCTCGCTCCAGGCGCGCAGGCGGGGGCGATACATATCCTCAACTGTCGCCGCCGGATGGATGAAGGCCCCAGGCGAGACGGCGCGCACCCAATAGGCGAGATGGAACAGAGCCGGATCCTCAGCTGCGCGATCCAGGGCGGCGATGAAGCGGTTGCTGCGAAACTCGGCATGTCTGACCTCTTGCTCTACCTCGAGCCAGGCCAGACCGCCGATGTCGGCCGAACCGACGAGATGCGGGTTTTCGATCTCAAACCCCGCGGGTAGCGGGTCATCGATCAGCAGGCGCGCCGCGCGCGGGTGGTCGGCGCTCACCGTAATCACAGCGACCAGGCGCTGGCTCTGGGTGATGCGTTCGGGTCGCACCCGCCGCCCCTCGGCGTCGTAATAGGCGCGCTCGATCCGATAGCCATTGCCGCCTGCAGGCAAAGGCCGAGCAGGGATACCGCTGGTGGTGAGGATCACCGTCAGTGGCCGGTCGCTGCGGTTGACGAGCACCAGGGGTTTGGAGGCTAGCTCAGCAGCGGTCAGACGCCGATAGAAAGACCCCGGATACATCCGCCCTTCGATCTCCAGGGCGGCCAAAGGGCCTGAGCGCATCAGGGCATGGGCGGCCAGGAGTAACCAGGCCTGCTCCTGGGTGCTGGTATGGGTCTCACTGATCCAGAGCGCCTGCAGGCGCTGGGCGAGCGGATCGAGATCCACGGCCGCGCCCTTGGACTCGGCGGCCAAGGTCAGGAGCGCTGCGCCATCCCGCAGGATCGAGCCATAGTCGGCGCGATAGCCGCCCCCCTCGCGGGCGGTGGTGAGGCGCTTGAGCGCAGCGCGAAAGAGCCGATCCGCCCGCTCGCGATCCCCTTGCAGGTCCAGGGCCGCGGCCAACTGGGCCAGGGCCAAGGGGGTATCCAGGGTCTCGACCTTGTTGTCGGCGAGATAACGCAGGTCGCCGATCGCCACCCGCCCGTTGCGCGCAAGCACATACAGGGCATAGGCGATGCCCGCGCGGCCCTCGCTCAGGTCCGAGTCCAGGCTGACGCCGTTCTGGAGGGCATCGAGCGCCATCTGGAACTGGGTCTCGGGCACCGGCTGGCCGCGTTCGCGCGCCCGGGTTAGAAAATCGGCGACATAGGCCGTCAGCCACAGGTCATTGCCGTCCTCCTGGCCCCAGAGCCCAAAGCCGCCCTCGCTCGATTGTTTGGAGAGGAGGGCATCGATCGCCGCGCGCACCCGCTCACTGGCCTTGCCCTCGCCGACGAGACCTGCGGATTCAGCGACCTGATCGAGATAAAGGAGCGGCAGGGCGCGGCTGGTCAGTTGCTCGGCACAGCCATAGGGGTAGCGGTTGAGGGCCGCTAAGAGCCCGGCGACATCCAGGCGCGCCGTCGGACCTGCCGAGACTAGGAGCGCCCCTGTTGCCGGCAGATAATCGGCAAGACGCACTGCATCGAGCCTAAGCTCGGCCCCGGGCGCAAGGCTTAGGGTCTCGGTGCGTCCGACGCGCGGTTGATTGGTGCGAACAGGAAGCCTCAGGGTCTTGCGCAGGGATCCACCTGTGGGGGGGTTGAGTTCGATCCTCAGGCGCGCATCCCCCTCCGAGTCGGCGATGAGCGGGATGTTCAATTCTCTGCGCGCGCCAGGCTCCAGGCTCAGGTCAAGTCGCTGCGACTCGGCGGGGATCTGGACCTGCGGCCCCTCGACAGAGGTCACGAGCGTGACAGGACCGGCCAGGTCCTCCACGGGGTCCAGGCTCAGGAGCAGACGCGAACGGTCGCCCGGGGCCAAGAAGCGCGGCAGACTGGGCATAATGACGATGGGATCGCGGACCACCAGGTCCTTGACCGCATGACCCAGGACCTCGGCGCCCCAGACCATGACCATCACCCTGACCGTCCCATTGAACTCGGGAAGCGCAAGCTCGATGCGCCCCCGCCCCTGGGTATCGAGGCGGATCACCCCGGAGTGATAGGCCAAGAGCTCCTCGGTCGGCGGTGGGCCCTCGATCTGCAGGCCCTGACGGTCACCACCGGTGCGCACCCGCCCAGGCTCGCCCAGCATCCGGTCGATGAGCCGGCTGTAGAGGTCGCGGATCTCCAGCCCCAGCCGCCGCTGGGCGAAATACCAGTCATCCGGCGCCGGGGGCTGAAAGCGCGTGAGATTGAGGATGCCCAGATCCACGGCTGAGACCGTTGCATACAGGGGCTCGCTGGGCCGGGCATTGGCAACCGCGATCGGGATCTCGATACTCTGGCGCGGGCGGATGGGTGCCTTGAGCGCCGGCGTCTCAGGGATGCTGACCGCCAGGCGCCGCTGGCCCGGATCGACCGTCGCCCATTGCAGGCCTAGGGCGCGGGCGGGCATGCGTCGCGCCCCCAGGTCCATCGGGCGATAGAGGGCGGCGGTGATATAGGCACCCGGCCCCCAGTCCGCGGTGACCGGCAGCTCGATCGTCGCCTCCCCTTCGCCTACCTCGAGGGCGCGCATGGCGATCAGCCGATCGTCGATGACCATGATCAGGGCGATACCGGGAAAACGCGCATGGAGATGCACCCGCGCCCGTTCACCGACCCGATAGACCGGTTTATCGAGCCTGACCTGTAACAGGTCCGGCGTGTCCTGGGTCTTGGGCCTAACCGACCAACCGGCATCGAACTCGAGGTCCACTGGCAGTGCCGAGCCGTCCGGCATCTCGAGCCTTAGGCGATAGCTGCCCCAATCAACCCGCGACTCGATGCGCGCCGACCCATCCGCGGCGAGATCGATGCTGCCCGAGGCCACACGCTCGCTGGTGGTCACGGGCTCGAACTCCCAACTGCCGTCGCGGTGATACCACTGGAAGTTGGTGCGTAGGCGCTCGAGCGTCCAGCGCGCGCCCGCCAGTCCAAGCGGCTGACCCTCGGGATCGATGGCGATGGCGGTAAAGACCGCCGTGCCGCCCTCATCCACCCGGTCACCGAACAGGGGTTTGACCCCTAACCGCGGCCTTGCGGCGCGCACGGGCACACTCAGCCGTCGCTCGACCGGGCGCCCGCCCTCCTCTACCACCCGCAGCCGCACCTCGGCCTCGAGCGGCCTACTGGTCGGCGGCAGCCCCGGCAGATCGAGCATGACCAAGGCCCGCCCCTGGGTATCAGTCTGGGATGCGGTCAGGGGGGCGGAAAAGGGGGCGAGCTCTTCGCTCATGAGACCAAATCGATAGCCGGGCAGATCGGCAAGCCCTGGTGCCGGCCTGACCTCGACCTTGCCCTCGATCGCCAGCCCGCTCGCCGGCGCCCCATATAAGAACCTCGCCTCGAGGTTCACCGCAGGCGGTGCCTTCGGGTCGATGGCCTTGACCGACGCACTGAGGGTCAGATCGAGGCGCTCGGGCAGAAAGTCCTCGACCAGGAAGGGAAGTTCGGCAAGGGCCGGCCCCTGGGGGTCGGCATGGACCGCGACGCGCCAGGTGCCGCGCTGGGCGGTCGAGGGGAGCTGAACGGATGCGCCATAGCCGCCCTCACCCTGGTCCTGAAGCAGGCTGCGCATCCACTCGACCCCATCGGGGCGTTCGATAATCAAGGTCAGCGGCAGGTCCTTGACCGCACGCGCCTGGGCATCGCGGGCGAGCGCCGTCAGATAGAGGGTCTCGCCTGGGCGATAAGCCCCGCGCTCGCTCGTGAGATAGACATCCAGCGCCTTAGGCGGGGCGAGCCCCTCGACCCCGCGGTCGCTGAGATCAAAAGGCGGTTGCTTGAGGTCGAGGAATCCATAATCTCCGTGCGACTCGGCGACCAAGAAAGCCGGTTCATTGCCCCCTTTCCCGCGCAGCAGGCCAGGCGGCAGCCGAACATAGCCCTGATCATCGGTGCGCGCCGTCCCCAGGATCTCGTTATTGACCGCGATCAGGCGAAGCTCGACCCCAACCAGGGGCTTGGCGGTCGAAAGTGCGCGCACTAGGACGTGCAGCCCGTCGGTACCGCTGAGTGCGGTCAGCCCTAGATCCGAGACCAGGAACCATTGGGTGGCAAGTTGCTCCCTCTCATCTGGAGCATTGTGCGGGCGCACCGTCAGGACATAGACCCCGGGCTTGAGATCCTTGACCAGCTCGCCGACGGGAATGGCGGTGGTGACCTCGCGGTTGAGCTCCGAGCGAACCGCGATCGCCCCCTCCCACACCCGCCCGCCGAGCTCCTCGCGGATCTGCTCCAGGTTCCAGTCCCCGAGCACCTGATGGAGTAGACCTTGAGCGCGCGCCTGGGTCAGCCCACGGTCGCCGATGCGGTCGACCTCGGCATCCAGGCGCTCGGTATTGACCGTCACCACCGGGATCGCCGCCTCGTCCCCCTTGGGCAGGACATAGCCGCGGCCGACAAACCGCGCCTGAGGCGAGCGATCGCGTACATAGACCTCAAGTTCAGCGCCCTTATGGAGTGTCTCGCCGTCGGCGGTGGGCAGGCCGGGGCGCACCTGGACGCGATAACGATCGCCGTGTTGCACCCCATCGATACAGATCCGCTGCGCCTCGGGCTCGATCGCTAGATCCGTGCGTCCGACCACGCGCACGAAGTCCGAGAGATAGGGGTGATGCAGGTCCAGGGGATAGCTGAACTCGAGACAGATGCGCGGGTTGGCCGCATCGGCATCGACCTGATGCTCGGTCAGGCGAAAGCCATGCTCGGCGACCTGCTGCTCCAGAAGGGTGTGCAGATCAGGGTCATCGACCAGGGCGAGCGCAGTGCGATTGGCGCGGATCGCTGCCCGCCACTCATCGCGCGCGGCAAAGGTCTGTGCGATCCATCTGAGGGCCTCGGCCCGCTCTTCGTCCCGCGCGCTCAGGCCGTAGGCATTGAGCGCAGCGGCGCTCGCCTGGCGGCGCAGGCGGTTGCGTTGATCCCAGTCGCCGGTCTGGGCGGAAGCCAGCGAGACCTCGGCCAGTCCAAGCCATAGGGCGCGATCATTGGGCGCCAGGGCGGTCGCCTGCTCGAGCAGGTCCCTGGCCTCGTCCAGGCGCTTTGCGGCAAAGGCCGCACGCGCCTGCTCGACCAAGGCCTTGAGACCTGACTGGGGGCGGAGCATCGCGTTCAGTTTGGCAGCCAGACGCTGCGCGGCATCGCGCTCGCGCGCCGGCAGGAAGTCTAGGTCGGCAAACCTGGTCTCGGCTGAAACCACAGGCGCTGCCTGCCCCTCCTCCACGACCTCACCCGAGACCGCATTGGCAAAGGGCCGGGTCTCCCCTCGGCTCGCCTTGAGAAAACACCAGCCGACATTGGTGTTGAAGGTAAAGGCCCGATAGCGGCTGTCGCCCAGGCAGGCGGATTCACAGTCTTCCAGGGTCACCCCCTTGAGGGTGGCATAATCCTCGCCGAAATAATCGACCCCCGACAGCCGCTCGATCCGGCGGGCGGCCTCCGCCGGCAGGATGAGGGTGCTCGTCAGTAACCAGGTGCCGATGAGCAGAAACCCGGCCATATGCAAGGGTTGGCAGGCGGATAGCAGGCGCACGGCGGTCAGCTCGGGTGGGGGAAGGTGAGTTAAACTCTAGACCTTCGCGCGGACTCAGGCAATTTCAGGGACGCACGATGAGCCTTGGGGTTTGATGCGTCTGACCCTTAACACGCAGTTTCAGTAAGGGTTAATATCCAGGTGCTCGACCGGTCCAGCGGTCTGGCATGTAGTCTAGACAGCCCAATCAACCCGCAACCCAAATCTTTCAGGAGGGTTATCGCGATGTCTGCAAAATCACAAGGCTCATTGCTCTCCGCTCTATTTCCCTTGATGGTGCTCTATGCCGGTACAGTAGCGCTCTTTGTCCTGACCCGCGAGGGCGCGACGGGGATCGCCCTATACTGGGGCTATTTTGTCCCCGTGATCGGCGTGATCTCCTTGATCACCGCCTGGGGCAATGCCTATGCGCGCGGCGACTCCCGCCTGTTCTATCTCATCAAACAGGTCATCATCTGGGGCGCCTTCATCTGGGTCCTGGACCTGCTCCACAAGATGGGCGTTGATTCGGCGCTCGGCGGGCAAAAGGCAGCGGTGACCCTGATCATGATGACCGCCATGGTCGCCTTTTTGGTTGGCCTTTATCTGGATGCCAAGATGGTCTTCTATGGCGCCTTCCTCGGCTTTTGCGGCTATCTGCTGGCCGATCCCAAGCATTCGGCCATCCTGGTCAAGATCGGCGCGCCCTTCAAGGTGGTTGATCCGGCCAACAAGCCCGTGACCATGGTCAGCCTGGTTGCGGTCATCGCCTTCCTGATCGCCGCCTTCCTCCTCTTAAGCACCCGCGGTTCGGTCGCTGCCCGTCGTGGTTCCTGAAACCCAGGATTGACCCTGCGACACAGGGAGGTGTCGCGCCTTTCAAACCTTTCCTTAACCCATCAGCGCCCCCGTCACCAGCGGCAGACTGAGCGCCCAGTCGATCCCCCGTCCCCAAACCAGATAGGCAATCAGTCCGACCAAACAGGGCACTGACTCAGCAACTGAGGTGATGGCCACTGCCTGACGCGCCGGCACGCCCGAGACCACCTGACCAGAGTTGACATCCTCCCCGGCCTGAGGCCGGAAATTCCTACTGCGCTTAGGCGCAGCATTGAGCCACGCCTAAGTCGCTCCGGTGGGTTCCTGCTTCCGGCCGCCAGCGCGGCTCGATCCACAGGCCATCCGGGCTGACATGCTCATCACACATCCCGACAGAAGCGTCTGCCGTGTCCCGCCCTTAGCACATTGATCGCGCCGACCACATCGGCGTTTTCCTTAAAGCCGCATTCCACGCACTCGAACCGATCTTGCGTCTGGCGGTTGTCCGCCGACACATGGCCGCAGCACGGGCAGGTGCGGCTTGTGTTCTGCGGCGGCACGGCAATGAGCCAGCCACCCCGCCATGCCAGCTTGTAGTCCAGTTGCCGGCGAAACTCAAACCAGCCCTGGTCGAGAATGGACTTGTTTAGGCCAGACTTGCCCCGAACGTTTCTGCCCGGCTGTGCGATTGTCCCAGCCGCCGACTTGGTCATGTTCCCTACCTGCAAGTCCTCGATACACACCATCGCGTGGTTTTTGCTGATCGCGGTCGAGGTCTTATGTAGGAAGTCGCGGCGGGCATTACGGATGCGGGAATGAATGCGCTGGACTCTGGCTTTCGCCTTCTTCCAGTTGTTGCTGAATTTCACCTTGCGGGAGAGCGCCTGTTGCGCCTTGCGCAAGCGCGTCTCATGCCGCTTGAAACTATTGAGCGGGGCGTAGACCGTCCCGTCGCTCAAGGTGGCGAAGCGGACAATGCCCATGTCGATGCCAACTGCGCCACCCTGCGGGATGGGCCGCTCTACCTCGCGCTCGGTCTGGATACTCACGAACCACTTGCCGCCGGACTGGCTCACGGTGACGTTCTTCACCACGCCAAGCACCTCACGGCTGTTGCGATACCTCAGCCAGCCAAGTTTCGGCAGGAAGATACGGCTGTTGGCCTGGTCGAGTTTGATTTTTTCCGAATCGGAGTAACGGAAACTGTCGGATTGCCCTTTCTTCTTGAAGCGCGGCGCGTCCGCGCGCTTGGCGAAAAAGTTGGCGTAGGCCTGGTCCAGATCCTTGAGAGACTGCTGCAAGGGATGAACCGGGACATCAGCCAGCCACGCCGTCTCCGTGCTGTTGCGCCACTCGGTAAGTAGCTTGCTCAGTCCAAAATAGCCAAGCTTCTTTTCGCCGGTCGCATACCGCTCCTGTTGCAACGCCAGCGCCCGGTTGTAGACGAAGCGGCACGACCCCGCGAAGCGGCGCAGGTCGCGCGCCTGATCGCCGTTGGGCTTCAACTCAAATTTGAAGGCTTGAAGCCGTTGCATAGCTCAATCAGTCTCTTGGTCGATGACCATCGCCGCAATGTGTTCAACGGCGATGCCATCGCACAACCGCGAACGATCTTCACCAACGTCTGCACGGATTTTGAAGCACAACTGATCAAGATGGACGGCGAGGACGATCATGTCCACCTGTTGGTAGAGTACCCGCCCAAGGTTGCCGTCTCCAGCCTCGTGAATAGCCTCAAAGGCGCATCCAGCCGCCTGCTGCGCCAAGAGCGGCCCGATCTCCAACGGCGCTACTGGAAGGGCGTGCTGTGGTCGCCGTCCTACTTCGCCTCAAGTTGTGGCGGCGCACCAATTTCCATCGTGCGCCAATATATCGAACAGCAGCAGAAACCACACTGAAACCAAAGGACGGCTGCGCCGTCCGCGCTATCCTTCCCCGCCCTCAACGACGGGGCTTGCCGTGCACCGGGTCACCAAGGGGCCATAGCCCCCGCCGCTTAAGCCCTTGTTGAAGGCAGCGACCAGGCCAAGCGCCAAGATCCCCTCGACCCGGTAGCAGATCCGGCGACGGGCGGTAAGCAGGGTGATTGCGCCCATGGCCAAGATGATGACTGCGATCGTCAGGGTCAGCCAGGGGCCTGGGAGCCGGATCGCGACCAGGGCGGCGCTCGCTGCACCCAATGTGCTCAAGGCCGCCAGGAGCCATAGGGTGTATCGCGCCTGTGGATCACCGATGAGATCGATGTTGCCATCCCGATGATGCATGATACCGGCGGCCAGACCGGTCATCAGCTCGGAGAGGAGCACGGCAGGGACGATATTGAGCGGGTCAAGGCCGATTAGCAACAGCAAGGGCGTGAGTGTCGTCCCATAGCCCATCCCCAGGCTCGAATCCAGATATTCGCAGGCCAGGGCCGCACAAAAGATTGCCAGCTACAGGCCTTCATCGAGCCAACCAGCAGGTAGGTCCAGCCAACTGACCTCGCGCAACAGGACCTGGATCAGCAACAATGCCGCCACCCCTGCTACACCCAAACCCAAGAGCTTGAAACGCCACCGGTGGTTGAGATAGAACTGCGCCAGGATCAAGGCCGCTGCGCGCATGATGTGACCCTTGTCATCAATCCAATCTATTGCCTTACCAGCTTAATCCAGGTTCAGACTGCATGTTTTTCCCCAACCGTCATCCGCCCCTCGTGCGCCTGGCCTTGGCGCTCCTGGCAATGTTGCTGTTTGTTGTCGGCTATCAATGGGGCAATCAGGTCCAGATGGCGCGCCAAGGCCCGCCAGCCATCCAGGGGGTGCGGCTTGATCCACCGCTCGAGTTGCCTGATTTTGCGCTGCGCGATCCTTTTGGCGTCAGATTCGATCGCGCGTCCTTGGAGGGGCATTGGACCCTTTTGGCCTTTGGCGATCTCGCAGGCGAGTTGGGTCAGCGTGCGGTGCAGCGCCTGATCGAGACGCGCAATCGCCTCGCCGATCAGCCCAAGTTGCTCACTGCACTGCAATTGGTCCTGGTACAAGGCACCGAACGCCTGGAGCTGGCGCGCGACTTCGCACGTCTGTCCCCTGCCCTGCATCTCCTGTCTGGTGAGCCGGAGATGATCTCTACCCTGCGCAATGCCCTAGGCCTTGCAATGGCCGATCGCCCTGATCTATTGGTCATCGCCCCAGATAGACGCCTGATTGCCATCCTGCCTGTTGCCCAGGACGGCGCGGCCTTGGCTCAAGATCTCAGGTCACTGATGGGCGGGCACGTACCTTAGTGTCATGTCCCGGATGATTGCGTGGTCGCTTGGGAAACAGCTCGAGCCGCTGCTGAAGACCAGTCCTGCATGGCTGGCAGGGGCTTTCGAGCATTGAGGGCAGCCCGGTGCAGCGGTGATCAGCTCATTTTAGGCGCGCGCGTCTTCGGCCTGAGCTTGCGCTCGTAGAGGATATAGGGCCTTGGTATCGGGAACGCGAGCGTCCCTCCCGCTCGCTAGCCGGCCAGAGACCGGTGTTCCCAAGGGCGCCTGCGTTCCCAGCGACACCGGCGGGCGGACGGCAAAGCGCCACGGGATTTCGATCATGGCCTTGCTAATGGTGATCGCCACGGGGTTGAGGTCGCTGGCATAGGCCTCAAGCCACAAGCGCTGCGCCTCCAGTGGCAGCGCGCTGCCGGCAAAGGGGTCCTGAAAGGTAGGGAACTTTTCGGGGTTGCAGAGCCCAGCAGACTGCTGTTTATTGACACCCCGGTCGAGGCGCGGTTCGTAGCCGGGGCCATTGACCGCCAAGGGATCAGGGTGGGGACGCTGGAGCAATTCGAGAAGATGCAGAAGATCATCGACACCGGCTATGGGTGGGAGGCGCTGGCCCAGGGCCCTTGGCTCAATGCCTGCCAGCTCTATTACTGGGGCGATCTGGATACCCACGGCTTTGCCATCCTCGACGGGCTGCGCAATCATTTCCCCCAAGGTGGTCTCCTTGCTGATGGATGGATCGCTCCACTCTGCTCGCCCATCGCGCCCATCGGACCAAGGAGTACGCCCCCGTCCGCCACGATCTGGCCTGCTTGACGCCGGCAGAGTCCGAGCTCTATGTTGACCTATGTCAAGATCGGCTGCCCCTCGTCTGCATCCGCAACAGGAGCGGATCGGTTATGGCTGGCTGGTCGAGGCCATCAGGACGGTCCAGGGCGGGGCCCTTGCTCCAGCTTGCCCGGCTCAACCCAGATCTCGACCGTGCGAGGACGCTCGATGACCGAACTCTCTATCACCTGCCCGCGTTGCGAACACAGCTTTACCCTGAATGAGGGGCTCAGCGCCCAGGTGCGCGCTAGTCTCGAGGCCGAACAGCAGGCGCGCATCCAAGCCACTGTCCGCGAGGCTGAGCAGCGCGCCCAGGCCAAACTGCAGACCCTCGAACGCCTGCTGGCCGAATACCAGGCAAGGATCGCCGAGTCCGAGGCGCGGACGCTCGCCTTGCAGCAGAAGGCGCTTGAGCTTGAACAGGCGCGCCAGCAGGAGATCGAGCGCGCCCGCCTCGAGACCGAGGAACGCCTGCGTTGCGAGTTTAGGGAGCATCAACAGGTGCTCATCGCCCAGGCCGAGCAGCGGGTACGCGCGTCAGCCGAGCGCGAACGCCAAGCGCTCGAGGCCAGGCTTGCCGCTGAACGGGAGACGCGCGAACGCGCCCAACAGTCCGAGCTTGCGCTTAGACAACAGGCCGCAGCCCTAGAAGCGCGCGCCCAAATGCTCGATCTTGAGGTCGCCCGTCAGGTCGCAGCGCAGCGCGCCGACTGGGAGACCCATGTGCGTCAGATGCTGACCGCTGAGCAAGACTTGAAACTGAAGGAAAAAGACAAACAGCTCGAGGACCTGCGCCGCGTCATCGCTGACCTGCAACGCAAAAGCGAACAAGGCAGCCAAGAGCTCCAGGGCGAAGTCCTGGAGCTCGACATCCAGGCGGCCTTGGCTCAGCGCTTCCCCCTCGATGAGGTCGCACCTGTGCCCAAGGGGGTCGCAGGCGCCGACCTCATCCAGACGGTCAAGAACCACCGCGGTCAGGTCTGCGGGCGCATCGTCTGGGAGACCAAGAACACCAAGCATTGGTCGATCACCTGGATCCCCAAGCTCAAGGACGATCTGCGGGCCGCTGGGGGCAATCTCGCGGTCCTGGTCTCGACTGTCTTGCCTGATGGCGTCTATGAGTTCGGGCTGATCGATGGGGTCTGGGTAGCTAGCCGCCGTACCTGGCCCGCTTTGGCCGTGGCCTTACGCGAGCAGCTCATCCAGGTCGCCTTCGCCCAGGCAGCAGCTGAAGGCAGGCAGGAAAAGATGGCAGCGGTCTATGACTATCTCGCAAGCGATGCCTTCCGCCAGCGGGTTGCGGCGATCGTCGAGTCATTGACCGCCCTCCAGGATCAACTCAATCGCGAACGGCGGGCAATGGAAAAGCTCTGGAAGGAGCGGGAGAAACAGGTCGAACGGGCAATCTTCAATACTGTCGGCATATACGGCGAGCTGCGCGGTCTGCTCGGCGGGGGCCTTCCCGAGATCGCAGCCCTGAGCCTCGAGGGGATCGCTGGACTGCTCGGACCTTAAGCGACGGCGGGTATCTCAGCATGGCAGCAGGCTTGATCCGCCTAGGTTGATCAATACGCATGTAAGGAGGAAAAAGATGTGGGGCGCAGTGATCAGAGATCTCATCGGTTCGATCTATGAGTGGCATCCAATCAAGACTACGGCGTTTATTCCTTTGATCCATCCGCGGGCCCATGTCACCGATGATTCGGTGTTATTGATCCGAAACCAATGAATTTATATTACGCGGCATCATGGAGCTTGGGATGCTGGAAGTAGCGCAAAGTAGCGCATGATGCGTTGGGGGGAATTGAGAAGGCGGCGCAGGTGGCTGACGGTCGCCTTCTTCAGATCGCCCTTGGCGCGCCGGGCAATGTCCGGGTAGGTCTCCTCAAGCCACGTCTTGCCCGCCGGCGGGCTTTGCTCATAGGCGCGCCGAATCGGTAAACGACAGCAATCTCATGTCTCGTCTTTCCATGCCCACGACATCTGGACAGCTCACTCAATTTCAAAAGCATGTGTCTCTTATCAATATATAAAATAACCTCCTAGCGATGCAAAACGGCGCGGTCATTCGGCCTGGTGCCCGGACATGCGAGGTTGCTAGAGTGTATTCTCAATCAAGTCAATCAGGCGATGGTGCAAGCCAGATAAACGAACGACAGGGAAGACGAGGCGAGCTTGTCGTAGCGCGTGGCGATGCGTCTGAATTGCTGGATGCGACAGAAGAAGCGCTTGATCAGATTGCGGTTTTTGTAGAGATGCCGGTTGAACGAGCGCGGATTGAGTCGGTTGGAGCGTGGGGGGATGACCGCCTGGCTGCCCTGTGCGGTCA